>NZ_WTKP01000001.1 GCF_009793355.1 Vreelandella zhuhanensis
TTGCCTTGATTTTCGGTGACATTGTCACCCTCATCGGCAAGCGCCCACATGAATTACCTGATCAATTGTTAAAGAGCGTCTCGTGCTGCTGCGCTGCAGCTGCTTCGAGGTGTGCGTATAATACTCGATATAAAGCCGAGGTCAACCATTACGCGAGATTTTCTCTTGTCGATGCATGAAGGCATCGATGAGACGGAACAAGACCAATCCACAAAGCGCCGAGGCATATAAGGTAGGCAGCAAGTAATCAGCCCGTGTCAGTATCCAGAAATGCGTAACGCCCAAGGCCGCCGCAACATAGATAAGCCGGTGCAACCAATGCCAGGCCCCCGGCCCCATTCGCTGCTGTACCCGTTTGAAAGACGTCAGAGCTAGCGGCAACAACAAGATCAACGCCGCTAGCCCATAGCGGACATAAGCTAAATTCATCATGTCGCGCATTATCCAAGGCCAATCCCAATACTGATCCAGCCCCATCCACGCGACCATATGCGCAAGCAACCAGAAAAAGGCCCAAAGGCCCATCTGCCGGCGCGCTATCATTATGCCCGGCCATTTGATTAGCCGAAATGCGGGGCTGAAACCGATTGTTACCATCAGCAAAGTGAGACCTGTCAAACCGGTAAAGTGAACCACGGCTTCTGGCGGATTGGCGCCTAAGCTGCCACTAAGCCACTGCCAAAGAAGCCATATCGCCGGTGCTATACCTGCACCCAATACAACAAGACGAAATGTAGTGACTGGCCACGCTCTCCTTGAAGCCATTCAGCCTCCTCGACTTATAATCACCTCAGTAGTCACGCTGTAGATCCATGTCTGCATAAAGATGAGCCACTTCTGCAGCGTATCCATTAAACATCAGGGTTTTTCGCCGCCCTGGCTCACCAATGCGTCGCTCACGCGCTTGCGACCAGCGCGGATGATCCACCTCCGGGTTCACATTGGCATAAAAACCGTACTCCTCGGGATTTCTCTCATGCCAGGAAGTAGTGGGCTTTTCTTCGACAACTTTTATTTTCACGACTGACTTGATGCTCTTGAAGCCATATTTCCATGGCACTACCAGACGAATGGGAGCACCATTTTGATTCGGCATTGCTTCACCGTACAGGCCCACTGCCAGCATGGTCAGCGGATGCATCGCTTCATCGATACGCAGCGCCTCTTGATAAGGCCAGTCGAGAATAGAGCGTCGTTGCCCACGTAGATTATCAGGATCGTAGATGGCTTCGAATACCACATACTTGGAGCGTGACGTGAGCCCATGATATTTCAATAGTTCCGCCAGCGGAAACCCGATCCAGGGAATGACCATCGACCATGCTTCGACACAACGCAAACGATAGATACGCTCTTCAAGGGGGTAACGTTTGATAACGTCTTCCAACGCCACCGTCCCTTCCTTCTCCACTTCCCCCTCGATGCTAAGCGACCAAGGTTCAGTAACAAGCTTATGAGCGTAAATTTCCGGATCACGTTTACCCGTGCCGAATTCGTAAAAATTATTGTAAGTAGTAATATCTTCAAAAGGAGTAAGCGACTCCCCTCCCGCCATTTCCTCGCGAGGCAAGTCACTTTCAAGGCGGCGCGACAAAACCGCTGACCAAGCATGTGAAGTTGGCGAAAACAGCATGCCTGGAGCAAAAGCCGCAGCTGTCCCGAGGCCAATACCTTGGCGTAGGAATTTTCGACGCTGTTCGAAGAGGGCTTTCGGTGTGACTTCAGATTCAGAAACAACTGGATAGCGGTAACGCATCATGGAACCCCCAAAAATGACAACACCCTTAACCTGAGTATTTTACTGGGTTGAACATAACTGTGAGATACCACTAAGCTTACTTCAGGCCAGATTAGAAAAACAGGATCCGACCAACGGGATCCATACAAGGGAGAATCACCATGAAATCACAACCCCGCCTTCTCAACGCGCGACTACTGTCAACACTTGCAGTGTCGGCTCTGATGGCTAGCGGTGCTGCTCTCGCTGACGATGGCCTGGAAAATTATCGAGACCGTTTCGAGGCATTGCCTTATCTGCCACCCATCCCGGCAGATAACTCCCTGACAGAGGAAAAAGTCGAGCTCGGCAAGATGATGTTCTTCGAGCCGCGAATATCTTCAAGCGGTGTCATCAGTTGCGCCACTTGCCACAACCCAGCGCTGGGTTGGTCGGATCGCATTCCCCGCGCCACCGGCCATGACGGCCAGGTAGGTGAGCGCAATACCCCCACCGTACTCAATTCGGGCTTCCTTGACGCTCAGTTCTGGGATGGCCGCGAACCTGACCTTGAAGGCCAGGCGCTAGGCCCGATTGAAGCCAGTGTTGAAATGGCCATGGATCTGGACATGGCTCTTGAGCGTTTGACTAGCTTCGACCATTACCAGCGTAAGTTTGCCGAGGCCTTCCCCGAAGATGAAGAACCTTTGAATGCTGATAATCTGGCGTACTCCCTAGCCTCCTTTCAGCGCACGCTAAATACGCCGAATTCACCTTTTGACCGTTATCTACGTGGCGACATGAACGCCCTTACCCAGCAGGAAAAAGACGGCATGGTCGCTTTTGTGGACAATGGCTGCATTGCCTGCCATCGTGGTCCCGCCCTTACCGACAGTCAGTTTCATGCCATTCAAGTACCCGGCTCCACTGATCTTGGCCGCTATCTAGTCACAGATGAAGAAAGCGATAAATACCGCTTCCGCACTCCGACGCTACGCAATGTGGCGGTTACTTACCCCTACATGAATAACGGTGCAACAGAAACACTGGAAGAAGCCGTCGCTATCATGGGGCAAGAAATGTTGGGCCGTGATTTTGAAGAACAGAGCATTGCTGATATCACTGCCTTCCTGCATACCCTCACCGGTGAAATGCCGCACTTTGAAGTTCCTGCCTTGCCGTAAACATACGTAAGAGCATCTTGCCCGCCATATGATCAAGTGTTTTACCCCCGGAAAAATCCGGGGGTAATTGCTTTAGTACCCAGCAACTTTCTTCAACTGCTTGTATAGCTGCGCTTTGCGCACCTCGCCCATGAAGGCGTTATCAATAGCATTGGCTGCCAGCTTGCAAAACACCGCTTCCTGCCATCCGAACGCCTGATGACAGGCCATAAAGTTTGCCAACATACCTCCGCCGAAATACGCTGGGTCATCGGAGTTGATTGTCACTACAAGCCCAGCGTCTAACAACTGAGGCAGTGGGTGCGCCTGCATACTTTCAACCACTTTCAACCGCACATTGGAAAGTGGGCATACGGTCAGCACTGTGCCCTGGTTACGCAATCGCTCCACTAACGCAGGGTCTTGCAAGCACTGCACGCCATGATCAATGCGGCACACGTCGAGCAAATCCAGAGCTTGATAGATATAGTCAACCGGCCCCTCCTCTCCTGCATGGGCTACCCGTGGAATACCAATTTGCTTGGCTCGACCGAATACTTCACTAAATTTTTCTGGAGGGTTGCCTTTTTCAGCACTATCCAGCCCGACGGCATCTAATATATCCCAATAGGGCTTAGCACTTTCCAGCACCTGCATTGCCTCTGCCGCGGGACGGTCACGCAAAAAGGCCATGATCAATGCACTGGAAAGCCCAAGCTCACTCTCCGCTTCTTGCCGAGCCAGGTTCAATCCTTCCAGGATAGTGGATAATCCAACGCCTCGGGAAATATGTGCCTGGGGGTCAAAGTGCATCTCGACATGAACCACGCCTTCATCACTGGCCCGGCGAAAATAATCCATAGCCAGAGCATAGAAGTCTTCAGGCTTCTGCAACACACTCATTCCCTGATAATAAATATCCAGAAATGACTGCAGGTCAGAAAAATCATAAGCGGCGTATACGTCTTCTATCGATGCATAAGAAAGCATAACGCCATTGCGTTCGGCCAGGGTAAATAACAACTCGGGTTCTAACGTTCCTTCAATATGTAAATGTAGCTCTACCTTGGGCAAACGCTTGAGGAATTCATGCATGAAATAGGCTCCTTATTTTTCTTGTTTAATTCTGGGATATTCGAGACCGCTTGCATAGTCAGGCGCCCCACTTTTAACCCCGAACTCAAGTACTTCGCTCAGGCACGGTGAGTCGACACCTCCTCTTGGCTTGGGCCAGCGGAAAGTTTCCGAACTCTCTTCCCCAGTCGGTATACCGCCGTTACTGAAAAGATACAGGCGCTATCACCACACCCAGCGACTGAGGTGAGATTAATGATATCCCTCACCCACTTTCACCTTGCCGCGAAATACCCAATACGACCAGAAGGTATAACCAAGCACGAACGGAAGAACGAACAGTACGCCGACCAACAGGAAAAGTTGAGACTCCGGTGCCGAGGCAGCATCCCATAGGGTGTAATTCGGTGGCACGATCATCGGCCACTTACTTACCACCAGTCCCAGATAAGTGAACAGGAATATCCCCAGGGTCGCCATGAAAGGCATCAACTCACGGCGACGCCGAACCGACCAGTACAGGGCAAACATGCACACTAACGTCAATGCCGGCAATATCCAGATCAAGCGGATATTGCCGAACCAGCGTTCCCAGACGCCGGGGTTCACCATAGGCGTCCAGATACTGATGATCATGAAAATTGCCGATACCGCCAGCAGTAGCGGCAAGGTCAATTTGTAAGCCCACTGCTGAATGTAGCCTTCGGATTTCAGAATCAGCCAGGTACTTCCCAGCAATGCATAGCCAATCATGATGCCGATACCCGTCAATACCGTAAACGGAGTCAGCCAATCGAAAGCGCCCCCGACAAAGACACCCTCTTGCGTCTCGAAGCCCTGTATATAAGTGCCTACCACCGCTCCCTGAGCAAAGGCCGCAATTGCCGACCCCCAGCTGAACGCCCTGTTCCACAGGCGACGATTACGGCGGTTACGACGAGACTTGAAGCGCAGCTCAAAGGCCACACCGCGAAAAACCAGCCCCGCCAGCATCAGGAATACACCGATGTAGAGCGCCGGCAGGAAAACCGAATAAACCAGAGGAAAGGCTCCCAACAACCCTGCTCCTCCCAACACCAGCCAGGTCTCGTTACCATCCCAGATGGGTGCGACAGAATTCATCATCACGTCCCGGGTATCTTCATCCGGTGCAAAAGGGAAAAGGATTCCCAAGCCCAGATCAAAACCGTCCATGAGGACATACATTAGGATGCCGAAACCGATGATAAGTGCCCATATCACTGATAGATCGAACATTTCCATGGCTTAACCCTCTCCTTTGGCAGGATTGTCATCGAAGGGTGTACTGGTTGCCGAAAAAGGCCGCTTGGGCGTTTCAAAATCGTCGACCAGCTTTTCTTCCTCCTTCGCTTGCATGCCGTACCGGATCACCCGAGTGAGATAATACGTACCGGCATAAAAAATAACGCCATAAACTGCCATATAACCCACCAGGGTAAACAGCGCCATTCCACCGGTCAGCGAAGGCGTCACCCCTTCGGCATGGGTCATCGTTTCGTAGATCAACCAGGGTGCGCGCCCCGTCTCGGTCACGACCCACCCTGCCAGCACAGCGATGAAGGGTGTGATCGACATGACTCTGAGAGTCTGCAAGAAGCGCCGTGAACGATATACTTTTCCTCCACGGCGTAGATACAGCCCTGCCAAGGCGACCCCAATCATCGCGAAGCCGATGGCGACCATGATTCGAAATGCCCAGAATGTAATCCACACCGGCGGCTGCTCTTCGGGGGGCGATTCACTGATCCCCGGCACCACGCCATCCAGCTCATGCGTAAGAATCAGGCTTGCCCCGTAGGGAATACCGACTTCAAAACGGTTCTCCTGAAGGTCACGATCCGGCAAGGCAAACAATAGCAAGGGCGCGCCTTGCATCGTCTCCCAGTTGCCCTCCATGGCCGCCAGCTTGGTGGGTTGATGCTCGAGCGTGTTGATACCGTGAAAGTCACCAATCACCGCCTGAGCCGGCGCCAATACCAGAAGGAGCCACAGACACATGGATAATGCCTTGCGATTGGCTTGCACATCACGCTCGATCAAGAGATACCAGGCGCTGACACCCGCCACCACGAAGCCACCGGTGAGGAATGACGCCATTACCATATGTGTGAGGCGAAAAGGAAAAGAGGGATTGAAAATCGCCTCCATCCAGGAGGTGACATGTACGACGCCATCGATCATCTCGAAACCAGACGGTGTGTGCATCCAGCTATTGGCCGCGAGTATCCAGAACGTCGAGATGAAGGTGCCCAGCGCCACCATGATGGCGGCGAACAGATGAACACCCTGGGACACCTTGCCGCGGCCGAACAATAAAACCCCTAAAAAAGCCGCCTCAAGGAAGAAGGCCGTTATCACCTCGTAGCTCAGCAACGGCCCAATGAAATTGGCGCTGGACTGGGAAAAATTGCTCCAGTTGGTACCGAACTGAAAGGACATGACGATGCCGGACACCACGCCCATGCCGAAGACAACCGCGAAAACCTTGGTCCAAAGGATCGCCAGACGCTCCCAAGCGGGGTTCTGCGTCTTGTAGAAAAGGGCATGAAGCAAAGCGAGGTAGGAGGCAAGCCCAATGGTGAACACAGGGAAAATAGCGTGAAAGGACACAACAAAGGCGAATTGTATTCGCGATAACAACAGCGGATCGAGCTCCATGACGTTCTCCTAAGTCCTGTGGAGGCAGCTACGACAACACAAGCTTAGATGAGCTAATCCATGTGGCAATTTTATTGTTCTTGAATATAGGATTACAATCCAAGCTTGTTAACTGAGCTTGGATTGTAAAGAGAACGCACTTCGTCTGTAAGCGTTATTGCACTGCTGATCGGTGGCGGATCGTTGCATTGCGGCTTTTAGCCAAATCTCAGGCCAATACCACCAAGCTAATCATGTATGCCGTGTAAGCGATAAACATGGCCAGCAGCATCCCACCTTCCACCCGATTGATGCGACGCTTACGGCCACGCCAAGCAAAGGCAAACAGAATCATCAATACCGTCATTCCGGTCATTACGCTCCAGTCGCGCATCAACACTTCTCGACCGGTCTCAATCGGCATTATCAGTCCGGCAAGACCCACCACTCCCAAAGTATTGAAAAGGTTCGATCCCACCACATTGCCCAACACCAAGTCATGTTCACGGCGACGCAACGCACTAATCGAAGACGCCAACTCGGGCAATGAGGTACCCACCGCAACGACGGTCAAGCCAATAATCAGATCGCTTACCCCGAAACTCAAGGCAATTTCCACCGCCCCCCATACCAAAAGGCGCGAACTGGCAATCAAGAGCACCAACCCGACCAGCGTCCAGAGCAAGGAAACCTTGAGTGACATCGGCTTGCTATCCAGGCTTTCCGCCACCTCCTGAACGAGGGGATCCTCCTCCTGCTGATATTTGGAACGCACGATACTGAAGGTAATGAAAGCAACCAGTATCACTATCAGCGTCAGCGCTTCCCAGCGTGCAATTACACCATCGAGCAGAGTTAACGCAGAAAGCAGGGTCACCACTAACAACAGCGGCATTTCCTTACGGATAACGCTTGAATGCACCGCCAATGGCGTGATCAATGCCACAGTTCCCAATACTAAACCGATATTAGCGATATTCGAACCATAGGCATTGCCTAACGCCAAGCCGGGATTACCTTGAGCGGCAGCCAAGACCGAGACCGTCATTTCCGGTGCGGAGGTCCCGAAACCGATCACTAGCATGCCGATCAGCAGGGGAGATAATCCCAGCCACCGCGACGTCGAGGCAGCACCATCAATGAAGCGTTCTGCACTCCAGATCAGCAGCACCAGACCAACAATCACCGACAGCGAAGGGAGCAGCATCGTTTTTCCTTAATAATGTATTCATTCAGGGCACTATTGCGCGAGCATCGTTGTCCATGAACGCGATCAGGTCAAGCGATGACTCGGCTAACTATTAAATTGCTGATAGATCGTTTATCGTCACCCACCGTATAGAGGCGCACCTATATTTCGCAGGAAGGCTCCCGTAGTGGAAAGACTCACGATTTGTTAATACGTCACCCTGGAAAGCTTAGATCCTTGCCTGCCATGCCGGGCGCAACACCCTTTGTGGATCGCTCTCCTCCAGAAGCACGCACCCGCCGTCGCCGGTTACGTGCCTGTCACGAATGTGACTGGGTGGTAGCGTTACCCGCGCTCAAGGGAGGGGAAAAGGCGGAATGTCCACGCTGCGACCATACCCTGGTTCGTCGCCATCATTTTCCTGCTCAACGTAGCATGGCATTATCAATTGCCGCCTTGACTGCCCTGATCCTGTCCGTAGCGTTTCCATTCGTCAGCTTTAGTGTCGGAGGCATCGGCAACCAGATTGAGCTATCGCAAACCGCCACTGCCTTGATCGGCTTTCACCAGCCCATCGTCGCCATTGCCGTCATCCTCACGATTGTCGTGCTGCCAGCGCTTTATCTAGTCGGGGTGGTCTGGCTTCAGTATGGCCTGTTACGAGAAAAAGCACTGCCCGCCAGCAGGGACATTGCCCGCTCCCTTTCCCATTTGACGCCCTGGATGATGGCGGATGTATTTATCATTGGTGCCTTGGTGAGCTTGATCAAGGTAGCCGGAATAGCCCAAATCGAATTGGGCGTGTCGTTCTGGGCGTTTTGTGCCTTCGCCATTTTGCTGTTGTTGACCACTCAGTCGCTGGATGCAGACTGGATGTGGTTTTCTCTGGAAGGTGAGCCCTTGGCGCCTGAAGGCACCATTACCGGTGAAACCGCTTTTGTCCAAGGCCTGACCGGTTGCACAACCTGCGGCTTGATCAATCGACTTTCTTCGCATGGCAAGAACTATTGCGCTCGCTGCCATGAACACTTGCATGCTCGCGTCCCTCACAGCTTGCAACGCACTTGGGCGCTGCTCGGTGCTGCTGCGGTGATGTACATCCCAGCGAACCTTTACCCCATCATGACCACCACCAGCCTGGGGGATTCAACCCCTTCCACCATTATCGGCGGCGTGGTCGAATTATTGCAGATGGGTTCCTGGCCGGTGGCGGCGGTCATCTTCATCGCCAGTGTTATTGTTCCTGTAAGCAAACTCGTGGCCCTGGTCTGGTTGTGCCTGGTGGTAAAGCGCAGTAATGAGCTCAATGCAGCTGCGCGCACGCGACTTTATCGTGTTACCGAATTTATCGGCCGCTGGTCCATGGTGGATGTGTTCGTCGTGGCAATATTAGTGGCATTGATTCGTGCCGGCTCATTGATGTCGATCACGCCGGGGCCGGCTGCGCTGGCATTCGGTGCTGTGGTGGCCCTTACCATGCTCGCCGCCATGTCCTTCGACCCGCGCTTGATCTGGGATTCTCCTTTACCGCGCCAAGAGCGTCTTTTTTCAGGCCCCAAGGAAAACATTGATGGCTGAAGCCTCCTCCTCCGCTACCGATGAAAGCAGCTTGCATCGTGCCAAGCTGTCGCCTCAAACGCGGCTTTCACCGATCTGGATTGTACCTTTGGTGGCCCTGATCATCGGCCTGTGGCTGGTTTATGATAATTACACCAGCCGGGGCACGCTGATCACCTTGACCATGGACAGTGCCGAAGGCATCGAAGCCGGCAGCACCTTGATACGCAGCCGCAACGTGGAGGTAGGACGTGTCCAGGAAGTCAGGTTATCCGACGATCTTTCGCATGCCGTGATTACCGCCCGTATCAGCCCCTCAGCGGAAGCCATGCTGCGTGAGGATAGCCGTTTCTGGGTCGTCAAGCCACGCATCGGCAGGGAAGGAATCAGTGGGTTGGGCACGGTGCTCTCGGGTGCCTATATCCAACTGGAGCCTGGCACCTCGGATGAGCCTCAACGCGAGTTTGAAGTCAGCGAGTCGGCGCCTGTGGCACCGGCTGGCGCCAGTGGGATGCGTTTCAACCTCATCAGCCAAGTCGGGAACTCCTTACGCGTAGGCGACCCGGTTTCCTATCAGGGCTTTACGGTGGGGCGGGTAGAAGAAGTCAACTTCAACGCCGGAAGCCGGATGATGAATCATCAGATTTTCATTGAAGAACCCTATACCACTCTGGTCACCGAAAGCACCCGTTTCTGGTCGGCAAGCGGCGTGGATATACGTCTGGATGCCGATGGGTTCAGGGTCAGTGTAGAATCCCTCGAAGCGTTATTGGGCGGAGGCGTCACCTTTGGTGTTCCGGAAGACTTGCCCATGGGCGAAATGGTCGAGCCCGATACCACCTTCAGCCTTTATGCCGACGAAGACAGTGCCCGCCAAGGGACCTTTAACCGCTATCTGGAATACGTTCTGCTGGTCGACGAGACCGTACGCGGACTATCTCGTGGGGCGCCGGTGGAATTCCGAGGTGTCAGGGTAGGTACCGTGGCGGCGGTGCCCTGGAAATTTACCGCGCCCCAGCCGGACTCTCGGGCACGTTTCGCGATTCCCGTGCTTATCCGCATAGAGCCACAGCGTCTCGGAATTGAAAATGCCGCCATCGATCTCGACGAATGGGATGCACGCTTCAAGCGTCTGTTCAATCTGGGCTTGCGGGCGTCACTGAAAAGCGGCAACTTACTGACAGGTGCGCTGTTCGTCGACCTGAATTTCCAGCGTGAGCTGGCCGACGAATACGTCGAAGAGGAATTTGCCGACCGCTCCGTATTCCCCACCGAGGCGGGTGGCTTTGCACAAATACAATCGCAGATCACCACCTTGCTGGAAAAGCTCAACGACCTTGAAGTCGAACCCTTATTGGCTGGGCTGGACCGTAACCTTCAAGCTTCCGAAACCATGCTCGAAGAAATGCAAAACGTTGCCGGCTCGCTGAACAGCCTGCTCGACAACCCGGAAACCCGAGCGGTCGGCGGCAATCTCAATGCCACCCTGGAGGAATTGCGCAGCACGATGCAGGGCCTCTCACCGACTTCGCCAGCCTATCAGGAACTTACTAACGCCATTGGACGACTTGACCGGCTGATGCGCGACCTTCAACCCTTGACTCGAACGCTGAACGAGAACCCGCGCGCCCTGCTGTTCGATAACCTGGACACCCAGGACCCCGTGCCGCGAGCACCGCGCCCTTGAATCGAGATACCCAGTTACCCGGAGCCAATTCATGTTTTATCGATTGATTTACCTGAGTGCCTTGCTTGTCTCGATGCTTGGATTGGCGGCATGCGCTTCCAGCATCACCCCGCCTTCACGCTATATGTTGCCGGGAGACGATGTTGCCCAACCCAGCCAAACACCGGAATATACGTTGTTGCTTCGTACCCCGCGTCTGGCTCACTATCTGGATGTCGAGGGTATCGTCATGCAGCTTGACGACATCACGCTGCATGAAGCCCGAGAACATCAATGGGCGGAAAGCCTGGGTCGACAACTCGAACGCGGCATGCGGGCGCGCCTGACCCAACAGCTGCCTTCCACCCAGGTACTCAGGGAAGAAGCTTCCCATTCACAAGCATTGACACTGCGCTTGGAAGTCGACAGTTTTCAAGGCCGCCAAGATGGCTATGCCGTGGTCAGCGGCCAATGGCAACTGCGTGACCCCCAAGGCCAGCTGCTTCGCCTGGACAGTTTCGATACCCGAACCGAGTTGCAAAGCGATGGATACCCCGCCTTGGTACGCGCCTTGGCGGTAAGCTGGGACAAGGCCGCCGAGCAGATTGCCCAGGCCATCCGCCAGGTACAAACCAAGTCGTAAGCCATCGCCCAAGCAGTGTCGAGAATGTGTTTACCCTCGCGGCGTGCCCGGTTATCTGGCATTATCCCCCACCGCGATGTGGATTCATCTTACTATCGCTCTTTGAACTGAACACCTCTGACCGGTGCGCTATCCGCTGCCGGCAGGTGATTGCGGAGAACGCATGAGCTTTTCTGAACTCGGCCTCCATGCCGATTTGCTGCGTGCCGTAACGGCACAAGGCTATACCACCCCGACCCCGATCCAGCAGCAAGCCATTCCGGCCGTGCTTTCAGGTCGTGACCTCCTGGCCACGGCCCAGACCGGCACCGGTAAAACGGCAGGTTTCACCTTGCCCATGCTGCAACGCCTGAGCGAAGGCAAGCGGCCAGGGAAGCGGCAAGTAAGAGCACTGGTCTTGACGCCTACCCGCGAGCTTGCCGCTCAGGTAGGCCAAAGCGTGGCCACTTATGGCCAGCATTTTTCGATGCGCTCTCACGTCATTTTTGGCGGCGTGGGCCAACAGCCTCAAGTGGATGCCCTGAAGCCTGGGCTCGACGTCTTGATCGCCACGCCCGGTCGCCTGCTGGACCTTCTCCAGCAACGCCATGTCGATCTTTCCGCCGTTGAAATTCTGGTACTCGACGAAGCCGACCGCATGCTCGACATGGGCTTCATCCATGACATCAAGCGACTTCTTCGCGTAATGCCCAAGCAGCGCCAGAACCTGCTTTTTTCCGCTACGTTTTCTACCGAGATCCAAGGACTGGCCACCCAGTTGATGGATAACCCGGCAATCATTGAGGTTGCGCGGCGCAATACTACCGCTGAAACAGTGGAACAAGCGGTTTATCACGTGGACCGTGTCCGCAAGCGTGAACTCCTGGCCCATTTGATTCAGCAATATGGCTGGCATCAAGTGCTGGTATTCACCCGCACCAAGCATGGTGCCAATCGCTTGGCCGAACAGCTTTCAAAGGAATCGATTCCCGCGATGGCTATTCATGGCAACAAGAGCCAAAGCGCCCGAACCCGTGCCCTTACCGCTTTCAAAGGTGGTGAGCTTCAGGTATTGGTGGCGACGGATATAGCTGCACGGGGCCTGGATATCAGCGAACTTCCCCATGTGGTCAACTTCGACCTGCCCAATGTGCCCGAAGATTATGTGCATCGTATCGGACGTACTGGTCGTGCCGGCAGTGAAGGCGAAGCCGTTTCATTGGTGTGTATCGATGAAAAGGATCTCTTGAAAGGCATTGAGCGTTTGATCAAGCGCGACCTGGTAAAACGCGAGGAAGCAGGTTTTGCTCCTGACCCCAGCATCAAGGCCGAGCCGATCGAAAATGGGCGTCAGAATCGCGGCCAAAAGCCCGCGAGACGTGGCACTGACAGTAAACGTACCGAACGTAGCACCAAACCGGCTCCGCGCTCACGCAGCAGAAGCGCCCGCAGCTAGGCGACACACCCAGCACTGGAGGGTTTATGGCATCATCTCGATTGATGGCTGAATATCAGCAGTGGTTGACGTTTCAGCATCAAGAGCAACTAAGCCGCGAACACCAAGGCATTGCTCAACGCCTGACCGATGCCCGTGCCACGGCCAACCAAGTGGTACAAGCGTATCGCAGCATGGCGGAAAAGGCGGCTACGGAAGGCGCGTGCTACCGCACCCTGTTTCTACGCCAAGGCGAAACCGGCAAGGCACTGCCCTGTGAAGGCTGGTTGTTTATCAGACGAGTACTCAGCGAGGGCAATACCACCCGGGTTCGCGCCACCCTGCTGGACACCTTTACATTGGAGCAAGGCCACATTGAAGTAGGAACACAGCCGGCACGTAAAGTAACGCTGGAAATTTTCGATCAGATACAAATCGACAAAGGCATGGCCACGACAGTACGGGTAGATGAGGTGGGTAGTGCCGGCAATTACCACTTCATTACGTTACTTGATGCGGTACGTGGTGACTTGCGCCGCCATCTCAACTAGTGATCGCCTAGTCAATGGCGTTTTCTCGTCGTTCGTTCGTCTTTGTTCTGTTGATGGTGGTGGTGGGCCTTAATCTACGCCCGGCACTTTCCTCGATAGCTCCTCTTTTGGCACGTCTGCAGGAAACTGCAGGCTTGTCAGCTTTTGCTGCCGGTGTCCTGACCACCTTACCCGTCTTGTGCCTGGGGCTCGCGGCTCCTTTGGCGCCCTTGCTCGCCCATCGCCTGGGTAGCGAGCGGGCCTTGGGTCTCTCGCTTGCCGCTCTGGCAACCGGTCTGATTCTACGTGGCCTGCCTTTACCAGGGGTACTTTTCCTAGGTACCGCCATGGCCGGGGCCGCCATCGGCGTTGGCGGCACATTGTTGCCGGCGCTGGTCAAACGCGAGCTTCCCGGCAATGCTGACCTGGTGACCGGCATATACACGATGGCACTGTGTCTGGGCGGCGCTCTGGGGGCTGGGTTAAGCATTCCCTTGGCGGAACTATGGGGTAGCTGGCGACTGGGGTTGATGAGTTGGTCACTGCTCGCCATTTTTGCGCTGATCCTATGGCTGGGTTACATGCCTGCCCCAGCCGCTACCCCCTTGGCATCCATACAGCAACAGAGCCTACTCCAGCTGCTGAAAAAGGCGCTAACCTGGCAGATCATGCTGTACATGGGAATGCAGTCCTCGATGGCTTACATCGTCTTCGGCTGGTTGCCTACGCTTTTGATCTATCGAGGGTACGCCGAAGCAAATGCCGGCTGGCTCATGTCTGTTTCGATCATGTGCCAGATCTTCTCTGCCTTGGGCGCTCCCTGGCTGGCCCGTCTAGGGCGTGACCAGCGCCCTGCCCTGCTACTGATGTTATTATGCACCGCTGCAGGATTATGGTTATTGCTCATCGCACCCTTGGCTTGGCGCTGGCCGGGAGCGGTATTGTTAGGATTGGGCCAGGGCGGCAGTTTCAGCCTTGCCTTGACGCTGCTGGTATTACGCACGGCCAATTCACGGCTTTCCGGTCAGCTTTCCGGCCTGGTGCAAGGCGGCGGTTATACACTAGCCTCGCTGGGTCCGTTAAGTGTAGGTTTACTCTTGCAAGCGGGCGCCGACATTACTCACATCGCCTGGTTACTGATCGGCTTGATTGGGGTATGTTGCGGTTTAGCCATGTTTGCCGGACGTAATCGTCAGCTGGATAACGAAGATGGGAAGCTTGTCACGCGCAAGCATTAACCTCCCTGCTGATGCCATCTTTTGTCGAGGAGGACCCAAAACATCATGAGCCATACCTCAAGCGTTGCCTCTAACGCCCCTCGAGATGCTCGTGTCCTGGTTATCTACACCGGTGGCACCATAGGCATGCAGATGTCAGAACATGGACTGGCACCCAGCGGAAATTTTGCTCAGCGCTTGGACCATGCCTTGACGCAGCTTTCACCTCGTCAACGTCAACAACTCCCATCGTTTGACATCTTGAGTGACTTACCGTTAATCGACTCCAGTGCGGCCAACGCCACCACTTGGCAACAGTTGGCTAGTGATATTGTGGCACAACATCAAGCCTATAGCGGTTTTGTCATCTTGCATGGCACCGACACGCTTAGCTGGAGCGCAGCCAGTCTAGCCTATCAGCTTCAGGGGCTGGATCGTCCCGTGATCCTGACCGGCGCCATGGAACCGCTCGAAGTGGCCAATGGCGATGCATTGGAGAATATCCAGGGTGCTCTGCATTTCGCCGCCAACCCAGCCCTTCAGGAAGTAGCTATTTATTTCGCTGGCCAACTGTTGCGTGGGGTACGAGCCTGCAAGCAGCACAGTGAATCGGCTAATGCTTTTGCCAGCCCCAATTACCCGCTGCTGGGTGAGCGTATCGGAGATGATTTCATCTATTACCCGGGACGCGGCCTCGCAGTTCTCCAGCGCGGTGCCCCACGCTTCGAGCTGCCTGACTACTCTCCGCTGACGCAAGGCGCCGTGGTACGGGTGGCACTGTGGCCGGGCATTACCGCCTGGCAGCTTTCCGCCTGGCTCGATGATAGCCGCGTAAAGGGAGCGTTACTGCAACTCTGGGGAGCCGGCAACTTGCCGCCGGAGCCTGAACTGCTGAATGTCCTGGCCTCAGCCAGTGGCGAAGGCAAACTGGTGGCGGCGATCAGTCAATGCCCTCAGGGCAGTGTACATTTGGGGAACTACGCTGCCGGGCACGGGCTGGTCGAGGCCGGCGTTCTATCCGGCGACGGCATGACCCCCGAAGCCGCCTACACCAAGCTGGTTCACCTCCTTGCCCAACCGCTTACCACCGTTGATCAACGTCGCAGGTTTCTAACACCCCTGGTAGGAGAACGTTAGTTTTTCACTTCGTATTGCATGCTAAATGCGTCTATGTTTAAAAGGTATCGATCAACTTTTGCAATAATCTGAAGGAACGTCATTCATGGAAAAACCCGTTCATCATTTCAGTGAGCTTTTCGAGCAACTGGGCCTTGCCTCAGACAGTGCCGCCATCGAGCGTTTCATTGAACGAAACTCCCCTCTGCCAGCCAATATGCCCCTTGCCGAGGCACCCTGCTGGAACGAAGGCCAGGCTGAATTCCTGCGTGAAGCCATTGAAGAAGATGCCGACTGGGCGGAAACGGTAGACCACCTTGATGCCTCCATGCGCAAGAAAAGCTAGGCTCTTCTGAAACTGCTCGCACTTACGGATTTTTCAGATGAGACAAAAGGGAGCCGATGCTCCTCTTGATGGTGGGAGCATCGCGGATCTTTTTGCAAGCAGTCAGCCCGTATTCAATCGAGCCTCGACGCGTTCGAGAATCTGCCGGCTGATCTTGCCCACCAACGGCTTGGCGGCCTTGTTGACTGCCTTTTCCATCAGGCGATTGCGGATTTCGTAGGTCAGGGTCAGGGAGACCTCGGTACCTTCGGCAACCGGACGCAAATGATAACGCCCATGGTTTTTCACCCCATCGAGTGATTTCCACGCCAACACTTCCGGCGGTCGCGTTTCGGTGACCTCCACGTCGAATGTCCAGTCCATGCCCACTGCCCGTACATGCCAGCGATAGCGTTCTTCTCCCAAGGGTTCGATCGCCTCGACCCAGTCCGAGTACTCCGCGAAGTCCTCGACCCGGCGCAACAGGGAAAACACTCGCTCGGGAGACGCCTTGATAATTTCGCTATGTTCAATCGTAGCCATTCGGATCGCCTATCTGGTTCCATTGATATGCATCACCCAGCCTCTCGGCTAATGACGTTCATGTCCATACCCAGGCATGGCACTGCATGACATCAGAACGGCGTATCATGAGTACAGCATGACATTAGCTACGAAAATTACAGGTCTCGCATCAACAGCGCAAATTCAATACGTTCAGCGGCAATCGGCTCGCCCGGTACGGGAATGCCTACCACATGGCCGGAACCGGGTGCCGCGCTTACCGATTCACCGCGCTTGTTCTCGATATGCTCGAGAGTAAAGCGGCGGTTGCCGCCGGGTAACATCAGCTCCATGCCGTCGCCCACTTCAAAGCGATTCTTGACATTGATTTCCAGCATCCCCCGGTCAGGGTCATAGCTCAACACTTCACCCACGAACTGCTGGTGAACGCCCACCGAATTGCCTTGCTCGTAGTTCTGATATTGGTCATGAACGTGGCGCCGGTAGAAGCCTTCCGTATAACCTCGGTTGGCCAAGTTATCCAGCTCGTCCATCAGGCGCATGTCAAACGGCCGGCCGGCCACAGCATCATCGATAGCGCGGCGATAAACCTGAGCGGTACGCGCCACATAATAGGCGGACTTGGTGCGCCCTTCGATCTTGAGTGAGGTTACACCCATTTCAGTCAGTCGCGGCACATGCTGTACGGCACGCAAATCCTTGGAATTCATGATGTAGGTGCCGTGTTCATCCTCATGCACCGGCATCAATTCACCAGGGCGGGTGCGATCTTCGATAAGTGCCGAAAGCTCGTCCTGCCCTTCCACGCCGCCGGCAGTGGCGGTGCTTTCCGACGCCGGCATTTCTGCACTGCCGCCGCCCGAGGCAATCAGGCCGCCTTGTTCCGGCGTCCAGATGCCACTTGCAGCATGCGCCCGAGCAGAGTTTGCCGGCACCAGATCACCGGTTTCATCGGTGGATGCGGCGACGGTGTTGTATTTCCAGCGACACGCATTGGTACAGGTGCCCTGATTGGGATCGCGATGATTGAAGTAACCGGAGAGCAGGCAACGACCCGAATAAGCGATGCAGAGCGCACCGTGGACGAAGGTTTCAATCTCGAGATCGGGACATTCGGCACGAATCTCGCCAATCTCTTCAAGCGAGAGCTCCCTGGAAAGGATGATTCGGCTGATGCCCTGCTTCTGCCAAAACTTGGCCGCCGCGTAGTTGACCACATTGGATTGCACCGAAAGGTGAATCTCCTGGTCGGGCCAACGCTCGCGAACCATCATGATCAAACCGGGGTCTGACATGATCAGTGCATCGGGGCCGGCTTCGATCACCGCTTCCATGTCGCGCAGGTAGGTCTTCAACTTGCTATTGTGCGGGGCGATGTTGGATGCCACATAAAACTTCTTGCCCCGCTCATGGGCATAGGCAATGCCCTTGTGCAGGTTGCCGATCTTGAAATCATTGTTGCGTACACGTAGCGAATAGCGTGGCTGACCGGCATAGACCGCGTCGGCGCCATAAGCAAAAGCGTAGCGCATGTTCTTGAAAGTGCCGGCGGGTGACAGCAATTCAGGCGCATTCATCAAGGTTCACCACTAAAGGGAAGCGGCGCGCTCGGCACAATAATACCCGAGCCACGCGGTAGGAAATATCAGAGGAAGGGAATTCTACCAACTGCCACTGATTCTGGCCAGATATCCGCTCATTGCGTACACTAGCCGCCGTTCCGGACCGGACCCCGGATAGCCGCTCAGGCGGTACGAAAAATTCTCCGACACAGAGCCCTGACATGACCCAATCTCATACCCCTTCCAGCGTCGTGATTTATTCCGGCGGTATGGACTCTTTTACCGTCTTGCACCGTGCTCTTCATGAGAGTCGCCAAGTGCATGCCCTTTCCTTTGATTACGGCCAGCGCCACGCCTGTGAACTTGAAGTCGCCGCCAGAGTTTGCCACAAGCTCAAGGTGCCTCACCAAGTGGTAGATATCCGTGCGATACATGGCTTGATCGACAATTCCGCCTTGACCGATTCAGACCGCAAGCTGCCCACCGGCGAC
This sequence comes from Vreelandella zhuhanensis, assembly GCF_009793355.1. Taxonomy (GTDB): domain Bacteria; phylum Pseudomonadota; class Gammaproteobacteria; order Pseudomonadales; family Halomonadaceae; genus Vreelandella; species Vreelandella zhuhanensis. The sequence continues at coordinate 18,848 of NZ_WTKP01000001.1, forward strand.
TACCAAGAGGAAAACCTCAGTGCGACGGTGGTGCCCAACCGCAACATGATCTTGCTATCGCTGGCGATTGCCAAGGCAGTGAATATCGGCGCCGACCGTGTCGACTACGGCGCCCATGGCGGCGACCATGTGCTCTATCCAGATTGTCGCCCAGACTTCGTGGAAAAAATGAATACCGTAGCGGCAGTCGCCAATTTCCAGGCAGTGGAAATACATGCGCCTTATCTGCATGCGAGCAAAGCCGATATTCTGGCTGACGGCCTGCGAATGGGACTTGATTATAGCGACACCTGGACGTGCTATCTGGGCGAGCGACTTGCCTGTGGCCAGTGCGGTAGCTGCAGGGAACGGCTTGCAGCCTTTGCCGCCAACGGCGTAACCGACCCCTTGGCATATGCTGGCTTACGCCAATCGAACCCCGCCCCAGGAGGTGCCTGATGTATCACGTCAAGGAAGCCTTCTACACCTTACAGGGCGAAGGCGGCCAAGCCGGGCGCGCCAGCGTGTTCTGTCGCTTTAGCGGTTGCAACCTCTGGTCGGGACGCGAACAGGATCGCGCCACGGCGGCCTGCCGCTTTTGTGACACCGACTTTGTCGGCACCGATGGTCAGAATGGCGGACGCTTTACCCAGGCAGCAACACTGGCGGAACATCTGCATGACTTGTGGCCGAAACAGGATGGCCACGCTACCCCTTATGTGGTCTTCACTGGTGGTGAACCGCTGCTGCAGCTTGACTCTGCCTTGATAGACGCCATGCAGGCGCAAGGGTTCGAAGTGGCGGTGGAAACCAACGGCACCCTGCCGGTTCCAACGGGTATCGACTGGCTGTGTGTCAGTCCCAAGGGCAGCAATGCCTTGGCGGTGACCTCTGGCGATGAGCTCAAGCTTGTTTACCCGCAGCCCGACGCCCCACCCGAGCGTTTTGCCGCTTTCAATTTCAGGCATTTCTTTCTTCAGCCGATGGATACCGGCCCTTTGGGCGAGCCGGGCAATCGCATGGCCGACACCGTGGCTTATTGTTTGGCACACCCTCAGTGGCGGCTCTCGCTGCAGACCCACAAGATTGCGGGAATTGACTGATGACATTATTCGTTAACCGCCTGACCCACATCGATGCTTCCCTATGGTGTCCGCAGCGCGGTTTGATCGGCGTCAGCTGGCAAGTGGATGTCGAACTGGATGGCGACCTGGGCGAGGATGGCATGCTGTTTGATTTTGGCGAGGTGAAGCCTTGGCTCAAGCGTTATCTCGATGCCGGCGTCGACCACACGCTACTGGTACCCACCCAAGCCTCCGGTGTAACGCTTGCCTCCTCTGAGCAAGAAGTCTATTTGCGCGCTACCGCGCCCTACGATTTCGAAATGCGTGCGCCGCCTGAAGCAATAACTGCTCTTCCCTGGCCGTCAATCACTCCCCAACGCCTTGCCGAGCACCTTTCAGTAGAGCTGATGCGCTCCCCCCCGGCCCGCGTCAAGGCTATTCGTCTGGCCTTGCACGAAGAGGTTATAGAGGGGCCGGCCTATAGCTACAGCCATGGACTCAAGCGCCATGTCGGTAACTGTCAACGCATTGCGCATGGGCACCGTTCGCGCCTGCATATCTGGCAGAACGGCGTGCGTGCTCCAAGGCTTGAAAGCGAGTGGGCAGCCTGGCTGGCAGATCGTTATCTAGTGGATAGCGCCGATATTATCGATGAAGAAAATCCCGACCAGTTAGCTAGCCGCTACCATGCGCAACAGGGAGAATTTTTCATTCGTCTTCCCCATGACCGCTGTGCAGTGCTTGCGGCCCCCACCACTGTAGAGAATATCGCGGCTTGGCTGGCGCGTCTTATTGCCGGGCAAACCGGCCAATTAACGCGGGTACAGGCCTTCGAAGGAATCGACAAGGGGGCCATTGCCGAGGCAAAGCCATGAGCCAAGCTGACGCCGCAACCCAGCAAGCCTCGGCAGGATGCCGCCCAGGATGCGGCGCCTGCTGCATCGCGCCTTCCATTTCATCACCGATTCCCGGCATGCCGGAAGGTAAACCTGCGGGTATGCGCTGCGTACAACTCGATGAACACAATCTTTGCCGGCTATTCGGCGATTCACGTCGCCCGGCCGTCTGCGAGAAGTTCAGCTACGACCCTGCGTTGTGCGGCAACCATCGCGATGAGGCGCTCAGCGCCATCATCCAACTCGAGCAACTCACCTGACCGGGGCCGGCTCGATGCCGGCCGACTTGATTAGGTTTCCAGGCTCTCTTTATGCGACAAGCGCCTATCCAGCAAACTGACCCAGCGCACCAGCACCGGGGCATCACTATGATTGACCTTACTCAGCATGTGACGGAACGTTTCTCTCGCCTGGGCGTCTTCCGGATCGACGTGAGTCAACCATAGCTCGAGTGCGGCCAGCTCTTGGTGATGATTGCCATGCTCTCGAGCCTGGTTCAAGGCCATTTCCACCAATGCCCGCACTTCGTGAGCCGGGTGTCCCAGCAAGTGTCTAACGCGTGCTAGCTGAATGGCCAGCTCCGGCAGGAACAAGGTAGTTCGCTCCTGGGCGATGACCAGACATTGATCCAGATAGTCTTCGGCGGTGGTCAACTCTCCCAATGCAATACAGGCATCGGCATACCACCATACCGGTCGCTGGTAACGATCCCGGCCATTGAGCTCAGCCATCTGATCCAGACTCTGCGACACATGCGCAAGCCCTTTGGCATCACCCGACAAGGCGCGCTGCCAGCCAAGCACGCTCTGCGCGGAAATCTGCCATAGCTGTAAATCCGGCGTACCTGTCATTGCAGCGGCACGTTCAGCTTGGCGTGTGGCCAAATGCACATGACCTAACTGACGGTACAGGGAGGCTGCAAACATCAGCGCCATGGCCAAGGTGCCCGGATGACCAATCTTTTCCGCCAATCGCAGCGCTGAAGCGACATGGTGTTCCGCGCGCTGGTAGTCGCCACGCAAGCAAAGTGCCCATCCCTGGAAGCAAGCCGCCGTGACTTGCGGATGATCGGAGAACGGCAGCCACTCGATCATCATCGGCGAGTTAAGCGGGTCGATCTCATCCAGGTGATCATGGGCCTGGCGCACACTTCCCGCCCAATATTCGCAATGCGCCCTGGCGTAATCCGCCAGGCGCTTGTAGCGGGGGTCTTCCAGGCGAGCGGCAATATCGGCCAGGGTGGACGCCAGGGAAAACGCATCGGCATGGGCATAGCGTTGGCTACGCCCCACCCACAATCCCCACTTGACCAGGAAGGTCTGCTCCAGGTCTTCCGACTCTTCCAGCGATTCATTTCTGGATTGATGCAGCAGATCACGCGCCAAAACGAAACTTTCGTGGGCGGTAGGTGACCCATGGCCCTCCAAGGCAAATGCCGCTTGGCCACGCACGGTCAGCAAGCTGACCTGACGTTCGGCCTGACCTTCTACATGACGCAGACTGGCCAAGCCGGCGTCGGCCATGCGCAATGCAGTACGATTGGCACTGACCTTGAGGGCTTCACGTGCCGCCAATTCGAAATATCGCGCACCCCGGGCATAATGTCCGCTGCGCCGCAGGTGAGTGGCGAAGTCGCCCGGGTGTCGGCTGATCCACATCGGGAAGCGCTCCTCGATGAGACTCACCACTTGCTGATGAAACTTGACGCGCACATCTCGGGGGCAGGACAAGTAGGCTGCTTCCTGAAGCAGCTGATGGCTGAATTGATATTCGTTCTCCGCGCTTTCATTCTCGACCGGCTCGATAATTTCCAGAGACCGCATATGCTCCAGCGCCCGGTTCAAGCGTGGCATTTCCCAGCCGCTGCACTCCTGCAGAAAATCGAGACGAAAGCGCTTGCCCAGTACCGCCGCGATATGCGCCACCTCTCGATCGCCATCTAGCTGGTCGATACGGCTCGCCAGAAGACCGAGCAAACCTTTGGGTAGTTCATCGAAATGAACGCTACGCCCTTCGCGGCGATCCATGTCCAGACGACGACAGATTTCCTGCATATAAAGCGGTACGCCATCGCAGCGCTCGATGATCTGGTTGCGCAAACGCGGGCTGAGATGAATGCTGTAACGTCGCGCCAACTGCGATAACAACCGCGAAGATTGCAGGGCATCCAATTTACCCAAGCAGACCTGCTGGTCCCAGTGCAGCTTGACCGGCAGCGGTTCACGCCCGTGATGGCTCGCCACCAGCATGAAAGCGGTGTTGATCGGCAAGCGTGCCTGAAGGCCTGCCAGTACCTTGAACGAGGATTCATCCAACCACTGCAGATCATCGATCATCAATACCAGGATATGCATCTCGGCTTGATGCTCTATCAGGCGATGCAATAACGCGACCACCAATTCAACGGCTTCGCCGTTCTGGGCCAGCTGGGATACTTCCTGGACTTCACGCACCCCCAAGGCTTCTTCCAGCAACTGCTGGCGAGCTTCGTCCAGCTCCGGCATCGAAAGCTGCGCTTGTAATGCCTTTACTGCATCGATGTCAGGTTTGGCGGACAGGTGCCAGCGCAATAGGGTGCGAGCCACGCCATAAGGCTCGAGAACAGACAGGCGAGTGGTCGGCTGCCAGCAAATCGCTGCTTCACGGCTTATTTCAAGCTGTCGGAACCCCACCATCAGCGCTGACTTCCCCATTCCCGAAGCACCGCGTACCAGCACACTCTGGCGCAGACCGATTCCGGCCCGAGCCAAGGCGTCACGCAAGGTACGTAACGCGGTTTCACGCCCCACCAGACTGGGCGGCAATGCATCAGGGCCGCCTTCATTCTGCCCCAGCACCAAGGCTCTCAGACGGATACGGCCATCGCTTGCCACCAGGCGCGACACCAGGCGTGGCTGTAGATCCAGAGCCGGGGGCATGTGTTGGCTAGCTTCTTGAGAAATGACCAGCTCACTGCCTTCAGCGGCACTCATCAATTCCAACGTAACCTGGGTCACCTGACCTAAAGGATCGGCCAACTGCCGCTCCGGCAGATACACTACCCGGCCGCTATGAAGCCCTGCTGCCAGCTCGAAATGCGGCGGTTCACCACTGCCCGTCCAGTGCCGTTCACATTCTTGATCAAGGGCCTGGCGACAGTGCTCGTAAAGCGCCACCAACTCCGCCAGTTGATGCGCGGGGCCGTGCGTTCCGAAACAGGCCAGGCCCAACCCGCCCGTGGCGCCCGGCAGCCAGAAGCCGCCCAGGTGATGACACTGTTGCTCTAACCAGCGCAGCAATTCCAGTTGCAGAGCAAGACAACTACGCGTCGCCGCCCGCTCCTGCCACTCGCCTTTCAAGTGCAGACGAATGGCCATCACCGATAATTGGCGCAGCTCAATTTCCTCTTCGCGCAAAGGCTTGCTGTCGGCGGCCAAGGCACGGGAAAAGGCCCCCTGGGGGCTCATGGCGCGGTGATCATGATGGCCATCAGACCAATAGTTGGCTAACTGTAGGAAACTGGGCTCTGGCTGCTGGCCGGAAAGCGCCAATAACTGCAGATAGCTGTTGTATTGTTCATGAGCAGCCGCCATCTGACCTTGGACAGCCAGTTGCCGCACCAGACGCTCATGAAAAGGGCCATAACCTGAAAAGCGACTGACTAAGCTTTCCAGCAACTCACCAGGCACGTCAGCATGCGCTTCCAGCACCTGCTCGGCGAAACGAATAACCCGTTGGCGCCATTCATTGCGCCCCTGCACCAACCAGCGCTGAAACTCAGCACAATTGGTCAACTGCAGCTCTTCGATCAAATCGCCTTGGTAACAACCCAGCAGTGAATGCAACGTATCGATGTCACGCGGGCCTTCCAATAATGTTTGTAACTGATGCAGGTCGACATGCCACCCCGAGGGCAGCTGGAAAGCAATTGTCTGACGAGAAACACTCAGCACTTGCTCAGCATTTTCTCCCAACGACTGCCGCAGGCAATGCAACGCATGGCGTAAATTGGTACGCCCTGAGGAAAGCCCTTGGTCGGGCCACAAAAGCTCTGCCAAGGCCGCACGATTGACCGGTTGCCGATGCAGCAACAGGTAAACCAGCAGTGCCTTGACTTTGTCGTAACTGAAATGCGTCAGCACATCATCGCCTTGGGTCAGCGAAAAATGGCCGAAGAGAATCAGCTGATCAGACTCACTAGCATCGCGCATGATACATATCCTGCCTGACGTAAGCGGTGGCCTCAGGCGGGCACGCCGCTATGGAAACGAAATGCCGTGTCCGGCGTCGTAATCAGTTCAGCTTCACAATTAACCAGAAATGCGATGCGCTCGTTGATCGGCTCCCGGGACTGTTCGCGCGCCAACATTAGATAGTCCTCAAAATGGCGTCCTTCCGACTTAACCAGAGTTCGATAGAACTTGGCAAGCTCCACGTCAAGATAAGGAATCAAACATGCAAACCGCTCGCAACTTCGCGCCTCGATCAAGGCGCCAATAATTAGAATATCGATCAAGCGTTCAGGATCATGAGTACGCACATGCGAGCGCAATTCCCCAGCATAACGCGAGGCTGACAAGTTTCGATAAGCAATTCCTCTGGCACGCATCAGCGTCACGACTTGCTCGAAATGCAGCAACTCTTCCCGGGCCAACTGAGACATTTTACCCAACAGGAGCGGCTGATCCACGTAGCGATAGAGAAGGTTCATGGCCGTTGAAGCGGCCTTTTTCTCACATTGGGCATGATCGATCAGCAAGATATCCGGGTTTTCCATGGCCCATTCAAGCCACGCCGGCGGCGTCGGGCAAGCCAGGAAATCCAGCAAGCTATCCGGTAACAGCTCCTTTGCACTGACGCGGTGCTCAGCGGGTACCAAAAGGGATGCTTTGCGTTTCAAAGTGCTCGCTTCATGTGTCAAGGGGGCTACTTCGCTTTTCAAGAAAGGGTCTTGTAAGGACATGAAATCTCATCGAGGCGGTCAAAAATATCATACAATATTTAACCCAACCTATCCTTAGTAAATAAGTCGGACTAAGCAATACCTTGTTCAGCAAGGACTATCCAAGCTCTGTTCTACCGCCATGAGCAAGGCTTGATTGAGTGCAGCATATAATGCCTTGATATCCAGGTCAGCTGTGGATGGCTGACACTCCACACCATAGCGGTCGAGTTGCTGGATACGTCCTCTGCCCACCCTTAACAGTTCAATGACACGCGACAAAGGCGGCTGTTCCGGCCGGTAGCGGATGCCATGGCGAAGAAGCTTCCGTTCCAGAAGTGCGGCGTCGAAGACATGCATGAAACGCTGCGCCACTTGTTCGCGTAACTGATCGATTGCCTGCATACAGGCGTCGCGTTGCGCATCGTTCATTGCTGACCAGCGTGTGATCTGCGTATGGCTGCGCTGACAACCACGGCAATACTCATCGCCAAGCGTCGTGGAACATACCCCCACACAGGGCGAGCGCACCATTCCCGTCATAAACCTCCCCTTGTTAGCGTTCTCCCGCCACCTAGACCGTTCCAGAATTCCCCACATCCACCCAAAGTACAAGGGGGTTAGCCGCGCATCAGCTTAACATTGTCGACAGTTTCCCGTAGAATCGCGGCATCCAGAGACAGGCTGTTGTCAAGCCGCTGACATCAAGTTTGTGCTTAAAAGAGCCACTCAATACCGATGCAGAATGTTTCTTCAAGACTTTGTTATCAACAATTCGTTAGCAGCGATGTTACCGACAACGTTTCACATGCCAGGCGCTTTATTTGATTGAATTTTTCAATGAGTGGCGCCTTGGCCAGCATAACAGATGAGAGGGTTCCTACCGTGCTTGAAGCTTACCGTCAACATGTCGAAGAACGTGCCGCCGAGGGTGTTCCCCCCAAGCCTTTGAACGCCGACCAAGCTGCGGCACTGATCGAACTGCTCAAGGCACCACCGGCCGGTGAAGAAGAGGTCATTCTTGATCTTCTTACCAACCGCATACCGCCGGGTGTCGATGAAGCTGCTTATGTGAAGGCCGGTTTTCTTACCGCTATCGCCAAGGGCGAAGCCAGCTCTCCGCTGATCGACAAGATTCATGCGGTCAAGCTGCTAGGCACCATGCAGGGCGGCTATAACATTGTCTCCCTAGTCGAGCTTCTAGACGACGAAGAACTCGCCAAGGAAGTCGGTGAGCAGCTCAAGCACACGCTATTGATGTTCGACGCCTTTCACGATGTGGAAGAGCGTGCCAAGAACGGCAATGCCGTCGCCAAGGACGTCATTCAGTCCTGGGCCGAGGCCGAATGGTTCCTGTCCAAGCCGGCCCTGGCCGAAAAGATCACCCTGACGGTGTTCAAGGTGCCCGGCGAAACCAATACCGATGACCTCTCGCCCGCGCCGGATGCCTGGTCTCGCCCGGACATGCCGTTGCATGCCAACGCCATGCTCAAGAACGAGCGTGAAGGAATCGAACCGGAAGTGCCCGGCACCACCGGTCCGCTCAAGCAGATCGCCGACGTCAAAGCCAAGGGTTTCCCGGTCGTCTACGTGGGCGACGTGGTCGGCACCGGCTCCTCGCGCAAGTCCGCTACCAACTCCGTGCTGTGGTTCTTCGGTGATGACATTCCGAACGTACCCAACAAGCGCGCCGGCGGCTTCTGCTTCGGCGGCAAGATCGCTCCGATCTTCTTCAACACCATGGAAGATTCCGGCGCTCTGCCCATCGAGATGGATGTCGAGAAGATGGCAATGGGGGATGTCATCGACGTCTACCCCTACGAAGGCAAGGTGTGCAAGCACGGCACCGACGAGGTCATCACCACCTTCGAACTCAAGACTCAGCTGATTCTTGATGAAGTGCGCGCCGGCGGCCGCATCCCGCTAATCATCGGTCGCGGCCTGACCGGCAAGGCGCGTGAGTCACTGGGCCTTGAGCCGTCCGATGTCTTCCGCCTGCCCGAGCAGCCTCACGATACCGGCAAGGGCTATACCCTGGCCCAGAAGATGGTCGGCAAGGCCTGCGGCATGGAAGGCGTTCGCCCGGGCATGTACTGCGAACCCAAGATGACCACCGTAGGTTCTCAGGACACCACCGGTCCGATGACTCGCGATGAGCTCAAGGATCTGGCATGCCTGGGCTTCCAGGCCGACCTGGTGATGCAGTCATTCTGTCACACCGCGGCTTACCCCAAACCGATCGATGTGGACACTCACCACACCCTGCCTGATTTCATCATGAACCGCGGCGGTGTCTCACTGCGCCCGGGCGATGGCATCATTCACAGCTGGCTCAACCGTATGCTGTTGCCGGATACCGTCGGTACCGGTGGCGACTCGCACACGCGCTTCCCGATGGGCATCTCCTTCCCGGCGGGCTCGGGCCTCGTCGCCTTCGCCGCCGCCACCGGCGTCATGCCGCTGGATATGCCGGAATCGGTGCTGGTGCGCTTCAAGGGCGAGCGTCAGCCGGGCGTCACGCTGCGCGATCTGGTTCACGCCATTCCACTTTACGGTATCAAGGCAGGTCTGCTGACCGTCGCGAAATCCGGCAAGAAGAATGCTTTCTCCGGCCGCGTCCTCGAAATTGAAGGGCTTGACGACCTCACCGTCGAACAGGCTTTCGAGCTTTCCGATGCCTCCGCCGAGCGCTCCGCCGCGGGCTGCACCATCACCCTCAGCGAAGAAAGCGTTGCGCAATACCTGAACTCCAACATCACGCTACTCAAGTGGATGATCGGAAACGGTTATGGCGACGAGCGTACCATCAGCCGTCGTATCGAGGCCATGGAAGCCTGGTTGGCCGACCCGAGCCTGATGCGCGCAGATAAAGATGCCGACTATGCCGAAGTCATCGAAATCGACCTGAGCGAAATCAAGGAACCGATCCTCTGCGCGCCGAACGACCCGGACGATGCCCGTCTGCTGTCCGAGGTTGCCGGCGAGAAGATCGATGAAGTCTTCATCGGCTCGTGCATGACCAACATCGGCCACTTCCGCGCCGCAGGCAAGTTGCTCGAGAAGCAGCCCGCCGGCAGCCTGAAGACTCGTCTGTGGCTTGCACCGCCGACCAAGATGGATCAGCATCAGCTGACCGAAGAAGGTTACTACGGCATCTACGGCCGTGCCGGTGCGCGCATGGAAATGCCGGGTTGCTCTCTGTGCATGGGTAACCAGGCACGGGTTGCAGCGAAGTCCACGGTGGTTTCGACTTCCACACGTAACTTCCCCAACCGCCTGGGCGATGGCGCCAATGTCTATCTGGCATCAGCCGAACTTGCCGCTGTCGCAGCCGTGGAAGGTCGCTTGCCCAGCGTTGAAGAATATCAGCGCTACATGAGTGAATTCGACGCCATGGCAGGTGAAATCTATCGCTACATGAACTTCCACGAAATCGAGGAATATCAGAAAATTGCCTCGAACGTGATTCCGGTCGCTCAAGAAGCCTGATTCTAGCGTTCTTCTGAGTCGATGACTGAGCGCCCCACCCACGTCGATTTGACAGGGTGGGGCGTTTTTTTTAGCGTTTGAATACGCGTTACTATTTTCCTGGAGATTTTCCCCATGGCCCAGATTGTCACCCCAGACATTTGCGATGCCCACCCGGACGTGGTGGTACTCGATCCTGTTTTCGTCAACTACGGAGGAATAGATGCCTTTGCCGGCCCGATTCGCACCATAAAATGCTTCGAAGACAACTCCCTGGTCAAACAGGCCCTTGCCGAAACCGGTGGAGGCGCCGTGCTGGTAGTGGATGCCGGTGGCTCGCATCGCTGCGCAATGCTCGGTGATATGGTGGCAAGGCAAGCAGTGGAAAATGGCTGGGCGGGTGTGATCATGTACGGCTGTGTAAGAGATGTGGACATACTCGCCGAACTTGAGCTGGGCATTCAGGCGCTGGGCAATCATCCACGCAAGAGTGAAAAACGCAACGAAGGTCAGCGTGATATTCCCGTGACATTCGCCGGCGCCACCCTTACCCCGGGCCAATGGATATATGCCGACAATAACGGCATTGTACTGGCGCAGCACGAGCTCACCCTTCCTACCTGACTCACAGTTCACACCTGACTCACAGTTCACACCCGAATAGGCACGGTTTGCCAGGGAAGGCCCGACAATGCCACCCTGGCAGATCATTTTTCTTCAAAATGGTCTCCAAGCATTCATGCAGCCGCTTTCACGTCTCGGTTTTGACCTTTTGCGTACCTTTCGCGATCACCTGCGTCCGCTGATCGCCTATCACCTTTTTTTCACGCTGCTTTCAACCGCCCTGCTGCTGCCGGCGGTGGCCTGGTCGGTACGCTTCGTGCTGGCCCAGTTCAACCGTACCGTGATCACCCTTGATGAACTGATATTGCTGTTATTCAGCCCTGCGGGCGTGCTAGTCATGTTGGTGGCGCTGGGGCTTTCATTTACGGTGCTTTACCTGCAACAGGCAGGCATGATCCAGGTCGCGGCAAGGCCCCGGGACAATCACTTTCGACTGGCGTTCGAGGCACTCTGGCTGAGCTTAAGACGGCTACCGGCACTGGCAGGACTGGTGGTGATGCAGGTCGGCTCACACCTTCTGCTGGCGGTACCCTTCATGCTGGGTATTGCCTGGCTTTACGGGGCTTGGCTCGGCGACCTGGAGCCCTATTACGTTCAGCGCATTCGCCCGGCCGCGCTATGGTATTTCCTGGCGACGGCACTACCGCTAATCGGCCTCTGGCTGTGGCTGACGTGCTGGCTGTACCTGCGCTGGATTCTGGCCTTGCCCCTGGTCACCCTGGAAAATCTCTCACCACAAGCCGCGCTCAAGCGAAGTGTGTGGTTGACGCGAGGCTGGCAGCGCTCAATCGGCGTGGCCGTATTCGGCGTCCTGGCCCTGGTGATACTTCTTCCCTTGCTGACGACGCTGCTGTTCGACCGCTTTTTCACACCTCTGTTATGGCTGCTTCCCGAGCGTAACGCGGTGTTGATTCCCGCCATGCTGGTTTACCTGACCGGCTATCTGCTTATCACCCTGGCAATCACCTTCGTCGGCATTGCCGCCAACGCCCTGCTCTCGGCCAGTCTTTATTTGCAGCTGGCTCACCAAAAAGCGCGCCCCACACCACCACCCGCCGACGCACACCCCGGCCGCCTGGCCTGGATGGTGGAGCTTGGTGTACTGCTATTTGCCGTATCCCAAGCCTGGCTGATCATCAATAGTTTCGATATTCGCGATGAGGTGGCCAATATCGCCCACCGCGGCAGCTCGATGGTCGCACCGGAAAACACCCTTGCCGCTGTGGAACAGGCCATCAAGGATAATGCCACCCATGTGGAAATTGATGTGCGCCTGACCGCCGACAACGAAGTGGTGCTCCATCATGATCGCAGCCTGCAACGCCTTGTCGGTGACCCGCGCAACCTGAGTGATCTCAGCCTGGAACAACTGAGCATTTTCGATATGGGCAGCTGGTTCGGGGATGCCTTTGTCGGTGAACGGATTGCCACCCTCAGCGAGGCACTTGCCACGGTTCGCGGCAGAAGCGCTCTGATGATCGACATGAAGCCCGAGCCGGGAAATGAAATAGCCTTGTTGGAGGCTGTGATTGAAGCACTGCACGACGAGGCGGCCATTCGCCTGGCCTGCCATACGCAAGCCCCACCCATGACGCGCAGACGCTGCGGCAACCCCGACGTCATCGAAGAAAGCCGTCTTGCGGTGATGTCGCCCTGGGTGGTCGAGGAAATCAAGCGCCGCGAGCCCGAGCTACGGGTGACGCTGCTGGCACAGCTGATCTTGCTTGGCACGCTGGACCGTCGCCAGTTCGACGCCTTGGGGCTGCGCCATAACCGCATCACTGAGACCGAAATCAAGCTGGCCACTCAGTACGGTTATGAAATACACGCCTGGACGGTCAATGATCCCGCACGCATGTCACAGCTGATTGATTTAGGCGTAGATGCCATCATCACCGATTACCCGGCTCGCTTGGCTGATCTAATAGCCGAACGCCGCGAGCTGAGCGATGGCGAGCTGTTACTGGTAAAGCTGCGCAACTGGCTGCGCCATTGAGTTCATTCACCCATCACCACGCCTTCGCGGCGCGGGTCGGCACCTCCGAACAGCTCGCCTTCCGGCTGGCGCACAATGACTTGCAAGCCGCTGGTCAATTCGCGTTCGCTGACCTCATGGCCGCGCTCGCTGAGCGAAATCCGGGTAGTTTCAGGGAACCGGCCTTCCTCCAGATAAACAGGGCCACCCAGCGTAATCGCATGCGGTAGGTCAAGCGCTTGCTGAGCATTCATGCCCCAATCGCGCAAGGCAATCAGGGTGCGCGCAGTATAATGAATAATCGCCGCGCCACCGGGAGAGCCTAGGCTGGCTACCAGATCACCCCCATCGCGCTCGAATACCAACGTCGGACTCATGCTCGAGCGTGGCCGTTTCCCGGGCTCGACACGATTAGCCACTAACAGACCATCCACTTGCGGGGTAAACGAAAAATCCGTCAGCTCGTTATTGAGCAAATAGCCCCCCGGCAAGCCGGTGCCGCCATCGGCAAGTATCCGCGAGCCGAAGGCCTGTTCGATCGTCGTGGTCATGGCCACGGCCCGCCCCTCGACATCGATGATACTGATATGGCTGGTACCGTATTCCGGCTGTTGCGGCTGGGAGGCCCAGGTCATGATCACTTCCCCGGGTCTGCCCGGTTCGGCCTCGCTGCCCATGGTCTGGCTCTCGATTAGCTCCGCTCGCAAGGCCAGGTAATCCGGGTGCAGCATCAGCGCCCAATCTTCGCCAGGGGCACTCACATAGTCTGGATCGGCGATATAACGCCCCCGATCGGCAAATGCCAAGCGCGAGGCTTCCAGAAATTGATGCAACCAGGCGGCGCTGGGAACGCCCGCTTCCAGGGGAGCCTCGACGAGCGGCAGATGATCCAGCATACCGAGAATCTGCATGATGGTCAGATGCCCGGAAGAAGGCGGTGGAAAACCGCACACCTCCCATTGCTGCCATGCGGTGCAGAGCGGTTCGCGTACCTTGGCCTCATAATCCTCGAGATCCGCCAGGGTCATGGCACCCGGGCGACTTGGATGCGACTGGACGCGTGCCACCAGGTCCTCGGCGATACTCCCCTGGTGCAGGGCATCGCTGCCTTTCTCGGCGATCGCCTCCAATATTTCCGCCAAGGCGGGATTGCGCAGCGTTTCGCCTACCTCCAGTGCCTCGCCTTCCTCGGTGTAATAAAACTGCCTCGCCAAGGGGTCTTCGCGCAAGTACCTATCATTGGCCAGGCTGGCATGTAATCGCTGGCTTACCACAAAGCCTTGCTTCGCCAGGGTAATGGCCGGTGTGAACAACGCTTCCCAGGCTAGCGCGCCATGTTCGGCATGGGCCATTTCCAACATCTTGAGCGTTCCCGGCACGCCTACCGAGAGGCCGCTGGCCACTGCCTCCATGAATTCCAGGGGTTCGCCATCTTCCAGAAAAAGCGTTTCGTCCACGGCGTCGGGAGCGGTTTCACGCCCATCGTAAGTCTTCACCTCGTCACCATCGTAGTGCATCAGAAAAGCACCGCCCCCGATACCGCTGGATTGCGGCTCGACCAGCATAAGTACCATTTTCACGGCAATGGCGGCGTCCACTGCGCTTCCACCCGCCTCTATCACTTGATAGCCCGCATCGGTAGCCAAGGGATTCGCCGCGGCCACGGCAAATGTCTGCATTTCCCAGCCGGGTTTTTCCGTATACCCGGAATCGACTTCCGGGCTAATCGAAGGCGTGGTATACGTGAAGCCCAAGGCGGTCACTGGAATAATCAGCGACAAGGAAACCGCCACGGAGGATAGGCGCAGTGTCATGGTCAGGCTCCTGGATGAATGACGACTTCAATGCAGCATAGTCAATTTTCTGGGTGTCTCGGAAGCCTCCAACGAAAAGCCCGACGAAAACGTCGGGCTTTTATTTTCTTTAACACATTTACCTGGAACGGTCCTGGTTCAAGCGAAGCGTCAATCGATGGTTTCACCCGCCAGCATGAACCAGGTTTCGAGTACTGCATCCGGATTCAGGGAAACCGAATCGATGCCCTGCTCCATCAGCCATTTGGCCAGATCCGGATGATCCGAAGGCCCCTGACCGCAGATACCTACGTACTTGCCCTGCGCCTTGCACGCTTGTATCGCCATCGCCAACAGCTTCTTGACGGCAGGATTACGCTCGTCGAACAGATGCGCCACGATGCCTGAATCTCGATCCAGCCCCAGGGTGAGCTGGGTCAGGTCGTTGGAGCCGATGGAGAAGCCGTCGAAATATTCGAGGAACTCATCCGCCAGCAACGCATTGGCGGGCAGTTCGCACATCATGATGACCTTGAGGCCGTTCTCGCCACGGGTAAGGCCATTGGCTGACAGCAGCTCCACCACTTCCCGGGCTTCATCGGTGGTGCGTACGAAGGGCACCATGATCTCGATGTTATCCAGGCCCATATCTTCACGCACACGCTTGAGCGCTCGGCATTCCAGCTCAAAACACGGCCGGAAAGCATCGGAGATGTAACGCGAGGCACCACGGAAACCCAGCATGGGGTTTTCTTCGCCTGGCTCGTAGAGTTTGCCGCCGATCAGGTTTTCGTACTCATTGGACTTGAAGTCGGACAGGCGCACGATCACCCGCTGAGGATGGAAGGCCGCCGCCAGGGTGGAAATGCCTTCGACCAGTTTATCCACGTAAAAACTGACCGGGTCGGCGTAACCTGCGGTACGCATATCGATGATCTGCTGCAAATCGGCAGGCAAGGTGTCGTACTCGAGCAGCGCCTTGGGATGAACGCCGATCATGCGGTTGATGATGAATTCCAGCCGCGCCAGGCCGACGCCGGCATTCGGTAAACCGGCAAAACCAAAGGCACGGTCCGGGTTACCCACGTTCATCATGATCTTGAAGGGAATTTCCGGCATGGCATTGACGCTGGAAACCTTGCAATCGAAGTCGAGCAGCCCTTCATAGACATGGCCGGCGTCACCTTCGGCGCAGGATACCGTGACATCCCGACCATCGCTCAGCAGTACAGTGGCATCGCCGCAGCCAACCACCGCGGGAATGCCCAGTTCTCGTGCGATAATCGCCGCATGGCAGGTGCGCCCTCCCCGATTGGTGACAATCGCCGAGGCACGCTTCATGATCGGCTCCCAGTCAGGGTCGGTCATGTCGGTAACCAGTACATCACCCGGCAGAATCTTGTCCATATCATCCGGGGAAAGCACTACCTTGACCGCACCACTGCCTATACGCTGGCCAATGGCACGTCCGGTTACCAGGGTTCTGCCCTTCTCTTTCAGATGAAAGCGCTCCAGCTTGCCGCCTTCCTGTTGCGATACCACGGTCTCCGGGCGGGCCTGAACGATGTAAAGTTCGCCATCGTCGCCGTCCAGTGCCCATTCGATATCCATCGGGCGTTGGTAGTGCTGTTCGATGGTCACCGCCTGACGCGAAAGCGACATGATTTGCTCGTCGTTCAGGCAGAAGCGACCACGATCCGCCAAGGGCACATCCACCGTGGCCACCGACTTGCCGGCACTGGCATCGTCGGTGTAGATCATCTTGATCAACTTGGAACCCAAGTTACGGCGCAATACCGCAGGGCGACCGGCAGCCAGCGTGGGTTTATGAACATAGAATTCATCGGGATTCACCGCACCCTGAACCACGGTTTCACCCAAGCCCCAGGAGGCGGTGACGAATACCGCATCACGGTAGCCGGATTCGGTGTCCAGCGTGAACACCACCCCACTGGCACCGGTTTCCGAGCGCACCATCTTTTGTACACCGGCGGACAACGCCACGTTTTCATGGGCATAGCCACGGTGCACCCGGTAGGAAATCGCCCGGTCATTGAACAAGGAAGCAAAGACTTCGTGAACGGCACGCTTGATGTTGTCGAAGCCTTCGATGTTGAGAAAGGTTTCCTGCTGGCCGGCAAAGGAGGCATCCGGCAAATCTTCTGCCGTGGCGGAACTGCGCACGGCAACCTTCAGATTGGGATGCTGCGTCTGAAGCTTCCCATAGGCCTCGCGCAAGGCGGCTTCGAATGTCGGGGGCAGGGGCGTGTCGATTACCCATTGACGAATCTTGGCACCTACTTGCGCCAGCGCCTTGACATCATCCACATCCAGGCGTGACAAGGCAGTGTTGATGCGCTCATTCAGGCCTTCGTGGGAGAGAAACTCGCGATAAGCATGAGCAGTGGTGGCAAAGCCGCCGGGTACCGTGACACCAACTTCCGACAGGTTCGAGATCATTTCGCCGAGAGAGGCGTTTTTGCCACCCACGCGTTCGACATCTGTCATACCTAGCTGATCGAACCACAGAATGTACTCTTCCACGCAACCCCCTTGCATAACGACACCGGTAAGCCCAGATGGGCCGCCAAAAATGGAGGTTGCTACCCTATCACCGCAATCAGATATTCGCCATTGGTCTAACATCGAAGTAGGTGGAGGTTTTTTACAACAAGCAGGGTTTTGTGAATGATTATGTAGTCGTTAGCGGCACGAAGGATTGTGTCGACCGCCAAGCAGGCTGACAATAACCCTTCATTTTTCAAAGAGTCGGCGAGATGACACGTACTGCTTTTTTTATTTCCGATGGCACCGGGATTACTGCGGAAAGCCTGGGGCGCAGCTTATTGGCGCAATTTGAAAACGTCGAGATTCGCATGCTGACCAAGCCGTATATCGACGATCTGGAAAAGGCCCAGGCGTTGGTGGATATCATCGATGCTGCTGCGGTTCGTGACGGTGAGCGTCCGATCATTATCGACACCATCGTCGATCAGCGCATACGCGACGTGATCCGAAAGGCGTCCGGTTTCAAAGTGGACATCTTCTCGACGTTTCTGAAACCGTTGGAGCAGGAACTCGACACTCACTCCTCGTATAGCGTAGGCCGCACCCATTCCATCGGAAGCGACGATGTGTATATGGACCGGATTCATTCGGTGCACTTCGCTCTGGACAACGATGATGGCGCTCGCACGCATCAATATGCCGAAGCGGATATCATTCTGGTCGGGGTATCACGTTGCGGCAAAACGCCCACGTCGCTTTATCTGGCGCTGCAGTTCGGTATCCGAGCAGCCAATTATCCTTTGACGGAGGATGATCAGGACGAAGACGGCTTCCTGAAGATGCCCAAAGCCTTGGCCCCGTATCGGAGTAAATTATTCGGCTTGACCATCGATGCTCGTCGACTCGCCGCTATTCGCCATGAACGCCGCCCCAATAGTCGCTACAGTTCCATGGATCAATGCCTGCAAGAGGTTGAGCAGGCGGAGTCGCTGTATCGCAGCATGCATATTCCCTACCTTGATACGACCCGCTCTTCCGTCGAGGAAATCTCTACCCGCATGATCGCAGAAACCGGATTGAAGCGGCGTTTCTCACCTCACTGACAGCTTCCTTTCATTCAAGGGGGACTTTATTTATAGCCCTTCCGGAGCAAAGATACCTGGAGCGTTCCGCCAGTAGCCCTTGTAATCCATACCAAAACCAAAAACGTAACGATCGACCACTTCAAGACCGCAGTAATTGGCCTTGAGCCCAGGCACGGCCTTGCGGTCGTGCTGCTTGTCGACCAATACCGCCGTGGTGATGCTGGCCGCTTTTGCTTCCTTGCAGTACGCCAGAATAGCCGCCAGGGTGGCCCCTTCATCCAGAATGTCGTCGACAATCACGACGTGCCGCCCGGCCATGGGAATCTCCGGCGATACCCGCCAGAACAGCTCACCGCCACGTAACTCGTTGCGATAACGCGTGGCATGCAGATAATCGACTTCCAACGGAAAGCCCAGGCGAGTCAACAAGTGTCCGGTCGTGATCAGGCCACCATTCATCACACAATAAAAGACCGGCAGCTTATCGCCCAGATCCCGCGTAATAGCTTCCGCCATGCGATCCAGAGCGAGTTCAACCTCGTCTTGTGAAATCAGGCAATCCGCGTTATTCATTATTTCACGCATGGTCGCCAGAGACTCACCCGCTTCCATACCCAGCTTTACCATTTACCGCACTCCACGTTGTAATTGCATTCATTGTATCTGCATTAAAGGGTGTTATTTGCTTGCAGCCATGGCTTCCAGGCGTGCATGGGTGCGTCGCCAGCGGGTCAATGCCTCCAGGGCGTCGAGGTCCGGGCGTGCCCGGCCATACAGCAACTTGCCCGCACGCTTGGCCCGTCGCCCCTGGCAGGCTTGCAATACCTCAAGGGCTGCCTGCCGGTCGTTGCATACCAGCAGCATGTCGCAACCTGCCTCCAGTGCGGCATGGGCGCGCTGAGCCGGAGAGCCGGCCTGCTGCGCGCCTTGCATGCTCAAATCATCGGAAAAGATGCACCCCTTGAAGCCCAGCGATTCACGCAACATCCCTAACCAACTGGGAGAAAATCCGGCGGGGCGTGGATCAAAAGAGGGGTATATCACATGGGCTGGCATGATACCGTTCAGCACCCCCGCCAAGCGAGTGAAGGGAATCAGATCCTGCTGCTTGAGCGTCGCTAATGGACGCTCATCCACCGGCAGCGCAATGTGTGAATCCGCTGCGACCCCCCCATGGCCGGGAAAATGCTTACCCACCGCCGCCATACCGGCTTCATGCAAGCCGTGAACAAAGGCATACCCCAGTGCAGCGACCTGTTCCGGGTCAGCCCCGAAACTGCGATCACCTATCACGCTGGAAATACCGATATCCACGTCCAGCACCGGGGCGAAGCTGATATCCAGACCACAGGCCGCCATCTCCATGCCCAGCAACCAACCGGCATCTTTCACCAGCGCGAAGGTGGCCTCCGGTGCCTGGCCATATTCCCGGCTCAACATACCCATGGCAGGCAAGCGCGTCACACCTTCCTTGATGCGTTGCACACGACCACCCTCTTGGTCCACGGCCAGCAGCAACTCCGGGCGTATCCGTCGGATCTCCGCACACAACGCCTGTACCTGACGTGCACTTTCAGTATTACGCCCAAACAGGATGACGCCGCCGACAGCCTCATGTGTCAACAGATCACGCTCGTCAGCTGTCAGATGAAGCCCTTCAAGATCCAGCATCACCGGACCGGGGAGTTGTGTCATGGCAAACCTCCTGCGCAAGGGGCGCTGATTCTAGACCACTATTAACCGTTGGCGCGACCCCATACCCTTCCTCGACAAGCTCATCACCGCTTTTTCAAAGACAGCGGCGCTATTCATGCAGCCAGACGGGGGTTCCCGGCGGAGCTTTTTCGACCATCAACACAAGATCGGCATTGCGCATGCGAATACAGCCATGTGAGCGTGCCACTCCCATGGATTGGTCGGGGGGCGTGCCATGTAGATAAATATAGCGCCGCTGAGAATCCACGCACGCACCGCGATTAACACCCGTTTCCAACCCGCATAACCATAGAATGCGCGTCAATATCCAGTCACGAGCCGGATGCGCTTTCGCCAAGGCGTCACTATAGACTTCCCCGGTGAAACGCCTGCCACGAAACACACCGTCAAGAGGAACGTCCCGGCCGATGGCGGCGCGAATGTAATGCCAACCCAGCGGTGTGCGACCGCTGCCTTCTTGCTGCCCTGTTCCTGCCTGGGCAGTTGATATATCGCAGATATGAATCAGCTGTTCTCCCTGCCACAACGACAAGCACTGGCGACTCACATCAATCTCTATCCAAGCGCCATCGACGGGAGGCAGCTCACTGAGGATCGGGGTGCGCATGAAAATCCTTGTGAAAACCCTCGTTTTGCATTTGATCGGGAAGAGGGGCGTTCATCGCCGCCACGACGACTGGCCGCAAGCGGCGCACCAGATCCTTCACGCTCACCTGCTCATGATAATCCTGCTCGGCAATGTCACGTAACGCCTCAAGTCCCGACAGCGTGAAAATCACGGTACCCAGCATGAAGTGCAAGCGCCAGAAACGCTCGGCATCGGGCAATTCCGGCGTCGCCTGGCGCACAAGCTCGGTGAAGCGGGTAAAGACGTCGCCGTAGTCCCGCTGTATATAGCGTCGTAAATGGCCTTGCGCCTGGCTATAGGCCAACCCCAACAAACGCATGAATACTTGGAGACTGTTGCGTTCGGCAGGCACCGCCAGCACCGTTGTCGCCATGGTTTCCAGAAGTTCGTCGAGTGGAATGACCTTGCCGGCATGATGCGCTTCAAGCTCGTCCAGAGCTGTATGAAAGCGTTGCGTAAAAGGATCCAGGTAGCGCGCAAAAACCGCCTGAATCAGAGCCTTCTTGGAGCCGAAGTGATAGTTGACCGCCGCCAGGTTGACCCGCGCCTTGCTGGTGATGGTGCGCAGCGATGTTTCAGCAAAGCCACGCTCGGCAAATAACACTTCCGCTGTATCCAGAATACGCGTGACAGTATCAGACTGGGCCATACGGCGCTCTCCGGAAAACGTGTGTTTAAAACGAAAACAAATATTACGTCATAGACCGTGGGGGCTCAACGCCTGAATGTTGGTTGGCAGCCCAGGCGAGCCGCCATATACTGGATGAAGTAACATGCTGTATGCTTAACCACTTAATGATTCACCACTATCAGCCGTGACTTTTGACGATTTCTGGAGCTTGCCATGTCCCGCCCTTTAACGGCTCGCCAACAACATGTCTACGACTTCATCGTAAAGACCATGAATGAGCTGGGTTATCCGCCGACCCGGGCGGAAATCGCCAAAGCGCTTGGCTTTCGCTCGCCCAATGCTGCCGAAGAACACTTGCGCGCACTTGAGCGCAAGGGAGCTATCCGCATCATCCGTAATACCTCGCGTGGCATTCGCCTACCCGCTCAGGTACCCATGGAAAATGTCGAGTCGCCTTCTTCCGAACCGGCTTTCCCGGAACCTGCTGCCTTCCAAGGGCTGCCGGTAATCGGAGAAGTCGCCGCTGGCAACCCCATACTGGCCACCGAGCACATCGACCGTTACTGCCCCCTACCGGCGGAATACTTCACACCCAAGGCGGACTACCTGCTCCGTGTTCGTGGGCTATCAATGAAGGATGCGGGCATTCTGGAAGGCGACCTTCTGGCGGTACATCGCACCGAACGTGTGCGCAATGGCCAGATCGTCGTCGCAAGACTGGAAGAGGAAGTGACGGTAAAGCGCTTTCATCGACAAGGCCATAAAGTCACATTAACCGCTGAAAACCCTGATTTTTTGCCTATCGATATCGACTTGCGCCATCAACCCCTCGAAATCGAGGGCGTGGGTGTCGGCGTCATTCGGGGCGGCAACGGGCAAGCGCTGGGTTAACCAGTCGGCATTATTCGTGCCTATCTATTTAGTATCTATATAGCGGTGGCCATTCAAGGTGGCCACCCACTCCGGATGATAGACCAGCAGAATGCTCATCAGCATGCCGGTAATGAAAGCTTCCGACGGCATGAGTAACGGCAGGAAGCGAGCGTACTCCTGAGCCAGATACACGGCCTCTCGATCGACACCCCCCAGCAAGACCAACCCCACCGCCGCAAAGCCCCCCGCCAAGGTAGCCAATGCCGAGCCGAAAAAGCCGCAGATAAAAAGAAACACCATCAGATTATCAGGCAAACGACGGTCCACGAGTCGCCATATCAGCACGATCATCAGCGCTGGAACGATACCCGTGACCAGGATATTGACTCCTAACAGCGACCACTCATTGCGCCCTACCACTACCATGGCAACATTGACCAAAGTGTTGCTCAGCAGTGCCAAGGGGGCCTTGAATACCAAGGTCATCAGGGCGGTGAAAGTAAGATGCAGTACCAACCAATCCACCGCCTGGGCACGCAGCTGCCACATCAATAAAATCGCCACCGTTGCCGCAAGCCAGCGATGCTGCAATGCCGTGTCAGCCAGTAGAGCTCGCCAAGGGCGTTGCCATAGTGCCAGCCCGAGTGTCACTGCTGAGCCCAGGGCACATAGCAGCACTACCCAAAAATCCAGTACGGCTTCGGAAAACGACATAGTGATTACTTCCGTCAGGTTCAGCTGAACACGACTGTCTTGTTGCCGTGAATCAGCACACGATCTTCCAAGTGCCAACGCAACCCACGAGCCAGCACGGCTTTTTCCACATCGCGTCCAAAGCGCACCAGGTCGGTCGGGGTATGGCAGTGACTCACCCGATGGATGTCTTGCTCGATGATCGGGCCCGCATCCAGTTCTTGGGTAACATAATGGCAAGTGGCGCCGATCAGTTTTACTCCGCGTTCAAACGCCTGATGATAGGGTTTGGCTCCGGCAAACGAGGGCAGGAAACTATGGTGAATATTGATCACTTTCCCCACATAGCGCTCGCAAAGAGCGGGCGGCAGGATCTGCATATAGCGCGCCAGTACCACACAGTCGGCATTCAGTGTTTCGATTGTGTCTTGCACGGTAGCGAACGCTGCTTGTTTATCAGCAGGATCTACAGGCACATGGTAATAGGGAATACCATGCCACTCGGTCAGTGAACGCAAATTTTCATGATTGGAAATCACCGCAACGATATCACAAGGCAACTCTTCCGCTTGCCAGCGGTAAAGCAGGTCCACCAGACAATGCGATTCCCGCGACACCATCAGCACCACCCGCGCGCGCCTGGCCGTATCGGTCAAGGCCCACTGCATATCGAATTCACGGGCAACCGGTTCGAATGCCGTTCGTAGTGCTTCAGCGGTCATCCCCACCGAATCCGCCAGGATTTCGTAACGCATGAAAAAGCGCCCGGCTTCCAGATCCGAATGCTGACTGGCTTCGGTAATCGACCCTCCCTGCTGGGCAATGAAGCCGGAAACACGCGCCACGATACCCACCTGATCCGGGCAGGACACTACCAGACGATAAGAGTGCGACATCAACCAATCATTCCCTTAATAGAGACGAGAAAAGCGCCTGGCGGACGAACCAATCGCTCGCCGGTACCAGGCCCAAACAGGCGTTAGTGTACCCAAATGCCCTCATGCTGTGCGAGCTCAACCTTGAACCGGCCTCAGCCCTTTCGGCTAACGAGTGGTTAAACAATGGCCGGGATATGCCTTGCTGTCTGTGCATGGCATAGTTTCCTCCCACGGATAAGGCATAAGGAACGGCATGTACGATTTTATTATTGTGGGTGGCGGCATTCTGGGTATGTCCACCGCCATGCAGCTCAAACAGGCTTATCCAGATAGGCGCATGTTGGTCCTGGAGAAGGAGCAAGGCCCCGCCCAGCACCAGACCGGCCACAACAGTGGCGTCATTCATGCAGGGGTCTATTACACTCCGGGCAGCTTGAAGGCACGCTTTTGCCTGGCCGGTAACCAGGCGACCCGACAGTTTTGCGATACCCATGGGATTGCCTACGATATTTGCGGGAAACTACTGGTGGCCACCGATGAGGTGGAAATGCAGCGCATGCAGGCATTGTGGGAACGCACAGCGGCCAACGGCCTGGAGCGTGAATGGCTGGATGCCGATGCCCTGCGTGAACGCGAGCCCAACATTACCGGCATCGGCGGGATCTTCGTACCCTCCAGCGGCATCGTCAATTACGCCGAGGTGACGCTTGCCATGGCCGCCGAGTTCAAGCGAATGGGCGGCGAGATTCGATACGGACAGGACGTGACAGCTCTTGAAGAGCGCCGCCAGGAAGTCATTGTCACCACCTCCCAAGACACCTTCCCCTGCCGCTACCTTGTTTCCTGCTCTGGCCTGATGGCCGACCGGGTGATTCGAATGCTCGGCCAGGACCCCGGCTTCACCATCTGTCCGTTCCGGGGCGAGTACTACCGGTTGTCTGAACAGCACAATCAAATCGTCAATCACCTGATCTATCCAATTCCAGACCCCTCCATGCCCTTTCTCGGAGTGCACCTCACCCGCATGATAGACGGCACCGTGACGGTGGGCCCCAATGCGGTACTCGCAATGAAGCGCGAAGGCTATCGTAAACGGGATATCTCGTTGATCGACATGGCGCAGATGCTTACCAACCCCGGCATCCTCAAGGTACTGGGCAAGAACTTGCGCCCGGGACTTGCCGAGATGAAAAACTCGCTGTTCAAGAAGGGCTATCTCGAACAGGTACGCAAGTACTGCCCGAGCCTGACCTTGAATGACCTGCAACCCTACCCTGCCGGGGTTCGCGCCCAAGCCGTGTCTCGTGATGGCAAGCTGGTAGATGACTTCCTGTTCGTCAATACGCCTCGTACCGTCAATGTGGGTAATGCGCCATCGCCTGCCGCCACCTCGGCAATTCCGATCGGCGCGCATATCGTGGAAAAGGTAAAGAGCCAGGTCGAAGGCTGACAGGCCTGGAAACCAGGGTTTAACGACACGACGCCGCTGTCGGAATCACATCACCGGAACGCCGGTGACCCAGACATGCAGGTGAAAGGCGAAGAGATAGTAGGCGACCAGGCCAGCTACCACCGTGATGGCAGTGCGCGCCATGCTCGGGGTCTGCGTCGAAGGAGCCGGACGACGACGCGCAGCGCGGAAGTCAAACACCGCCCACAGCAGGAAGGCGCCAAAGAAGACGATATCGCCCAGCCGACCGTTGGCCAGCAGGTGGGCGAAGGCCCACAACTTCACGGCGATGATCATCGGATGCCCAAGCTTTGCCTTAAGATGGTTGCCAGGCACATAGGCCGCCACCAGCAGGATGAAGGCAGGAATCATCAGCAGCGATACGACGTGGTACAGCCCCACCGGCGGGAACCACACCCAGGTGGGGTCGAGGCGCATCTGGCCGTAGCCCCAGATCGCCAGCGCCAGGCCGATGATCGAGACCAAAGAGTAGACGGCCTTCCAAGGCAGCTTGCCAAAGCGCTTGATCTGGGCATTGCGCCAGTCGTCGGCGACAATGCGCACCGAGTGCACCCCCAGAAAGATCAACAGGCCGAGTATCATTACGGTCATGGCAGGGACTCCATCAGTAGAAAGCGGACAATTCGCCAGCCTACCGCACCTGCATGACCACGTCGCGCGCCACCCTTCGACTTTTTCCGCCGCCCGCGCCCTACTGCTTTCTGCGCGTAGCGTCATGCCGGCGGCAGGCGTACCCTAATACCTACTCAACATCGTTACGATCATCACCGATCGATCACTAACAACAGGGAACCTTGATGAGCAACAAGATCCGCGTCGACGCCCCTCTCGTCATCCTCCACGGCGACGAGATGGCCCAGGTGGCCTTCGAGAAGATCCTCGATACCTTCGTGACTTCACGGCTGGATATTCCGCTGGTGGAGATCGACCTCTCGGCCGAGAACCGCCTGATCACTAACGGTCAGGTGGTGATCGATGCCATCGAGGCGCTCAGGGAGCACGGTGTCGGCATCAAGAATGCCGGCATGACGGTCAACCGCACTCAGCTCGGCGAGATGCTCGACAAGCACCCCAAAATCGACGGCACCCGCCTGCACCCGCTGGCCACCAAGTCGCCCAACGGCGCCATCCGCAAGGGTATCGGCGGCAACATCACCCGCGAGGACATCGAGTTTCGCAACCTCAAGGTCTCACGCCCGGCGTGGACCGGCCGCGATATCGAGGTGGACACCATGGACACCGGCGGCATCAAGGACAGCTTCAACGAGCTCTCCCGCGCTACTGGTGTGGTCAAGCTGATGTTCGTGGGCGAAAGCGGCGACCCCGTGGAACTGCATCGCCGCGAGGTCAACAAGGGCGACCCCTGGCTGCTGGCCACCAACAACGTGGAAGACGTCAAGGCATGGGCCCATCGCTTCTTCCAGCGCGCCATCAAGGAGAAGCGCGACATCTATCTAGGCCTCAAGGACACCGTGATCGCCGGCTACGACGGCGTGATGCGGGCTGCCATCGAGGACATCTTTGATCGCGACTACCGCGAGCAGGTGGAGGCGCTGGGGCTGAACTACTTCTACGAGCTGATCGACGCCCAGGCCGCACGCCTGGTCGCCAACCCGCCGGAGCGCGCCCTATGGGGCGTGCCGGACAACACCACCGGCCGCAAGCTCTACAAGCTGGTGGAGCAGCTCAAGCGCTACGGCATTCCCGACCGCAAGGCCCAGGTCTCCATCTCGCGCATGAGCGCCGGCGGTGGTGACCAGTACGGCAGCTTCAATGCCCCGGCCGAGGAAGACGGCATCCTCAAGGTGATTGTCGACGGCGAGGAAAAACACGCGCGAAGAGTCAAGAAGGGCGACCCCATCCTGCTGATGTCCAACGACCAGGCGGCGATCAAGGACTGGGTGTTTCAGGTGTTCCGGGATGCGTCGCGCAAGGAGAAAGAAGTCTACTTCGGCCTCAAGCGCGAGTACATGGAGTACGACGAGGTGTTCAGCACGGCGATCACCGACGTGCGCCGTGAGCTTGCCGAGACCGGCACCCCGCCGCCATCGTTCATGATTATGCGACCCTCCAGCCAGCTCACCAAGATGATCACCGACCCGCCCCGCAACGCCCTTTATCCGGCACAGAATCTGGACGGCGACATCTTCTCTGATATCTCCGCGGCCCTGGGCGGAAGCCTGGCCACCGCCAGCTCGATCATAGAGAGCAAGGACGGCACCATGCTGTTCGAGGCGCCTCACGGCACCGCTCACGATCTCTACCTCACCTACCTGGAGACCGATGGCAAACAGGCCCACTTCAACTCCTCGGCCCTGTTGTTCGCCGTGGCCAACGCCCTGGAGACCCTGGGCGAGCGCCAGGTAAACGACGCCCTGATCGACTACGCCCACCGCCTCAAGGCAGCGCTGATCGATACCGTGGGTGCCGGGATAATCACCGGCGACCTCAAGGGCAAGACCAACGACCCGGAAGGCGAGACCCTGGTCGATATGAATGGCTTCCTCGACGCCGTGGCCAGCCGGCTGTAATCACCGGCTCGCTTCGCCGACAGCACCGGGGCCTGCCTTAGCGCAGGCCCCGCGGCGTTGGGGCACACTGGCGCGCTGTTACGGACCCTCGGGTTGCGAACACCGGTCCTAACGACGTGGGCACGGCTCGACGGAGGCGATCTCGGGCTTGCAAAGTGCGACATCCTGGCACATGCTGGAAAAATCCTGACCACTTGGTCAACCTCTTGCGAGAAACGCTTCCTTAACAAGGTCAACAAGAGACACGGCGATGATCGATTTCCTGCTCAACGGGCAGCCACGCCATTGCGAGGCAACACCCGAAATCAGCGTGCTTGAACTGCTGCGCGAAACCCTCGGTGCCATGGGTACCAAGGAGGGTTGCGCCTCTGGCGACTGCGGCGCCTGCACCGTCGCCATTGGCGAAACCGGCGCCGACGGCGAGCTGCGCTATCACAGCGCCAATGCCTGCATCACGCCTGCCCATCAGCTGCATGGACGCCACCTGGTGACCGTGGATGGCCTCGCCGACGGCGACAAGCTGCACCCCGCCCAGGCCGCCATGGTCGAATGCCACGGCAGCCAGTGCGGCTTTTGCACCCCGGGCATCGTCATGTCGCTGTTCACCCTTCACGAGCAGCAGCGTAGGGAGCAAGACAAGGCCCTGGCACCACTGACGCCGCAGCGCCTCGAGGCCGCCCTGGGGGGCAATCTATGTCGCTGCACCGGCTACCGCCCGATCCGCGATGCCGCGTTGACCATGAACGAGCACCCCGAGCATCGCCCGCTGTGGATGGATGCCGCCGCCCCTGAGCCGAAAGCCGGACCGGCCATGAGTGAAAGTCCCTTTGCCCAGCCCACCACGCTCACTGAGTTGATCGAGTGCTTGGAACGCCACCCCGAGGCACGGCTGGTTGCCGGGGCCACCGACCTGTGGCTGGAAAGCACCCAACGCCTGGTACGCTTCGAGCGACTGATTGATGTCACCCGCGTTGCCGAGCTGAACGTGATCGAAGAGACCACCCTCGAAGACGGCCGTCGTGGCTGGTGGATCGGCGCTGCCGTAACCTATACCCGTCTCGAGCCGCTGCTCGAGGAACATTTTGATGCCTTCGCCCACCTGCTGCATCGCTTGGGCTCCTCCCAGATTCGCAACCGCGGCACCCTGGGCGGCAACGTGGCTAACGCCTCGCCGATTGGCGACGCTCCGCCGGTACTACTGACGCTGGGTTCACGCCTCAAGTTGGTAGGTCCCGAGGGTGAGCGTGAGCTGCCGCTTGAGGAGTTCTTCCTCGACTACAAGCGTACCGCCTTGCAGCAGGGTGAAGCGATCCGTGCCCTATTCCTTCCTTATCCCGTCGAGGGAGAAACGCTCAAGGTGTGGAAGCTTTCCAAACGGCGTGAGGACGATATTTCCGCGGTGCTCGGGGCCTTCGCCTGGCGCCTGGACAATGGCGTACTGCGCGACGTACGCCTGGCCTTTGGCGGCATGGCCGGCATTCCCAAGCGTGCGGCCCGGGCCGAAGCGGCACTCGAGGGCAAGGCGCCCTCAGCGGCTGCCTTCCAGCAAGCACGGCTGGCGCTGTCCCAGGATTTCCAGCCCATGTCGGATGTGCGCGGCAGCGCCCACTATCGCCAGGTTTCTGCCGCCAATCTGCTCGAACGCCTGCGCCTGGTGCTTATTATTGAAAACCAGGCGCAGGACGCCACAGCCAGCCCTCGGGAGGTAATGCTCCATGCGTACGCTCACTAAGCTCTCTACGGCGCCCGGAACCGCGCCAGCATCCAACAAAGACGCCACCGCCGACGTGGGCGCCGACTCGGCGGCTGCCCGTCACGAGCTCGATGGACGCATCAAGGGCGACGGTCCCCTGGCCCGCGACACGCTTCCTTATACCAATACTCATCCGCATTCCCAGGCCCATGAGAGCGCGGTCAAGCATGTCACCGGGCGGGCGGCCTACATCGACGATTTGAGCGCCCCCGCCGACTGCCTGCAGGTGGCCTTGGGCCTCTCACCGATTGCCCACGGTCGCCTGACCCACCTCGACCTGGACAAGGTCCGCGCCATGCCCGGCGTGGTGGATGTCATCGCTGTGGGTGATGTACCCGGCCACACCGATATCGGCCCGGTTTTCCCCGGCGACCCCATCTTCGTCGAGGATGAGATCAGCTACGTCGGCCAGGTCATCTTCGCCGTAGCCGCCGAGAACCATCGCGCCGCGCGGGAAGCCGTCCAGGCGGCAGTCGTGGAGATCGACGAGCAACCGGCCTGCCTCGATCCGGTCGCCGCCGCCGAGCGGGAAGAATTCGTGCGCCCCACCCACGTTCAGCAGAGCGGTGATTGGGAGCAGGCGCTGAAGGACGCCACCCTGGTCGTGGAAGACGAGCAGTTCGTCGGCGGCCAGGAGCATTTCTACCTGGAAGGCCAGGCCTGCCTGGTGCAGCCCACCGAGGACGAGGGCGTGGTGGTCTTCACCTCTAACCAGCACCCCAGCGAAACCCAGAAACTGGTGGCCGAGGTACTGGGCATCCCGTTTCACGCCGTGACCGTGGAGGTGCGCCGCATGGGCGGTGGCTTCGGTGGCAAGGAGACCCAGGCCTCGCCTTGGGCCTGCATCGCCGCGCTGATTGCCCGGCGCACCGGCCGCACCACCCGGGTACGCCTGCCCCGCGCCGAGGACATGCGCGCAACGGGCAAGCGCCATCCCTTCCATAACCGCTACCGGTTAGGCGTCGACTACCAGGGCGTGATCCTGGGTGGCGAGATCACCTTGATCGGCGACTGCGGCTATTCGCCGGACCTGTCGGATGCCATCGTCGACCGCGCCATGTTCCACAGCGACAACGCCTATTCGCTGGGCGATGCCCGGGTGACCGGCCACCGTGCCCGCACCCATACCGCCTCCAATACCGCCTTTCGCGGCTTCGGCGGCCCCCAGGGCATGATGGTGATCGAGGCGGCGATGGACGACATCGCCCGGCGCATCGGCGAGGACCCGCTGACGGTACGCAAGCGCAACTTCTACCGTCCCGACCGCCAGACGACTCATTACGGCCAGCAGGTGGACCAGATCGCCCTGCTCAAGGAGCTGGTCGACCAGCTCGAGACCAGTAGCGACTACTGGGAACGCCGCCGCGCGATCACCGAGTTCAACGCCGAGAGCCCCATCGTCAAGCGCGGCCTGGCGCTGACGCCGGTGAAGTTCGGTATTTCCTTCACCGCCAAGCATCTCAATCAGGCCGGCGCCCTGCTGCACGTCTATACCGACGGCAGCGTGATGATCAACCACGGCGGCACCGAGATGGGCCAGGGCCTGCATACCAAGATCTGCCAGGTGGCCGCCCGTGAGCTGGGCCTCGATACCGAGGAAGTCCGCATCACCGCCACGCGCACCGACAAGGTGCCCAACACCTCGCCCACCGCCGCCTCCAGTGGCACCGACCTCAACGGCCAGGCGGCACGCGATGCCTGCATGAAGCTCAAGCAGCGCCTGTTCGACTTCGCCCATGAGCACCTCTATCCGGATCAGGGGCTCGACCGCGAAGACATGCGCCTGGAAGCCGGACACCTGATTGCCGGCCACGGCGAGAGCGAGCAACGCATTCCTTGGGGCGAGCTGGTCCAGTCCGCCTATCTGAATCGCATCTCACTCTCGGAGAAGGGTTTCTACGCCACGCCGCTGATCCACTACGACCGCAACATCGGCCAGGGTCGGCCCTTCTACTACTACGCCTTCGGCGCCGCCGTGGCGGAAGTCAGCGTGGATACCTTGACCGGCGAATACCAGGTCGACCGGGTCGATATCCTTCACGACGTGGGCGACTCGCTCAATCCGGCCATCGACATCGGCCAGGTGGAGGGCGGCTTCATCCAGGGGATGGGCTGGCTGACCAGCGAAGAGCTTAAGTGGAACGAGGCCGGACGGCTGATCTCCGACGGCCCGGCCACCTACAAGATCCCCACCTACGGCGACCTGCCACCGGTGTTCAACGTCAAGCTGCTGGAGGGGCATCCCAACTCCATGGCCAGCATCTATCGTTCCAAGGCCGTGGGCGAGCCCCCCTTCATGCTCGGCATGGCGGTGTGGTCGGCCTTGCGTGACGCCCTGGCGAGCCTTGCCGACTACGCCGAGGCACCGCGACTCGACACCCCGGCCACCCCGGAACGCGTACTGATGGCCGCCGAAACCCTGCGCGCCAAATACGGTACCCGGCACGATACACGGCCGCTGGAAAAAGGTGGAGACTGATGAACGTCCAGCGCCCCGAAAGCTGGCATGAGGCCCTGCACCGCTTGCAGCGGAACGGCCTGCCCCATGCGCTGGCCACCGTGGTGACCAGCGCCGGCTCCACGCCCCGGGAGCCCGGAGCCCGGATGGTGATCACCGTTGACGCCGTCCACGACACCCTGGGCGGCGGCACCTTCGAATTCCAAGTGATCGACGCGGCCCGCGAACGGCTGGCGTCAGGAGCGCTCGGCATGAGCCTCGAGGCCTTCGCGCTGGGCGGGCGCAGCGGGCAATGTTGCGGCGGCTTCGTCAACGTCTTGCTGGAGATCTTCCCCGGCAGTGCGGCAACCCTGGCCATCTTCGGCGCCGGCCACGTGGGTACCGAGCTGGTCCGCCTGGCCGCCCCACTGCCCTGGCAGGTGCTGTGGCACGACAGCCGCGACGGCGTCTTCCCCGACTGGGCCGAGGCGCAGCCGCGTCTGACCTGCCGCCACGCGACTGACCTTCGGGACGCTGTGGCCGCCCTGCCTGCGAACAGCCACGCGCTGGTGCTGACCCATGACCACGCCGAAGACCGCGAACTCGTGGATGCCCTGCTGCGTCGTGATGACATGGCCTCGATCGGCCTGATCGGATCACACAGCAAATGGGCTAGCTTCCGCTCACGGCTGACCAATGCCGGCCATGACGAAGCGACACTGGCCAGGGTGCGCTGCCCCATCGGCATGGCCAGTGGTGGCACAGGCGGCGACAAGACGCCCTATGCCATTGCCCTGGCCGCCCTGGCCGAGCTGCTGCCTCTGATGGGCAGCGCCGAACACGCCGACCGGCGCGGCCTCGACCCGGCGGAACTGCGCCAGGTATTCGACTAGTGCTTTCTTGCGACGGGAGCTACGCCGGGAGCCAAGCTCATATAAGTCCAAGTTTTTACCGATAACGAGCCCCTATAATGACGACAAACGACCCGCGCGTGATACGCGCCGAACTGCTGAGCTTCGATGCCGACCCCGGCGAGGGCGACACCCCCGCCGAGGGCAGCGTTCGCCATATCGAGGACGCTGCCCTGTGGATCGAGGATGGCCGCATCCGCGCCCTCGATGACTATGCGCGACTCGAACCGGACCTGCCGCCGGGCATCGAGGTGATCGACCATCGTGGCAAGCTGCTGATGCCCGGCTTCATCGACAGCCACGTGCATTACGTTCAGCTCGAGATCATGGCCTCCTACGGGCGCCAGCTGCTCGACTGGCTCAACGACTATACCTTTCCCGAAGAGTGTCGCTTCGCCCAGTACGCTCATGCCTTGACACTTTCTGATGTTTTTCTCGATGAGATGCTGCGGGTCGGCACCACCACCGCCCAGGTGTTCTGCTCCAGCCATCCCAATTCCGTGGATGCCTTCTTCACTGCCAGCCGCAAGCGCAACCTGCGCATGCTGGCCGGCAAGGTACACATGAATCGCCACGCCCCGGAAGCACTCTGCGACGACACCCAGGGCGGCATTCGCGACGCCGAGCGGCTGATCAGCGACTGGCACGGCACGGCACGTCTCGGTTACAGCCTCACACCACGCTTCGCCCCCACCTCGACCCGGGAACAGCTGGACGCGACGGGTGGGCTGTTGCGCAATGACCCGAGCCTGTGGCTGCAGACCCACCTTTCCGAAAACACCGGGGAGCTGGATTGGGTTGCCGAGCTGTTTCCGCAGAGCCGCGACTACCTCGAAGTCTACGAGCAGTCCGGGCTGGTGGGGCCACGCAGCACCTTCGCCCATGGCATTCATCTCGACCAGGGGATGCGGCAGCGGCTGGCGGATCGTGGCGCCAACCTGGCCTTCTGCCCCAGCTCCAATCTGTTCCTGGGCAGCGGCCTGTTCGACCGCCACGCCGCACGCCATGTCGGGCTCAACGTGACCTATGCCAGCGACGTCGGCGGTGGTACCGACCTTTCCGGGCTTGCGACCCTCAAGGCCGCCTACCAGGTCGGGCAATTACGTGGTCAGCCCTTGACGGCCTGGCAAGGGCTGTACGGCCTGACACTGGGCAATGCGCGAGCCTTGTCGCTGGATAGCGGGATCGGCCGCCTGGCACCCGGAATGGAGGCCGACTTCGTGGTGCTCGACCCTGATGCCACACCGCTGCTGTCAAGGCGTCATGCCCGCTGTCGCACCCTTGGCGAGCGCCTGTTCGCGCTGATGATGCTGGGCGACGACCGCAGCGTACTGGAAACCTGGGCGGGCGGGAGGCGTCAACACGCCAGAGACTGACTGCCTTCACTGCGTGCAGGGGTGTCGTCTACGACAATGGTCACAGCCACCTGTCCAAGTGGTCAAATGTTGTTTAGTCTGTCTCCACGCCTGATTGACCACTTGGTCAGCCAGGCGATCAACATAGAAAACGCCCCCTGGATTGATACCCGATTTCCAACTCTTTCTAACAACAATTTCTAACAACAATTTCTAACAACAATTTCTAACAACAATGGGATCACCGATATGGAACCGAACGCCTCCTCCCTTACCGACAAGGGCACCGCACGGTCCGATGGGCAGGTCGCCAGACCTGCCAACTGGCTGGACCACTATTTCGGCGTGACGCGTCGCGGCTCGTCGCTGCGCACCGAAATTCTCGCCGGGATCGCCACCTTCCTGGCCTCCATGTACATCATCGTGGTCAACCCGGCGATTCTCAGCGATGCCGGCATCCCCTTCTCCGCCGCCCTCTCGGCCACGGTGCTGATCAGCTTCATGAGCAGCCTGGCCATGGGGCTCTATGCCCGTAACCCGATCCTGGTCGCGCCGGGCATGGGCATGAACGCCCTGTTCACCTATACCCTGGTACAGGGCGCAGGGCTCTCCTGGGAAGTGGCACTGGGCTGCGTATTTTGGTCCGGGGTGCTGTTCGCCATCCTGGCCATGTTCAACGTCCGTAAGGCAATAATCGAGGCCATTCCCTCCTCACTGCGCTATGCGATCACCTGCGGCATTGGCCTGTTCATCACCTTTATCGGCTTCAAGAATGCGGGCTTCATCGT
Source organism: Vreelandella zhuhanensis (assembly GCF_009793355.1). GTDB lineage: Bacteria > Pseudomonadota > Gammaproteobacteria > Pseudomonadales > Halomonadaceae > Vreelandella > Vreelandella zhuhanensis. Next base: position 53,826 of record NZ_WTKP01000001.1, read on the forward strand.
CGGCAGCGACGCTACGCTGGTGACGCTGGGCAATATGGATGCCAGCATGGTCACCTTCTTCATCGGCATGATGGCGACGGCGATCCTGGTCATCCTGCGCTTCAACGGTGCGCTGATTCTGGGTATCGCCCTGACCACCCTGCTGGCATCGCCCATGGGCCGACTGTGGGGCGGTGACGTGGTGGTGGAATGGAGCGGCCTGGCGGCCTGGCCGGACTTCAGCGCGGTGATGCAGGTGGATATCTGGGGAGCGCTGAAAGTTGCCTATCTGCCGTTCATCTTCGTGATGCTGTTCACCAACTTCTTCGATGCCTTGTCGTGCTTCATGGCCCTCTCCGAGTCGGCCGACCTCAAGGACAAGGATGGCAACCCGCGCAACCTGAAGCGCTCCATGACCGTCGATGCCTTCGCCTCGATGATTGCTGCTCCCTTGGGTACCAGCGCGGCCCAGACCTTCATCGAATCCGGCGCCGGCGTCGCCCAGGGCGGCCGGACCGGCCTGGTGGCGGTGACCATCGCTCTGCTGTTTCTGCCCTTCCTGTTCCTGTCACCGCTGCTCTCGCTGGTACCGAGTATCGCCACCGCGCCGGCGCTGGTGCTGGTGGGGCTGTTCATGCTGGCCCCGATCAGCAAGATCGAGTGGACAAAGTTCGACCAGGCCTTCCCGGCCTTCCTGGCCATCATCTTGATGCCGCTGACCTACTCGATCACCCTAGGCATCGCCTTTGGCTTCCTCAGCTTCGTGCTGATCAAGCTGTTCACCGGGCGCATCGAGGAGATCAAGCCAGCCATGTGGGTCTCGGCTGCTCTCAGCGTAGTCATGCTGGTGACCACGCACTAAGGGCAACTTCGGGCACGATTCATGAAGCGCTTCTACACTTTCGATAACTCAGCTCACCGCCCCCCGGGCCTTCCTCTCCCGGCTATTGCTGTGGCGGTGCGCACCGTTCTGGACGGAGGCCTTCGGCCAAGCCTTTATGTCAGGCCTTAAAAACCACAGACCAACTGCTGACTTGCATCGGCAATTGGTCAATTCACTTGAAACCAATGCTGAAGAAGGATAGTTGCCATGAAGATTCTGCTAGTACTGACCTCACACGACCAACTTGGTGACACTGGCAAGAAAACCGGTTTCTGGCTGGAGGAATTCGCGTCACCCTACTATGTGTTCAAGGATGCCGGGGCCCAGGTTACATTAGCCTCTCCGGCAGGCGGCCAGCCTCCGATCGACCCCACCAGCGACGCACCGGAAGCACAGACCCCGGCAACCGAACGTTTTCGCCAGGACCCAGCAGCACAGGCTCAACTCGCCTCAACCATTCCATTGCAGGACATCAACCCTGCCGAATTCGATGCCGTTTTCTACCCGGGCGGCCATGGCCCGTTGTGGGACTTGGCGAACGATCAGACGTCCATTGACCTGATAGAAGCCTTCGATCGGGCCGGCAAGGCTATGGGCTTCGTGTGCCACGCCCCCGGGGCGTTAGTCAAGGTTCGCGATGCCGAGGGTCAGCCATTGGTGTCCGGGCGTAGCGTCACCGGTTTTACCAATAGCGAAGAAGAGGCGGTCGGACTGAGCAACGTCGTGCCATTCTTGATAGAGGATGAGTTTAAGCGCCTGGGCGGCCATTATGAGAAAGGGGCAGACTGGCAGCCACATGTAGTGACCGACGGTCTCCTGGTCACCGGCCAGAATCCTGCCAGCTCGGAAAATGCCGCAAAAGCATTGCTCGCCTTGCTGGCATGAAATCGTCGTTGCCCGACCGAAACACAGGAGTCGTAGGTCAACTACCTTGGTTTCCGGCGAGACACTGGCTTCATCTGCCGCCACGGCGCGATAAAGCCACTCGCCGAGTGCCCAGCCAGGGTCAACTCTCCGAGGTCGAATGCCGTGCAGATCGCGTCTCGTCTGCCTCATTCAGCGCCGTCAGGTAGTCGTCGAAGGCATGCTGCGCAGCTGCCACTGCCACCGGTGACTCCTCCGGCAGGCAGTGCCTGTCCAGAAAGGTGAGGAATCGCTGCCAGCGCGCCTCCGGTTGCGGTGAGTCGAAGTATGACACCGGTACAGTGGCGCCGAGTGTCCGGCGCACCTGACGGGCGATGACCTGACCACCCAGGCGGGAGCCCTCCAGCACATAGCACTGACCTGCCAGGATGGCAGGCGTTGCTGCCACCGGCAGTGCCAATGCCGAGGCTCGTGGAGGCACGATACCCAGCGCTTTCAGATCTGCCTCCAGGCGATGGGTGCGCGAGGATACCCGGGCATCGTCACTGAGCGTCATGCCGAGTTGCAAAGCACCCGCCGCCACGCACGCCTCCAGCCGGACGTGGGGCCGATGGATCGCCAGTAGCGAGCGCCCATAGGCAGCAGGGGTCAGGCCCGATGTTACCAGTCGCTGGAGCAGCGGATGGTGATCCAGTGCCTGATGAGCCTGCCGGGTGCCGTCGCGCAGCTGGCGAGCCAGGATGCTCGTCGTCATGTCGCCTCCTGCAGCAGTTGGCGAAGCTTGAGCAGCTTGAGCCGAGCCTGCTCAGGCCAGGGGCGGCTGTAACCAAGCCGAGTCTCGAGCCACGTTTCGAAGGAGCGCCGCGGTGCGATGGGTACCGGACCCGACTGGAACTCCACTGGCTTATCGGGATTGCCACCCCAGGCCACTTCCTGCGCCTCCTCTTCCCGGCACAGATAGCAGCGCAGCCGTTCGCCCGACGGGGTGAGCAAGGAAATGGCCAGCAGCCCAGCCACCTCGGAGAGAGGCATTTCCGGGCAATCGGCCAGCAGGTGATCGCTGATCCGCGTAACGACCTCTTCCCCCTCGCACCAGCGCTCCACTGCGTCTAAGGCCTCGGGCTCAAGACTCAGCCCCTCACGTAGCACTGTGCCCTCACCACACAGCATTGCCCCGTCGGCATCGAATTCCGTCATCAACCAAGGACTCAGCAAGGACCATGCCTGGCGAAGGCCACCCTGTCGTGTCACCTGGCGGCGCACTCCATTGAAGTGACGCTCGAGTCCGTCGAGCATGTTCTGGCGCGTACGCGTGCGGTATGTCTTCTCGGCCAGTGCGAAGCTTTCCACTTCCTGGGAAAGACGGTTTAGCCGTGACAGCGGCAGACGTCTTGGCCGGACAGCATGACAGGAGATCAGCGCAGTCAGCTCATCTCCTATGGTCAACGGGAAGGAGATCGCCGACGCCACGCCCATGTTGTGCAGGTAGAGTTGATGCATTGGTGACAGGCTGCGTAGATCCGCCAGCGTCAAATCCGGCGGCGGAGCATCGTCCAGCCCCAGCAGTGGCACCGACACCGCCGCGGCGTCAGGAATACTGCGCCAGGGATTTTTCACATAAAGTGCTCGTGCAATCCCGGGGATGTCGCTGGCGGGGAAACGCAGCCCCAGATAGCGCCCCTGAGCACCGGCCCCCAGAGCCTCGGCCAGTACCTCGCCGTCACCACTCGGCAGGAAACGATAGAACAGCACCCGATCGAAGCCACTGAGTTCAACGATTCGCTCCACCAGTGACTGGCGCTGCATCATCAATTCCTCCCGGGAGCCGATGTGCACAAGCGGTGAGACGTCATCGAGCAACATCTCCTCTTCGTTGTCGGGCAATAGCTCGATCACCGCCTGTCCTGCCGCGTTGCGTGAGGCCAGCAAGGCGAAATCGCCTGCCACGCCCTCGACAAGCGGGACGAACAGGCGTGCGCCCGGCAGTTGTCCCAGCCGACCCAATGGCGTTGCCAGTGGTGCGGGAAGCGCCTCGCCGAGCAGGCTCTGCGGGTCCAGTCCCAGCAGCGTCCCGAGATTGTCCGACGCATGGGTCACTCGCCCATCAGCAGCAACGGCCAGCAACGCTCCGTGGGGCTGGATCGCCCCGGAAAGATGCAGCAACTCATGCTCGCACTGCGCCAGAAAGCCTCGGTGTGTCGTCATATGAAATTCCTTACCTTGAGCAGGTGCCTGGAGAAATCGTCGGCCTCCAGTGGCCGTGACAAAAGAAAGCCCTGCAGGTAGTCGCAGCCATGCTCGCGCAGCCAGGCCTGTTGCGCCCAGGTCTCGACACCCTCGGCCACGGTGCGTATACCCAAGGCTGACGCCATGCTGAGAATCGCCTGAGCAATGGCCTCGTCGTTGCGATCGTGCCCGCCCAGGCCATCAACGAAGCTCTTGTCGATCTTGAGTTCGGCCAGGGGCAGGCGCTTGAGGTAACTCAGAGACGAATAGCCAGTACCAAAGTCGTCGATGGACAGCAGGATTCCGGCTTCGCGCAGTCTCTCGATATTACCCAGTGCCGTGCTGGTACGCTCCACCAGAGTACTCTCGGTGATCTCTACCTGTATCAATCCGTGGGGGATGCCATAACGCTTGAGACGCTCGAAAAGAAAGTCAAGGAAGCTCTCCTCCCGGAAGCTGTACGCCGAAATATTAATCGCCAACGGAACGACCGCGAGCCCCTGAGCCAGCCAACCCGAAACATACTGCACCATCAGCTGGACCACATGACGGTCGATGGCCTGGATGAGGCCGGTGGCCTCGGCTGCGGGGATGAACTCTGCCGGACTCACATTGCCGAGTTCCGGGTCATTCCAGCGTAGCAGCGCCTCGACACCCATCATGCAGGGCGGCTCGGCGGTGTCATACTTGGGCTGAAACATCAAACGGAAGCGATCCTGTCGCAGCCCCTCGCGCATGGCGCTTGCCAGACGGGCCTGCTGCACCAGCCGCAGCTGCAATTCGGGTTTGAACAGTTCGAAGCGATTGCGACCATTCTCCTTGGCCCGATACATGGCGGTATCGGCCGCCTTGATCAGTGCCGTGGCGTCGTTACCGTCGTCAGGGAAGAAGGCTAGCCCGATGCTGGAGGAGACGAACAATGAGTGATCTCGTACCAGGAAGGGACGCGCCAGCATCTCAACGATGCGATGAGCGAGGTGCTCAGCGGTATCAACGGTGACATCAGTGAGGATCAGGGTAAATTCGTCACCGCCCAGGCGGGCCACCGTATCCAGTTCGCGCAGGTTGTCGCGCAACCGCCTGGCCGCCTGCACCAGCAATTGATCACCGACGTCGTGCCCCAGGGTATCGTTGATCGACTTGAAGTTGTCCAGGTCAATGAACATCAGTCCCACCATCTCATCGTGACGCCGTGCCTGAGCCATGGCCAGATCGAGGCGATCATGAAATAGGGTACGGTTGGGCAGACCGGTCAGGGCATCGTGAGTGGCAAGGTATTCGGCCTGGCGCTGAGAGGCCTTGAGGCTCGAGATGTCGGCGGACACGGCCACGAAACTGGGAGAGCCTTCTTCGTCACCGCCCTCGATACGATTGATGGTCAGCCACTCGGGGTAGAGCTCACCATTCTTGCGCTTATTCCAGTTCTCGCCCTGCCAGTAACCGCAGCTGTCGAGGGACGTCCACATAGCCTCGTAGAATGCCTGTTCAGTCTCTTCTGACTTAAGCAACTGACTGAGGTTTCGGCCTAGGGCCTCCTCCGAGGAATAGCCGGTAATGCGAGTGAAGGCATTGTTGACTGACTGGATGCACGCCGCACTGTCAGTCACCACGATCGCTTCGCCCGCGTGCTCGAAGACCTTTGCAGCGATGCGCAGCTGGCCCTCTGTCTGCTTGCGCAGGGTAATGTCCTCGGCCTCGGTGATGATCACATAAGGGAGCCCATCAGCATTGCGCAGCATCTGATGAACGGTGCGAAAGACGCGAGAAGGGTCGCCGGGTAGGGTGTGCTCCGCGGTCACCACTTTCTGGCCGCGCAGTGCCTCGAGATCACAGCCCCAATTGTCGCCGGCGAAGGCGTCGGGAAACAGCTCGAAGTCGCTGCGTCCCTTGATGGCAGTCTTGCTGAGCCCGAACGCCTCGAGGAAGCTGGAATTGGCGAAGAGGTACTTGCCGCCGAGGTCTTTCATGGCCAATAGGATGTTGGTGTTTTCCATCAGGGTGTCGAGCTGGGAACGGGACACCTCGAGCGCCGACTGGGTCCGGCTGATCTCGGTCACATCCACCAGAGTGACCACCAGCCGCGTCACTTCTCCCTGGGCACTCATTCCCGGCGTGACCGCCAGTTGTTGCACTTGCTCCTCGGCCTTGATCATGGCCTCTTCCGGCTCGCCGTGAGCCATGGCCCGGGCAAGGTGGTATTCGAGATTGATCAGACTGCTGGGTAACTTCAAACGATTGATGTGCTGCTGCAGCGCCGTGGCACGCAGGTTTAGATGGCGAGCCGCTGCGACGTTGAATCGATTGAGATGATACTCGGCATCGAATACCAGAATGGGAAAATCCAAGGCATTGTAGAGGTGAGCATACTCCTCGTTGAGCTGCTGAAGTGTACTGGACCTGGCGTTGAGTTCCTCATTGAGGCTGACCAACTCTTCATTGGAGACCTGCAGCTCCTCGTTGGCCGCCTCGAGCTCTTCGTTGGCCGCCAGCATCTCTTCGTTGGAGGACTGGACGGATTCATGGAGGGTACGCATCTCCTCGTTGGCAGTTGCCAGCTCCTCGACCAGCGCCTGCAGGTGCTCCCGGGCTGCCAGCAGCTCTTCCTCTACCCCGGCCGCCACTGGCCGTGGCGGCGCCGATGCCGCGTCCGGCTCGGGCATGTCCAGCGAATGTTCAGCCTTCACCGGCTCGATCATCACCAGCCACCGCAGCTCGTCTCCCCGCACCGGGTGCACCGAGAGCCGCCAGACGGCACCCTCGAAATCGCGGCGACGCCCGAGCATCGTCTGTGGTGTCTTGTCCATGCGGTGCAGCATCGAGAGCAGCTCGGCACGAAAGGCGACGTCGATCACCTCGCCGATGCCCACTTGGGTGTGCCCCCGGGGAAAGTGAAAGAAGCGATCCACAGCGCCGCCAGCCGTATGCAATACACCGCCCTCGACATCACATAGCGCCACGGTGGCTTCAAGGTGCGAAAGCACCCCGTCGAGCAGCTGCTGAATCTCCTGATCGGCACGCAGGCGGGGGGATGCCGGCAACAGCTGAGGCATGGCTGTCTGCGCAACCGAGGCAGTTTCTCCCCGTTTGCGAAACAGCCGCTCACGACGATTGAGTGGCAGGAACAGGGAGTCGGCCTGGCCAACGCTTTCGCTGCCGCCGAGAAGCAGTACGCCCTTCTTGTGCAGGGCGAAGTGAAACCGCTTGATTACCCGGGCCTGGAGGTTGGCATCAAAATAGATCAGCACGTTGCGGCAGGCAATTATGTCCATGCGCAGGAACGGTGGGTCACTGACCAGGTTGTGGCGGGCGAAGATGACCATGTCGCGCAGACGCTTGCCGACTTCGTAGCCTCCCTCGCCGGGCAGGAAGTAGCGGGCCAGACGCGCCGGGGCGAGACGCTTCAGTGTTTCAGCGGAGTAGAACCCGCGCCGAGCGACGGCCAGCGCCTGCTCATCGATATCAGTGGCGAATATCTGGATGCCCGGCGCATCCGAGGTGTTTCCCCACACCTCATCGAACAGCATGGCGATGGAATAGGCTTCCTCGCCGGTGGCACAGCCAGCTACCCAGATTCTCGCAGCGCGCCCCAGTTGCTGGCAGCGCTGGTGTATTTCCGGCACATGGCGCGACAGCGCCTCGAAGGCAGCCGGGTCGCGGAAGAAGGCGGTGACCGAGACCAGGATATCCCGTGCCAGGAGGTCAAGTTCTTCCGGATGACTCTCGACAAGCGCCAGGTACTGCTCATGATTACTGGCACCGCTGGCCACCATGCGCCGATGCAACCGCCTAGCCACGGTACTGGGCTTATAGTTGGAAAAATCGAACTGGCATTGGGCTTTTAGCATCTCGAACAGTTGCGTGACCACGGCGCCATGATCTTTCACGCCCAGATCGATGAGATGCGCCAGGCTCGCCAGTTGACGCGCCATGGCACTGGGCTCGAGTACGAAACCGGCTTTGTCCGCTTCGATGGCGGCAGCAACGAGACCACTGTCATGGGTGGTTGCCTTGGTCAAGACGATTCCACCGGCGGCACTGATGGCATGCAGCCCGGCGGTGGCGCCGGAACCGGCATCAGAAAGCAGCACACCGACGGCCAGGGAGCCGGCATCCGCAGCTAGCGAGAGAAAGAAGTCATTGATCCAAGGCAACGCTACATCCGACTTGCCCGATGCCAGGTTCAACTGCCCATCGTGAAACGTGACACCGGTATTGGCCGGTGCCACGAGCAGAGTGCCGGGATGGGGACGGTCTCCCTCATTGAGCAGGCGTACCTTCAGCGATGTCTCCCGAGACAGCTCTTCCCACTGCAGGCTTGCGGCGTCTGGTGACCACGGCTGAATCACGTAGGCGAAGGGCAGTGCCGGGTCCAGGTCACATATCAGCTCCGACAACGAATCCAGATCATCCGTCGATAGCCAGATACCCACCACGGCGAGCACCTCGTCGGCATGCTCGTGCTCTGAATGCATGGGGGTTTCCTCTGGCGGGTCAATGGATTCGGTGCACTATAATCTTGCCCAGCATGACTCCCTCACACTTCGCGACTTGAGGACAGTTCATCGCTTCGCGCGAATAATACCATCTGCGGCCATTAATTAGGGCCTGTTGATGTTTGGTGGCAGAGAGATTTGGCCGGATAGGAGCAAGGCTGCCCATGTAGACATCAACAGCCCCTAGCTTTTGCTTGAGAGAGGCAGTCAGCCATTGCCGGCAGTTGCAACCCATTTTGCCGCACTCAGCTCAGTATCTTATTGATTTCAAGAGATTACCTTATTATCGCCCAGCCGATACGGCCAATTCTCTCTATAAATATCAATTAGTTATAAGGTAATTTTCAGCTGATGATGAAGGCATTTTTCATTGCTGTGACCAGCGCTTTGATAGCCTCCATCCCCTTGGTCGAAGCACCCCCCTCCTCTTTCAGCGCCGCTAAGCACATTGCAGGAGAAAGCAGGAAAAAAGCTTATCGAGATTGTTTTTGGTAATGCAGATAGATTGGGTCGAATTGAGAAAGCTGCTTCAATCGCTCCCAATCGAGAATCGTCAAACGTTTCTTTTCCAGCGACACCAGGCCTTTCTGACGCAGCTTTTGAAGAGCCCGATTGGTATGTACCTCTGTCAGCCCCATCGTCTCACCGAGTTCCGCCTGGCTCAGTGGAAATTCAAAACTTTCATTTTCAGCACAGCCAGCAATACGCGAACGTATCAGCATTTCACAAAAGACATGCGCCAGACGTGGCTCGGCCAGCCGAGTTCCCATATTGACCAGCCATTCCCGTAAAACGGCTTCATCTACCAGGGTGGACCAGAAAAGCGCTCGCGCCAGACGATGATGGTTTTCCATGATGTTGCGCATCTCATCCGCTGGAAACTTGCGTAGCGTCACTGGGGTAAGCGCACGGATCGAGTGATCCATCACCTCAAGGATGGTGATATGCACATCACACAGATCCCCCGGAATCAGGTAGGCCATGATGTGATTATCGCCATTTTCCAGAAGCTTGTAGCGACATGCCCATCCCTTTTCGATGAGATAGACGTGCTCGGGCCGCTCGTTTTCATTGATGATGATCTCCCCTTTTTCCATCTGAACGCTTCGAGTAGCCGCCTTCTCCAGCACCTGCTTTTCTTCGCTGGAGAGAGTCATGTAGTAACTCAGCTTATTGACCAGTGCTTCAATCACTGCCTCTCTCCTCAGCCTAGTTTGGCTTATTTATAGATATAGCTATCGCTCATATAGATGAAGGCAGTATGGCATAGAGAAAGAGATGCTTTTTCAACAAAAAACTAACTTAGGTTGTAGTGCTTAAATTGCCCAAACATGGGTAAAAAGGCAATCTTCTAACCAAACATCTAGGGTATTCAGCTGTGAGGAGGCCGTGTAAATCGATCTGTCGCTGAGCGCGTCTATGGAAACGCCTGCCCTCACTACTGTATAAATACGGCTATGTTGGTATCTGTTGTTGGTCGGCGCCTATCGCCACGCGAAGCCATGCCTCCTCCGATGGCTTAGCGGTTTCAAACAACCGCCGCCATGCCAAGTAATTCGGTAAGTACGCTGTCCCCACCCCATGAAAGCGCCCCATCCAGCCCTTCAAGCGGCCGATATAGCCGTTGTCGTTCTGAATATGGTATTCCTTGCCGATCACTCGCTGGTTATCGAGTGTGATTAGTCGATGATGGGCAATGCCATGCTCAGCAGAGAAGGACTTATACCAGCTGTGCCCGTCCGAACATAAAATCGAATCGCGATCGATTATCGGCGCCAGAAAGTCGTGAACAGTGGACTTCTGAAGCGCCGGGTCCACCAGGTCACTGACATGGCCATGGCGATCACGCACGATAATGACCGGAATTTTATCTGCTTTTTTCTTCTTATTGCCTTGGCCACCGCGTTTCCGAGGCGCCCGGTGCGTGAGGTGACGCTTCCCCTTGCAGGACTCCACGAAGAAGGTTTCATCTACTTCGATAATGCCGGACAAGGCATTGCCGTTGGCACTGGCGCTCTCTTTCAGAAAACGATGACGCCAGCGGAAGGCCGTCTTCAAATCGATCCCCACTCGGGCTGCCGAGACGCGTAATGTCAGGCTGTCGCGCATACAGCGCAAGTAATCGAACCATTTGTCACGATGATGCAATTTAGCCAAGGGTGTCCCCGTGAGGGAATTGAACGTTTTGCGGCACGCGGGACTCCGGCACCGATACCGCGGCAAGCCACCGGCACGCCCCCATTTGACAGGATGTTCATGGCCGCAGTGGGGACATGGGGGGTAGGATTTTACCGTCGCGATCAGGGTGTCCGCTTGGGCGTTGATTTGCCCAAGCAGCTGATTGGATAAATATTTTTTGAGATCGACAGGGAGGCGAGCCAGTGTCTGCTCGAGAGCGTTGAGGTCTGAACGCTTCATGGTGTACTCCAGAGGAAACTGGATATACAGTAGTTTATACAGTGTTTTTAGAGTACGCCAACAACAGTTACCAACATAGCCATAAATACACATATAACAACCAACCAGGATCTCCCATGGCTAAACCGACTCAGCCTTCAAGCTACGAACGACTAGGCCAGCGCATCCAGCGCGCGATCAACTCTCCCAAGGCACAGTCACAGAAGTGCGCGGAGATCTCGCGCCAGCCCGAGGAGAGTATTGATGATTGGAACCGGCTGCTCGAGGAGCTGAGCACGCTCGGCCACGTGACGATGATCCCGCTTGATGATGAAGCGGGCACGATCCGTCTACGCTGGAATCCAGAAGAAGCGATGTAATGTGTACCCACCGGCGCGGTTGAATCTATCTCGCCAAGGTGGCCATCTCGGCATTTGCAAATCGAGTACCATGCGTCATATAACATGGAAGCAGGTATTCAAAGGAGGCGTTATGTCACGAAGGATAGCGGTCAAGGATAGTGAGGGTAATGACGATTATGTCGTCGCTGAATGCGGCCCGGTGCGCCACTCGAAGCTTTCTGGCAAGAGCTCTGATCTGCCCGGCGTCATGAGCTTTTACCTATCCACTGGCGAAGCGCTGAACCTTGAGTCAGCTCAAAGGTTTGTAAATCCTATGACAGAGGAATCCTACTACGCAGTTAATGACGAGGACATTGAGTGGTTGCGCGGGCTGTAGCGGTATTGGCAGCGCTGGTTATCGGCAAAGCCTAGGTGTTTGGTCCCGAAAAGTTGGCTGGCTGCGTTGCCTGCATTTCTGGTGACTACCTTTAATCCACCAAGGAGGATGACGGTGCCGCGTTACAAAATCATCTAAACCGGGCTACCCTTCATCTTATCTGAGGTAGTTCTTCGGTTGCTGGTGGGGTTGCGGTGCGGTGAGAAAAGCGATCGGTTGTTGCCAGTTGTCCCCTCCTGCTTCCGATGCGTGCCACCTATTTGGAACCTAGAACGATGCCCAACGCAAAACGGCCACCTCGCTAGTTAGCTAAGTGGCCGTTTTTACTTATGTTTCTGGTCGGAGCGACAGGATTCGAACCTGCGACCTTTGCAACCCCATTGCAACGCGCTACCAAGCTGCGCCACGCTCCGAATGCCTTGTTTTTTAGCGCATCAATTGCGCCTCAAGACGGTGCGTATACTAGCGTTTTGAGCGCCAAATGCAAAGCCCTTTTTGCGCTTTCTTTTCAGCGTCTTGCCTTGACATCAACAGGCAGTGATACCATCGGCAGAATCAGCTTTACCAAAAGGAATCAGCATGTATCGCCAGGAGGCATCGGGACTTTTCAAAGGAATGAATGCGCGAGTCACGATAATGGCTATGGTCATGATCGCCACCGCACTGGCTTACGGTGTCTTTTTTACCGAGCGTTTAGCGTTCGGTCTGGATGTGGCCCGCACATACTTGAATCCTTTTCTTGAGTGGTACTATGTGTTGCTGGTCACTGTTCTACTGTTTTTCATGGTATGGCTGGGCATGGGTCGCTACAAGAACGTACGCCTGGGCGGGGATTACGAGCAGCCCGAGTTCACTTATTTTTCATGGATTTCCATGTTATTTGCCGCCGGTACCGGGGTAGGCATCCTGTTTTGGGCAGTGGCCCAACCCATCCTGCAGTTTCAGGAAAATCCCTTCATTGATGAAGGCATGTCACCGGATGCCGCTCGGGTGGCCATGCGCCTGAGCTATTTTCATTGGGGGCTGAATGGCTGGGCGATCTTTTCGTTCGTCGCCATCGTGCTGGCCTACTTCGCCTATCGGCGGCAACTGCCGTTGACTATTCGCTCAGGGTTGGAGCCGGTACTCGGCAAACGCAACCATGGCTTTCTCGGCGATCTGGTGGATCTGCTGGCGGTATTCGGCACGGTATTCGGTATCGCCACCACCCTGGGGCTGGGCGTTCAGCAGATGAATGCGGGGCTGAATGCCGTGTTTGGCTTACCCACCTCCACCACATTACAGGTCATCATCACTGCCATCATCATGAGCGTGGCCACCCTATCGGTTGTCTCAGGGGTCAAGCGTGGGGTACGGCTGCTTTCAGAAGCCAATTTCTGGTTAAGCATCACGGTAGTGCTTTTCCTGCTGGTGTTCGGCCCCACGCAATACCTGATCGCCATCACCATCGAATCCGCCGGTGACTACATCCAGAACCTGATGAGCATGACCTTTCATACCAACGCCACCATAGACGATGACTGGCAGGCGGAATGGACGGTGTTCTTCTGGGGTTGGTGGCTGGCCTGGTCGCCTTTCGTCGGCATGTTCATCGCACGGGTGTCGCGCGGGCGCACCTTCCGCGAATTCGTCATGGGGGTACTGCTGGTGCCTACCATCATTAACATCATCTGGATCGGGCTGTTTGGTGGCACCGCGCTTTACCATGAGCTGTTCGGTATCGGAGGCATCGTTCAAGCGGTGGACGAGGAAGTCGCCACGGCCCTGTTCGCGACCATCAACGCCATGGGTATGGGAATAGTCGGCACCGGGGTTTCCGCGGCCCTGGTCGTGTTGATCGCCACTTATCTGATCACCTCGGCCAATGCCGGCACCCTGGTCATCAATACGATTCTCTCGGGTGGCGACCCGGACCCCCCCACCGCTCACCGGATCATCTGGGGCGCGGTGCTGGGGTTGCTGACCGCCGTGCTGTTGCTTGCCGGAGGTCTGGAGACGTTGCAGTCCGCCGTCATCATGGCTGCTTTGCCCTTTTCGGTTATCGTCATACTGATGATGGTGGGGTTGTTGAAAGCACTGAATCGCGAACGCTACGCAGCCCGTACCGGTGAACGTGCCGAAGCGCCGCGTGAGCCTTGGGCCGACCTGGGCGATGCGGGTACCGGCCCGACCCCGGTTTCCAGTGATGAACGCTACAAGAACAATTGACGCTGCAGGACCTTGCTCAAGCAGCATCGTCAGCCTCGCGCAGCAGTTGCTCAAGCGCCTGATGAATGCCGGGGGCGGTGACCAGCAGATGCTTGCTGTAAAGATCCGGCGGCATGTCTTCCGGGCAGGGGTAACGGTGTGAAACCGTGGCCCCCGCCTCCCGGGCGATCAGCCAGCCGGCGGCAGAATCCCAGGGCGAGACGCTTTCGTAATAGGCGTCCAGGCGTCCACAGGCAACATCACACAGATCCAGCGCTGCCGAGCCGTTACGCCTTACGTCCTGGCAATGATTCAGCGTTGCGGTCAATCGCTGGATCAATGCAGCGCGTTCACTGCGACGATGCGGGAACCCCGTGGCCACCAAGGCGCGAGAAAGCTCAGTGGCCTGGCTGGCGCGAATCGGCTGTTGATTGCAGAAAGCGCCCTGGCCGAGCATGCCGGCGAAGGTTTCATCCAGAAACGGCGCATGCACCACGCCGAGCTGGGTATGCCCCTTCACGGCCCAGGCGATGGAGACCGCCACATGGCGTAACCCATGGGCAAAGTTCACGGTGCCGTCTATCGGGTCCACCACCCAAAGCGCCTCGGCTTCCGCCAGGCCATCCTGTTTTGGAGAAAGTTCTTCGCTCAGGATGGCATCATCGGGAAAAGCGGCATTCAGGCGCTGTTTGATAAAGGTATCCACTTGAACATCGATATCGGTGACCAGTTCGTCGCCCAACTTGTAGCGATGATCGAATCCTTGTTGCTCACGTGCGGTAACGATCATTCGGCCCGCCTCACGAGCAATAGCCACCGTTAATTCAAGACGTTCAGCCAGGGAAAGTGCCGACATAGGGTATCCTTTTCACGGTAGAGCAAGTGGGTTTGGTCCTGTGGGTCAACTAACTTTTAGCGGTCAGCCAGACAGGGCGTATTCACGTTAGCGCATTCTCGCTTGGCAACAAACTTCGATTCAGTCAGGAACTTAATGAGACGTCCCTTCTTTCACTACCCATCGACTACATCATGACTATCATCAGACGTTTTTTCGGCGTATTTCGCTACAGTGGCCGTGCCCTTTCACTGGTATGGCAGACCTCCCGCGCCCTGACCATCGGCCTGGCGATATGTACCCTGGTCGCCGGGGTCTTGCCTGCGGTTGCCGCCTGGCTGGGGCAATTGATCGTCGATTCGGTAGTCGACGCCATGGCCTATCACCGTGAAACCGATGCCCCCGCCTCCTGGCAGACCCTGTGGCCGGTGATGCGTTATGTGCTGGCGGAGGCCGGGGTGATCGCCGGCATCGCCCTGGCTCAGCGCGGTCTTTCGGCGCAGCAGTCGCTGTTGCGCGCCCTGCTCGGCCAGAAGGTCAACGTGATGATTCTGGAAAAGGCCGGCACCCTATCGCTGACCCAGTTCGAGGACTCGGAATTCTACGACAAGCTCACCCGTGCCCGGCGTGAAGCCTCGACACGCCCGCTGGGGCTGGTCAACAAGACATTTTCCTTGTTGCAGAATGCTATTTCGCTGGTGAGCTTCGGGGTGCTGCTGATCCAGTTTTCCCCCTGGGCACTGCTGGTGCTGCTGGTCGGCGCCCTGCCGGCCTTCTTCTCCGAAGCCAAGTTCTCCGGCGATGCCTTTCAACTGTTTCGCAGGCGCTCGCCGCATACCCGCATGCAGATGTATCTGGAAACCGTGCTGGCGCGTGAGGACAGCATCAAGGAGGTCAAGCTATTCGGCCTGGAGCCTTTGCTGCTGTCCCGATACCGCGATATTTTCCACACCCTGTACGGGGAAGATCGCAGGCTCACCTTACGCCGCGAAAGCTGGGGATTCGTGCTGGGCTTGCTCGGTACCCTGGCGCTCTACGGCGCCTACGCCTGGGTGGTCGTCGAAACCGTTGTCGGTCAATTGACCCTCGGCCAGATGACCATGTACCTGATGGTATTCAAGCAGGGCCAGAGCGCTCTTTCCGCCAGCCTGACCTCGATCAGCGGCATGTACGAGGACAATCTTTACCTGTCGAATCTCTATGAATACCTGGAACAGCCGGTGGCGTCGGAACAGGGCAGCTTGACCCAGGGCGCCCAGCCCGGTGACGGCATACGCTTCGAAAACGTGAGTTTCTTCTACCCCGGCGCCGAAACCCCTGCCCTTTCGGCGATTTCATTGCATGTACGTCCCGGGGAAAGTTTGGCCCTGGTGGGTCAGAATGGCTCGGGCAAGACCACCTTGATCAAGCTGCTCACCCGGCTTTACAGCCCCAGCGAAGGCCGCATCCTGCTCGATGGCAGCGACTTGCGAGACTGGGATGTCGCCACCTTGCGCCGACGTATCGGGGTAATCTTTCAGGACTTCGTGCGTTACCAGCTCAAGGTCGGCGAGAACCTGGGGGCCGGAGACGTTGCGGCCTTCGATGAAGAAGCCCGCTGGCAGGAAGCCGCCCGGCGCGGCCTGGCCGATGAATTCATCAATGAGATGCCGGGGGGGTATCACACCCAGCTGGGGCGTTGGTTCAAGGGCGGGCAAGAGCTTTCCGGCGGCCAATGGCAGAAAATCGCCCTTTCCCGAGCCTACATGCGTGAAAGTGCCGACATTGTGGTACTCGATGAACCCACCGCCGCCATGGACGCCGCGGCGGAAGCCGCCGTCTACGCCGATTTTCGCGAGCATCGCCGCGACAAGATGACCATACTGATTTCACACCGCTTCTCGACGGTACGCGCAGCGGACCACATCCTGGTCATGCAGAACGGGCGTATCATCGAGCAAGGCAGCCATGACGCCCTGCTTGCTGACGATGGCCGCTATGCAAGCCTGTTCAGGCTACAGGCCGAAGGATATCGTTAGGCGCTTTCCGGCGCTGTCAGCCGTTTTACTTTACTGTCTATTTTTCGCTTTCTGGAGATTCATAATGCCCAAGTTTCCTGTTTCCAAGTTCCCTGTGTTACTTCTCGTCCTGCTGATCGGCGGCCTTGGCGGCTGCACCACTTATACTTGGCCGGATGGTTCTCAGGAAACCGTACTCGGCGTTCCCGCAGAAGAGGAAAATCGCCGCTACGAAGAAGAGCGGCAACCCGAAGGCGTACGTTATCGCATCCCCGGGGAAGTGCCGGAACCCAACGCCGACTAATGCCATCGCGCTTTTCTGTCTTTCACATTAACGCTTGGAGGTAAGGGATGACCGAACAACGGTCGAGTGGTGAACGAAGTCCTGAAGGCGTCGCCTGGCATAGCCTATCCTGCGATGACGCCCTGACTCGGCAGCAAAGTACCCAGAGCGGACTTTCGAGTAACGAAGCCCAAACACGCCTCGATAAATACGGCCCCAACAAGTTGCGCAGAGAACAGGCGCGCCCCTGGTACAGGCGCCTGCTGGATCAGTTCAACAATATCCTGATGCTGATCCTGCTGGTGGCGGCGGCGGCAAGCCTGTTGCTCGGCCACAGCCTGGATGCCGGGGCCATTGTCGCGGTAGTGCTCATCATCGCGCTGATTGGTTTCTTTCAGGAGGGCAAGGCGGAACAGGCACTGGAAGGCATTCGCAATATGTTGTCCCCCCAGGCCAATGTATTGCGCGATGGCAAGCGCGCCACCATTGCTGCAAAAGCCGTGGTACCCGGCGATATAGTGCAGGTGGAAAGCGGTAACCGGGTGCCCGCCGACCTGCGCCTTATCGAAGCACGCCGCTTTCGTACCGATGAAGCGCCGCTGACCGGTGAGTCCGAGCCGGTGGACAAGACCACCCAGGCCGTGCAGGAAGATGCCGAGCTTGCCGAGCGAGGCTCCATGGCCTACGCCGGTACCATCGTGGTCCAAGGCACCGCCAAGGGGCTGGTGGTGGAGACCGGCAGCCGTACTGAAATCGGCAAGATTTCCGAAATGCTGCGCAGTGTGGAGCAACTCAAGACCCCGCTTCTGGAACAACTCGACCGCGCCGGGCGAGTGCTGGCGATATTCATCCTGGGCGCCGCCGCCATCACTGCGGTACTTGGCGCGCTGATTCACGACCAACCGCTGGGTGAGATGTTCATGGCTGCGGTGGGCCTGGCGGTCGCCGCCATCCCCGAAGGCTTGCCTGCCATCGTGACGATCAGCCTGGCCTTGGGCGTTCAGAGCATGGCCAAGCGCAATGCGATTATCCGCCGCCTGCCGGCAGTGGAAACGCTCGGCTCGATCTCCACGATCTTTTCCGACAAGACCGGTACCTTGACGCGCAACCAGATGACCGCCCAGGCCATCTGGCTGGGCAATCAGCAATACCGGATCGATGGGGTGGGCTTTACGCCCGAAGGCAAGTTTCGCCTGGCGCAGGATGGCGAATCAGGCCAGGCAATCGATATCGACAAGCACCCCGAGCTTGAATATTTTCTCAAGGTGGGGGTGCTGTGCAACGATGCCGAACTCGCCAGAGACAAGCAAAATGATCGCTATCATATCCTCGGCGACCCCACCGAAGGGGCGCTGGTGGTAGCCGCCGCCAAAGCCGGTATCGACCCCCATGCCCTGCGCAGGACATATGAGCGTCTGGATGCGATTCCCTTCGAATCCGAGCACAAGTACATGGCTATCGTTACTTATATGGATGACCAGCGCCGTTTACTGTTCAAGGGAGCCCCGGACCGGTTGCTGGAAATGTGCCGCTACGTCCGTACCCCTGAAGGCATTGTCGATCTGGATGTTGAAAAGTGGGAAACCCGCATTCATGAGTTGTCTTCGCGGGGCTTGCGCGTGCTGGCGATCGCCGAAAAATCCGCCGAGGGAATCGATACCCTGGAGCACGACCACGTTCAGGAAGGCAGCACCCTGCTGGGTATCGTCGGCCTGCTCGACCCACCCCGGGACGAAGCCATCGAGGCGGTAAAAGTATGTCGTCAGGCAGGGATTCGTCCGGTGATGATCACCGGCGACCATGCCACCACAGCGCTTGCCATCGCCAAGCAACTGGGCTTTTCTCACACCGAGAAAGCGTTGACCGGGCGGGAGATCGAGGTCATGTCCGACGCCGAGCTCGAAGACGTCATCCTGGAGGTCGATGTCTATGCACGCGCCTCGCCGGAGCACAAGTTACGCCTGGTCAAAGCCATGCAGGCTCGTGGCGGGGTCTGCTCGATGACCGGCGACGGCGTCAACGACGGCCCGGCGCTCAAGCGTGCCGATGTCGGCGTGGCGATGGGCATCCAGGGCACCGAGGCGGCCAAGGACGCCTCGGAAATGGTGCTTGCCGATGACAATTTCGCGAGTATCGTCAATGCCATCCGGGAAGGCCGCAAGGTCTACGACAATATCCGCAAGACGGTCACCTTCATTCTGCCGACCAACGGCGCCCAGGGCTTGGCGATCATGCTCGCCGTCCTGGCCGGCTCCGTTCTGCCGATCACCCCGCTGCAGGCGCTCTGGGTCAACATGGTGGTTGCCGTGACACTCGGCCTGGCACTGGCCTTCGAAGAAGGCGAAAAGGACCTGATGCAGCGTCAGCCACGCGACCCCGACGCGCCCTTGCTGAACATGTTTCTGCTCTGGCGGGTGATCTTCGTTTCCATGCTGCTGCTGGCGGGGGTGTTCGGCATGTTCAGCTGGATCCTGGCCCAGGGGGGCAGTGAAGCCCTGGCCCGGGCAGGCGCGGTGAACATGCTGGTTACCGGCAGCGCGGCTTACCTGATCAACAGCCGTTTTCTGGTCAACAGTACCCTTTCCCTGGAAGGCATTTTCGGTAGCCGCCCAGTATGGATTTCCATCGGGCTGATAATGCTGTTGCAACTGGCGTTTACTTACCTACCCTTCATGCAACTGATCTTCGGCAGCGCAGCATTGGGGCTGGGGCACTGGCTGGTCATCGGTGTTGTCAGCATTGTCATCTACTTGCTGATCGAACTGGAAAAAGCAGTCTGGCGCAGGCGCAAGGCCGCACCCATCAGGCATTAAAAACGCCGCCCCTCTACGTGTGGAAAAACAAATGTGTGCTATTGGTTAAACGTCATGTTTGCTTGAATTGGAGGTAACGGATGGCCGACCAAAATAACCAGGACGCACCCCATGATATCGCTTGGCACAGCCTTGCCGGCGATGACGCCCTGGATAAATTGGAAAGCAATGAGCAAGGACTCTCGCAAAGCGAAGCAAAAGCCCGGCTAGACAAACATGGCCCCAACAAGCTGGAGAGACAGCAAGGTCGTCCTTGGTACAAGCGGTTGCTCGACCAGTTCAACAACGTTCTGATGCTGATTCTGATTGTCGCCGCGATAGCCAGCCAATTTCTCGGCCATACGCTGGATGCCGCGGTCATTCTGGCGGTGGTGATCATCATCGCCCTGATCGGCTTCTTTCAGGAGGGCAAGGCCGAGCGGGCACTGGATAGCATTCGTACCATGCTCTCGCCCAAGGCGAAGGTACTGCGCGATGGCCGGCGTGACACCATTGATGCCGAGGCGCTGGTACCCGGGGATATCGTGCAGCTCGAAAGCGGTGACCGCATCCCCGCCGACCTTCGTCTTATCAAGACACAGCGTTTTCGCAGCCAGGAAGCCCCCTTGACCGGTGAATCCGAACCGGTCGACAAGGGCACCGACCCCGTTGACGAAGACACCCCTCTCGCGGAACGTAGCGCCATGGCGTATGCCGGCACCCTGGTCGTGCAAGGTACGGCCAGGGGGCTGGTGGTGGAAACCGGCCGGCATAGCGAAATCGGCAAGATTTCCGAAATGCTGCGTGGCGTGGAAAAGCTCAAGACCCCCCTGCTTGCGCAACTCGATCGGGCCGGCAATGTCCTGGCCATCTTCATCGTCAGTGCCGCCACCATCTCGGCCTTTCTGGGCGTATTTATACACGACCAACCGCCCAGTGAGATGTTCATGGCCGCGGTGGCATTGGCGGTGGCCGCGATTCCGCAAGGTCTGCCCGCTATCGTGACGATCGGCCTGGCCTTGGGTGTTCAGGCCATGGCCAAGCGCAATGCCATCGTGCGCCGCCTACCCGCAGTGGAAACCCTGGGGTCGATCTCGACCATCTTTTCCGACAAGACCGGTACCTTGACGCGTAACGAGATGACTGCCCAGGCCATCTGGCTCACCGAAAAGGAAGTCCGGCTGTCAGGGGTGGGCTTCTCGCCCGAAGGCAAGCTGCACGAGGCACCCCAAGACCCCGAAAGTGACGAGCCGGGCGAGGAACTTTCGTTGGAAGATAATCCGGCGCTAAAACACTTTCTGCTCACCGGGGTATTGTGCAACGAAGCCGAGCTTGAACAGCAAGAGCGCAACGCAAAGCAACAAGATGGCGACAAGCAAGACGACCAGAACCAGGAACAGGAGCAGGAACAGGAAAAGCAGCGCTGGGCCATTCATGGCGACCCGACCGAAGGCGCC
Organism: Vreelandella zhuhanensis; assembly: GCF_009793355.1. Classification (GTDB taxonomy): domain Bacteria; phylum Pseudomonadota; class Gammaproteobacteria; order Pseudomonadales; family Halomonadaceae; genus Vreelandella; species Vreelandella zhuhanensis. The sequence goes on from NZ_WTKP01000001.1 coordinate 74,957, forward strand.
CTGGTGGTTGCTGCGGCAAAAGCCGGTATGCAGATTGCCGAGCTGCGCGATGAGTACCCGCGCCGAGACAGTATTCCCTTTGAATCCGAAAATCGCTACATGGCGACGCTCAACGAGATCGACGGCAGCGATTATATTCTGGTCAAGGGAGCGCCGGATCGGCTGTTGGAAATGTGCGACCGGATGCGCAGCGGTGACGACGACGTGGAATTGGATCGCGATGAATGGGAACAACGCATCCAGACCCTGTCCGCCCGCGGCTTGCGCGTGCTGGCGGTAGCCGAGAAAAAAGCCGATCAAGACCTCGATGAACTCAGCCCCGAGGCCGTCGAGAACGGCCTGGTACTGCTGGGCATGGTGGGCCTGCTCGACCCGCCCCGAGAGACGGCTGTCGAGGCGGTAAAGCATTGCCTGAGAGCCGGGGTTCGCCCGGTGATGGTCACGGGGGATCACCCCGTGACGGCGCGGGCCATTGCCGAACAGCTGGGCTTCGCCCATACCGATAAGGCCTTCACCGGCCGCGACGTGGAAGACATGTCGGATGCGGAGCTGGAAGACAATATCAATAAAGTGGATGTCTATGCCCGCGCCGCGCCGGAGCACAAGCTACGCCTGGTGAAGGCCATGCAGGCCAAGGGCGGCATCTGCGCCATGACCGGCGACGGTGTCAACGACGGCCCGGCCCTTAAACGCGCCGATGTCGGCGTGGCCATGGGAATTCAGGGCACCGAGGCGGCCAAGGAGGCTGCGGAAATGGTATTGGCCGACGATAATTTCGCCACGATCGTCAATGCCATCGAGGAAGGCCGCAAGGTCTACGACAATATTCGCAAGACCATCACTTTCCTGCTCCCGACCAATGGGGCGGAAAGCCTCGGTGTGCTGATTTCCATGCTCGGGGGGCTGATGCTGCCGATAACCGGGCTCCAGATCCTGTGGGTCAACATGGTCACCGCCGTCACCTTGGGCATGGCCCTGGTATTCGAGGCAGCCGAAGCCAATGTGATGCGCCGTGAGCCGCGCAACCCGGATGCCCCCTTGCTTAATCTTTTCATGCTATGGCGGGTGATCTTTGTCTCCTTGCTGCTGGTGGCTGCGGTCTTCGGCATGTTCTTCTGGCTTTATCATGGCCAGGGCAACAGTGTTGAATTGGCGCGTTCCGGGGCGGTGAACATGCTGGTAGTCGGGGAAATCGTCTACCTGCTCAACAGCCGCTTCCTAATCAATAATTCCCTGAGCATCGCCGGACTCTTCGGTAGCCGCCCGGTGTGGATCGCCATCGGGTTGGTGGTGGCCATCCAGCTTGGCTGGACCTATCTGCCCTTCATGCAGGTGATTTTCGAAAGCGAGGCCATCAGCCTTTTCCATTGGGCGATCATCGTTGCTGCCGGCCTGGCGCTTTTCCTGATTGTCGAGTTTGAGAAATGGGTGCTGCGCCACTGGAATCTGGTCGGCAGCGAGTCTTCACCCAGGCAGCAGCACGATGAAACTACCGCTCATGAAAGCTCATGAACGGCGCTTGGTCCGGGCACTGGCCGGAGCGTTGAGCGGATCTGCCGGCCAGGGATGCTTGGGGTAGCGGCCGCGCATTTCCTTGCGCACTTCCACGTAGCCATTGGACCAGAAGCTGGCCAAATCCCGAGTCACTTGCAGCGGTCGCCGGGCGGGGGATAACAGGTGCAACACCACCCCCACCCGGCCCTGCACCACGCAAGGCGATGACTGCCAGCCGAACACCTCCTGCAGCTTGACCGCCAACACCGGATCATTGCCTTCCGAACAAGCTGTGTAATCGAGGCGAACCTGGGAGCCGCTGGGCACCGCCAAACGGTCGGGAACCAGCTCCTCCATCCGGGTGCGAAGCGACCAGGGCAAGCTTTCCAGAAGAAAGGTTGCCAATGGCAGCCGGTCCACAGCGTCCAGCCGGCTGATGCCGTCAAGCCTCGGGCTCAGCCAGTCTTCCAGCGTTTCAAGCAGCGCCGCCTGCGACCAGTCCGGCCATTGGTCGCCCTGCTCGCGGCGCAACAGCGCCATACGGCCCAGCAGCTGCTGGCTCCTTTCATCCAGCACCAGGGTGCCACGCCGCCGCAGTGCTTCGAGCAATGCACTGCGTATCGCCTCCGCAGGCAGCTTGCTTAGCGGCCGACGCGCCAGGATCACCGCCCCCAAGGCCTGAACTTCCTCGCCGAGCAAACGCCCCTGGGTAGCTGACCATTCCAGCCGGGTTTGCCAGTGGCGCGCTTCGGGATACAACGCTTCCAGGCGTTGCTGCTCAAGCGCTGCAGCCTTGAAGATACGGGCCTGGCTGGGGTCGCCGTCCAGCTCCACCGCCACCAGAAAAGCGGCATGCGCCAGCGGATGCTCCACCGCCAAGCTCGCCAAGCCGCCACCGGCCAGGCGAAAACGCCCCGGCTCGAGGCGCTGGGCGATGCGCTCGGGGTAGGCCAGTGCCAACAGCGCCCCCATCGCCGTGACATTCGTCACTTCAAGCGCACAGCCTGCCAGCCTGGCCAGGCGCTTGGCGTCACGCTGCCATTGGCGATAGTCACTTTGCCATTGATAGTCCCGCAGCTCGTTCAGGCGTTGTTGCACTGCCTTCGCCAGATCGGGTTCGCGCTGCCGGTCACCGCCTTCCAGCAAGGCAGCCAGGGCGCAGGCCAGGGGTTGGGCATCGAACTGCCCTGCCCGCTCCAGCATTACCGCCAGCCGCGGATGCACCGGCCAGCGGGCGCACCGGCGACCCAATTGGGTAAGCTGATGCTTGTCATCGAGCACTCCCAGGCGCTTGAGCAAGTCGCGCCCGGCCTCCAACACCCCCTTGGCGGGCGGCGTTACCCAACTGAGCTGCTCGGGCTGCGCAACGCCCCAGCGCGCCAGCTCGAATGCCAGCGGGGCAAGATCGCTCTGGCGCATTTCCGGCTCGGCGTGGGCCACCAAGGGCTGCTCTTCCGCCCACAGCCGAAAGCACCACCCCGAGCCCTGGCGACCGGCACGCCCTCGGCGCTGGTCGGCACTGGCGCGATTGACCCGGCGCGTTTCCAGGCGTGTAAGCCCGCTACGCGCCTGGAATACCGGCACTCGTTCAAGGCCCGCATCGACCACCGCTTTCACCCCGTTTACCGTCACGCTGGACTCGGCAATCGCCGTGGCCAGCACCACCCGTTGCCCAACCACCGGCATCAGGGCGTCTCGCTGTTCACTCAAGGGCAAACGCCCGTGCAGCGGCTTGAGTGGCACCTCAGGCTGGCGGCGCTGAAGTTCACGCTCCAGACGATGGATTTCCGCAACGCCCGGCAGAATCACCAGCACATCACCCCCGCTGGTGGCCAGGGCTTCCTCCACCACTTCCGCTTGTTGGGCGGCTAGCTCCTTGCGCTGATTCAGCGGGCGGTAATGCGTGCTCACCGGGTACTGGCGCCCCGGGCAGTCGATCAGTGGGGTATCCGCCCCCAGCACCTGGCGGAGCGCCTCGACATCCAGGGTCGCCGACATCACCAGCAGGCGCAGATCCTCGCGCAGGCCTTGCTGCACATCGAGCGTCAACGCCAGGCCCAGGTCCGCGTCCAGGCTGCGCTCGTGGAACTCATCGAACAGGATACCCGCCACACCTTCGAGCATGGGATCGTCCTGCAGCACGCGCGTCAGCACGCCCTGGGTGACCACCTCCAGGCGGGTGTTCGGCCCCACCCGGCTTTCCCCGCGCATGCGATAGCCCACGGTTTCGCCGAGCGTTTCCCCGAGCATGTCGGCCATGAAGCCTGCGGCCAGGCGCGCGGCCACCCGGCGTGGTTCCAGCAGCAGGAGCTTGCTACCCTGGCACCAGGGTTGCTGCAATAGCGCCAGCGGCACTCGGGTGGTCTTGCCCGCGCCGGGTTGCGCCACCAGCAAGGCACGGTTGTGCCGGGCCAGGGCGTCACAGACGGCCTCAAGGCGCGACTCGATAGGTAGCTCGGTGGCTGGCAATTCATCGATCATGAAGCTGTCATCATAATGTCACCTCTACACATATACGCTATACCATATATAGTTTCATCATCCCGACGACAAGGAGCCAGGCATGGCAATCAATATCGGTATCAATGGTTTTGGGCGCATTGGGCGGCTGGTGCTTCGCGCCGGCTGGAACCACCCGGATATCGACTTCGTTCAGATCAACGATCCCGGTGGCGATGCCGCGACCTTCGCCCATCTGCTGCAGTTCGACTCGGTACACGGCCACTGGACCGGCGGCGGCGATGATATCACGGCAAGCGAAAGCGCCCTGAACGTGGCCGGCAAGCGCATTGCCTTCAGCGGCAACCGCGAGATTGCCGAGACCGACTGGTCGCGGTGCGATGTGGTAATCGAAGCCTCCGGCAAGATGAAGACCACCGACAAGCTGCAAGCCTACCTGAATCAAGGGGTAAAACGGGTGGTGGTCAGCGCGCCGGTGAAGGAAGCCAACGTGCTCAATGTGGTGATGGGGGTGAACGATCATCTATTCGACCCCCAGCAGCACCCTATTGTCACCGCCGCCAGCTGCACCACCAACTGCCTGGCGCCGGTGGTCAAGGTGATCCACGAAAAACTCGGCATTCGCCACGGCTCCATGACCACCATTCATGACATCACCAATACCCAGACCATCCTCGATGCGCCGCACAAGGACTTGCGCCGTGCCCGGGCCTGCGGCATGAGCCTGATTCCCACCACCACCGGGTCGGCCAAGGCGATCACCGCCATCTTCCCCGAGCTTGAAGGCAAGCTCAACGGGCATGCCGTGCGCGTCCCTCTGGCCAATGCCTCACTGACCGATATGGTATTTGAAGTCAAACGCGAAACCAGCGCAGAGGAAGTCAATGCACTGCTCAAAGAGGCCGCCGAGGGTGAGCTTCGCGGCATTCTGGGTTATGAAGAGCGCCCGCTGGTCTCGATCGATTACCGCTCCGATGCACGCAGCTCGATCATCGATGCTCTCTCGACCATGGTGGTGGCCGGCACCCAGGTCAAGCTTTACGCCTGGTATGACAACGAATACGGCTACGCCTGTCGCACCATGGAACTGGCGGTCAAGGTGGGCCTGAGCGGATGAAGGGACCGATCAGCGCACGTCTCGCCGACCTGCCCGCGGAAGTCCGCCAATACCTGGTGGTCACCGGCAATTACTGGGCCTTCACGCTCACCGATGGCGCCCTGCGCATGCTGGTGGTGCTGTATTTCTACGGCTTGGGCTATTCGGCGCTGGAAGTGGCGCTGCTGTTTGTGTTCTACGAGTTTTTCGGGGTGGTGACCAACCTGGTGGGCGGTTGGCTGGGCGCGCGGCTGGGGCTCAACCGCACCATGAACCTGGGGCTGGGCATGCAGATCCTGGCCCTGGCCATGCTGCTGGTACCGGCAGCCTGGCTCACGGTGGCCTGGGTAATGGCCGCCCAGGCGCTTTCGGGGATCGCCAAGGATCTCAACAAGATGAGTGCCAAGAGCGCGATCAAGACCTTGGTGCCGCAAGGCGAAGGGGGCCATCAGGCGCTGTATCGCTGGATTGCCGTGCTCACCGGTTCGAAGAACGCCCTGAAAGGCGTGGGCTTCTTCATGGGGGGCTTGCTGCTCACCCTGGTGGGGTTTCAAGGCGCGATTGCGCTCATGGCGGCCATGCTCGTCCTGGTGCTCGGGCTTTCCCTGAGCAAGCTCAAGGGCGATCTGGGGCGTGCCAAGGCCAAGCCGAAATTTCGCGAGATACTTTCCAAGAGCCGTGCCATCAACATTCTTTCTGCCGCGCGGATGTTTCTGTTCGGCGCCCGGGATGTGTGGTTCGTGGTCGCCCTGCCGGTGTTTCTGGCCACGCAGTTCGGCTGGGAGCACTGGCAGGTGGGCGGCTTTCTGGCGCTCTGGGTCATCGGTTACGGGGCGGTGCAAGCCCTGGCCCCGCGTATTACCGGCCGATATGCCGGGCGCGGCGCGGCGATAGGCTGGGTCGCGGCACTTGCGCTGATTCCGGCGCTGATCGCGCTGGGCCTTGAGTGGCAACCCCGGCCGGTGCTGCTGGGCGGGCTGCTGCTGTTCGGGGCGCTGTTTGCGGTCAATTCCAGCCTGCATAGCTTTCTGATCGTCAAACTGGCGCGCAGCGACGGCGTCTCGCTGGATGTCGGCTTTTATTACATGGCCAACGCCATGGGCCGCCTGATGGGTACCCTGCTCTCCGGCTGGCTCTACATGAGCGCCGGGCTTGGCGCCACGCTCTGGGTGTCCAGCGCCATGCTCGTGGCCACGCTGCTGATCAGCCTGGCCTTGCCGAAGGCGTCTCCAAGGCCTGACCAGACGGCGGCGTGATCCCGCAGCCCTTGAGAATCACCTGGACCAGAAAGCCGGTGATCTCGTCGATATCCTGCTGGGATAGCGCGCGGCGACCGGTGATCCCCAGCACTTGAGCGCTGTAATCGGTGTAGTGCTGAGTGGCCGACCAGATCAGGAAAATCAGCCAGCGCGGCTCCACCGCATCCATCTTGCCGCGCTCGGCCCACTGGCGAATGATGGCGGCGCGGGTCTCCACCCAGTCTCTCAGCTCGCCGCTCAGGTAGTCTTGTAGAAAGGGCGCGCCGCCGAGAATTTCCGCGGCAAACAGTTTCGAGCCTTCCGGGTAACGCTGCCCGAGCACCATCTTGGTGCGAATGAAGTGGCTCAACACCTCGCCGGGGTCACTTTCCGGGGTGATATCCTCAAGCACCGCGTTCCAGCGCTTCATCATGCGATTCAACAGCCGCACATATAAGGCCTGCTTGCTGCCCATGTAATACAGCACATTGGCCTTGGGTAGCCCAACGGCATCGGCGATAGCCTGAAGGCTGGCGCCCCGGTAACCGTGGCGCGCGAATACCCGTTCGGCAGACGCCAGAATACGCTGCTCGAGTCGTTCACGGTTGTTGCTTTCCAGCGCGGGGGGTGATGCTGACATCGCAGATTCCGTGGCAAAAAACCCAAGCTTGCCCCACGCCGGTGCCCCTTGCAAATACTTGCAAGGGGCACTTTTCTGTCCCAATCTCAAATGAGATTGACCCATCGGGCGGCTCGCGCCGTAAATACAAGCGGATTTGGTGAATTAGCCCTACTTCTGGAGATACTCATGAACAGCACACGTCTACTCTTCACGCCTCTCGCCGCCGCGATCTTGCTGGCAGGCACCGCCCAGGCATATGAACTGATCCGAGAAGACACCACTTATAGCGTCGAGGATGAGACGTTCGCCGGCTATTTCGCCCCGGCGGACGGTGATTCCCGCGGCACTGTGCTGATCATTCACGACTGGGACGGGCTCGACGATTACGAGCGCCTGCGTGCCGACATGCTTGCCGAACATGGCTTTGATGCCTTTGCGCTGGATCTTTTCGGCCAGGGCAACCGCCCCGAAGCCCTGGAAGACAAGCAGGCAGCCACCAACCGCCTGTACGAGGACCGCGAGCGCATGCGCCAGCTGATCCTCGCCGGGCTTGAAGAGGCCCGTGCCCAGGGTGCAAGTGAAGAAACGGTGGTGATCGGCTATTGCTTTGGCGGCGCCGCCGCGCTGGAATTTGCCCGCTGGGGGGAAGCCGAGGACATTCAGGGCTACGCCAGTTTTCACGGCGGGCTGGATACCCCAGAAGGCCAGCAATACGCCAGCGACACCCCGCCAATCCTGATTGCGCATGGCGGCGCCGACAGCATGATAAGCATGCAGGACGTGGCACAGCTGGCCAATGAACTGGAAGCGGCGGAGGTGACCTACGAGATCGGCGTCTACTCAGGGGCGCCGCACGCCTTCAGCGTCTTCGGCAGCGACGCCTATCACGAACGCGCCGACCATCGCTCCTGGGACGCCTTCATGGTATTTCTGGACGACTTCCTGGCAGAAGGAGTCCGATAGTTCTTCTTGAATAGCTCCGTTTGAGAGTCTCGTTTCAGCGCAAGACGTTGGCGAGAATATCCACCACCACCCGCGTCGCGGCATCGATCAGGATCACATCGGTGCCGACGCGCTCCCATTCGTAGCCGGGATACTGCGGCAACTCTTCCGCTACCCTGCCATCAAAGCGCTTGGCGATACCCGGAGGCAGCGGCTTGCCACGTTCGAGATTCTTGCGAATCCCCGGGGGCAAGCTGTCCATACGGTGAATATCGTGGCGCTGCAACACACGGCGCACTTGGCGTTCATCGATATAGGGGAGGCTTTGTTCAATTGAATAGCGGGGCTCGGAGTAATAGCGCTCGGAAGAACGCGATTCAGACTGGCCTTTTTCATAACGATCATGACGATCATGACGTGAATCAGCCTTGCCCTTGTCACGCGCCCCGTTAGCCTGGGCGTGTTCCGGCGGCTGAGCAGTGACGGCGGCACTCAGCACCAGGGCGCAAAACACTAATCCACTCATCCAGACGGTTTTAATTTTCATCACGGGCTCCTTGAGCGTTGCTAGAGCATTGAGTGTAAGCCGCTATTGTGCAGGGAGTAAGGAAATAAAAAAGGACCCGTAGGCCCTTTTATTATTCCAGCTAACCATACAACAAGGCTATTTATTATGGAGCTGTGTTTTCACAACTTCTTACAGCTGCATCTGGGTTTACCGCTGACACGCATTCCCAGCCACCATCTACGGTATAATTATAAGTCGCAGTGCCAACTACAACAGTATCTAAAGTCTCGCCAGATTTTTCAACACCATCATCACCAAAGGTGTAAATCATGGAAGCTGAAGGGGCAGTTCCATCAGTAGGATAGGTAATTATCGCAGGATCAGTTGCTATTGACCCATATTCACCCGTGACTCTGAGATCATCAGCGTCAAGATCTCGTCCGCTATAAAGAGCCTCTTCTACAGCCACTTTTGCACCACCCATCAATGAATGGGCTTCAGAAAACTGTGCTCTTGCTATGTAATTCTGATACTGCGGAATGGCGATGGACGCCAGCACACCGATAATCGCAATCACGACCATCAGCTCGATCAGGGTGAAACCGCCCTGGCGGCTGTTTTGAATTTTTCTGGTTTGGGTGTTGCGCATGGCAAAGCTCCTGGAGCGAGGGAAATAAATCAAGGCTGCATGGGCTATGCAACGTTAGATCGGTGATAATTACAATAGCTTACGCTTAGTTAATTCTCAAGCAATTTTCTTACGCCTAACTTCAAGTTATCGACTGACGCTGCCCAGCCTTTGCAAGGCCAGGAAACCACGCATGCCGTGTCGATAGGATCAGGAGTATGGTACAAGGTGCCTACAAAAACGCTTAAGTGTTTCAAGGTGCCGAATGAGCCATCCTACCTACGAATCCACTCTCAGCCATGCCGCGGCGCGCGGTGGGTTGCGCGGCATTGCCCAGCGCCTGGTCAAGCATGAGCTGCTCACCGATGCCCAGGCCGCGACAGCCGAAGCCACTGCCCTTGCGCAGGATATTTCCCTGCTGCAGTACCTGATCGAAAGTGGAAAAGTAGACCCTGCGGCGGCGGCGGTGGCGGCAGGCTGGGAGTACGGCCTGCCGGTCATCGACCTGAATGCCCTGCGCCTGGATGCCCTGCCCCCCGCGGCGGATTATCCCACCAAGGTACTGCAGCACCTGAATGCGTTGCCGCTGGCGCGCCATGGGCACCGCCTGACCGTGGCGGTGCCCTACCCGGCCACCCTGACCCACCTGGATGAACTGCAGTTCGCCACCGGCCTGAGTGTGGAAGGCGTGCTGGCGCCGGTGGACCAGTTGGCCACGGTCCTGGAAAGCTACCTGGCGCAGAATGAACGCAACATGTTCAACGACCTGGAAGGCGTGGACGACGCCATCGGCGCGTTGGACGTGGTACAGGATGCCCTGGACAATGAAGTGCCCCTGGAAGACGCCCAGCAGGACAACGATGACGCCCCCATCGTCAAGTTCGTCAACAAGGTTCTGCTGGACGCCATCCGCCGGGGTGCCTCGGACATTCATTTCGAGCCCTACGAGACCTATTGCCGGGTGCGCTTTCGGGTAGACGGCATATTGCTCGAAGTCGCCCGGCCGCCGTTCGGCATGCGCAACCGGATTGCGGCACGCCTGAAGATCATGGCGCGGCTGGATATTTCCGAACGCCGCCTGCCCCAGGATGGCGCGATCAAGCTCAAGCTTTCGCGCACCCGCTCGCTGGACTTTCGCGTCAATTCGCTGCCCACGGTGTATGGCGAAAAGCTGGTACTGCGGATTCTCGACCCCGCTGCCGCTCAGCTGGGTATCGAGCAACTGGGGTTTAGCGATGCCCAGCGCGGCTATTACGAAACCGCGCTCAAACAACCCCAGGGCATGATTCTGGTCACCGGCCCCACGGGGAGCGGCAAGACCGTTTCGCTGTATACCGGCATCAATATTCTCAACCAGATAGAACGCAACATCTGTACCGCGGAAGACCCGGTGGAAATCAAGGTGACCGGGGTCAACCAGGTCAATGTGCTGCCCAAGATCGGGCTGGATTTCGCCAGCGCCCTGCGCGCCTTTCTACGCCAGGACCCGGACGTGGTCATGGTGGGGGAAATTCGCGATCTCGAGACCGCCGAAATCGCGGTCAAGGCGGCCCAGACCGGCCATTTGGTACTTTCCACCGTCCACACCAATTCGGCCGCGGAAACCCTGACCCGCCTGGCCAACATGGGGGTTTCCTCCTTCAATATCGCCAGCGCCGTGAGCCTGATCATCGCCCAGCGCCTGGCTCGCAAGCTGTGCAAGCACTGCAAGGAGGCGGTTGAAATCCCCCATGAAGCCTTGGAAAAACAGGGCTTTACCCCGGAAGAAATCACCAGTGCCACCATCTACAAGCCGGTGGGCTGCAAGCACTGCACCCAAGGCTACAAGGGCCGCGTGGGGATTTACGAAGTCGTGCCGATCACCGACAGCATGCGCCAACTGGTCATGCGCGATGCCAATTCCTTTGAGATCGACGTCCAGGCGCGCCAGGAAGGCTACCCCAGCCTGCACCGCAGCGGGCTGTTGAAGGTCATGCAGGGCATCACCAGCCTGGAAGAAGTCAACCGGGTCAGCAAGGAGTAACCCACATGGCCAAACGCAAACGCACGGCACCCATCAAGCTGTATCGTTGGAAGTGGTCGGGCATGGGGCCGACCAATCGCACTATCAGCGGCGAAATGGTCGGGCGCAGCAAGGCGGAAGTCAGTGCCGAACTCAAGAGCCAGCACATCGCGGTACGCAAGCTACGCAAGAAAGGTAGCCTGGGAGGGGGTGGGAGCATCAATCCCAAGGATGTGATGGTGTTCGCCCGCCAGATGGCCACCATGATTCGGTCGGGTATTCCGTTGCTGCAGGCCTTTGAAGTGGTGGCGCAGAGCTTGAAAAAGCCCGCCATGGCCTCCTTGGTGCAGCAGATGATGAGCGAGGTTTCCGGCGGGTCGAGTTTTTCGGATGCCTTGCGCCGTCATCCGAAACAGTTCGACCGCTTGTTCGTCAACCTGGTCGAGGCCGGCGAACAAGCCGGCGCCCTGGACAAGATGCTCGACCGGGTGGCCATCTACAAGGAAAAGGTCGAGTCGCTCAAGGCCAGGGTCAAGAAAGCGCTCTGGTACCCCGCGGCCGTGATGTGCGTTGGCATGGGCGTGACCCTGCTGCTGTTGATCAAGGTGGTGCCGCAATTCGAAAGCATGTTCAACAGTTTCGGGGCGGAGTTGCCGGCCTTGACGCAAATGACGGTCAACCTGTCCGAGATGGCCCAAGCCTATTGGCTGCATGCCTTCGGCGCGCTGTTCGCCTTTATCATGCTGCTGCGCGAAGGGGTCAAACGCTCCCCCAGGCTGGCGTACCAAATGGACGCGCTGTTGCTGCACCTGCCGGTGGTCGGCGATATACTGGACAAGTCGGCGGTTGCGCGCTTTTCGCGTACCCTGGCGACCACCTTTGCCGCCGGTGTGCCCTTGGTGGAAGGCCTGGATACCTCGGCAGGGGCGACCGGCAACAAGGTGTATGAGCGGGCGGTTCAGCAGATACGCAGTGACGTGGCGACCGGCCAGCAACTGCATTTTTCCATGCGCATGACCAATCAATTCCCTGCGCTGGCAGTACAGATGGTGAGTATCGGCGAAGAAGCCGGTTCGCTGGACGCGATGCTCAACCGGGTGGCGGATTACTACGAAGAAGAAGTCGACAACAAGGTCGATGCCCTGACTTCCTTGATGGAACCCATCATCATCGTGGTGCTGGGCGTATTGGTGGGTGGCGTCGTGGTGGCGATGTACCTGCCGATCTTCGAGATGGGCTCGGTGATGTAAGCGTCACTATTGAATTTTTTCATAAAAGGCATATGGATGGATTACCCTTCGCTTATCTTGTGGCCCCTGGTGGGCGTACTGGGGCTGTGTTTCGGCAGCTTTCTGAATGTGGTGATAACCCGCCTGCCGGTCATGCTGATGCAAGCCTGGCGCGCCGAGGCGCGTGACGCCCTGGCCCTGGAGGAGGAGCCCCAGGCCACCTTCAACCTGGCGACGCCGGCATCCATGTGCCCGGGCTGTGAAGCCCCCATCGCCTGGCACGACAATATCCCCCTGCTGGGCTGGCTGAAACGCCGCGGGCGCTGTGCCCACTGCGACACCCCCATCAGCATCCAGTATCCGCTGGTCGAGCTGGCCGGCACCATCCTGGCGATTGCCGTGGTGGCGCTGCACGGCGTGACGCTTGAAAGCGGGTTTATCTATGCCGCCTGCATGACGCTGCTGGTGCTGGCCGTCATCGATTTTCGCACTCAGCTGCTGCCGGATATTCTCACCCTGCCCCTGCTCTGGGCCGGGTTCATCTACCAGTTAAGCTTTCAGCCTTTCATGCTGACCTCGGCGGTGATCGGTGCCATGGCGGGCTATCTAGCGCTGTGGAGCTTCTTCTGGCTGTTCAAGCTGGCGACCGGCAAGGAAGGGATGGGCTATGGCGACTTCAAATTACTCGCGGCACTGGGGGCCTGGCTGGGCTGGTCCTACCTGCCGCTGATTCTGGTGCTCTCGGCGGGCCTGGGCGCTATCATTGGCATCATCGTCCAGCTGGCCTTGCCGCGCTTGCGCGGTGCACCCATGCCCTTCGGCCCCTACCTGGCATTGTCCGGCTGGGTGGCCTTGCTGGTCGGTGAAGAGTTGATGGCCGTTTATGCAGGGGTACTGTATTGAAAACTGCTGATAAGAACCGACAGGAGCGCTCGATGATTATCGGTCTGACCGGCGGTATCGCCTCGGGAAAGTCCACCGTGGTGCGCGCCTTTGAATCGCTGGGCGTCCCCTGGGTGGATGCCGATGACGTCGCCCGAGAAGTGGTTCAACCGGGAGAGCCGGCCCTCGAAGCAATTGCCGAACGTTTCGGGACTTCCGTGCTCCAAGAGAATGGCAGCCTCGATCGGCGTAAACTACGCGACATCATCTTCAACGACCCCGAGCAGCGTCTGTGGCTCGAGTCGGTCACCCATCCCCGGGTACGCGAGCGCTTGCTTGAGCACCTGGCGAGGCTTCAAGCCTCCCAGCCAGCCTACGTGATGCTGGTCTCGCCCTTGTTGTTCGAATCCGGCCAGGATGCCCTGGTGGATCGCTGCGTGGTGGTCGATGTCCCCGAGGCGCTACAGCTTCAACGCACCCAGGCGCGCGATGATGTCAGTGAATCTCAGGTCCGGGCGATTCTTGCCGTACAACTATCTCGCCAGGAACGTCTTTCCAGAGCCGACGATGTGATCGACAATAGTCGCAGTGAGGCTGAAATGCGTGAGCAGGTCGCTCAGCTCGACCGACGCTACCGAGAGCTGTCCCAGCCCTGAATTATTTCACTTGCCTGTTTTTCACCGGAGTCTAGATGTCCATTCCCGCCAACGACACACCCTTTGAAGTCGCCTGTCCCCAATGTGGTAACAAGGTTGCCTGGCAGGCGCAAAGTCTCTACCGGCCCTTTTGCAGCAAGCGTTGCCAGCTGCTGGATCTGGGTGCCTGGGCAGAAGAGTCTCACCGCATCCATGGCGAATCGGCCATGGATGAAGCGGATATCGAGACACTGCTGGCTCAGGCTGACCGCGATGCCCCCCTGTCCTGAATCGACCCCTAGAATCCGGATACCCGCTCCCTGAGCCTACTGACCGATCGAGACGCCGCGACCATGCCCGAGATGCCTCCCGCCAGCTACCGCCTTCTGGCCGAATTGGAAGCGGCGTTTGATACGTTACTCGCGCAGCTGGAACAGGTGGTAATCACCTTCGAGCGCAGTGACTGCCCCGCCTGGGCCTTTGCCGAACCCGTCGCGGATGCCGCCTGGCTCAGGCAGGCATTGATGGACATGTGGCATGAAGAAGGCCAGGATGGCAGGGAGACGCGCAATTACATTGGCTTGATTGCTGCCGATGCGCCATTGATCGAGGAAGTCGTCAAGGCCAACCAGGCCAAGGCCAGAATCAGCGACCTCTTGCAGCGCATCAAACAAACCACACCGCACGCCTTGAGTGAAGCGAAGGCACTGTTACCCCAGCGCCATCCGCAGGTTAATAGCCTGCTGCGTCGCGGTGGGCTTGCCAAGCTGCATCTCAAGCAATGCTGGAGACAGTTGCCGGTGGCTCAGGCGCCGGTCGCCCGCGTAAGGCTCGCCTGGTATTCCAGCGGACGCTCGATCAAGCGCTTGAGCGTTCAAGAGGCAGAGGCAAAGCTGCTTCAGCTGGACACGCAAGCCGCTCATGTGCAGATCCAGTTGCGTAAGCTTGCAGGATTACCCAGCCAGGAAATACTCGCCCAGGTACAGGCCCAGGCACCCTTGATGCGGGCCAACCTGTTCTATGTGGAGCCTCTGGAAGACGGTCATACCCGCCGGGCACTCAATGTCGCACTTCCCTTGTTTGTGCCTGCACCGGAACAACGCCTGCCGGATTACAACATTCCTCCGGCCCACCCACCCAGCCAGCGCACCCGCGCCCGTCGTCGTGACGAAAAACTCGAAGACGATGCCTTCCTTCCCAGCCTACGTGCTTATCGTTACCGGCAACCAAGCATTTAGCCCTTCATTTGCATAGGCCGAAACGCAGCAGCGTATCAAGCAACTGCTTGACGCTTTCTCCGGACTGTTGATATTCGCTCATCAAGGCCTCCAGGCGCTGCTGAAACTGCTCTTCGCGTTGCGCTTGGCGCTTCTCGACCTCTAGCTCTTTATCGTCATCCTCCAACGTCTGGAGCGATCTCACTGGGGGGCCGGTCGGGATATTAAACGAATTATTGGGGTCGTCGAGCTGGCGCAGCGCTTCTCCGAACGCATCATCGAGTTCGCGAAACCGGCGCAGCTTGTCGCGCTCATCCAACACTTTGTGGGCTTTTTGATATTTCATTGACGTCCAATTAACACCCTATCGTAAGACCATTAAAACAAAACTGTGCCCAAACGCTTATACAGCCTAATTAAACTTGCCTTCATGCTTTATTATCAGCATAAAGGCAGCATCTTTTTTTGCTTGAAGTAGGAAACCGTTTTTTTTAACCGCTTGCAAGCAGGTTCACAACAAAAACGCTACATGAATTGACGAAAAATACGCCGAGCTCATCTACCGCATCATTGGATGAGACCTAGCTACGCAATTGCATCAATGGCACCGGGAAGGTGCCTGCAGGCTTGTGCCACACCTCGCCTGCATAACTCAGCACAGAAGGCTAGATAATGTTCAATGCCATGGTAAGAGCTGAAATCTGGCTGCAAGAGAACCTGGATAAGCCACTGGGGATTGAAGCCTTGGCGGAACATCTAGGGTATTCTCCCTCACAGGTACGCCGTCAATTTCGGCAATGCTTTCATACATCACCTAATGCCTATCGGGAAAAACGCCGTCTTGAACGTGCTACCGTTCTGCTGGCCTTTACCCTGAAAAATATAGCGCAGATTGCACATTATTGCGGCTACTCCAATCATTCTTCCTTTTCCCGGGCATTTCAGCGCCAGCATGGCGTAAGTCCTCGCAATTTCCGCCATGCTCTACGACGCAACTTGAGCCAGGAGCTTTACGCCCCCGCCACGTCGATCGGCTACACACCTCCGGTCGATTGTATCACTTCAATTGAAAAGTCCGCGGCAAGGCAAACGGTCATGATGCGTCTCTATCAACCCCTGGAGCAAATAGAAGGGCTCGGCAATAGCGCCCGACATGCGGACAATCTGGAGAGCCTCACCTCTCGCCTGGCCTCTGCCACACCGATTGTGGCGCTACCGGATGCACTGGCCGCCAAGGTTGGCGAACTGGAAGGTTTAATGGGTAATGCTTACCCTACCCCCGCTGCACGTACAGATGTCGGGCTGTACTTGAACAGCGACCAAACAGCTTCCGATATGGCCTTGCCCATACCTTATCGACGTCTTGACCTGGGTTCACATTACTACGCAAAAACGGTTTATCAGAAGACAGAGCATTTTCATCATGTTCTTAATCAAGTGCTTTACCAGTTAGTGCTGGGCAAGGTGACTCCTCTTCAAATCAGCGGGGAGCCACCTCAGATTCTTTGGTATCCGGACCACCTTGAGTTAAGAATCCCCCTGGTGGAAGAACACAAATTAGAAGGCATTGACTGAATGCGCCAAAGTGCCTGAACCTCTAAACATGAATCTACAATACGGATTTTTCAAACAAGCCACTGTGCCGACACCCTTACTGGCAAGGGTGTTCGATTAGAGCAGCTATCAGTCTTCCATACGGACCAACCAGGATTCCACGGTCTCATCACCGTATTGATCCTTCCAGCTGCGCAGCCCCTTGTGATTTCCACCGCGAGTTTCAATTATCTCACCGGTATGAGGATTCTTGTAAATCTTCAGACGACGCTTACGCCGACCAGTGGCTGGAGCGCCAGTCGCTTTGGTAGCGGCACGATCAGTGCTGGGGTCCAGCAACGCAATAACGTCAGCGGCACTTTTCTCGAATTCGTCCATTAGCGCTTCGAGACGCTCTTTAAATTCGAGCTCGCCTTTCAGACGTTGATCGCCTTCCAGGCGCTGAAGCTCTTCCTGCAACTGCTTTAGTTGCTGTTCTTTTTGGATATATTCATTGAGAAGTGACATGGAATGTTCCTTAGTTGGATAAAAATAGGGCAGGGCTTATAAGTCAGCAGCTAGTGGCCGGAAGATAGAAATGGCGGCCATCTACCCGCCAAGAAACTCAGAAACACGCTTTAGCTCGGAGAATACGGTGTTATTATTCCTGCAATTGCTTCAATAGACAACAGGCTAGTTAATTTTTTATGAACTTTTAAGATTAAAAATCGTTAAAAGCTTTTCTCTTACTTGACGATAGATTATTTAAATACAATGGAAGGATGCAGAGATCAGAACACGTTTCTTCGTTAAATTTAGATATCTTGCTGCTAATCCAGAAAAAATCCATAAGAATCCAGTTAAAAGACCCCATCAAAAAAGCGCCGCCTTTTCAGGCGGCGCTTCTACAGCACGTGACTCAGCGGCGAATCAAACCAATCAGTCTTGGCCCATCTGCTGCTTGATCAACTCACCGATGGTGGTCGGACCACCACCCGTTTCCGGCTCTTGATCGCGAACCTTCTTCAGATTCTGTCGCGTGTCATCCTGCTCTTTGGCCTTGATAGACAGATTGATCTGACGGTTCTTGCGATCCACTCCGACAATGCGAGCTTCAACGCTGTCGCCTTCGTTCAGGACATTACGCGCGTCTTCGACACGGTCTGCGCTGATTTCAGACGCCTTGAGTACCGCCACGACATCAGTCGCCAGCTCCACTTGCGCTTCCTTGGCATCAACTTCAATGATACGGCCAGTCACGAGACTGCCTTTATCATTGACTGCCAGGAATTCGGCAACCGGGTCTGTGTCCATCTGCTTGATACCCAGGGAGATACGCTCACGCTCCGGGTCGATAGACAGGATAACCGCTTCAGCTTCGTCGCCCTTCTTGAAGTGGCGCACGGCTTCTTCACCGGTTTCCGTCCAAGAGATGTCGGACAGGTGAACCAAACCGTCGATGCCGCCTTCCAGACCGATGAAGATACCGAAGTCAGTGATCGACTTGATGGTACCGGAAACACGGTCGCCCTTGTTGTACTCGGTGTTGAAGGTTTCCCAAGGATTAGCGGTGCACTGCTTGATGCCCAGGGAGATACGACGACGCTCTTCGTCGATATCCAGCACCATGACGTCGACGTCATCGCCCACTTGAACGACTTTCGACGGATGGATGTTCTTGTTGGTCCAGTCCATTTCAGAGACGTGAACCAGGCCTTCGACACCTTCTTCCAGCTCGGCAAAGCAGCCGTAGTCGGTAAGATTGGTGACCTTGGCGTGCACCTTGGTGCTTTCCGGATAACGTGCCTTGATGTTGACCCACGGATCTTCGCCCAGTTGCTTCAAGCCCAGTGATACGCGATTGCGTTCACGATCGAACTTGAGCACCTTGACATTGATCTCGTCGCCGACAGCCACGATTTCGGACGGATGCTTGATGCGCTTCCAGGCCATATCGGTGATGTGCAGCAGGCCGTCGACGCCACCCAGATCCACGAACGCGCCGTAGTCGGTGAGGTTCTTGACGATACCCTTGATCTGCTGACCTTCCTGAAGCGTCGCCAGCAGCGCTTCGCGTTCTGCACTGTTCTCGGCTTCGAGAACGGCGCGACGCGAAACCACCACGTTATTACGCTTGGGATCGAGCTTGATGACCTTGAAATCGAGCTCTTTGTTTTCCAGGTGGGCCGTGTCGCGCACCGGACGCACATCGACCAGAGAGCCCGGCAGGAAAGCACGAATAGAGTCGACCTCGACAGTAAAGCCACCTTTGACTTTGCCGTTGATCACGCCCTTGATGATTTCGTCTTTCTCGAAGGCTGCTTCCAGGATCTTCCACGCTTCGGCGCGCTTGGCCTTTTCGCGTGACAAACGCGTTTCGCCGAAGCCATCTTCCACGGCTTCCAGCGCAACGTGCACTTCGTCACCGATGGCAATGTTCAGCTCGCCATTTTCATCGCGGAATTGTGAAGCGGGGATCTGGCCTTCGGATTTCAGACCGGCATTGACAGTAACCCAATCGCCGTCAATGTCCACAACCTGGGCCAAAACGATGGCGCCCGGCTCCATGTTGATGTCGTTAAGAGACTGTTCAAACAGTTCAGCAAAGCTTTCGCTCATGGTGTTCCTACGTGATCAACGTTGTTGAGGCATTAATGCCTTCTCCGCACCACCAGCAAGTGCGGGCCTATGTGCTCTGCCTTCGGGGATGTTAACGCTGGTTCGACCTGACCGGGCTCACGGATGATGTGATAGTAGTGCCCTGCCACGTCATGACATCTCACCAAAGGCGCCGCAAGGGAGAATCAGGTGCCTTGTACCATGCCACGCTGGGCCAGCAGTTCGGTCAGCCGTTCTACCACTTCCGGTATACTCAGGCGCGTGGTATCAAGCGTAATGGCATCGTCTGCCGGCTTGAGAGGTGCCACGCTGCGCTGCATGTCGCGTGCATCGCGCGCCTGAATCTCCTTTAAAAGACTCGAAAGACTAGCATCCACTCCAGCTTTTTGCAACTGAAGATGTCGCCGCCGGGCACGCTCTTGCGCACTGGCGGTAAGAAATATTTTCAAGGGGGCCTCGGGAAACACCACCGTTCCCATATCGCGACCATCCGCCACCAGGCCGGGGGCTTTCCGAAAATCTCGCTGACGCTGTAACAACGCTTGCCGGACCTCGGGCAGCGCCGCTATTTGAGAGGCGCGCTCCCCGACCGTTTCCCGGCGAATCACCCGGGTGACGTCCTCGCCTTCCAGAAGCACCAGGGGGCGCCCTTCTTCTACCGGAAATGCCACATCAAGTTCAGCTGCCAGGCGTGCAAGCTGGGGTTCGTCATCCAGCGCCACACCATGCTTGGCCGCCGCCTGGGCGGTGAGACGATACAAGGCGCCGCTATCCAGCAGATGCCAACCCAGCCGCTCGGCGACCAGGCCGCTTATGGTGCCTTTGCCGGCACCCCCGGGGCCATCGACAGTCAGCACGGGCACGGCGTCACTCATGGCCAACCTCCCCGGCTTTCTCCGTCGTCCTCTCTTCCGTCACCCTCTCTTCTGTCACGTTCAGGCCTATCCGGCCTGCCAGCGTGATGAAATCGGGAAATGACGTGGCGACATTGGCACAGTCATCGATCACGATATCCTCACTGGCGCGCAGCGCCGCAATCGCAAAGGCCATCGCAATACGGTGATCACCCAGACTGTCGACACGTCCGCCGCCATAGCTGGGGCCCGAGGCCCCGTTGCCGACAATATCAATGCCGTCTTTCACCACGCTGTGTTCAACGCCCAGCACCGCCAAGCCATCGGCCATGGCCTGAATTCGATCCGATTCCTTGACGCGCAACTCTTCGGCACCGCGCAGACGCGTCCTGCCTGCGGCATTGGCAGCGGCGATGAACAAGGCGGGAAATTCGTCGATCGCCAGCGGCACCTGCTCCACCGGAATATCGATACCCTTGAGCGGTGCATAGCGAATACGGATCTCGGCGACCGGCTCCCCCCCCACTTCACGGCTATTCTCCAGGGTCAGGTCGGCACCCATCAGCTTGAGAATATTGATCACGCCGATACGTGTCGGGTTGATGCCCACGTGTTCCAGAAGGAGATCCGAGCCCGGCGTAATCGCCGCGGCGACCAGGAAAAAGGTGGCCGAGGAAATGTCCGAAGGCACATCGATCGGCCCGGCAACCAGTTTATTGCCGCCTTCAAGCCAGCAGGTGTCACCTTGGCGCAAAACGGGGTAACCGAAGCCATTGAGCATGCGTTCGGTGTGATCCCGGGTGGGCGCCGGTTCGCGCACTCGGGTCTCGCCCTCAGCGTAAAGCCCCGCCAGCAGCAGACAGGATTTCACCTGGGCACTGGCCATGGGCATAGCGTATTCAATGCCTTCAAGCTTGGTGCCACCACTGATCTTGAGCGGCGGACGCCCACCCTCGGCGGTTTCGATCCGGGCGCCCATCAGACGCAAAGGATCGGCCACACGGTTCATGGGCCGCTTGGTCAGGGAGTCGTCACCGGTGAGCTCGCTATCGAATGCCTGGCCTGCCAACAAGCCGGAAAACAAGCGCATGGCGGTACCCGAGTTACCTACATACAAGGGGCCGGCAGGCGCTTTCAAACCGTGCATGCCCACCCCATGGATAGTCACACGGCCTTGGTGCGGCCCTTCGATGGCCACGCCCATCTCACGAAATGCCTGAAGCGTTGCCAGGCTGTCCTCCCCTTCGAGAAACCCTTTTACCTCTGTCACACCTTCGGCCAGAGCGCCGAGCATGATCGAGCGGTGTGAAATGGACTTGTCGCCGGGCACGCGCAAACGCCCCTGGGCATTCCCGCCGGGGCTTACCCGATAGGTCAGCTTGCCTTGTGGTTGCATGTGGTATTCCGCCTGATAACTGGTCTTGTTCAAAAGCGATTCAAAATAATGCCGGGCGTGGCTGGCCCGGTCGAACGTCGCCAGCATGGCGTCGCTATCCGAGCTCTCTACCGCCTGGCGCAGCCGTGCCAGCCCTGCTTCGAAATCGTCCAGCGAGGCCAGTACCGCCTCGCGGTTGGCGACGAAAATGTCGCGCCACATTACCGGGTCACTGCCGGCGATACGGGTAAAGTCTCGAAAACCACCCGCCGCGTAACGAAAGATCTCCAGGCGCTCGTCCTGGCGCGCCAGACTATCCACCAGCGAGAACGCCAGCAAATGCGGCAAATGACTGGTGCGTGCCAGCACCTGATCGTGACGCTCTACGGCCATTTCCAGAACCTCGGCGCCACAGGCTTCCCACAGGCGACGCACCCGCGCCACGGCATCGGGCCGCGTGGTCTCGGCGGGCGTCAAGATGACCTTGTGGTTTTGGTAAAGCCGGGGATTGGAGGCGGCCACGCCGCTTTTCTCCGAACCGGCAATCGGATGGCCCAGCACCAGATTGCTCGGCAGGCCGCCGAAAGCACGCTCGGCGGCCTGCCGGATCGCCGCCTTGGTGCTGCCCACGTCGGTAATCACCACGTCAGCCGCGGCCTTGTCCAGGTACTCGGCCAGTTCGCGCATCACGCCTTCCATGGCCAATACCGGGACTGCCAACAGGATCATGGAGGCATCCTTGACCATGGGGCCGAGCCGGGTATCGCCTGAATCGATCAAGCCCATGGCCACACCGCGGGCAATTTCCTCGGCATCCGGGTCGCAGGCCACGATTTCACCGCGAGCGCCCTCGCGGCCGAAACCCGCTTCACGCAAGGCGGCAGCCAAGGAGCCGCCGATCAAGCCCAAGCCGACAATCAACAACCTTGGTTCGGTTACCTTCAGGCTCACAGCACACCCTGAGGGTAGGAACCCAGCACCTTGACCTCGGCCGCCCGCAGCCTGACTTCCTCGAGCATGGCCGCCACCTGCGGATCTTCATGATGCCCCTTGAAGTCGATGAAGAAGACGTAATTCCAGACACCGCTGCGCGACGGCCGCGTTTCCAGGCGCGTCAGGTCGATCTGATGGCGATGGAAGGGCTCAAGGAGGTCATGCAGGGCACCGGGCTGGTTGCGCATGGCGACGACCAGGGAGGTCTTGTCGTCACCCGAGCGGGGCACATCCTGATTACCGATGATCAAGAAACGCGTGGAATTATCCGGGCGGTCTTCGATCTTTTCCGTCAACAGGGTCAGGCCGTAAAGCTTGGCGGCCATGTCGCCGGCAATCGCGGCACTGTGCCATTCGGTCTTGACCAGTTTGGCGGCTTCGGCATTGGAGGCAACCGGCACGCGCTCGGCATGCGGAAAGTGGGCATCCAACCATTTGCGACATTGGGCAAACGACTGCGGGTGCGAGTAGATACGTGACACTTTATCGCGACGCGTGGTGTCCGCCACCAGCAGATGATGATGGATACGCAGCACGACTTCGCCGCAGATACGAATCGAGGAATCCATGAACGAATCCAGGGTGTGATTGACCACCCCTTCCGTGGAATTCTCGACCGGCACGACGCCATAATTGACCGCACCGGCTTCCACTTCGCGAAACACTTCATCGATTGCCGCCATGGGCAGGCTGATCGCACTCTCACCGAAATGCTTGAGCGCCGCCTGCTGGGTAAAAGTGCCTTCAGGGCCTAGATAAGACACCTTGATCGGCTGCTCGAGCGCCAGACAGGCAGACATGATTTCACGAAACAGTCGCGCCATTTCCTCACTGTCCAGCGGCCCCGGATTCAGCGCCATGATCCGCCTGAGCACCTGTGCCTCACGTTCCGGGCGATAGAATACCGTGCCCTTGTCGCGACTCAGCTTCACATTGGCCACATGTTGGGCACAGGCCGCTCGCTCACTGATCAGGCGCAGAATGTCCGTATCCAGCTGGTCGATCGTCTCGCGCAACTCGTCCAGATTGTTGGAGGAGTCAGTGTTGCTGGGGGAGTCAGACATGGTGATTAGCCCCTTCTTTGTTCGAAATCCGCCATGAAGGCGATCAACGTATCCACGGCGTCTTCAGGCACGGCATTGTACAAGCTGGCCCGCATCCCCCCCACGCTGCGGTGGCCTTTGAGGTTCAGCAACCCGGCGACATTCGCTTCGCTCAGAAAGTCCGCGTCCAGACGGCTATCCGCCAGCACGAACGGAACATTCATGCGTGAGCGGTTGGCCGCCACTATGGGGTTGGAATAAAGGCCGCTGGTATCGATCGCGGCATACAGCTTGGCGGCTTTACGAGCATTGATAGCCCCCATGGCATCCAGCCCGCCGATATCGGCTTTCAGCCATTGGAACACCAGCCCGGCAAGGTACCAGGCATAAGTAGGTGGCGTATTGACCATTGAGCCGCCCTCCGCCATCGCCTTGTAATCGAACAAGGAAGGAATGGCCTTACAGGCTTGATCGAGCAGATCATCGCGCACGATTACCAGCGTCAATCCCGCCGGGCCGATATTCTTCTGTGCACCGGCGTAGATGATGCCGAATTTCGACACATCCAGAGGAGCGGCAAGAATACTCGACGACATGTCACAGACCAGCGGCACCTCGACACCGTCCGGGCGAACAGCCTCTGGAGTGTAATCGAATTCGAGCCCGCCGATGGTTTCATTGGCGGTGTAATGCAGATAAGCCGCCTGGTCGCTTAATTTTAGCGCCGAGGGCCGAGGTACGGCTGTCTGGCCATTGGCCTCACTGCTGGCGGCCACATAGTAATCAAACCCGAGATGCCTCGCCTCGGCGATCGCCTTCTTGCCCCAGATGCCGGTATGGATGAAATTGGCACTGCCCCCATTACCCAAGAGGTTCATCGGCAACATGGCAAACTGCAGGCTGGCACCCCCCTGCAGGAACAGAACGCGATAGTTATCAGGCAGCTGCAACAATTCCCGCAGGTCCGCCTCGGCCTTTTCGGCAATGGCGACGAACTCATCACTGCGATGGCTCATTTCCATTATCGAAAGCCCATGCCCCTGGTAATCGAGCAACTCGCGCTGGGCGCGTTCGAGTACCGCCTGAGGTAGCGCCGCCGGTCCGGCGCAGAAATTATAGTGACGTGTCATCAGACTGCCCTTCCCCTGAATCGTCCTGTAAATCGCTGTTCGGCTCTGCGCTCAGCGGCGCTTCTTGCGCCTGCGCTTCCCCCGACAGCGGTGCTTCCAGGGCCTCGTCTGTTTCCAGCGGCGCGTCTTCCAGCTCATCGATGCGCACGGTCTTGACCAGCTTTTCGTTTACACCCAGACGAATCAGCATGACGCCCTGGGTGTTACGCGATGTGGACGAGACCTCTTCCACACGGGTACGCACCAGGGTGCCACGATCGGTAATCAGCATCATTTCATCGCTGGGATAGACCTGCATGGCCGCTACCAGTGAGCCGTTGCGCTCGCTGGTCTGCATCGCGATAACGCCTTGGCCACCGCGCCCGCGCAGCGGGAATTCTTCCAGACGGGTACGTTTGCCATAGCCATTTTCGCTGGCGGTCAAGATGTAGATCTGTCCTGCATTGCTGCTTTCGCCTGCGGATTCAACGGCTGCTTCGTTTTCAGCCTCTTCTTCCACATCGATCTTCTGGCTCTGGGGAATGATCAGGCTAATCACCTCGGCGCCCTTGGCCAGGCGCATACCGCGCACGCCACGCGCCGTGCGCCCCATGGCGCGAACGTTGCCTTCCTCGAAACGAATCGCCTTGCCATTGGAAGACAGCATCATGGCATGATCGACACCGGAGGTAATCGCCGCGCCCACCAGGCGGTCGTCTTCTTCCAGGTCGATGGCGATCAGGCCCACGCTACGCGGCCGGGAAAACTGCTCCAGGCTGGTACGCTTGACGGTACCCTTGGCGGTGGCGAAGAAAATGTAATGTTCGGGGTCGTAGCCGCGCACTGGCAGGATGGTGCTGATCACCTCGCCTTCGTCCAGCGGCAGCAAATTGACCAATGGCTTGCCGCGTGACCCGCGGCTGGCATTGGGCATCTCGTAGACCTTGAGCCAATAGACCTTGCCACGGTTCGAAAACAGCAGGATGGTGTCATGCGTCGAGGCCACCAGCAGGTGCTCGATGACGTCCTCGTCTTTCATGGCGGTAGCGGATTTTCCGCGCCCACCACGGCGCTGCGCCTGATAGTCGGAAAGCGGCTGCGTCTTGGCGTAACCCGAGCGTGACACCGTGACCACCATGTCTTCCTCGGCAATCAGGTCTTCCATGCTCAAGTCCAGATGGCTGAACTGAATCTCGCTGCGCCGATCATTGCCGAACTGGTCGCGTACCGCGTGCAACTCTTCGCGAATCACTTCCATCAAGCGATCGGCCGAGGCCAGAATCCGCGTCAATTCGGCGATTTTTTCGAGGATGGAGAGGTATTCATCCAGCAGCTTTTCGGTTTCCAGCCCGGTCAAACGATGCAGGCGTAACTCCAGGATCGCCTGGGCCTGGGCTTGAGACAACCGATACTGCGTCGCGGAAGGATTGAGACCGTAACCCTCTTCGAGTTCTTCGGGCTTGCACGAGGTAGCCCCGGCACGCTCCAGCATGCCGGTGACCTGTCCCGGCTGCCAGTTCTTGGCCAGCAGCTTTTCGCGGGCTTCAGCGGCGTTGGGCGATGCCTTGATCAGCTCGATAACCTGATCGATATTGGAAATCGCTACCGCCAAACCTTCCAGGATATGGCCGCGCTCACGGGCTTTCTTGAGCTCGAACAGCGTACGCCGGGTCACTACCTCGCGGCGGTGACGGATAAAGGCTTCCAGCATTTGCTTGAGGTTCAGCGTGCGCGGCTGGCCGTTTTCCAACGCCACCATATTGATACCGAACACGTTTTGCAGCTGGGTCTGGGCAAAGAGGTTATTGACCACGACCTCGCCCGACTCGCCGCGCTTGACCTCGATCACGACGCGCAAGCCATCCTTGTCGGATTCGTCGCGCAATTCAGCAATGCCTTCGATTTTCTTGTCTTTCACCAGCTCGGCGATCTTTTCGATCAACCGCGCCTTGTTCACCTGATAAGGCAGTTCGCTGATGATGATATGGTCGCGGCCGGATTTATCGTCGTGCTCGATGGTGTGACAGGCCCGCACATAAATGCGTCCACGCCCGGTGTGATAGGCATCGATGATGCCCGCACGGCCATTGATGATGGCGCCGGTGGGGAAATCCGGGCCAGGGATGTAATGCATCAAATCATCGATCGACAAAGTGTAGTCATCGATCAATGCCAGGCAGCCATCGATGACTTCGCGCATATTGTGCGGGGGAATATTGGTCGCCATGCCTACGGCGATCCCCGAAGAGCCGTTAATCAATAGATTGGGCACTTTGGTCGGCATAACGTCGGGAATACGCTCGGTACCGTCGTAGTTGTCGACCCAATCGACGGTATCCTTTTCCAGGTCGGCGAGAAGCTCATGCGCCAGCTTGGACATGCGCACTTCGGTGTAACGCATGGCAGCGGCACTATCGCCGTCTATCGAACCGAAGTTCCCTTGGCCATCAACCAGAACGTGGCGCATCGAGAAATGCTGGGCCATGCGGACGATGGTGTCATAAACGGCACTGTCACCATGGGGGTGATATTTACCGATGACATCGCCGACCACACGCGCCGATTTCTTATACGGTTTGTTCCAGTCATTACTCAGTTCATGCATGGCAAACAACACACGCCGATGAACCGGCTTGAGGCCGTCGCGCACGTCGGGAAGAGCGCGACCGATAATGACACTCATCGCGTAGTCGAGATACGACTGTTTAAGCTCGTCTTCGATATTGACGGGCAGGATTTCTCTGGCGATGTCACCCATGAAAGTCAGATCCTTTGCACTGCATTTGCATTGCGAGAGTTGAAAGCGCAACAAGATGCCGGGGCACGGCGCGCAATTACCTGGACATCATACCACTGCACAGGCGGCAAGGGCAGCCGCAGCACACCCACACAAATACAGCTAAAAACGCTCTGAGCGGCTCAGAAGGGCGTTAACGCCGATTCGGCTATCATCAATGCCGTCAGCACTGCCCCCATATTTGACCCTTCACCGCACAGGCTTTAATACCTGATCCGGTTCGCAGCACTGGTACGTATCGCCAGCTTTCGACATAATGAGCAGCCCTTTGCACAGGATATGCTCCATGTGGTTCAAGCACTTGCACCTTTATCGCTTGCACGGCGCCCCGGAGATGCCGCCAGAGGCGCTGGAACAAGCCCTTGCCGACCAGGCCAGCCAGCCATTAGGTGGCACACAAGCACGCCGATTAGGCTGGTGTGCTCCGGCGGGACGACTGGGAAGCGGCCATTACCTGCATGAACTTCAAGGCCACCGATTGCTCAGTGCCTTGCGCCAGGAGCGCTTGCTGCCTGCGTCGGTGGTGCGCGAAGAAGTCGAGGAACAGGTCAGCGACATCGAATCACGCGAAGGTCGCAAGCTTACGCGCAAGGAAAAGACCGCCATCAAGGAGCAGGTAACCGAAACACTATTACCGCAGGCTTTCATACGCAGTCAGAAAATCGATTTATGGTGGGACACAAGGCGCAACTTGATCGGCATCAACGCCAGCAGCCGTACGCGGGCCGAAGATGTGCTCGACCTGCTGCGTGAAACGCTGGGGAGTCTCAAGGTCACGCCTCTTGCCACTCAGGCATTGCCGATTCGCGCCATGACCACTTGGCTCGGCGACCCGGAAAGCCGCCCCAGCGACCTGGAACTCGGTGATCAGGTCGAGCTCAAGGCCAAGGGCGATGATGGTGTGCTGCGTGCCCGCCAGGTGGATCTGGACAGCGATGAAATTCAGCAGCTACTGGCAAGCGGCCGCCAAGCCAGTAAACTGGCGGTAAATCTGGCGGGTCGGCTTCGATTCATTCTGCATGACGACCTGGCGCTCAAGTCGCTGCGCTTCAGCGATGCCTTGATCGAGGAAGCCGATCATGCTGAAGACGGTGACGACGCCCTGGTACGCCTGGAAACGGATTTCATCCTGATGGCACAGGCGTTATCGGATGACATCACCCGATTGATCGAATGGCTCGGCGGCGAAGCCGAGACAGGACGCGACAGCTTTCCTGCGTGACTGGCTTCTTGCATGAATCGTTTCCTGCACAGGCCTTTTTTACTGACATGCTTGCACGCCCTTTTCGCTAACTCTTATTTTGGCACCAGCCTACGGATCGCATGACTCATACCCCTGATGCCCTTTCTGCCGATGCCACACAAGACCCATGGGCCGACGTCCGACCTTACATGGATCACGAGGTGGCTGATGTCCTCACGCGCCTGTCACACGATGCCGAACTGCTCGATGCGTTGACGCAATTTCGCTTGCCTCGCCTGGCACGTTGGGCACCGCCCTTGGCCCGCACCTTGGCAAGCGTTGCTATACGCCGTGAGGTCAGGGGCGTGACCACGGTGCGTGATTTTCAAATGCGTATCGCGCACTACATGGACCGCATGATTCGCACCACTACCGATGCCTTTCAGGTCGAAGGACTGGAAAAGCTCGACGCTGACAGTGCTTATCTGTTCATCGGTAATCACCGCGATATTGCCCTCGACCCCGCATTCGTCAACTATGCGCTGTATCAGGCCGACCGCGATACGGTACGTATTGCCATCGGTGATAACCTCTTGAAAAAGCCCTACGTTACCGACCTGATGCGCTTGAACAAGAGCTTCATCGTGCCGCGTAGCGCAAGGGGCAAGCGCGCCATGCTGGCGGCTTATCAGACGCTTTCGTCTTATATCCGTCACTCGATTCTTGAAGACAATCACTCGATATGGATGGCCCAGCGCGAAGGCCGCGCCAAAAACGGCATTGACCGCACTGACCCGGCCATCATCAAGATGCTGACCATGGCCAGGCGCACCGCTGAGCGTAACGTTGATTTCGGCGAAGCCGTCAAGGAACTCAAGCTGGTACCGATCTCGATCAGCTACGAATACGATCCCTGCGATATGCAGAAGGCGCAGGAGTTACACGCCATTCATACCCAGGGTGAGTATGCCAAGAGCGAATTCGAGGACATCAGCTCGATTGTGACCGGGATTACCGGCGCGAAAGGTCGCGTGCAGCTGCGTTTCGGTAGCCCCATCGGCTCCGACATCGCCACTCCGGATGAAGCCGCAGCGGAAATCGATCGTCAGGTGATCGGCGGCTATCGTTTGTTTCCCAGCCACTACTTGGCACTCGAAGCGCTGGGAGATGCGCCCGAACTGGTGGCGCGCAACGTCATCACCCCCGCCGACCGTGAACGCTTCAATCAACGGCTAGCCGAGGTGCCGGAGGAATTACGCCCCTGGTGGCTGGCGCAATACGCCAACCCGGTAAAACATAAAGCAGGACGCCTAACCCCCTAAGCAGCAAATGGCGGACAAGGCGCAACCTCGCCATGCCGGCCAACAGAAAAAATGCTATGGTCAGCAAATTGACCGGCACTGCCTTGTCTCACCGCCGGCTGCGACTACAAGGAGATTGTCATGTCCGCATCTGAAATTCAAAAAACCCGCATTATCAATGAGCTGCGCGATTTTGTACGCAAACTACTGCAAGATCCTAAAATCCTGGATCAGTCGCTCGACATCGCTCGCAAGCATTTAGCGGAAGAAGGCAGCAGCGCCGACGTCATGGCGCGTATCGCCAATGATATTTCCGATACCACCAGCGTGCATATTCCTGAAGACCCGGCCGAGCATTCCGAAGCGGATAAGCTTTATCTCGAATTGCTGAAAGAAGTGGTCCAGGAAGAGCAAGGCTTGTACTGACCCGACCCGGGGTTTGAGGGGCTGAATGCAACCACGGGCGAAGATCGCTACAATCTTCGCCCCCTTTTTTGTTACCGTCTGATGCCAACGGAAGTGTCAATCACCATGTCGAATACCGCCACGCGCAAGATACTGGTCACCAGCGCCCTGCCCTATGCCAACGGCGCCATCCACCTCGGCCATTTGCTGGAATACATCCAGACCGATATCTGGGTGCGTTTCCAGAAAAGCCGCGGCCAGCAATGCCATTATGTATGCGCCGACGACGCCCACGGCACCGCCATCATGCTGCGTGCGGAACAGGAAGGCATTACCTCACAGGCCTTGATCGAGCGCGTCTCGCGGGACCATCAGGAAGATTTCGCCCGCTTCGGGGTGGCATTCGATAACTACCATTCCACGCATTCAGACGAAAATCGTTATTTTAGTGAGTTGATCTACACGCGTCTGCGCGACAAGGGCCATATCGCCATTCGCGACATCGAGCAGATGTATGATCCCCAGAAAGGCCTGTTCCTGGCGGACCGTTTCATCAAGGGCACCTGCCCCAAATGCCGTGCCGAGGATCAATACGGCGACAATTGCGAAGCTTGCGGCGCGACTTACACCCCGGCTGAATTGATCAATCCAGTCTCGGCCATTTCCGGCGCCACGCCGGAAATCAGACGCTCGAGCCACTATTTCTTCAAGCTACCGGACTTCGTCGAGTTCCTGCAGCGCTGGATCGACGCCGGCCATGTTCAGCCCCAGATTCGCAACAAGCTGATGGAATGGTTCGAGTCCGGCTTTAACGAATGGGACATTTCCCGCGATGCCCCTTACTTCGGCTTTGAAATTCCCGATGCACCGGGCAAGTACTTTTATGTGTGGCTGGACGCTCCGATCGGTTACCTGGCCAGCTTCAAGAACCTCTGTGACCGCGAAGGCATCGATTTCGACAGTTATTGGGCGCCTGGCTCCGATGCCGAAATCTATCATTTCATCGGCAAGGACATCGTGTATTTTCATGCGCTGTTCTGGCCGGCCATGCTGCATGGTGCCGATTTCCGCACCCCCACGGCGGTCAACTGCCATGGTTTCGTGACCGTGGACGGCGCCAAGATGTCCAAGTCCCGCGGGACGTTCATCAAGGCGGCCACCTATGCCGACCACTTGAATCCGGAATACCTGCGCTATTATTTTGCCGCCAAATTGACGTCGGGTGTTGATGACCTCGACTTGAATCTCAGCGACTTTGCCGCCCGGGTAAATTCGGACCTGGTGGGCAAGGTAGTCAACATCGCCAGCCGCTGCGCAGGCTTCGTCAAGAAGCTCGGTGATAACACGCTTTCGGCGCATTGCACCCAGCCGGAAACGCTGGCACGTTTCATTGCCGCCGGTGACGACATTGCCGAGGATTTCGAAGCGCGTGATTTTGGGCGCGCCATGCGTAAAGTGATGGAGCTCGCCGATGAAGCCAATACCTACATTGCCGAAAAGGAACCCTGGGTGCTGGCCAAACAGCCGGGCCATGAGCAGGAGGTGCTGGAAATCTGTTCGGTAGGCATCAACCTTTTCCGCCAATTAATGGTCTACCTGGCACCGGTAGTGCCGGCCATGGTCGAACAGGCACGTGAATTTCTGAACCTGGAAACCCTTGACTGGCATAGCCGGCATGACGTCTTGCTGGCCCATGAAATCAAGAAGTTCAAGCCGCTGATGACGCGGGTAGAACGGGACAGGATTGACGCCATGATCGAAGCTTCAAAGGAGGATCTGGTGGTGGAGCAAAAGCTAAAGGAAACCCCCAAGGGACCGCTGACTGAAGAGCCAATTGCTCCCGAGATAGGTTTTGAAGATTTCAGCAAGGTTGACCTGCGTATCGTGCGGATCGCCAAGGCTGACTACGTCGAAGGTGCCGACAAGCTGCTTAAACTGACACTCGACCTTGGCGGCGAGACCCGCACGGTGTTCTCGGGCATTCGCTCCGCCTACGCTCCGGAAGCCTTGGAAGGACGCCTGACAGTCATGGTGGCCAACCTGGCACCTCGCAAGATGCGTTTCGGCATTTCCGAAGGCATGGTACTGGCCGCTGGCAACGAAGCGGGCATTTACCTGCTCTCGCCGGACGCAGGCGCCGAACCAGGGCAACGTGTCATCTGAACATCCTGTCATGCTAACAACTAGGGTAGGCACAGTTACCTACCCTCATTTATTTTTAATGCTTTTTTATTAGTACGCATTCTGCTTAGCTGACAAGATTAATTAAAATTTGCCGCCGGATGCTACCCATGTTTTCACCCTTCATTGCGTCTCTACGCACGCGTTTTTTTCTGGCATTAGGCGGGGTGTTGCTAGGGGCGCTATTTGCGCTGGTCATGATGGGAAAATGGATCATCCTTCCTGCCCTTTTGGAAGAAGAACGCAGCTTGGCTTCCCAAGAGCTTGACCAGCTCGAACGCAGCCTGAATTTGAATCAAAAACAATTACTGGCCCAGGTGCGGGATTGGGCGACGTGGGATGATACCTACGACTTCGTGCAGGGAAACAACCCTCGCTACGCCCAAGTCAATTTTAGCCAAAACATGTTCGAGGAGATGGGTTACCAGTTGATGGTCTTCTTCAATGCTGACCAGGAAGTTTACTGGGTAGCGGGTCTCGACCCGCAGAGTGGCGATTACACCAGCTGCAGCACGGCCAGTGACGCCTGCGCATGGGCCGCGCCTTTTCTACAGCCGATGCAGGCGTCACTGGCCAGCATTCCTGAGCAAGGCCTAAGCAGTGTATATACCCAGCCCGGCCTTGCCCTCGTCGCCACCAATTCTATCTTGCATACGGATGAAAGTGGTCCGACACAAGGCTGGCTGTTCAAAGTGCAAAAGATGGACTCAGAATTCAAGGCGAGAATGCAATCACATACCGGTCTTGAAATAACGCTGGACACTGTGGCTGCCGATGTCAAGGATCACGCCTTGCATAGCATTGAGGGAAGCAGCATGCATGCACGGCGCCTTCTGCCTACTGCTCAGGAAGGCATCATGCTCGCCTTGGGTACCCGCCTTCACCGCGACCATTATCGTGCCAGCTTTACCACCTTTGTGTATGCCCTTCTCTGGACGGGCGCCTTGATGTTACTGGTGATTGTTACCGTATTGCTGCTGTTGGAATGCATGGTGCTCAAGCCTCTTCGCACCCTCACGAAATTTACCCATCGCTTGCAGTTTTGTGAACAGCCACCAAGACTCACCCAACGATTAAAAGCCCGCAATGACGAAATCGGGATGCTGGCCCGCGGCTTCGAAGCACAGCTGCAACGCCAACAGCATCTCACCGATGAACTTCGCGAACTTTCCACTCGTGATGCCCTTACCGGCCTCCCCAATCGCCGGTTCTTCGACGCCAAACTTGCCGACGCCGTCAGCAATGCTCACGACACTCACACCCCTTTAGGGGTAATGATGTTGGATATTGACCATTTCAAGCTGTTCAACGACCAACATGGCCACCCAGAGGGAGATAAGTGTTTGGTAATCATCGCCGATTGCATGCAACAGTTCGCCACGCTTAACGACGTTTTGATCGCCCGCACGGGAGGCGAGGAGTTCAGCGCGATATTACCCAACCACAGCGAACAAGCGCTTGTTGAGATTGCGCAAAAATTGCGTGATACCGTCTGCAGCCTGGCTTATCCTCATGCGTTTTCCCCCGTAGCGCCATATATTACCGTGAGCGTCGGTATCGCTTCATACGAACCGAATAATCGATCCAATTCTTCTTCATTGATGCGCGCTGCGGATCAAGCGCTTTACCAGGCAAAGCACGCAGGGCGCAATCGTGTGAAACTCTTCAACACGCCATCAACCAATAACGCCGCTGCTGCCTCTTCTGATGAATGAACTGTTACTGATTCTGATCGGCACGGCGCTGGTCAACAATTTCGTCCTGGTCCAGTTTCTAGGGCTATGCCCCTTCATGGGAGTTTCCAGCAAACTGGAACCCGCCATGGGCATGTCGCTAGCGACCACCTTTGTTTTAACCCTGGCTTCGGCGGCAAGCTACGTGGTGTATCACGCGCTATTGGTACCCTTGGGCGTCGAATACCTGCGCACTATTGCCTTTATCGTGGTGATTGCCGCCGTGGTGCAATTCACCGAGGTCATGGTGCGCAAGCTGAGCCCCATGCTGCATCAGGTACTGGGAATTTTTCTGCCGTTGATCACCACCAATTGTGCGGTGCTAGGCGTGGCGCTTTTATCGCTCAATCGTCAGTTGAGTTTCTTGCACACCACCCTTTACGGCCTGGGCGCAGCCATGGGATTTTCCCTGGTACTGGTGCTGTTCGCCGCCATGCGCGAACGTCTGGCCGATGCCGATATACCCAGGCCGTTTCGCGGAGCGGCAATCGCCATGGTGACCGCCAGCCTGATGTCGCTGGCATTTCTGGGCTTTTCCGGGCTGGCACAAGGCTGAAAACGTCATGATCCAATGGTTGACTGATAATACCCTTATCAGCGCGATTGTCGTATTAGTCGGCATGGCGGTGGTTTTCGGCGCCGTGCTGGGCTTTGTCGGTGAGCGCTTCAAGGTACAGGGCGACCCGGTCGTCGAGAAGATCGATTCCTTGCTCCCTCAGACGCAGTGTGGCCAATGCGGCTATCCGGGCTGTCGTCCTTACGCCGAAGCGATCAGCGCCGGCGATGACATCAACAAGTGCCCGCCCGGTGGCGAGGACACCATCCAGGCCTTGGCTGATTTATTGGGGCGTGAGCCTACACCCTTGGACGGTGTCGCCCAGGATACTCCCAAGGTGGCTTTTATCCGCGAAGAGGAATGCATCGGCTGCACCAAATGCATTCAGGCGTGCCCGGTGGATGCCATTCTGGGTGCCTCTAAACAAATGCATACGGTCATTGCGGCTGAATGCACCGGTTGCGATCTGTGTATCGACCCCTGCCCGGTGGACTGTATCGATATGCTTCCCCGGCTGGATGCCTGGCAACCGGTAACCTTATTACCGCTGGAGCAAGAAGGAGCCAACCATGGCGCGCGCCTTTGAATTTCCCGGCGGCATTCATCCCCCTGAGCGCAAGACATCGTCCACCTCGGTACCGTTGAGTGCTGCTTCGCTTCCGTCACGGGTGGTATTGCCGCTGAAACAGCACAGTGGCAATGCCGCCCTTGCCTGTGTCGAGCCTGGCCAATACGTGCGTACTGGTGAATGCATCGCCCGGCGTGACGGCATGATTTCCGCCGACGTGCATGCCAGCATCAGCGGCCATGTATCTGAGCTCACGGACACACAAATAACCATAGAGGGTGACGGCTGTGATGAATGGCTGCTCATGCCCGTCCTTGACTGGCGCACTACCGACTCACGAATACTGCGCGAACGGCTGGATGAAAGCGGCGTGGTGGGATTGGGTGGCGCGGGCTTTCCCACTCACATCAAGGCTCGAGTACGTGAGCGTCATGCGCTGGATACCTTGATCGTCAATGCCGCGGAGTGTGAACCTTACATCACCGCCGACGACATGACGTTGCGTACCTTTGCGCTGGATGTTCTGGAGGGTGCCCAGCTGATGGCGCATCTGGCAGGCGCCAAACGCATCCTGATCGGTATCGAAGACAACAAGCCTGAGGCCATCGCCATCTTGAGCCAGGCGCTAAGCCATAGCATACCCCTGCCGGTGGAACTCAAGGTCATCGCCACCCGCTACCCCAGCGGCGGTGAGCGCCAGTTGATCAAGAAACTCCTCGACAGAGAAGTGCCCAGCGGCGGATTACCGGCGGATGTGGGCGTGCTTTGCCATAATCCGGGCACCTTGCTGGCCGCCTTGCAGGCGGTACGCGATGGCACACCCCTGGTGTCGCGTATCCTGACCTTGACCGGAGAGGCGCTTGCGCGACCGGCTAATGTGATCGCCCGACTGGGCACCTCGATTGGGGCATTGCTCCAGACCGCCGGGCTGGAGGAAAAACGCCTGTTTCGACTGATTCAGGGTGGCCCGATGATGGGGGCAATCCTGGAAAGCCTTGAACTGCCGGTCACCAAGGCCACCAACTGCCTGATTGCCGCCACTCAAGAAGAACTTCCGCCATCGCCGCCCGAGCAGCCCTGCATCCGCTGCGGTGCCTGTGAAGAGGTCTGCCCGGCAGCGCTGCTTCCTCAGCAGCTGCATTGGTACGCTCGAGCCGAACAGGACGAACGCCTGTCCCGCTACCATCTATTCGACTGCATTGAATGTGGCGCCTGCAGCTACGTCTGCCCCAGCCACATTCCGCTGGTCGAAGACTACCGCAACGCCAAGCAACGCATCCGCTATCAGCGACTCGAAACGGCCAAGGCAGAACATGCGCGCCACCGCTTCGAATTCCGCCAGGCGCGGCTAGCCCGCGAGGAAGCCGAAAAGCAGGCCCGGCGTGAAGCGCGCCGCAACGCCGGCCGCCGCGCCACCCCTGCGTCTTCGCCGGCTGCGGGGCAAGCCGACTTGCAGGGCTTGCGTATTGCCCAGGTGGCCGCCAAGGCAGCAGTGAAGAAAGCCGAAAAGGCCCTGGCGCGCACCGCACAGCAGGACCCTCATCAGGATCTCAGCGACCTGGAAACCCAAGTGGCCACCGCCCGTGAAAACCTTGAAGCCGCCGAGGCTCGCCTGGCGTCGGCACGCGCCGAAACCGCTTCTGATACTCCCCAGACCGACAAGGGCGCCTCATGAGCATGATGCATGCCTCATCTCACGCCGACACCGGCCTTGCCAGCCGTACCACACCGCCTGATACCGCCCGGCTGATGCGCTGGGTGCTGCTGGCGATGCTGCCCGGCATTGGCGTCATGACCTGGCATTTCGGTATCGGCGTGCTGACCAATATAATTTTTTCCGGCTTGCTGGGCATGGGGCTTGAAGCTTTGATGCTACGCCTGAGAAAGCGCAGCATCCGCCCGGTCTTGAGCGATCATAGCGCCCTGCTGAGCGGCGTTCTGCTGGGCGTTTCCTTGCCTCCCGCCAGCCCCTGGTGGTTGATTGGCGTAGGCATGATCGCGGCCGTTGTGATTGCCAAGCATCTTTACGGCGGCCTGGGCCATAACCCCTTCAACCCGGCAATGGTCGGCTACGCCCTGCTGCTGGTATCTTTTCCCACTCAAATGACCTTATGGTCGCCTCCCACCGGCATGGGGGAAGATGTTTTTGCTACCTTGCGTCAATTCATGGGGATGATGTCGGCCACTGAGCTGGATGCATTAAGCGGGGCGACACCCTTGGATGCCTTCAAGCACAAGGGTGAAGCCCTCATGGCCAGTGAATTCTGGGCGGCTAATCCGTTGCCACCGGGTACGCTGCTTGCCTGGCAGCACGTCGCCCTGGCCTGGTTGGCGGGAGGCATTCTGCTACTCTACAAGCGCATCATCAGCTGGCACATTCCGCTGGCCATGCTCGGCAGCATGCTGGCGCTTGCCACCTTGTTATATGCGGGCGATCCCAGCCATCATGGCTCACCTGCGTTTCATCTTTTCACCAGCGGCGCCATGCTCGGGGCGTTCTTTATCGCGACAGATCCGGTTTCAGCCGCCACCAGCCGCAAGGGCAAGCTGATATACGGCGCGGCCATCGGGCTATTGGTAATCTTGCTACGTACTTACGGCGCCTACCCGGACGCCGTGGCATTTTCCGTTCTGTTGATGAACCTGGCGGCCCCCTTGCTGGATTACTACAGCGACCCTCGCCCCCTGGGTCACTCGGCACCAACACGCGGTTATCAACTGCCGCCGGAGGACCGTTCATGACAATCGCTCAAGCGATGCTCAGAGGCGCTTTGGCACTCGGCTGCTTTGCCTTGATTACCGCCGGGAGTGTCGGCCTCACCCGGGCCCTCACCGCTGAACGTATCGAGACCAACCAGCTTGCGTTCCAGCATCGACAGCTACGTGAGGTGCTGCCTGACCCCTTGGATCAGCTTGAAGGACATACCCTCCTCGATGGTGCTTTTCGGCTGCCGGAGGCTAGCTCCCTGGGCCATAAGGAGGCCGAGACCGTAGAAGGCTGGCGAGTCCATGAAGGCAACCACCAAGCGCTGATCTTGCCGGTAGTGAGCCGGCAAGGCTACAGCGGAGCAATTCATCTGCTGGTGGGACTCGATCAAAACGCTCGTATCAGCGGGGTGCGGGTGACATATCATCAGGAAACGCCCGGCCTGGGTGACAAGATAGAGCGACGCAAGAGCGCCTGGATTACCCGCTTCGATGGATTGTCTCTGGAAAGCCTGACGCCTTCCGACTGGGCGGTGGACAAGGACGGTGGCGCTTTCGACAGTTTCAGTGGCGCCACCATCACACCGCGTGCAGTGGTGTCGGCGGTGCATCAAGCCCTGCTCCATGTCGAGGAACATCAGTTGCTGGATACATTTGAGGAGAGCTCGCCATGAGCCAGTTCAATGACTTGGCCCGCAATGGCTTGTGGTCAAACAACCCGGCGCTGGTGCAACTGCTGGGGTTGTGCCCGTTGCTGGCGGTCACCAATAGCGTGGTCAATGCCTTGGGGCTGGGGTTGGCCACGCTTCTGGTGCTGGTGGGCGCCAGCACCGCGGTCTCCCTGATTCGCCACCAGGTCCCCGCCTCGGTGCGCCTGCCGGCATTCGTGATGATCATCGCCGCCTTCGTGACCTGCGCCGAATTGCTGATGGCGGCTTACACCTACGCGCTTTACCAGATACTGGGCATCTTTATTCCGCTAATCGTGACCAACTGCGCGATTCTCGGGCGTGCCGATGCGTTCGCCTCGCGTAACCCGGTACTGCCCGCAGCCACCGACGGTCTGATGATGGGACTGGGGTTCGCTGCGGTACTGCTAGTGCTCGGTGCCTTACGCGAAGTGCTCGGCCAGGGCACCCTGTTCAGCGGCATGCCGTTACTGTTCGGCCCCATGGCCACCGGTTGGGAGCTCATCCTGATCGCCGATTATCAGTTCCTGTTTTTCGTCTTGCCGCCCGGGGCCTTCTTCGTCACAGGCCTTTTGATTGCCGGGAAGAACCTTCTGGATGAGCGTGGCCAAAAGCGACGCCAAGCCGTGCCCAGCGAACGGCCGGAGCGTCGCGTGCGGGTCACCGGCACGATCAAATAGAGCCAGCAGAGAGTCAGCCGTCAACTACCTCGCCCTAAAGGACGAGGCTTGTGACAGCAAGCCCGGTTGACCAGGGAAAGCGGTAGCCAACCCGCTACGTTTGCAATAGGTCGTCAAGACCCACCGCCGAATGCTTCGCTCAGTTCGGCGCTCTGGAAGATCAGGATCATGCTGGCGAAAGGTAAAGCGCCGAAGGTTCTGATCGCTACCGCAAGGTAGGAGCCGGTTGCAGACATTCCCGAGGGGAGACAGGTTGGAAGACCTGCGTCACCAGGCCCGTAAGGGTTCTATTTAAGAAGGAGATCGCATGGCGGTGTTCGTATTGGGAAAGAACAAGCAGCCGTTGATGCCGTGTAGCGAAAAACGCGCACGGCTATTGCTGGAGCGTGGTCGGGCGGCGGTGGTGAACCTGACCCCTTTTGTGATCCGCCTGCGTGATCGGTGCCTGAGTGACTGCGCCTTGCAGCCGACGTTGCTGGGCATTGATCCGGGCAGCAAGGAAACCGGGCTGGCGCTGATGCGTCTGGAAGAAAACGCGACGGACGAGCAAGCCCCGGCAACCCGCCATGTGCTTTGCCTGTTTCAGTTGGTGCATCGGGGCTTCCAGATTCGCCAAGCCTTGGAGCAACGTGCCGGTTTTCGGCGTCGGCGTCGCAGCAAGAATCTGCGTTATCGTCAGCCGCGTTTTGATAA
This sequence comes from Vreelandella zhuhanensis, assembly GCF_009793355.1. Lineage (GTDB taxonomy): Bacteria > Pseudomonadota > Gammaproteobacteria > Pseudomonadales > Halomonadaceae > Vreelandella > Vreelandella zhuhanensis. The sequence continues at coordinate 114,928 of NZ_WTKP01000001.1, forward strand.
CCGCACGCGCAAGAAGGGCTGGCTACCACCCAGCCTGCAACACCGAGTCGATACGACCATTGCCTGGGTGAACAAGCTTTGCCGTTGGGCACCCGTGACTCACCTGAGCATGGAGCTGGTGCGCTTCGATTTACAGAAGATGGAAAACCCGGAGATTTCCGGGGTCGAGTACCAGCAAGGCACCTTGCTTGGCTATGAGGTGCGTGAATACCTGCTGGAAAAATGGGGTAGAGAGTGCGCCTACTGCGGTACCGGTGATACGCCCCTGGAGATCGAGCATGTGGTAGCGAAATCTCGGAACGGCTCTAGCCGGGTGGCCAACCTGACCATCGCCTGTCACGACTGCAACCAGACCAAGGACAGCCAGTGGCTTGCTGATTTCTTTGCCACCAACAAGGGACTCAAGAAACGCCTCAAAGCCAATGGCTTGTCGGCGGAAGTCCGCCTTGAGCGCGTCCAGCGCCAGCTCAAATTACCGCTGCGGGATGCCACTGCCGTCAACGCCACCCGTTGGGCGCTGTTCGGAGCCATGAAAACTACCGGCCTGCCGGTCGCCGTGGGCAGTGGCGGTCGCACCAAGTACAACCGTCAGCGGCTGGGCATTCCCAAGACCCACGCCCTGGATGCGGCCTGTGTCGGCAAGTTCGATACCCTGAAAGGCTGGCGGGTACCCACCCAGGTCATCAAGGCCATGGGGCGCGGCAGTTATCAGCGCACGCGCCTCGACAAGTACGGCTTCCCACGGGGCTATTTGATGCGGCAGAAGCAAGTGCAGGGCTTTCAGACCGGCGATAGGGTCAGGGCGGTGGTGCCCAGCGGCAAGAAGGCCGGAACACACACAGGTCGCGTGGCCATCCGCAAGACCGGCAGTTTCAATATTCAGACCGAACAGGGCGCGGTCCAGGGTATCTCCTGGCGCCACTGCACCCTGCTGCAACGCGGTGATGGCTACGGCTACCACCCACTACCCACCATTCAACACTAAAGGAGGCGCGGACAGGGAGCCCCGAGTCGTGCTGCGCACGACGCGCTATCCCTCCCGGCGCTAAAGTAACCGGGTTTCCCGCGCAAAACGATGAATGCCGAGAAACGTTACGAGATTTTCGCGCGCCTGAAAGCGGAAAACCCCAACCCCACCACCGAATTGAAATGGAAAAGCCCGTTCGAATTGCTGGTCGCCGTATTGCTTTCCGCACAGGCCACGGATGTGGGGGTCAACAAAGCCATGGACAGATTGTTTCCCGTGGCCAATACCCCCCAGGACATTGTTGATCTGGGCCTCGACGGCCTGAAAGAGCACATCAAGACCATCGGCCTTTACAACACCAAGGCCAACAACCTGATGAAAACCTGCCGTCTTCTGCTCGAAAAACACGATGGCGAAGTGCCCCGGCGCCGGGAGGATCTCGAAGCCCTGCCCGGCGTAGGGCGCAAGACAGCCAATGTGATTCTCAATACCGCTTTCGGCGAACCCACCATTGCAGTGGATACGCATATCTTTCGTGTCGCCAACCGTACCGGCATCGCCAAGGGCAAGAATGTGACGGAAGTGGAGCAGAAACTGTTGCGTCATGTACCCAAGAAATTTCTCCACGATGCCCACCATTGGCTGATTCTTCACGGCCGTTATACCTGCGTTGCACGCAAGCCACGCTGCGGCAGCTGCATCATCGAAGATCTCTGCGAGTACCCGGACAAGACCGAGCTGACTTGATTGAAAATTTACGCTTAAAACCTGAAAACCCACTTTTATAGCCAGTTTAGCCCGAAGGTCGTAGAGCCTCGCCCCTGTCCAAGGCGCTAGTCTGCTGGGGATTAATGATTCATTTTCGAGGTTTTCATGCAAGATATCTGGCTTCCCCTTTTATTAGCTACGTCTTTCGGTGCCTTTACCGGTTCTCTGTTCCGCCTGACTCGGCGACCCGGCTACCAGCGCCCCTTTCTGTTTCCCGTCCTCGGGTTGCTGGGGGGTATCGCCGCATTCATGATCCACTATGTTCTGGCCTCGGTAACCGGGGCACCGGCCTGGTTGCTGCCGGTATTGGTGGTCTTGCAGGTGTGGTTATGGCTGGGACCGCTGGGACCCAAGTTGCGACCGGCCAAACAACCCGAGCCCTGAAGCGGTGCGTCCATTCGGCCAAGGTCGTCTTGGCCGGTATTCCCGCACCCTCTAGACTCCTTGAATAACGCCACATACTAATAATGAACAACACCGGGAGAACCTCAATGGCCAGAGTGCTAGTGGTCGACGATGAACCCAACATCGTACTCTCGCTGGAATTTCTGATGGAACAGGCTGGGTTTGATGTAGTCACTGCCGAAGATGGGGAAAGTGCCCTGGCATGCGTCAAGGACACAGTACCGGATTTGATTCTGCTCGATATCAGCTTGCCCGGGATCAGCGGCTTCGATGTCCTCGAGCAGCTTCGTGCTGACAGCGACAAGGCGCATTTGCCCATCATCATGCTTACCGCCCACGGCCGCGAGGTCGAACGTGAAAAAGGCATGGCATTGGGTGCCGATGATTACATCACCAAGCCATTTTCCACTCAGGCGCTGGTCAGCAAGGTCAAGGCGCTACTCGCCGAGACGGATAAATGACCTCACGCGGCCTGCCCAAACGTCAGAAGCTGATCGGCCTGTGGCTGGCTCTCAGCGGAGTCAGTATTTTTGGCGGTGCCGTTTTCGCCATGTGGCTCGACGCCCAGCTACAACCCGAAGGCATCACCCGCCTCGCGTTATGGCTAGGCAGTTTTTCCGGTGGCGGAACGATTTTTCTGGTGGGTTTGTTGCTCGAACGCATGCTGTTCACTCCCCTGCGTCACCTACAGGTGCAACTGGCCCGGCTGGTGGCCAACCCGGATGCCCGGGATGAATATCCCCCGGAAGGCTGGCTGAAAAGCCTGGGTCCCGATTTACGTCGCGTCAGAGAAAGCTGGCGTGCGGATCGTAGCCGTTTAGCCACGGCCCATACCGAAGGCGCCCGGAGCGCCGCCCGGATTCGTCAGGAACTGGAAACCTTGCTGCAAGTATTGGACACGCCGTTATTGCTGTGCGACCAACATCGCCGCTTGATGCTCTTCAACCAGGCTGCGGAAGATTTTTTCGATGGCAATACCAGTCTGGGGTTAGGCAAGCGCCTTGAAGCCCTTCTTCCGGTAGCCAGCCTACAGGAGGTGCTCAGCCAACTGCCCGCTGACGGTTCTCCACGCGAATTGTTGACTCCCTGTGAAGAACGTTGGCTGAGAGTGGTGCTGCGCCGGGTTCCCGGCAGTGATGGCGAAACCCTCCTGACCTTCAACGACGCCACCGCCGCCTGGTCGCGTGAAATGGGAATACGCGCCGAACTTGCCGAAATGCTGCCTACCCTGCGCCGCCACAGCGCCAGTTTGACCAGCGCCGCCGATGCCTTGATCCAGCTACGCGAACAGGGAACACAAAGCATAACGCTGCGTCAGCGTCTGGAAAGTGTCATCGATGAAGAAAGCCAGACCCTGGGCGAGAACGTTGCCCGGATGGGCGCACTGCTCGAGGCAATGCACCAGCAGGGCGAACGCCTTACACCCATGTGGTCCAATGATTTCTGGCAGGCACTCGATGAGCGCCTCGACCCGGAGCATCGCTTGATCACCCCGATCGGCATGCCGTCCTGGTTTCGCGGTGACGCCCCGGCCTTGATCGCGCTGCTGGATTCCCTGGTGCAGTATCTGAGCGCCTATCTGCCGGACAACGGGTTCGAGGGCGAGGTCTGTCTTGGCAACAAGCGGGTGTACCTGGATCTTATATGGCGTGGCAAGCCGATTCCCGAGCGTGAATTAGCCAACTGGTGCCAGCAAGACTTACCATCGCTTCCGCTCAACCCCAAGGTCAGCGACGTGCTGCGCCAGCATGCCAGCGATATCTGGAGCCTGGCCGACCCGGGTGGCGAATACGCCCGGCTGCGCCTGCCCTTGCCGGCTACCGAGCGCGTTGGTGCACCCCGGGGACAAACCCAACCCCGCCCGGAATTTCACGATTTCGGTATTGCTGATCTGCCGCCTCCCGATGAAGCCTTGGCCAGCCGCAGCCTGCGCAGCCTGGAAGTCGTCGCCTTCGATACCGAAACCACCGGGCTGGAGTTACGCCGGGGTGATAGCGTGATTAGTCTGGGCGCCTGCCGGGTGGTCAACGCCCGTTTGCTGGCAAGCGAGGTATTCGATCAGAAAGTCGATCCTAAACGTCCCATCCCGCCAGCCAGCACCGCAATTCACGGGCTCACCGATGCCGATGTCGCCGGGGCACCCCCGCTGGACATCGTCCTGGCACGCTTTCGCGATTACGTGGGCGAGGCCGTTCTGCTGGCGCATAATGCGGCCTTCGATATGCTTGCCATCAGCCAGAAGGGGGTCGATTTCGATATTCCTGTCCTGGATACCCTGCTGATTTCGCGAGCGCTCGACGAGGCTATCGATGGACACGACCTGGACAGCCTGGCCCAGCGTTACGACCTGGAATTTCCGCCCGGCACGCGCCACACTGCCTTGGGCGATGCGCGAGTTACCGCTGAGCTTTGGCTGGCCTTGCTACCCCGTCTGGAAGCGCGTGGCATCGACACCCTGGAGCAATTGCTTGCGCTTCAGTCCAATGCCTTCGACAAGCAGGACGCCAGCGCCTCATGAGTATCACACCTCAACATCGGCCGCGTCGCGTTCAGGAGCGTCTTGTCGCGCTGATCATCGTCGCTTTGCTGCTGTTCTGCCCGCCGTTGCTGTTGGTGATAGTCGCCCTGCCCGCCGCAGGATTGTCCTGGTTGCCACTGTATATTTTCATCGCCTGGGCCACGCTTATCGGCTTGACCGCCTGGTTGATGGAAGACGGTTCAAAGCACTGAAATGCGTACTGATCCGGTCATCTTAAGCGTTGCCTTCGGCTACCTGGCATTGCTGTTCGTGGTGGCGGCCTGGGGAGACCGGCGCGCCGAACAGGGTCGCTCGTTAATCGGCTCCCCCACCGTTTACGCCCTTTCGATCGCGGTTTACTGCACTGCCTGGACGTTTTACGGCAGTGTCGGCCGCGCCGCCGAGCACGGCCCCAGCTTCCTGTTGATTTACCTCGGCCCGACACTCGCCATGCTGATGGCGCCACTGCTAATACGCAAGATGGTGCGCATCGCCGCTCGCCAACGCATTACCTCGATCGCCGATTTCATCAGTGCGCGTTATGGCAAAAGCTCAAGCCTGGGTGCCCTGGTCGCCTTGTTCGCCCTGGTCACCATCACGCCCTATATCGCCTTGCAGCTGAAAGCCATCACCGTCAGTCATGCGGTTCTGGTCAATTATCCCGTTTCTGCCGATACCAGCCTGATCGATGAAGCCTTCTGGATGGACAAGTCCTTTTGGGTAGCCTTGGTGCTGGCGGTGTTCATCATCCTGTTCGGAACTCGGCACCTGGATGCCAGCGAGCGTCATGAAGGCATGGTTGCGGCCATTGCCCTGGAATCCTTGGTCAAACTCATCGCCTTTCTGGCGGTGGGCATCTTCGTGGTATTCGTCATGTTCGAAGGCCCTGGCGAGCTGTTCGGTCAGGTTGCCGCCACGCCGGAACTGGCCCAGGCCATGAGCCTTGAATCGGTTCCCGGTGGCGCCACCGGCTGGGTCGGGATGTTACTGCTAGCGTTTCTGGCATTTTTCACCCTGCCACGCCAATTCCAGGTGCTGGTGGTGGAGAATGTCGATGAACAGCATTTGAAGCGTGCCAGTTGGCTGTTTCCGCTTTATCTGCTGGCAATCAATCTGTTCGTGATCCCCATCGCCATGGCGGGTCTGTTGCTTGGCGGCCTCAGCGGTGACCCGGACAGTTTCGTGCTCACCCTGCCGCTTTCCACCGGTTCGGAAGGCTTGCCTTTGCTGGTATTTATCGGCGGGCTCTCGGCGGCTACCGGTATGGTGATCGTCGAGACCATTGCGCTTTCGACCATGGTCAGCAACCAGCTGATCATGCCGTTGTTGCTGCGCTCAAAACGACTTCATTTAGGCACCAAAGGAGAGCTGGCCGGATGGCTGCTGGGCATACGCCGGGTGGCGATCGTATTGATCTTGCTGCTGGGGTATCTGTATCACGCCCTGATCGGTGATGCCTATAGCCTGGTGACGATTGGATTGGTTTCATTCGCCGGCGTGGCGCAATTCGCTCCGGCGCTGCTTATCGGTCTTTATTGGCGTGGCGCCACCCATCAGGGAGCGACACTCGGACTTATCGCCGGCTTCATGGTATGGGCCTATACCCTGTTGATACCCGGCTTCGTTCAATCCGGCTGGTTGGATGCCGGCTTGATCAACCAGGGCCCCTGGGGCATTGGCTGGTTGCGGCCCTATGCCTTGTTCGGTCTGGAAGGCTGGGATATTTACACCCATTCCCTGCTCTGGAGTCTGTTGGCCAACGTCGGTCTGCTCGCCGGCGTCTCATTGTTCACTCGCCAGACGCCTCTGGAACAGACCCAGGCGGCGCTGTTCACAGAGGCGATGAATCCCAACCTTCAGGCTACCTCTCTGTGGCATGGCAAGACCACTCAGGGCGAGTTACGTGAGCTGCTGAGCCGTTATCTGGGCATACCCGCCACCCGGCGTGTGTTTGCCGTTTCAACCCACCAGGCCACGACATCGCTTTCCCCTACCTTGGACGACAATGAGCAACCGGCTTCCACCGAGCTTATCACGCGCGCCGAGCAGGCCTTGGCCGGCTCTTTGGGCAGTGCTTCGGCCCGTGTGCTGATCAATTCAGTGGTGCGCGGTGAAGCTCTCGACCTGGAATCGATTCTCAGCATTCTCGACACTACCTCGCAAACGCTCGAGTATAATCGTCGCCTGGAGCAAAAATCCCAGGAGCTGGCGCGTATCGGCGAGGAATTGCGCGGCGCCAACGAGCGACTGCGGGAACTCGACCGTTTGAAGGATGAGTTTGTGGCCATGGTCAGCCATGAGTTGCGCACACCACTGACCTCGATACGCGCCTTTGCCGAAATCCTGCGTGACGGCGAGAACCTTCCCGACGAGAAGAGACGTCATTTTCTAGGCGTTATCGTGCATGAAAGCCAGCGCCTGTCGCGGTTGATAGAAGAGATTCTCGATCTGGCGCGACTGGAAAGTGGACGCCTGACCTTGAACCCCCAACCGCTGGATCTGGCGCACCTGGCACGCCACAGCGTGGATGCCATCGCGCGGCTGCAGGAAAATCGTGGGGTCAGGTTGAGAATGCAATTGGAGGCGGAACCAGCACCGATCATCGGCGATCCAGATCGCCTCGAACAGGTCATCATCAATCTACTCGACAATGCCGGCAAGTTTGCCGATGACACAGCCCCTGAAGTGTTGCTGAGGGTTTACCGCCACAAGAAACACTATCGTCTGAGCGTGGAAGACAACGGCCCCGGCATCAGTGAAGACGAACGCGAACGCGTGTTCGAAAAGTTTCACCAGATTCAGCAGCACGAAGAGGAAAAAACTCGTGGAAGACCCAAAGGCAGCGGTCTGGGCTTGCCGATCAGCCGAGGTATCGTGGCACAACTCGGAGGGCGTCTCTGGGTGGAAGATGGCGCTTCCCTAGGCGGCGCCAGCTTGATCATGGAGCTACCCGAAGCACCGCCGAAAGAGCCTGCGTCTTCGGAAAAGCCAACCGTCACCTAACGACGATGCGCCTGTTCCTGAGCGATACTCACCAGCCGCTTGATCTGCTGAAGATCGAACTTGAGCATATGCCGTTGATCGTCCCGCAGCCGTGCCATATCCACCCAGCCATCCGCCATCTGCCCCAGCGTAAGGTTGCGACGTTGCTGGTCGAGAAGCAGTTGTTGCAAGCGCTCGAATCCCGCCCGCAAAGTGCTCGCCTGCGAGGTCGAAAGCGCATCGCACTGGCTACCCAGCACTATCAAGCGCTTGTGGGTGGATATCTCTCGACAGCCATACACCAGAGCCAGTAAACGCACCGCACTGACCAGTGGCATCAAGCCTTGGCGCTTGAGATTCAGGGCATTTTCATGCGGTGCCTGAGCATCGTGAATCGCATTGATTCGCCCCAACCTATCCAGTGCCACAGGCAGTTCATTGAGCAGCGCCGCCATTTCATCCAGGAACAACTTGGCCACAGGCAATAGCGTCATCACACTGTCGCCTAGCCGGGTTGCCAGGCCTTGCTCGCCATATACCGGAAAAAAGTCCAGCAGGATATTGGTCTGCTGCACCCTTTTGACACGCCTATCATCGCTCCACAAGGCAAGCTGCTCGTGCCATTCATGCGCACGCTTACGCCACATTGGCCAACGCGCCATCACATGCCCATGACACAGGGGAATTCCTGCCTCATCCAGCCGTTGAGTAAAACGTTCACCCAGCGCCTGAAAGTAGCCATCAATTTCAAGGTGGCGTGAGTCAGGATAATCCTCGATGATCATGGCATTGTCTTGATCCGGCCCCAGCAGGCTTTCGTGACGCGCAGCCGAGCCCAGGGTCAAGACACAGAACGACACCGGGGGCAAACCCCAGCCCTGTCCTTGCATTTCATTGAGAGAAAGTGAAATGGCTTCGCGGTAGAGCCAGTCGTTATGGTCACTGATGACTTGGCTGATCCGCCAGGCAGGCAACTCATAACGCACCAGAACATCCACCAGGTGAGGTTGCCAGGCGTAAGCATCGGCAAGCTCCCTGACGTCCAACAAGGATTGTGTGGAAAAGAGGCTTGCCAGCGGCCCCATGAAAGCCTGCCGGTTGAGTTGGCCATGCTCCGAAAAAAGCGCCCGCCAAGGGGAAGCCCGATGCATGAGACGCATGCGCTACTCCTTCGCGGACGTTTTAGTTGCCTTCGGGGGAGCTTGCTTGAGGGGATGAGCCTTGCTGACGGGGATCGAGCTCGAACATCCCATCGCCGACTTCATCGATATAACGCTGCGCCTTGCTCACCATCAAGGCATCGCAGGCTTCGCGTCCGGGAAGGCTGTCGGAACGTTCAAATCGATGTTCGAGCGTATGCCCCTCTGTCTGCGGATATTGGATCCAGCCACTGACCCGAAACTGCCCACCTTGCTCTTCAGGCTGCGAGATGATCAGGTAGCCCTTGTAGGCCACCGGCTCGGCCGCTTCGGGGCTTTGTGCATTGCTTTCGGCGTTGAACAAGCCGGAAAAAAGTTTTTTCAGCATCCTACCCTCCATGTCGCCGGCTGCATCGGCGGGCAACCCCACCGATGCAGAGGCATCAAGGCAACGGATCAGTCTTGCAGGCGACCCTTGCCGGCAGCGATACGCAAGCGCAAGGCATTGAGTTTGATGAAGCCTTCGGCGTCTTTCTGATCGTAGGCACCGGCATCATCTTCAAAGGTGGCAATCGACTCATCGAACAGCGATTGCTCGGACTTGCGGCCCACCGGAATCGCATTGCCCTTGTAGAGTTTCATGCGGACCACGCCGGAAACGTTTTTCTGCGTTTCATCGATCGCCGCTTGCAGCATCCGGCGTTCCGGGCTCCACCAGTAGCCGTTGTAAATCACTTCGGCGTACTTGGGCATCAGCTCGTCTTTCAGGTGCGCTTCTTCCCGGTCGAGCGTCAGGGATTCAATCGCTCGGTGAGCGCGCAGCATGATGCTGCCGCCCGGTGTTTCGTAGCAACCCCGCGACTTCATGCCCACATAACGGTTCTCGACGATGTCCAACCGGCCGATGCCGTTGTCACCACCCACCTTATTCAGGTGTTCGAGTACCTCGTGGGCTTTCATGGCGGTGCCGTCAATCGCCACGATATCGCCTTTTTCGAACGTCAGCTCAACGTAAGTCGGCTGATCCGGCGCGGCTTCCGGAGAGACACTCCAGCGCCACATGTCTTCCTCGGCTTCGGTCCAGGGGTCTTCGAGAATGCCGCCCTCATAGGAAATGTGCAGCAGATTGGCATCCATGGAATACGGCGATTTTTTCTTGGCACTGGAGAAATCCACGGGGATTTCGTGCTGCTCGCAGTAGGCCATCAGCTTTTCGCGGGACGTCAGGTCCCATTCGCGCCAGGGGGCGATTACCTTGACACCGGGCTTGAGCGCATAGGCGCCCAACTCGAAGCGCACCTGGTCGTTGCCCTTGCCGGTGGCGCCGTGAGAAATGGCGTCGGCACCGGTCGCGTTGGCAATTTCGATCAGGCGCTTGGCGATCAGCGGACGGGCGATCGAGGTGCCCAGCAGGTACTCACCTTCATAGATGGTGTTGGCCCGGAACATCGGGAAGACATAATCGCGCGCGAATTCTTCACGCAGGTCTTCGATGTAGATTTCCTTGACACCCAGCTTTTCCGCCTTGGTACGCGCCGGTGCCACTTCTTCCCCCTGGCCGATGTCGGCAGTAAAGGTCACCACCTCGCAGTTGTAGGTTTCTTGCAACCACTTGACGATAACGGAAGTGTCAAGACCTCCTGAATAGGCCAGCACTACCTTCTTGACATCGGACATTCTCTGCTCCTTCGTTCACCGGAAACCGACACCCTGATAGCGGTGTCAGGACATTGGGATAAACCCCAAGTATAGCGCTCTGAATGCTCAGCGAATACCGCCGACGACGATCCTGCATCAAAGCTGCTAGAATCGATTACCGAGGCGCGGATTCGCGCCACTCATCATCCGCCGACTCGTTACCCCGCCTCACAAGGAGAGCTGCATGAGCGAGGCAATCGCCCGCGACTTAATGGCCCAACGTTTTCGCAGTTATTTGCCGGTCGTGATCGACCTGGAAACCGGCGGTTTCAATGCCCAAGGGGATGCAATTCTTGAGATTGCCGCGGTCACGCTGACCATGGACCCGGAAGGCAATCTGCTACCCGACGCCACCTATTCCTACCACACCCACCCCTTCGAGGGGGCCAATGTGGAGCAGTCGGCGCTCGATTTTACCGGGATAAACCTGGATGATCCCTTGCGGAGTCAAGTCGCGCTGACCGAAGCTCAGGCCCTGGGAGAGATCTTTCGCCCGGTACGCAAGGCACTCAAGGCGCATGGCTGCACAAGGGCGGTGTTGGTTGGCCATAACGCCGCCTTTGACCATGGTTTCCTGAATGCGGCGGTGAATCGCTGTGGCATCAAGCGCAATCCGTTTCATCCGTTTTCGAGCTTCGACACCGCCTCTCTGGCCGGACTGGTCTATGGCCAGACCGTACTGGCGCGTGCCTGTCGAGCCGCAGGTATCGAGTTCGACAACCAGGCAGCACATTCAGCGCGTTACGATACCGAACGCACCGCTGAGCTGTTTTGCGCCATGGTAAATCGCTACAAGGATCTGGGTGGATGGCAACTGGCCCAGCGTGAACAGGGCATGGAAGACACCGACTGAGCGGATGCAGGCACCCAGGCTTTGCGCTAAACTCCCGCATTTTGGCCTTTCGCCTTGCAGTGCAGCACCGGTTCGATTGCCTTTACTAGCATTGTCGTTATTAACATTATCCTTATTAACATCGTCCTTACTACCGTCTTTACTGTCTCAGGAGCATCAGACGTCCCCATGGCCCAGCACAATGCCTTTTATGCCCAATCCGGCGGCGTTACCGCCGTAATCAACGCCACTGCTTGCGGTGTCATTGAAGCCTGCCGCCAGGCGCCCGACCAGATCGGCAAGGTCTACGCCGGCCACAATGGGATTATCGGCGCCTTGACCGAGGACCTGATCGACGTCAATCAGGAAAGCGATGAGGCAATCGCCGCCCTGCGCCACACCCCGGGCGGGGCGTTTGGGTCCTGTCGCTACAAGCTCAAGGACATCGAAACCCATCGCGCCCAATATGAACGTCTGATCGAGGTATTCAAGGCCCATGACATTCGTTATTTTTTTTACAATGGGGGCGGCGATAGCGCGGATACCTGCCTGAAGGTCTCTCAACTCTCAGAAAAAATGGGTTATCCGTTAACCGCTATTCATGTGCCCAAGACCGTGGATAACGATCTGCCGGTGACCGATAACAGCCCTGGGTTCGGCAGCGTCGCCAAGTATATCGCCACCTCCACTCTTGAAGCGTCTCTCGACATCGCCTCGATGTGTGCCACCTCGACCAAGGTGTTCGTGCTCGAAGTGATGGGGCGCCATGCAGGCTGGATTGCCGCCGCGGGCGGGCTGGCCGGTGAAGCGGAAGGCGAGCCGCCGCATATGATCATCTTTCCGGAAGTGGCATTTGACCGTAAGAAAGCGATGGCGCGAGTGGATGAAAGCGTCAAACGCTACGGTTACTGCGTGATCGTGGTCTCCGAAGGGGCTCGCTACGAAGACGGTACCTTCCTTGCCGATGCCGGCAACACCGATGCGTTCGGCCACCGTCAGCTGGGCGGTGTGGCACCCACGCTTGCCGGTATGGTCAAGCAGGACCTGGGCTATAAATACCACTGGGCGGTCGCCGACTACCTTCAGCGCTCCGCACGGCATCTTGCGTCAAAAACCGACGTTGAACAGGCCTATGCAGTCGGCCGCGAAGCTGTCGCACTGGCGTTGGCCGGCAAGAATTCGATGATGCCGGCGATTCGCCGTATCAGCGAAACGCCCTATCAGTGGGATATCATTGCGACACCGCTGGCCGATGTCGCCAACCGCGAAAAATTCATGCCGCCCTCGTTTATTACCGAGGATGGTTTCGGCATTACACCGGATTGCCGTCAGTATCTGCTGCCCTTGATCCAGGGCGAAGACTTCCCGCCGTTTGAAAACGGCTTGCCCAAGGTCGCTCGTCTTTCGCTGACCCTGGCGGAACGCAAACTGCCTGATTTCACGCTCTAATTTTGATCGAGACCTTTCTTTGCACGGAGGCACTGACTAGCGCAGCAGCCAGGAAAGCACCAACAGCAATAATAGAATACCGGCCACACCCTGCCAGAAGCGGCGTGGCTCACGGCTTTGCACCTCATGATCTTCCTTGCGCCCCAGCGACACCTGCAGGGCATGCAGAAACTCCGACATTCGACGAAAGCGCAGCGCCCGTTGCGGGTCCAAGGCTCGGCGCAACGCATCATCCAGAGCCTGGGTGATCTCGGGATTGAAACTCCGCGCACTGCGATAGCTCAGTTGCTCCAGATCGGTATGGCTGCGCAACCGATTGGGGGTCAGGACGTAAGGCAGCTCACCGGTCAATAACCAATAGGTCGTCGAGGCCAGGGCATACTGGTCACTGCGCCTTCCCAAGCCGTCCCCAAGCGCATACTCCGGCGCGCTATGTTCGTTGATACCGACTTGCCCGAGCAGCTCCCGAGACTGGCGCTGATTGTCTATTTCACGAAAATGGCAGGCACTGAAATCCGCCAGCACCACCTTCCCATGATTATCGATCAACACATTGTCAGGATGAATCTGCTGATGCAGCACATCACGATGATGCAATGCCTTGACGGCCTTGCCTAGTTGATTGGCAATATCCAGACGCTGGTTCAAGCTCGCCTGAGGATGGCGTTCGGCCCATTGACGCAACGTCTCGCCCTCCACGTGCGCCATGAGATAGTACAGATAGCGACGTGGCCGGGAAGGCTCCATGACCCGCACCACAAAGGGTGAATTGATTCGCTCCACCACCCATTGCTGTAACAGAAAGTGCTCCAGATAGGCATTGCGCAACGAAAGCTCCGGACTGGGGGCCTTCATCACCATTTCGCGCTCAGTATGAATATCGCGCACCCGGTAGACACGTGATTGGGCGGTTCTAGAAAGCACCTCCTGCACTTCCAGCCCATCCAGGCGTTCACCGGGCGATAGCTCCGGCGGAATTGGCAAATCACCGTACAACCGGCCGGGATGATCCTCCTCCTCTTCGGGCAGCTCATCGATTCGCACCAGCTGAAAGCAGAACTGGTCACCACCATAGCCACGGTCCTGGGCCCGTGTCCGAGCTTCATCCGCCAGACGGTCACAGGCAGCGTCCAGATCACTGGCATCCAACCGAATCAGACGCACATAATCGGAAGGCAGTAAGGTGCCGCGCACCGCCTGAGTCGTGAACAGGAAAATATCCCCCTGCTTGAGCGGCATCCGGCTGTAGTCAATCTCCAGGCTGCAATCCATGCCCAGCGCTCGAGAGGGATAACGATAGCCCCCGAGATCAGTCACATGGTCCTGCGAAAGTTGCTCGAACTCAGCCCCACGCAGGCGAAATACCAAGGTATCACCCATGTGAAACAGATGTGCCTCACGCCCGCGGAATACCAATGCGGAAAGCGAGGAAACGAAACTGCCTTCCTTGACATGCTGACTCTGGCTGTAACACCAACTATTGAGTGACCGCAGCACCCGGGTGGCTGATGTTTTAACCTCCCAGTGGTCGGGAGTGGAAAAATAATCAGCCAGAAAGCCTCTTACACTCAGGTCGCCGGCTTGCTTGGCCATGACATTGCGCGACACGGAATCACTGATCACCGCACATGCCCCCTTGGCTCGCAACAAGGTCGGCTCCGGCATCCGCACCGCCATCGAACTGCGATGTTTTCGCCGTTCCGGTGCCACGAATGCCTGGCCGTAACTCAACAATAACTGGGCATGTGCCAAGCCATCCTCCTCGATTTAACAGCAAATGCGCCTAATTTACCGGCGATTGCACCTGACAGTGGGCATCATGATACACGTCGTTGCCTGGAAACGATGCTCCCAGCCCCACTCACTATCCTATCTATCGCCAGCTTATTCATCCCAACCTATGTCGCATTGGTAATCCCGCAGTCATGTTCGTATAATCCTTGCCAATTAACGCCGACTCGCGCACTCCTCGAGCCCCTGCAACAGCAAGGAATTCACGATGAACTTCGATAACATTCCCGCCGGTAAAGAACTTCCCAATGACGTCTACGTGGTTATTGAGATTCCGGCCCATCATTCGCCTATCAAGTACGAGATCGACAAGGACATGGGCGCCTTGCTGGTGGACCGCTTCATGGCCACCCCGATGTTCTACCCGGCCAACTACGGATTTATTCCTCACACCCTGGCCGATGACGGCGATGCCCTGGATGCGCTGGTGGTAACACCCCACCCTGTTCAGCCCGGCTGCATCATTCGTGCTCGCCCGATCGGCATTCTCAATATGACCGATGAAGCCGGTGAAGACGCCAAGCTGGTGTGTGTACCTCACGCCAAGCTGAGCAGTCTTTACGACGACGTTCAGGAAGTTACCGACCTTCCCGAGCTTCTGCGCCAGCAGATCGCCCACTTCTTCGAGAACTACAAGGATCTCGAAAAAGGCAAATGGGTCAAGGTCGAGTCCTGGGAAGGTGCTGAGGCCGCGCGCAAAGCAATCGAAAAATCAGTGATCGCTTACGAAAAAACCTGAATTAAGCTGATTTTCGAGATTGAATGTCGCTATGGAAGCCGCCCAAGGGCGGCTTCCATGTATTAAATCGCTAGAAAAGACGCTCCCGCGACATGAGCGCGCATCGCCTGCGTATTGCGCCTGGCTGCGGTATTCTGATGCAGTTGAAGGGAACCTCCCGAGCTTATGTATTTCGAAAGCACGCCGGCTTTTGGATAATGAGCATTAAAAACGTTGAGTTTTAAATGCCCAAGTCAGCAATGCCTAAGTCAGCTACCCTGTCAAGCTTTCGGTTTGAGGAAACGCTGTGTCGATAGTTAAACGTCTTACCTGCCTGTTACTGCTTTTTGTTCCGCTTCTGGCTCAGGCTCAATGGTTCAATTCGTCGGGTGGCGAGGATGATTTCCTGCCTGTGATGCAAGCATTTCAGCCTAGCGCCTGGCATGACGGAGAGACGTTATATATCGGCATGCAAAGTGCCGAAGGGTATTACCTCTACCGGCACCAGTTCGCGGTGGAAAGTCTTGATGAAGAAGTCATCCTAGGTGAACCTCAGCTACCGGAAGGCAACTTCACCACCGATGAATTTCTAGGCGATGTTTACGTCTTCCGCGACACCCTGGTCTTCGAGACACCTTTACAAGACAGCCACTCCGGGCCATTCGAGCTGCAACTGACCTTTCAGGGCTGTGCGGACGCAGGCCTCTGCTATCCGCCGGAACGCACCACATTGCAGGCGGCTCAGACCCGTGCGCCCCCCGCCTTTACCGACTGGACTCCCCAGGCATCGTCTTCTTCTGCGGTTAAGCAATCATCACCGAGTCGAGACAGCAACAGCTTTGCTCCCCCGCAAAGTGAAGACGGTCGTTTCAGTGCACTGATACATGACGCCAGCTTACCGCTGGCGTTGGGGCTGTTCTTTCTCGCCGGGCTAGGGTTGACGTTCACTCCCTGCGTACTCCCCATGATTCCGATTCTTTCCTCGATTATTGTCGGCCAGAATCCTTCACGACCCAGAGCTTTCGTGCTTTCGGCAAGCTACGTCCTCGGGATGGCCTTTACCTACGCCTTGGTGGGCGTCTTGATGGGATTGTTCGGTGCCGGGCTCAATTTGCAGGCTCACCTGCAATCCGCACCGGTGCTGATCACCTTCAGTGTCTTATTCAGTCTTTTTGCCCTGGCCATGTTCGGGGCGTTTGACCTGCGCCTTTCTCCCCGGCTGGCCGGGCGCATCGATGCTTGGCAGAATCGTGCCCAACGCAGCGGGCCTGCCGGGCTTGCCGTCGCTGGCGCGCTTTCGGTGCTAGTGGTCTCGCCTTGCGTGACCGCACCGCTGGCCGGCACGCTTGTCTTCATCTCCAGCACCGGCGATGCCTTCATGGGCGGTGGCGTACTGCTGGCGCTCGGCCTAGGCATGGGTGTGCCGTTGCTATTGGTCGGCACCTTCGGCGCTACCTTCCTGCCGCGCTCCGGCGCCTGGATGAATGGCATCAAGATCACCTTTGGCATCTTGCTACTGGGCGTGGCGATATGGATGGTGGAGCGCTTGCTTCCCGCCGCACTGATCATGCTTCTTTGGGCGGCATTGGCTATCGGTACGGCTCTGGCGCTGGGTGCCTTGACCTTCAATCAGCCCCAAGGGTGGCCGCGCGTACGTCAAGCGCTCGGCATTGTGTTGCTGACTTGGGGCGTCGTGCTGCTTGTCGGGGCCGCCCAAGGGGGCCATGACCCACTACGCCCTCTAGGCAACCAAATGGCGGGCAGCACAGAGGGAAACGCCAAAGCGGTGCCTGTTGAAGCCATTACCGTGAACCGCCTCGACGCCTTGGAACGGGAACTGGCACGCGCCCAGCAGCAAGGACGCCCAGCGTTCGTGCATTTTACTGCCGACTGGTGCATTTCCTGCAAACTGATGGAGCGCAATGTCTATCCCGACCCGAGGGTTGTTCAAGCCATGGCACGCTATGTACGAATCAATGTGGACGTTACCCAGACGGACCCTGTCAGCCGTGAATTACTCGATCATTTCAGTCTTTTCGGCCCCCCCAGCCTATTATTCTTTCATGCCGGCGAGGAAATTCGTGATGCGCGAATTCAGGGCGAGGTGAATGCCGACCACCTGAGCGAGCATCTGGATAATCTGAACACCTGGCTGGCCAGCTAGCTTCAAGTCGTTCGCCAGAGCGACCCAACGCACAATCTTCGCCAAACGCACGCCAAAAGCACATATCAGGTCATGCTCTTGCACGACTGGACATCATGGGTATTTTTCGGCAAACTCGGCTGCCATATTTCAAGGTAAAGTACGGCTTTTAGAGCGGACTACCAAGCAATGTGCATCATCTTGCAGGTTTCTCTTCAAATTTGATGCCGGTTTACTGCGAGTTTAGAACTCGTTCCAACATGACGTAATCATGGGCCATGCCTTGTTCAACCCATGAAGCTACAGTCGCTACCACCTAACTGGGATAATGAGATGGATATTCGCAAAGTCAAAAAACTGATTGAGTTACTCGAAGAATCCAATATCAGCGAAATCGAAATTCAGGAAGGTGAAGAATCCGTTCGCATCAGCCGACACCCCAATGGCACCAACTGGCAATCGCAGCCGATGCCGCACTATCCGGCACCCACTTCACCCATGCCTGCGGCACCCATGCCTGCAGATGCCGAGCCGGCAGAACAGCAATATCGTGGCGAAGCGCTCAAGTCACCCATGGTAGGCACCTTCTACCGTAGCCCGGCGCCGGGTTCCAAATCGTTTGTCGAAGTTGGCGACACCGTCAAGAAAGGCGACACCGTCTGTATCGTGGAAGCCATGAAAATGATGAACCAGATCGAAGTGGATCGCGACGGTGTCGTGGAAGCCATTCTGGTCGAGGATGGCGAGCCGGTCGAATTCGATCAGCCGATGATCGTGATTGCCTGATCTTTCATTTCTGACACGGGTGTATTCTCCCATGCTCGACAAGGTACTTATCGCCAATCGTGGCGAGATTGCTCTGCGCATCCTGCGGGCCTGTAAAGAACTGGGCATCAAGACCGTTGCGGTACATTCCAAGGCGGACCGCGAGTTGATGCATGTTCGCCTGGCGGATGAGGCTGTCTGTATCGGCCCCGCCTCCTCGGCCCAATCCTATCTCAATATCCCGGCGCTAATCAGCGCGGCCGAAGTGACCGACGCAAGCGCCATTCACCCCGGCTATGGCTTTCTTTCAGAAAATGCCAACTTTGCCGAACAGGTGGAACGCTCCGGCTTTACTTTCATCGGACCGCGCGCCGACACCATTCGCCTGATGGGCGATAAAGTCAGTGCCATCGAATCGATGAAAAAAGCCGGTGTACCCACGGTGCCGGGTTCCGACGGCCCTTTGGGTGACGATGAAAGCGCCACTCTGGAAACCGCGCAACGCATTGGCTACCCCGTCATCATCAAGGCCGCTTCCGGTGGTGGTGGACGCGGCATGCGGGTGGTGCATACCGAAGCCCACCTGCTTTCCGCGGTCAACATCACCCGTACCGAAGCCCATTCGGCGTTTGGAGATGGCACGGTATACATGGAGAAATTCCTGGAAAAGCCACGCCACGTGGAAGTTCAGGTACTTGCCGACGGCCAGGGCAACGCTATCCATCTGTATGACCGTGACTGCTCCTTGCAGCGTCGTCATCAGAAAGTCCTCGAAGAAGCCCCCGCCCCCGGCATCGATCCCGAGGCGCGCGCCAAGGTGCTCGAAGCCTGTCGCCAAGCCTGTATCACGCTCAATTATCGTGGCGCCGGCACGTTCGAGTTTCTTTACGAAGACGGTAAATTCTTCTTTATCGAAATGAACACTCGTGTTCAGGTCGAGCATCCGGTCACCGAAATGGTCACCGGTGTGGATATCGTCAAGGAGCAGTTACTGATTGCTTCCGGCCAGCCACTTTCCTATCGCCAGGAAGATATCACGCTCAACGGCCACGCTTTCGAATGTCGTATCAACGCCGAAGATGCCCGTACCTTCATGCCGTCTCCCGGCAAGGTCACCTTGTATCACGCCCCAGGCGGCCTGGGTGTGCGCATGGACTCGCATCTTTACACCGGTTACACGGTACCGCCCCACTACGACTCCCTGATCGGCAAGCTGATCACCTGGGGAGCGAGCCGCGACATTGCCCTGACCCGTATGCGCAATGCACTGGACGAGCTGTTGGTGGAAGGCATCAAGACCAATATCGATTTGCAGAAAGACCTGGTGCGCGACGGCTACTTCCGCCAAGGCGGAGTCAACATCCATTATCTGGAAAAAAAGCTCGCCTCCTAGCTTTTCGTACCAAACCTAGCTGGCAAGTGTCGTCGTCTTATCGCTCGTTTCATAGGGAGATCACCCATGGCCTGGCTGCAGTTGAAAGCCCACGTCGCGCCGGAGCAGGCCGACCGTCTGGAAGAGTTGCTGCTTGCCGAAGGTGCCACCGCCATCAGCTTGCAGGACGCTCACGACGATCCGGTATTCGAGCCCGAGCGGGGCACCACCCCCTTATGGCAGGACACCATCCTGACCGCGCTTTACGATGACCTGGAAGCGGTGGACAGCATGCTCGAACGGCTGAACGCCGCCTGGTCCGTACAGCTGCCGCAAGAACCCTGCCCGGAAATCGAGTATGAATTGCTCGCCGACCGCGACTGGGAGCGAGAGTGGATGGACGACTTCCAGCCGTTGCGGATGGGTCAGCGTCTATGGATCGTACCCAGCTGGCACGAACCACCCGACGCCGAGGCGGTCAATCTGGTGCTCGATCCCGGCCTGGCCTTCGGCACCGGAACCCACCCTACGACGGCCTTGTGCCTGGAATGGCTGGATTCCCTGGCCGTCAACGGCGAGCTCGAAGGCAAGCGGGTACTCGATGTAGGCTGTGGCTCGGGCATTCTGGCCATTGCCGCCCTGAAATTGGGTGCCGCCCATGCCCAGGGCACCGATATCGATCCCCAAGCACTTCAGGCCAGCCGCGATAACGCCCTGCGTAACACATTGCCGGAAAGCAGCTTGACACTGTGCTACCCCGAACAGCTATCCGGCGATGTTTATCCGGTCGTGCTGGCGAATATCCTGGCAGGGCCGCTGATACAACTGGCCCCTACGATTGCCGGCCACGTGGCCGCGGGCGGCTACCTGGCACTTTCGGGAATTCTGGCCCATCAGGCTGATGAGGTGATCACCGCTTACAGGGACCAGGGCTTGATCATGGACGATCCTGTCATTCGCGAAGGCTGGGCACGCCTCACCGGGCATCGCGCTGTCCTGAACTGAACCGACTTTCAAGCCAAAGGAACCCCGTTGCTGGACAGCAGAGCAGACGCTTCGGCCTTCACCCTGCTGCCCAGTCGGCGTATCATATGTTTCCTTGAAACCCACCTGCCCTTCAATTACATAGCTACTAATGCCATGAGTCTTGCAAGCCCTGCCTTACCCGCCATTGGCCCTTATGCGCTGCCCAACCGGGTTATTCTAGCGCCGATGGCCGGTGTCACTGACCGCCCGTTCCGTCAATTATGTCGGCGCCTGGGGGCTGGGCTGGTGGTGGGGGAAATGGTGACCTCAGACCCCAGCCTTTGGCATACCCGCAAATCACGCCTGCGCATGGATCACCAGGGCGAACCCTCGCCGCGCATCATCCAGATCGCCGGCGGCGATGCAGCCATGCTGGCCGAGGCCGCACGCCTCAATGCCGCTCAGGGTGCCCAGATCATCGACATCAACATGGGCTGCCCGGCCAAGAAGGTCTGCAACAAGGCAGCGGGATCGGCCTTGTTGCGTGATGAAGCTCTGGTGGCCGAAATCCTTGAAGCGGTGGTTGCTGCCGTGGATATTCCCGTTACCTTGAAAATTCGCACGGGCTGGTGCGAACAGAGCAATAACGGCGTAGTGATTGCGTGTCTTGCCGAGCAGGCAGGCATACAGGCCCTTGCCGTCCATGGCCGGCATCGCCAGCAGCGCTACACCGGGCAAGCCGAATACGACACCATCGCCGACATCAAATCCCGGGTGTCGATCCCGGTATTCGCCAATGGCGATATCGACAGCCCCGAAAAAGCTGCCGAAGTGCTGGCTTATACCCAGGCCGATGCCCTCATGATCGGGCGAGGCGCTCAAGGCAACCCTTGGATTTTTCGCCAAATCGAATATTTTCTGGTCCATGGCAATCACGTGGCGGCGCCCTCTTTGCGCGAACGCCGCACTGTCCTGAGCGAACACATTAGCGCTCTGCATACATTTTACGGCAGCCATATGGGTGTGCGTATCGCGCGTAAGCATCTAGGCTGGTATCTAATGGCTGACCCCCAGTTTAGCCCCACTCAGCAACACAGCCTCAAACGTCATTTCAATGCCATTGACACGCCCCTTGCGCAACTTGACTGGATTCAGGCCGTCATGGCTGAGGACCCCAGTTCGCGTCTATTACCCAAAGGAAGCCATGCCGCATGACACACCGCCAAGCTCTGTCGAGTGCGCCGTCTTCCAGTGATACGCCGGAAACGATGGCGACATCCCCCCTCGCACCACGCCCTCAGCCTCTTCGTGAAGCGGTCGAAGTGTCCATGCGACGTTACTTCGAACATCTTGACGGTAGCGAGGCAAGTGATCTTTACGCCATGGTAATGGCGGAAGTCGAAGCTCCCTTGCTGGCCTGTGTGCTGGAACACACCCAAGGCAATCAGACGCGCGCCGCCAACGTATTGGGGTTGAACCGCGGCACCTTGCGCAAGAAGCTGAAACATTACGGACTCATCGACAGTGAAGCGCCCTGATCGCAAATTGACGCGAGCCAGGCCTTTGCTTTCCTTTCATCGTCTCACACGAGCACCTTCATGGCTGAAACCACCCCATCTCCTGTTCGCCGCGCCCTGATCAGCGTCTCCGACAAAAGCGGCATTGTGGAATTCGCTCGCGGATTGAGCGAGCGTGGCATTGAACTGCTATCTACCGGCGGCACCTTCCGCTTACTGCAACAGGAAGGTATTGCGGTAAAGGAAGTCTCCGAGCATACCGGCTTTCCGGAAATCATGGATGGCCGAGTCAAAACCCTGCACCCCAAGATTCACGGCGGCATTCTGGCTCGTCGCGGCCAGGACGATGCGGTGATGGCCGAGAACGATATCGTCCCGATTGATATGGTCGTGGTGAACCTGTATCCCTTCGCCGATACCGTGGCCAAGCCGGACTGCAGCCTGGACGACGCCATCGAGAACATCGATATCGGCGGTCCTACCATGGTCCGCGCCTGTGCCAAGAATCACGCTTACACGACGATTGTGGTAAATGCGAGTGACTATGCCCGCGTACTGGGCGAGCTTACCACTCTGGATGGCAGCGTCAGCGATGCAACGCGTTTTGATCTGGCGGTCAAGGCTTTCGAGCATACCGCCGGTTATGATGGCGCCATTGCAGACTACCTGGGCCGCCGGGTCCCCGAAGGTGAAGAAGGCTTTCCGCGCACCTTCAATATGCAGTTACATAAAAAGCAGACCATGCGCTACGGTGAAAACCCCCACCAGCGCGCCGCTTTTTATGTCGATGAAAACGCTCAAGCGCCGAGCGTGGCAACCGCCGAAATCCTGCAAGGCAAGCCCTTGTCGTTCAACAATGTAGCGGACACCGATGCAGCGTTTGAGTGCGTCAAGGCGTTCAACGACACTGCTTGCGTGATCGTCAAGCATGCCAATCCTTGTGGCGTTGCAGTCGGCAAGACGGCGTTGGATGCCTATGACAAGGCATTTGCAACCGACCCCACCAGTGCCTTTGGCGGCATTATCGCTTTCAATGTGCCACTGGATGCCGACACAGCCCGGGCGATTGTCGATCGCCAGTTCGTGGAAGTAATTATTGCTCCGGGGGTCTCGCAAGAAGCCGCAAGCATCGTGGCGGAAAAGAAGAACGTGCGCTTATTGGATGTCAGTGCTCACTGGCCAGGCACTCAGCAAGCTGGACTGGACTTCAAGCGAGTCAATGGCGGCTTGCTGGTACAGGAACGTGATGTGGGCATGGTCACCCGGGAAGAACTCACCGTAGTCAGCCAGCGCACACCCACCGAGCAGGAACTCCGCGACCTGGCATTTGCCTGGCGAGTCGCCAAATTCGTCAAGTCCAATGCAATTGTCTATGCCATGAACGGTCAAACCATCGGTGTCGGCGCTGGCCAGATGAGTCGCGTCTACTCTGCGAAGATCGCGGGTATCAAAGCCGCCGACGAAGGTTTGTCGGTACCCGGCTCCGTGATGGCGAGTGATGCTTTCTTCCCCTTCCGCGACGGCATCGATGCCGCCGCCGCTGCCGGGATTACAGCGGTCATCCAGCCGGGGGGGTCCATGCGCGACCAGGAAGTCATCGACGCCGCCAACGAAGCGGGTATTGCCATGGTCTTCACCGGCATGCGCCATTTCCGCCATTAAGCGATTTTTGCTATCAAGACATTTTCGCCACTCAAGTAAGCGGACCTAAAAAACCTCCCGTCGAACACGTGACGGGAGGTTTTTATGGGCAAGGTGTTTGAACCAAAATCTCTTGAACCAAAGTTTTCTAGAAACAAGAACCTTTGTCTAGCCCAGATCGATGCACATATATTTGGTTTCCAGATATTCCTCCAGACCTTGATGGCCGCCTTCACGGCCCAAGCCTGATGCCTTGACCCCACCGAAAGGCGCCGCCGCATTGGAAATCAATCCGGTATTGATACCCACCATGCCGTACTCCAGCGCTTCCGCCACACGCCATACGCGTGCCATGTCTCGAGAGTAAAAATACGAGGCCAGACCAAATTGGGTATCGTTGGCCATTTCCACAGCCGTTTCTTCGTCATCGAAAGGAAAAACTGCCGCCAAGGGACCGAATGTTTCCTCCTTGGCCACTTTCATGTCAGAGGTGGCAAAACTGACCAGCGTTGGGGTGAAAAAATTCCCGCCCAAGGGATGAGGATGGCCACCCAGCAACAGCTCGGCCCCGCGATCGACCGCATCCTGAACATGCTCACTGACCTTCTTCACGCCGTCTTCATCGATCAACGGGCCGATGTTGACACCGGATTGCGTGCCATCACCGACTTTCAATTCGCTGTTCATGGCGACGGCGAGCTTCTCACAGAATGCATTCACCACGCTCGACTGCACCAGAAAGCGGTTGGTACAGACGCAGGTTTGCCCTGCATTACGGAATTTAGCGGCCATTGCGCCTTCCACTGCGGCATCCAAGTCAGCATCTTCAAAAACGATAAAAGGCGCATTGCCGCCCAGTTCCAGCGAAATTTTTTGGATATGCTGCGAAGCTTGAGCCATCAATTTACGACCGACTTCAGTGGATCCGGTGAAAGTGATCTTGCGAACTAACGGTGACTCCGTTAATGCCTGGGCTATTTCGCTCGCCTTTCCCGGCACCACATTGAAGACGCCGCGAGGAATGCCTGCCCGTTCAGCAAGATACGCAAGCGCGGTTGCGGAAAACGGGGTCTGGCTGGCCGGTTTGACCACAATGGTGCAACCCGCGGCCAAGGCCGCGCCTGCTTTGCGCGTTATCATCGCCGCAGGAAAGTTCCAGGGAGTGATCGCCCCCACCACTCCTACCGCTTGCTTGGTCACCACAATGCGCTGATTGGGATTGGCCGCTGGCACGGTTTCGCCATACACACGCCGGCCTTCTTCGGCAAACCAGCGCAGGAAACTGGCCGCATAGGCAATCTCCCCCGCAGCCTCCTTGAGAGGCTTACCCTGCTCAAAGGTCATCAACATGGCAAGATCCTGCTGGTGTTCCAGCATCAGGTCATGCCATTTCAGCAACATGTCGGCACGTTCTTGCGCAGTCAATCCCCTCCAGGCAGGCAGGGCGGCATTCGCTGCGGCAATAGCTCGCTCGGTTTCCGCCCGGCCCAAGCGAGGAACATCTCCCACCTGCTCACCGGTGGCCGGGTTGAGCACGTTGATCTGCTCGCCGCTGTCAGCGGCTACCCAACTGCCGTCTATATAGGCAAAGGGGCAATATAGCTGTGTTTCCTTGAGGGCTTCCATGAAAAACTCCTGGCCG
The DNA here is from genome assembly GCF_009793355.1 of Vreelandella zhuhanensis. GTDB lineage: Bacteria > Pseudomonadota > Gammaproteobacteria > Pseudomonadales > Halomonadaceae > Vreelandella > Vreelandella zhuhanensis. The sequence continues at coordinate 140,241 of NZ_WTKP01000001.1, forward strand.
GGTTGAGGCCTAACGGCAAATTGGTCTTCTCATGCTAAGACGAAAACCGGTGTTTAACCAAGTTCTGCTTTACAGCATGGCCCGACACCCAGCCCTATTCCACCCTCAATTCACCAACATGAGGAATTCGTGACGCGTTGCCTGGTCATCACGAAAAGCACCCAACATCACCGAGGAGGTCATGCTTGAGTTCTGCTTTTCCACGCCGCGCATCATCATGCATAGATGACGCGCTTCGATGACCACAGCAACCCCTCTTCCCTGTGTCACTTGCTGAACAGCTTCGGCAATCTCGCGGGTAAGATTTTCTTGTATCTGCATGCGCCGAGCGAACATGTCGACGATTCGCGCAAACTTGGAGAGTCCCAGCACCTTGCCATCAGGCAAGTAAGCAATGTGACATTTTCCAATAAAGGGCAACAGATGGTGTTCACACATGGAATACAACTCAATATCTTTTACCAGCACCATTTCATCGGTCTGGGAGGCAAATACTGCTCCATTGACGATTTGCTCGAGTGACTGATGATAACCAGCGTTGAGAAACTGCATTGCCTTGGCAGCTCGTTTGGGGGTCTCTCTCAAGCCCTCCCGGTCAGGATTTTCTCCCAACCCCGCAATGATATGGCGATAGTGGTGGGCAAGTTCATCGGTCATGTCGGGCCTCTTGAGATTACGCTGCGACACAATGAACCATTTAGCCCGGTTCACTGCACTCGGCATAGGTAATGCTGTGTCAGGCGGTGCTTCATGCGAGCACCACTCATTCTTTACCATACAATAACTATACCTTAATTTATTATTGTATAATAAAACAGTGTTCTTCTGATTATTCTAACGCACCTCACCTGTCTGTGGCAGAGTGCCACGCCATGGCAGCCCCATCGACTTGGCCTGTGCTATCATTACTTTGCATACACTAAGCTTGCGTTCATTGATCTTTGTGCAGCTTAGATACAGGTTTCACTATCGAGAGTCCGTCATGATGCCAATATCTCCTTCCCTCTGGTTATCCGCTCTGAGCGTTTCACTGCTTGCCTTGCCCTTGAATGCTGCAGGAGCGACGTTAACATTGCCCAGCGATGCTCGGATTGGCGTTGAAGTCATCAATACTCTGAGCCTGAGTGCATCTACGCCCGAACACAACGAAATATTGCTGCATCCTGCGGAAGTTGCCGGAACCACACACACACTTCCAGATTATTGTGTGCTAGTGGCAAATGCACGCTTTGAAAACCAGCGGGTACGTATCACCACGCAAGACGTCACCTGCATCAAAGCGACATCCAACGAGAGTGAGGTTTTCTCGGGAGAAATCAGTGCCGCTGCCTATGCAGAAGATGGAAGTTATGGTCTGCCCTGTGGCGATAATGGCTGTACGTTAAAACCCGGCCAAGGCTTTCTCCTGCGCTTATCCGAGGATGTAGCAATCGAGGCACAAGAAAACGTTTCCGCCAAAATCAATCAAGAACGGCGCCAAGCTGATGGTACCGGTGTGGCTAACCCGATTCCCGCCGACAGCCCCTCTCCTGAAACAGCTATTGAAGCGCTCGGTGATCCAGACGCCGAATAACCGCTAAGCCTCCTCAAGCCAACCACGGCTGGTGTCGATCGAGCACCAGCCGCTGCTGTTCCAATTGGCGAATATGCTGATCCCAATAGCCACTGTCAGCCAACCAAGGAAACGCTGCCGGAAAAGCCGGGTCAGACCAGCGTGAAACCAGCCAAGCACTGTGACGAATCAAGCGGAGACTGCGCAGGGGCTCGATCAGCGCCAATTGGTCATACGGAAATTCACCAGCCTGTTCATATCCTTCTGCCATTTCACTCAATTGGGCGCGCCACTCTGCCGGGTTACCGATAGGCAACAACATCCATATATCCTGTATGGCTGGCCCCATCAGGCAATCATCGAAATCCACCAAGGTAAAATCTTCGCCCCGTCCGAGAATATTGCCCAAGTGGCAATCGCCATGACAGCGAATCAATTGGTCGGCAGGCCAGGCAATATTCTTCAGCACATTATGTAAATTATTGGTAATGGTCTCATAGGCACGGCGCTGATGACGCCCCAACCAGTTACTGGCAAGTACCCGCTGCTGAGCCTCGATAACCTGGCCGTCCAAGTCGAGTACCGGCCGGTGCTGAAAACGTTTGCGTCGGGAGACCTGGTGCAAGCTCCCCAAGAGCTCCCCCAACGCATAGAGATGAGCAGGGTTATCCAATTCAGGCGCCTGGCCAACTTTCTGAGCGAACAAGGCAAATCGAAACGTTCGAAAATGATGCAAGGTGCGGCCTTGCTCATCTTTCCAGGGAGCTGCTACCGAAACCCCTGCCGCTGCCAGCTCCAGCAGAAAATCATGCTCTTCCTGGATACAGGCATCGCTCCAGCGCTGGGGACGGTAGAACTTGATCACCCAGCCCTGTCCTTTTTCATCACGAAACAACAACACACGATTTTCGTAACTGTTCAGTGCGAACGGCTCTCTTTCCGGCCATATACCCACTGACTCGGCAGCGGCCATGACATACTCGGGCGAAAGCTCGCCAAAAGGATGAATTACTTGAGACATTATCCGTCAGCCTATCCTGTGCTAATTGCTCTATCGTATCAGGCCTGCTGCAAGGGTGTTCGAGCAATTGCCCACACATCGACTCGCTCAGCACCGGCTTGCTTGGCAGCGGCTGCCAGCGCATTGACCGTGGCGCCGGTCGTCATCACGTCATCGACAATCGTTACATGCAACGGAAGCGGCGCCTCAAGATAAAATGCCCCCTGCAAATTCTTGAAACGTTGCCGCCGATTGAAGGCACGCTGACTCTGGGTGCTGTGCAGGCGCTCAGCATGGATCAAAGGCAAGCGGTACTCACCGGCTAATTTCTCTGTCAACCATACCGCTTGGTTGAAGCCTCGCTCGCGTGCCCGGCTCATGTGCAAGGGAACAGGCAACAAGGCATCGGGCAAGCCTCCCTCCTTTCGACCACTCAAGAAAAGCTCAAGGAGCAAATTTCCCGCACGCGGAGACGCCTGGAACTTGAAGGCCTTGAGCAAGGCACCCACAGCACCCTGATACAACAAGGGCACATCGGCAGTGTCGAATTGTGGTGCTGATAGCAGACAATGCCCGCAGCGGCGTCGAAAACTCGATGTGCCAACGCTTATATTTGGCCCTAGGGGTTCGGCACATTGGTAGCAAGCGGTGTGATTCCAGGCCAATCCTCGATAGCACGCCTGACACCAAGGCGATCCTGCTGCGGTTGCCGTCAAGCAAAATTCACAATAGCCCGGCAAGCTGCGTCGTAGCCAACCCTGAGCCGCTTCTTGCCATCGCTGAGCCTTCAACCACTCTTGAATAGCTGCTGCGCGGCTCCGGCATCCTGCCAGTGTCTGGTGCATCAGGTCTCCCTAGCATAGCGCCCCATCGTCTTACTCTTTGCTTATAGTTGCTGTTTGCTTATATTAGCACCTTAGCCAAATATAGCGGCGAACTCACTACCCAAGGCAGCATTTTCAAATTGACTTTTTCCTTAAAACCAGTAGAATTCGCTTCGATTATGCGGATGTGGTGGAATTGGTAGACACGCTAGATTTAGGTTCTAGTGCCGTAAGGCGTGGGAGTTCGAGTCTCCCCATCCGCACCAAATCGAAAAACCCCGCCTCACCAGAGCTACTCCAAGCCTCTATAAACCCCGATAAATCCAGCACTTTCTTTAACCACAGCTAACCTGAATTACCCCCACCTACCGCTTGCTTTATGTACACCACGATGTACCCTTTAGTTCGTAGGGTACACAGGGTACACAGAAATGAAGCGCTCACAGATAAAGCGGCGGCCTCTGGCCGACACCGTACTGGCCTCTCTTGAGCCGGAAAGCGTCGACTACCGCGAACGCGATGGCGGCGGGCTGTATTTCCGTGTGAAAAGCAACGGCAGCAAGTCTTGGAATCTGCGCTACAAGCGCCTTGATGGTCGCTGGGCATGGCTCGGGCTGGGCAGCTTTCCCTTCGTATCGGGCAAGGCGGCGCGCAAGAAGGCTGACGATCTGCGTAAACTGGCCGCCGACGGCATTGATCTCCAGGTGTACAAGCAAGGGGTACAAGGCAAGCCGACGTTCAAGGCGTCAGCCGAGGAATGGTATCAGCGCAAACTGGACGCTGGGCGATCCCTGGGCACCACGCGACAGATGCGCCTTTATCTCGACAATGACATCCTGCCCGCTATCGGAAAAAAAGCGCTCGACCAGATAACCCGCGCCGATTGCGCCGCGATCCAAAAGGCGATCGAGGACCGTGACGCGCATAGCGTTGCCAAGAAAGTGCGGTCATGGATTGGTCAGACGTTTTCGCTGGCCGTCGCTCAGGGAAAGTGCGACCTGAATCCTGCGTCAGAGCTTAGGCATATTGCTGCGCAGGCCCCCAAAACAACCCAATACCCTCATCTTCTAGAGCCTGAGCTGCCCGCCTTTCTTGCTGCTCTGAAAAAGTCCCCCAGCAGGGCGATTACTCAGGCGGCGGTCTGGCTGGTGCTGCGCACTGCCTCGCGCCCCGGCATGGTACGGTTATCAGAGTGGGCGGAGTTCGATCTGGATGCCGCTCTCTGGTCAATACCGGGAGTCAGAATGAAAACGCGGCACGACCATCTGGTACCGCTATCGAGCCAAAGCGTCAGTGCGTTGCGCGATCTTCATGAGATTACCGGGCGCAGCCGATGGACCTTTCCTGGCAGCGGCCCCAAAAACCCCACGCTCAGCGAGAACACGATCAACAAGGCACTGACCTTGGTTGGCTACAAGAACAAGCTGGTTGGTCACGGTTCGCGGCATACGGCATCGACGCTGTTGCGCGAACACGGCTGGAAAAAAGATTATGTCGAGGCTCAGCTAGCGCATAAAGAGCCCGGCATGTCGGGCGTCTATAACAAAGCGCAGTACATCGAGGGGCGTCAGGTCATGATGCAGTGGTACTGCGACTATCTTGATGCGCTGGAATGCGGGATAGGCAGGGATGAGCAGCAGGCATTCAAAGAGCGAGTGATGCCCTAACTCTTGCCGGTTTTCAAGACCTATACGTTAAGCAATAAGCCACTATAAATAACTGAATTTAAATGATAATCACGCTGGGCGCAGTGTGTACCGAAACACCGTTATTCTCAATATTAGGCAGCTAGACACATTAGATTGCAGGCCTCTGGCACAATCTGGACACAGTGCTATTTGTGCGCGCCAGTTAGCCCTGCCAACAGTCGGCGGATTTTGAAGCCTTCGCTTATCTACTCATCGCGGCACATTGCATTGATCGTGCTAGGTTTTCACCTCATAAATTGTTTGTTTTGGCTCGCAAACGCTCAACGAGGTTGACGCAATGTGGACACTTTTCACACCCTATCCGATCTCATGCTATCCTCTGAGACTACGTTTACAGCTGGATACCAAGGATGATGTTCAAGCTAATCGCTTTCATGCTTTTGTTTACTTTTTCCCCCTTCGCTTCTGCACAAATTCACAAATGTGTCATTGCCGGGGTTACCACCTTCCAGGACAGCCCTTGTCCATCTTCTGCTCAAGTGTATAAACCGCGTAATTCCAGCGGCAGTACTTTCTCGACCTACTCTGCACCGGATCGGGTAATTACTCGACCTTCGTCACCTTCCGCACGTTCTCCCCAGGTTGTCGACTCTAACGTTCGAAATACCTCTAAACCGTCTGAAACCACTATAGAACGCCGAAACAGAGAAACCAGCTCACGCGCTCGAGGCATCCTTACGCCGGGTATGTCCCGTAGCAAAGCAATCATTACATTTGGTCTACCTGACAGTACTTCCGCTTTTACACGTAACGGCCAAAGCTGTGAGCGCTTAACCTGGTACAACCCTCGCTTCCATGAGGGCACTCATCGTGCCACTGTATGCGATGGGGAAGTCACACAGTTTTCTAGCTATTAGCGTTTCTTGTTTCTTTTGCGTTTTGGCGAATCTGGATCGCCCGCGTTGATGTTCCAGGGCCGAGCTTGCTACCGGCCTTTACTTCAAAATCAACCGCTTGTAACGTCACACTGATTACATATACAGAACAGATTTCATACCCTCTGCGACCAAGCGGCAATTTAAGAGACTGGCTAAGGGATAGGTTCCGCGTTCTTAGCGCCCTTGCAACCCCATTTTGCCGCGCTTCGCCCAGTATCCTGTTGATTTTAAATAAATACCTGCCTTATTCAGCACCAGCCGATACGGCTAATTCGCTCTATAAATATCAATAAGTTACAGCCTAGTTTTCAGTTGGCAGGTGGCATCGATTCGTGTCGGTGCCACACTGCTGGTAGAAAAATTCATATCAAGCACGCCAGGGTGACAAGATGGAGCGTTTTTTTACGTCAATCGAAAAAGCAATCGAAGCACAAGACTGGTACGGAGCGCTTTCGACCGCTCTTACGATACCTGATATTGCAGGCAAACTAGAGAACCCTGAACTCGGAGTGGGCGCAAGGTACAAAGGATGGTACCGAAACTGGCTGCAAGATAAATATACGGGCTCTGGCCCTGCTGGAAACCATATATTCTTGAGTGATGAAGATTGTTATGGCTTGAGATGCAGCTATCTTCACGCTGGTGGTGGAGAGCTTGAGCGTAAGGCGAAACATACTCTTGAAAGATTCCATTTTATCCAACCCCCCAAATGGGGACGAGCTCATCTAAATCAGCTCAACAATGTTCTTCAGCTTCAAGTAGATGAATTCTGCAATGACATGGTCGAAGCGGGTAGACGCTGGTTTCATTGGACTCAAACAGAGCGGCCGGATGTTGTGCAGCGCATGGATGCTCTACTGATAATCCATAACGCCGATAACGGTATTCCCGGCTTGATAAACTTCGGGTAATTAAAACCTGTTTGTCGCGGCGGATTTTGAATCCGTTTTTTAGTAATATAAGGCCGCGCTTGCTACGGGCCTTTGCTTCAAAATCAACCGCTTGCAACGTCACACTGATTACATACACAGCACAGATTTCATACCCTCTGCGACCAAAACGCGACCAAGCACCTTATCCCCATGGAAATTCCTTCGCTCACTACTGTATAAATGCACACACAGCAACCAACCAGGAAACTCCATGGCTAAACCTACCCAGCCCACCAGCTACGAACGCCTGGGGCAGCGCATCCAGCGCGTGATCAACTCGCCCAAGGCACAATCTCAGCGGTGCGCGGAGATCTCCAAGGCACCAGATGAAAGCAATGATGATTGGCGCCAGCTACTGGAAGAGTTGGGCACGCTCGGCCACGTGACGATGATCCCGCTCGATGAATCCGGCGAGCACATTCGCCTACGCTGGAACCCCGAGGAGTCGATGGCATGAGTATGCACAAGTGCTACTCTATTTTCTTTGACACAGGAGAAACCCATGCAAGATATAAGTCGCCTTGAAGTTGGCATGACCACAAAGATTGGCACGGATCAGGTGGAGGGTCCTGATGTGGGCAGAGAATATGTACGGGCGCTCGATTCCAATACCTGGCTCCCGTTTACCGAAGGTGCGGCTGAGGATCGTCCACTTGTTGTTCGCATTGATAATATCGATGGCGATGTGTGCCACTGCACGGTCACAAGAAAGCCAAGTTTATAAGTAGTTATGCACAAATAAGCGCGTATAAATAGCTCATAACCCCCATGCTTTTTATTCCTCTACATGACGCGAAAACTTATGTAGAGGCACTTCGTTTTAACTTTAAGATGGCTCTGCCCCTTTCCATCAGCTTCATAGACTTGATTCTCCAATTATTGGCTATGGCAATACCTGATTTTTATACAGCATTATTGAAAATGACAAACCGCGCACGCTCGCGAATTTTGGATATGCTGCCAAATTTGGCTTTGCTCCCAAGGGAATCAATGAGGTAGATTTGATCGATTCGGCTGCATAACCTCAATAAACGTGCCGGCATTTTCATTAAGGTTATGCTGTTGGCCGTATAATCACTGTTAGGCAAGGAGAGTACATTGTTTTTTCGGGCAATCGACAAAGCTCTTGAGAAGCCTTCGCCAGGTTCAATACCATTAAGTGGACCGAGAGCTCTCGAGAATGATTTTTACTCGGTTCATCTTGAGGACAGCACCGGGAAAGATCAGGTATGGCTCAAAGGAAAGGCCGATCAAGGGTATGAAGCGCTTGTAAGAGCGGATAATGATTCAGGCAATGACAAAATTCTTACCCAAAGGGAAATCGAAAACACTGGATATACCCTGAGAATTGAACACTACTACAAAGGGTACCAGTTCAATTACTCAAGCCCCCTGAAATTCCTATTGGCTTATTATTTTCGGTGGCATCGTTGGGTAATTTTTCGAGATAGGAATTCTCAGAAAAGATTTAACCGACAGCCGCTGATCAGAATGGAGCGTATGAATCTCCTCCAATATCTTGTTGAACGTAGTATCCAAAAACCCAGAGAAAAATTTGACCCATTGTTTCTTGGTATGCAGCTATACACAAGGAGGTGGTTTTTTCACCCTGGCAAAGATGAACAGAAGGAGCATCTAAAGCTGTTGTTGGAGTCCTTTGCCGAGTCTGGTGAGTTAAAGCGGGATAATGGTGGATATGTATTGTCAGGCAAAGCCCTCGAAACGCTGTCCAATCATGAGCTGGAAAAACAGCAACATCGGGATAACCTTGCGACTGCCAAAGTCGGCAATAATCTGACTTGGGCTATTGTAGTCGTCGGGCTCCTTGGTATTGGTGCTCAGTCAGTTATGTGGTGGCTTGAAAATGGTGCACAGTAGTGCCTAACCAACGCAGGCACGGCGACGCCCTTTCCATTGCGCCTTCGGCTCCATTTCAAGGGCGCGCATGCTGCAAGCGTTATATCATTTTTGCATTTCGAGGACTTTTGGGTGTATAAATTATTAATATTGTTGTTTTTTCCGATTATCGTTGGTGGCTGTGCGACGGTTGATCCTGCTTTCTATGAGGTAAATGCTGGTGACAGTAAGTCCGAGGTAATCAGTAAGCTGGGAAATCCAGAAAATCGTCAATTTAATGGTAAAAATGAGGCATTTCAGTACTGTACGACTGGAACAAGTTTTGGGGTTAGCACATATAATGTTATCCGGTTTTTCGATGGCGAAGTAACTGGCGCTAATTCGTATAATTTGTCGCGTGCCGGCTCGTGCTCTGGTCACTTTCAAACACTGAAGTGGGAAGATGCACCTGATACAACCATCGAGCTTCGAGACCGATAATATAACCAATCGCACCAGTACGCGGCCTGTGGCCGCCGCTGTGCTCCGCGTTAGCGTGCAGGAGAAAAGATGGAAGATCTGCCGGTGCATACCCGAATTATCGAGGAAAACAGAGAAGGCGGACTCCTGCTCTGCGGCATCAACCACGGCTACAGTAAACATGACGAGCGACAGGATGCCACGGGAATAGACCGATCGGACTCGCACAAGTCGTTCTTCTCTGATAGTGAGGTCAACGACTACCCCTTCAGAAACAAAATTGTTTCTTGGTTCGATCTTTGGGGTTACGAATTGGCGCGGAGCAAACGACTAGCGGGTCGGTTCGAGCGATCGATCATCCAAACCAACTGGCTACAGACCTGTTCAAACAATGTGCGTGGCGTGAACACTCAGCGTGCATGCATCGAGGAGCACAAGTCATTCCTAGAGACGTGTTCCGCCTTGAAACCTGGCATCATATTTTTCTTCGGCCAGGAACCGCTGTGGGCGTTTACCTCGCCGGCGCTCAGTCCGAAGGTGGAGACAATCTTCGGTGCCCGAACAGGTGAGATCCAATGGCTTCAGAAAACCATTTACTACAACGGAAAGCGCTGCACGCGATTCCGTTTCGGATTTCAGCAGTATGAACGGCTTGCTGTTGTCGCTCTACCGCACCCAACGGGTGCCCGAGGCATAGCAAGCGATTACATTGCCGCTTTCAAACCTGAGATGTCGAAAATCATTGATGTTTGGTGGGCGAAGCACGAAGAGACACTAACAAGGCGGTCGAGAGCGACCGGGTAAAGCGCTCGCGCGCCTCACCGATGGCGTTAAGTTTTTATGGCGAGAATTTCAGAGAAGAACGCACGTTTCAGGTCGAAAGAGACCATTTGTAATGATTTGGCTCGAGTGCTTAGCGCAGACCTGAGCTACGGAACCAAGTTCGCTGTTGTCTCCGAAATCACTTGGGTTTGGTCTGAATTTGACGGCAAGCACAAAGGCTGTAAATATTGGTCCAGTAAGGCATTGCAGTCAGGACTTCCGTACAGGGAGTTAGTTCACGAACATATTGTTCCAAAGAAGATTTTGATCAACTCTATTATCAACGATATCGAAAACTCGCCGCAGAAGATCTATGGCTTCCTTCAGCGTTTTTGCGTCGGGGTCGTTGTAACTAGGGATGAGGATTTTCTCCTGAACGCTGCTGGTTTGAGATCCAAGATGCCGGAAAATTGGGATGGTAGAGATCCTTGGGCCCGGTACAGCGAAGTCGAGATAAGAGTTGAGAAATTAGATACTTAAAAAGGAAAATCACGGCAACAGCCTTTCCGTTTCGGCTTCGCCTACGCTCCAAAGCTGCCCGTGTTGGCAGCGTATGAGCCAATCAACATCGAGAGTATGAATGGACGACAGAGTTAAAAAAATAGATACGCCAGAAAATAAATACTCATGCATATCTTTGTGATCACTGTCTATTCTTTTGGCTCGTCTGCTTCCTTCTTGTCTTTACGGGCTTGCTGCATTTGTTCATCAAGCCTGAGTGATTTCCGATCAGAAGGGCAGATCATCACAACGCGCTCCTCATCAACGATACTCAAGCGAGGTTTTATAGGAAGTTTAAGTAATTGCCGTGCATTTTCTTCTTCATCCATTAAGAGAAGAAGATTGTCATATAGACGCTTACGCACCCAGTGGGGCATTTCTTGAGGCTTATGATGGAGACGTACGTGGCTAAACAAACCTCTAAAAAATTTTTTCATAGCATCCTTCCTTACATCTGAAAAGGTAAAAAGGCATAAGAAATAACAATTATAATGAGAGAAAATAAAATTAGATGTAGCCCATGGGTACGGTCTCTAGCAGCCTGTTCATTTGCGGCAAAATACCAGCGATAGACTATATCATAGCTACCCGACATCATTTCCTGCAGTTGGCCAGCTACAGCCTCATCACTATTTTCACTGTATCTAAGTATTTTTTCTGCGCTTACAAGCTCTTCCAGATCGGGGGGATCTACGTATATAAAGCTTCTCTCAAGCCTGACTATAAGTATTGCTCCAGAGAGCAAAAGGACAATGCTTATAAAAAACATAATAGAAATTGCCATGTTTGCCGGGTAAGACCAATTTTCTAAATTTAAATGTGTGGCTAACGTCGACAAATTAAACACAGTGAAAGCCATCGCGGATACTGGTGTGGCCACGCTACTTCGAATCTGCTCGCGACGATCACGCTGCGACTGATAAAGGTCACGCATTACCTCAAAGCGTAAACGTATTGGATCCACACTTATTCTCCGGTTCATAACCAGCTAATTAGTAAACAGTAGGAACGCATCGCTATTTGTTCAAGCCACCATTACCATGGCCTGTTGCGGCAGTACCTACCCGAGGATACGGACCTCTCCGTCTACAGGCAGGCAGAGCTCGACGATTTTGCCGACTCACTGAAATACGACCACGCAAGACACTGGACTGGCAAACGCCGCTGAAAGTCTACGCCGAGATGCTCAAGAAAACTCGCCGGTCCGAGCACCCTTCAATAGCGTTGCACCTGGAACTTGAAACCGCCAATCTTTTTGGCGTATCACACATCAGATCATGCAACACTGGGTACTGGAGGAAATGACTCTCTTCCAGAGCAAAGAACCTGTCATTCTCGAGCTTAGGGTCATTGCCATTTATGGATCGGAAGGCTCCGCGGCAAGTAAAAAATTGGATTTACGGTATTGAAACGCAACAGCTTAATTGAGACCGTTCACTGACGGAGAGCCGGTCGCTCATGCAACGAGACGTTCAATGAAGAAGATATTCAGTGCTTGGCTATGTGGAATTTTCAGCTCCATGGCTCAAGCAGAACCTGTCAACGATAGCGACCTACCCGAATGGGCAGACCGCCATTTTTCTCCGGCCCATGCAAACGTGGCGCGATGGGTAGATACCACGTCACGAAACATCGATAGATTTTTCGGCACCGATGATTATCAAGAAGTCGATAACGAGTCTTACCTGCGTATCGGTCAGGAAGTCGATTGGCGAGAGGGAGAAGGCACTGATGTCGAGCTCAACCTACGTTATCGACTTGATCTGCCTACCTCGGAAGAACGTCTCAGGCTGCTTATCGAAAGTGACCCGGAAGAAGCCCAGGGTACCTTGGAAGAACAAGGTTCCGGACGCTTGGCCAGGGATCAGCGCGACCGGAGCACCTCCACCCTGGGCCTCGCCTGGCTAGAAAAGCGTGACAAACGCGAAACATGGAACAACCGTGTGGATAGCGGGGTGCGTTTGCGGTTACCTCTCGACCCTTACCTTCGTTTTACCAACGAACGGCTCTGGAGCTTGAATGAAAGCCCTTGGCAACTGGAATCCAACAATCGGCTTTCCTGGTTTAGCCACGATGGTTACTCGGCGAGAACTCGCTGGGACATGGGTCGGCCGCTCAGCAGCAGCCGGCACCTACGCTTTATCACCAATGTTCAGTGGCGCGAAGAGCACGACACCCTGGAATATAGCGAAACCGCCGAACTCAATCATCGAATCAATCGCCGCAGTGCGCTGCGTTACTCGGCAATTGCCTTGGGAGAAAGCGTTTCTGACCCGCGCTTGAACGATTACTATCTCCAGACCCGCTATCGTCGCAACCTGCACAAGGGCATTCTTTACGCCGACGTAATCCCTGAACTGCACTTTGCGCGTGAAGAGGATTACCACCCTCGCTGGGCCATGACACTGCGCCTGGAGATGTATTTTCACCGTGAATTTGACCGAGACTTTTTTTAAAACCCATTTTAAAGCGCCAACCACACCAACGATGTCAAAGTCGGCCTGGTCAGGCCGACTTTGAGCACTGCAGTTATCCTTTGATCCCAGATGTTAAGGCGCAAGGCATTAAAGGCGCAAACCCCCATCGCATTCCAGAATACGGCCGGTGTAATAATCGTTTGTAAAAATAAACTCCACGCTTTGTGCAATATTATCAGGCTCACCCAAGCGCTTCAGAGGCACACTCGAAGTAATTCTTTCCAGCATGTCCGATCGCATTGATTCGGTCATTTCCGTCTTCATGAAGCCAGGAGCCACACCTCCTACGCGGATACCATAGCGGGCCAGCTCGTTCGCCCAAGTGACGGTAAGCGACGAAATGCCGGCTTTGGCTGCGGCGTAATTGCTCTGGCCCATGTTCCCCACTTGGGAAATACTGGAAATATTGACGATTACCCCTTCATGGCCAGCTTCGATCATCTGGGTGGCGGCTTCACGACCACACAGAAAAACACCGGTCAGATTGATGTGGATAACCTGCTGCCAATCCTTCAACGACATCCGTTTGTCCACCTCACCTTCCTTGGCTTTAACCAACAAGGCGTCCTTAGTGATACCGGCATTGTTAACCAAGCCATGGATGGGTCCCATCTGCCTGGCAATATCGGCAAATCCTTGTATGACCGAATCTTCATTGCTCACATCGATAACAAAGCTCTCGGCCTCGATACCTTCTTCACGTAATTGAGAAACGGCATTGTCCAGCGTCTCGGCACTGATATCCAACAGCGCCAACCTTGCCTTTTGCTTACCGAGTCGTCTCGCCATGGCGAGACCCAACCCTTGAGCACCACCGGTAATTGCAATGACTGTATTTGCCAATTCCATTTTGCGTCTCCTTTCACTTCAACAATTTATCATCGACTCTATGCTTCTTTATCGCCAATCACAGTACTCATTCATTGTGCATCGCAGCATAGCGCATGACCTATAAAAAATCGAGCAACCCCCACACCCTTGTTTTTTGGTGGAATGCCACCACATTGACCAAGGACGTTATATTCGGAGCCAGCATGCCCATCTTGTTATTTATTTCATTATTTACCCTTATTGATTTTGTCATTCTATTTTCAGTGGGTAGTCAAATCGGCCTCCTGACTACCCTGGTTCTGATATTACTCACCGGTGTTGCCGGCTTGCACCTTATTCGCAAGGAAGGCGTGGCCACCTTGGCTCGTGCCAAACAACGCATGAATGCAGGAGAACTTCCCTCCGGTGAATTGCTAACCGGTGCGGCATTGATTTTCGGAGGTGCCCTGCTGATGGCACCCGGGTTTCTTTCCGACGCCCTGGGCTTTGCCTGCCTGATACCTGCTGCACGTCAGCTATTGCTCAAGGTACTGACTTGGCTGGGACTGCGTGCCGGAGGCAAGAAGCGCGCTCCCCATCACGACCAGGAGACTAATTTCACTCAACGGGATCGCCAGCCACGCCGTGAACAGGAGCCTCATGACCAGGCTTCGGCATCGAACAGCCAGCCTCTTGAAGGCGACTTCATCAGCCGTGACGAACCTTTTCATCGGCGCTAAGGGATACTCTTCGTCGGTGCTCATGAATACTCTGGTCATTTCAGCGAACAGGGATTTTTTTTGTGCCAACCCCTTGAAAGACTACGTCCAGCCCCCACTTTTGTGGCAGCACACAGTTCAGGTGATAACGCAGTTATCCGCGGTATCACCATCGACAAGGAAGGCGCCCCAGGCACCTTCACTTCCCGGCAGGCACCCCCTGAGGGAATGACACTTAGATAACCGCCCATGTGGGCCTTGATACTAGTTAGGAGAACGTGAGCATGAACATCCGTCCTTTGCACGATCGCGTCGTTATCCGTCGCGTGGAAGAAGAACAGAAAACTGCTGGCGGCATCGTGCTTCCAGGCAATGCACAGGAAAAGCCCACTCGTGGTGAAATTCTGGCAGTAGGTAACGGACGCATTCTGGAAAATGGTGAAGTTCGCCCGCTCGACGTCAAGGTTGGCGACAACGTGATTTTCAAGGATAGCTTCGGGGTCGAGAAACAGAAGATCGATGGCGAAGAAGTCCTGATCATGAGCGAATCCGACATTCTTGCGGTTGTTGAAGGCTAAGCGACTGCTTTTCTTCACCATCACGTTTCACGAACTCGATTTTAGGAAATAATCAACATGGCAGCTAAGCAAATTAAGTTTTCCGATGATGCTCGCAAGCGTATGGCGCGTGGCGTCGATATCCTAGCCAATGCAGTCAAGGTCACCCTCGGCCCGAAAGGCCGTAATGTCGTCATCGAAAAATCCTTCGGTTCACCCACCATCACCAAGGACGGCGTTTCCGTTGCCAAGGAAATCGAACTGAAAGACAAGTTCGAGAACATGGGTGCGCAGATGGTCAAGGAAGTCGCCTCACAGACTTCCGATGTTGCAGGTGATGGCACCACTACCGCCACTGTTCTGGCTCACGCTATCGTGACCGAAGGCCTCAAGGGCGTGACCGCGGGCATGAACCCGATGGATCTCAAACGCGGTATAGACCAGGCCATCGCTGCAGCGGTCAAGGAAATTCAGGCACTGTCCGTTCCTTGCACCGACACCAAGGCAATCGCTCAGGTCGGCACCATTTCCGCCAACGGCGACAAGCGCATCGGTGAGATCATTGCCGAAGCGATGGAGAAGGTCGGCAAGGAAGGCGTCATCACGGTCGACGAAGGTCGTGGCTTTGAAGACGAGCTGGAAGTTGTCGAAGGCATGCAATTCGATCGCGGCTACCTGTCACCGTACTTTGTGACCAACCAGGACACCATGACGGTAGAACTGGAAGATCCCTACCTGCTGCTGGTCGACAAGAAGATCTCCAACATCCGCGAATTGTTGCCGGTGCTGGAAGCCGTGGCCAAGGCGGGCAAGCCGCTGGCCATCATCGCCGAAGATATCGAAGGTGAAGCTCTCGCAACACTGGTGGTCAACACCATGCGCGGTATCGTCAAGGTAGCTGCTGCCAAGGCACCCGGCTTCGGCGACCGTCGCAAGGCCATGCTGCAGGATATCGCTATCCTGACCAACGGCACCGTGATTTCCGAAGAAGTCGGCCTGACGCTGGAACAGACCACCCTGGATCACCTGGGTACTGCCAAGCGCATGACCATGTCCAAGGAAAACACCACCATCATCGATGGTGCCGGTGCTGAAAACGACATCGAGGCGCGCGTCAACCAGATTCGTACCCAGATTGAAGACACCTCGTCTGATTACGACAAAGAGAAGCTTCAGGAACGCGTTGCCAAGCTTGCCGGCGGCGTTGCGGTCATCCGTGTAGGGGCCGCCACCGAAGTAGAAATGAAAGAGAAGAAAGCTCGCGTCGAAGATGCGCTGCATTCGACTCGCGCCGCCGTTGAAGAAGGCGTCGTGCCGGGTGGCGGTACCGCTCTGGTTCGCGTCATGGCCAAGCTCACTGGCCTGACCGGTGACAACGAAGACCAGAACCACGGTATCAACATGGCGTTGCGCGCCCTCCAGGCGCCGCTGCGTCAGATCGTTGCCAATGCCGGTGAAGAAGCCGCCGTGGTCATCAACCGGGTCAAGGATGGCGAAGGAAACTTCGGCTACAATGCTCAGACTGGTGAATACGGCGACCTGTTCGAAATGGGCGTTCTCGATCCGGCCAAGGTAACGCGCAGTGCCTTGCAGTCGGCTGGTTCCGTGGCCGGTCTGATGATCACCACCGAAGCCATGATCGCCGATGATCCCGAAGAGAAAGAAGCCGGCCCGGACATGGGCGGCATGGGTGGAATGGGAGGCATGGGCGGCATGATGTAATGCTGGCCTAAGCGCCTTTCACCCCGACGTCTCGTCGACTCAAGCCCCGCCCATGCGGGGCTTGTTTTTGGCTGCTACGTATTCTATTACCGGTTTTTTGTTACTATCGGCGTTTTCAATCTGGCGCCTCCCATGCTTCCTTACCCCATACTCAGCCGCATACGTATTGTCCTGGTTCAGACGTTTCATCCCGGTAACATCGGCGCTTCCGCGCGGGCGATGAAAACCATGGGATTGACCGACCTGGTGCTGGTAAATCCACGCGCCTTCCCCGACGAAGAAGCCACACGCCTGGCAGCCGGTGCCGAGGACCTGGTAGCCCAGGCGCGTGTCGTCACTTCCCTGGAAGAGGCGGTAAACGACTGCGTTCAGGTGGTCGGCGCCAGTGCCCGACTGCGTAGCCTGCCGCTGCCGCATTTCGATGAACCCGACGACATGGCTCAGACGGTGATCCAGAATGCCCATCAGGCACCGGTTGCTCTCGTGTTCGGCCGTGAGCGCTCGGGGCTGACCAATGACGAAATCCGCCATTGCACCCATCAAGTCAGCATTCCCGCCAACCCTGAGTACGGCATCCTCAACCTTTCCCAGGCGGTGCAGATTCTCGCCTATGAAGTCCATCGTGCCTGGCGCAAGTCTGCCGACAGTGCATTCACTTATCAGCGCCCGCTCGAAGATACGCCCCCCAGCCGTGAGCAGTTCATGCATTTTCAGGCGCATCTGACGCGAATGATGCAGCAAAGTGGCTTTCTTACCCAACCCCACGCGCGCACCCAACAACAGCTTCAGGCGCTGTTTACCCGTGCCCAACCCAGTCGCAAGGAGCTTTCCTTGCTGCGTGGCCTGCTCAACGCTCTGGCCCCCGAGGAAGACAAGCACTGAAACGCATGCCATAGTAGACAATAAATTAGTCTGCGAACCAATGAGATAACCATCATGCCTGCCACACCAACCCTGGTCGTCACGCGCCATCATGTGCTTTTACTGATCATCCTGGGGAGCATGGTGATCGCCACCGCCATGGGGCTGCGCCATGGCTTTGGGCTTTTCATGGCGCCCATGAGCAACGATTTTGGCTGGGGGCGTGAAGTTTTCGCCTTTGCCCTGGCCTTGCAAAACCTGATATGGGGGCTGACCCAGCCGTTTACCGGCGCCTTGGCGGATCGCTTCGGCGCGGCTCGGGTCATTGTGATCTGTGGCGCACTCTATGCCTTGGGCCTAGTGATGATGGGGCTTTCAGGCTCGGCCTTGAGCATGACCCTGAGCGCCGGGGTGTTGATCGGCCTGGGCCTTTCGGGTACCACTTTTTCGGTGATCCTGGGGGCAGTCGGACGTGCGGTGGCGCCGGAAAAGCGCAGCATGGCCATGGGTATCGTGAGCGCGGCGGGCTCCTTCGGCCAGTTTGCCATGCTGCCCGGCACCCTGGGTCTGCTCGAATGGCTGGGCTGGTCGGCGGCACTATTGGCCATGGGTTGCATGGCGGCCTTGATGGTACCGCTGGGCGCCATGCTGCGGGATAAACCTATGGCGCACCAGGCTGGGGATCTCAGTCTGAAAGCCGCACTAAATGAAGCTGCCGGCCAGCGAGGCTTTTGGATGCTATGCCTGGGATTTTTCGTGTGTGGCTTTCAGGTGGTGTTCATTGCCGTTCATTTGCCGAGTTACTTATTTGATAATGGCTTGGCGATACAGGTGGGCAGTACTGTCCTGGCACTGGTAGGGC
This sequence comes from Vreelandella zhuhanensis, assembly GCF_009793355.1. Classification (GTDB taxonomy): domain Bacteria; phylum Pseudomonadota; class Gammaproteobacteria; order Pseudomonadales; family Halomonadaceae; genus Vreelandella; species Vreelandella zhuhanensis. The sequence goes on from NZ_WTKP01000001.1 coordinate 158,783, forward strand.
TGTTCAATATTTTCGGCACCTACCTGGCGGGCTGGCTAGGAGGACACTTTTCCAAGCCACATCTGCTGAGTTGGTTGTATTTGATTCGTGGAGGGGTAATTGCCGCCTTTGTCTTTCTGCCGTTGAGCCCCATCAGCGCCTACCTGTTCGGTATCGCCATCGGACTCTTGTGGCTTTCCACCGTGCCCTTGACCAATGGCATCGTGGCCTCGGTGTTCGGTGTACGCCACCTCTCCATGCTGGGTGGCATCGTGTTTCTTTTCCATCAGCTGGGATCGTTCATGGGCGTCTGGATGGGCGGCTATCTTTACGATCTGACCGGCCATTATGATCTGGTCTGGCAGATCGCCATCCTGCTTTCGGTAATAGCCGCCGCCCTGCACTGGTTCATCAGCGAGGCGCCCTTGCAGCGCCCCGTTATCCAAGTGGTTTCTCAATAAACCAGTCACCAGGCAGGCACTTATCTGCTACTCAGCGTTCGCCTTTGCTGACTCGGCTTGCAGATGCTTCGCACTGTGCCAGGCGATCATGCGTTCCTCATCGGTGGGTATCACCCAGGCGCCTACCCGGCTTTCAGGATGACTGATGCGTGGGGCATTTTGCTGATTAGCCTCGGTATCCAGGGTAACTCCCAACCATTCACAGCCATGACAAACCCCTTCTCGCACTGCAGCCGCTTTCTCACCGATACCTGCGGTGAACACCAACTGGTCCAGCCCTCCCATGGCAGCCGCCAGACTACCGACTTCCCGCACAATACGATAAATGAACAGATCGATGGCTTCTTGTGCCTCGGGGGCATCGCTTGCCAGAAGCTCACGCATATCGCTGCTGATGCCTCCCGACACCCCGAGCAAGCCGGAGCGCTTGTAGAGCAGCTCACTGACTTCATCGACACTCATTTTTTCTTCTTCCAGCAGATGCAGCACCAGGCCCGGGTCAATATTGCCGCAACGCGTCCCCATGGGTAGCCCATCCACGGCGGTAAAGCCCATGGTAGAGGTTACACTCCTGCCATTGTGAATGGCGCACATGCTTGCCCCATTTCCCAAGTGAGCCACGATCACCCGTTCAGCTGAGGCGTCTTCTAGATGGCTTTCTAGATAGCCCGGCAAGACGCGATTGATATAGTCGTAGGAAAGCCCATGAAAGCCGTAACGCACCAAGCCTTTTTCGGTCAACTCTCGCGGAATGGCAAAGTGCTGGGACACCTCGGGTTGCGTGGTATGAAAAGCGGTATCGAAGCACGCCACCTGTACCAGGTCCGGGCGCTGTTCGGCAAGCATCTTGACCGGCGCCAGACAAAACGGCTGGTGCAGTGGCGCCAGAGAAATCAGGGTTTCCAGCGCCTGGGTGTTTTTCTCATCCAGCACTACCGGTGCATGATAATCACGCCCACCATGCACCACCCGATGACCGACCACGGCGATATCTTCAAGGTCGGGCTGTTGCTCGATCCATGTCAGCAAACGCTCAAGGGCGGCATGATGCTCCATGCCTTCCGGCAGTTCGCGCGCCTGCTCGGTTTCCACCGGCTCGCCCTGGCCATTCTTGAGAGTAAAGCGCGGCGTCTGACCGAGGCCGGAAAAGTGGCCCTGATAACGCATCTGAAAACGCGCCAGGCTTTCGTCGTCGTCATCGCCAGGAGCATACAGAGCGAACTTGATGCTGGAAGAACCACTGTTGATGACCAGAATATCCTTCATGAAACCGCTCCTTATGATAACGAATGCGTATTCTTCTTTCGATAATCGGACAACAATAGCGCCAGAGCGCAGGAGGCCATGCGCGTTATGGCATCATCGGCCCGGCTGGTGAGCACGATCGGCACCCGGGCACCCACAACTAGACCAGCCCCTGTGGCGTCGGCCAGATAGGTCAGTTGCTTCATCAGCATGTTGGCCGCCTCCAGATCGGGCGCGATCAGAATGTCGGCGTTGCCCGCCACCGGCGAGACGATCTTCTTGGTTTCCGCGGCCGTTTCAGAGACGGCATTGTCGAATGCCAGGGGTCCATCCAGAGTGCCGCCGGTGATCTGGCCACGATCCGCCATCTTGCACAGCGCTGCCGCATCCAAGGTCGAACTGATCTTGGAATTGACTGTCTCCACGGCCGAAAGAATCGCCACCTTGGGGTCGGTATTGCCCAGGGCGTGGGCAAGTTCGATCACGTTCTGCACGATATCGCGCTTGGTTTCGAGATTGGGGGAGATGTTGATCGCCGCATCGGTAATGAACAGCGGCCGAGGATAGGTGGGCACGTCGAATGCCATGACATGGCTGATACACCGCTCGGTACGCAATCCGCCTTCCCGCTTGAGTACTTGGCGCAATAGCTCATCGGTATGCAGGGCTCCCTTCATCAAGGAGTCGACCTGGCCTTCACGTGTCATGGCGACCGCTTTTTCCGCTGCCGCATGGCTGTGAGGCACATCGACCAGTTCGAAATTGGCAATGTCCACTTCCGCTTCGTCGGCGGCCGCCTCGATCTTGGCTTTCGGTCCCACCAGCACCGGTATGATCAAGCCCTGCTCGGCGGACTCAGTCGCCCCCAGAATGGAAACTTCATCCACCGGATGGACCACCGCCATACGCACGGCATCCGGATGATCGGCAGCAGTGAGTATCTCATGCAGCCGCCCACGCTCGGCCAGGCGCACCCGGGGCATGGCGGTGCGCGGACGCCGGATCTTTTGCGTAGGTGCCAATACCCAGGCCTCGCCTTCGATAACCACCTTGCCTTTCTGGTTCTCACAGCGGCAATCAAAGCGGATATGATGCTTTTCGTCTTTCTTTTCGACGGCCTTGACGCTTACCTTGAGCACGTCCCCCAGATTCACCGGCGCCTTGAAGGCCAACGTCTGCCCGACATAAACCGTTCCCGGCCCAGGCAACTGGGTGCCCAGCACGGTGGAAATCAGTGCGCCCCCCCACATTCCATGGGCAATCACTTCATGAAAGGTGCTGCTCTTGGCAAATTCATCATCCACATGGGAAGGATTGATGTCTCCCGACATGACCGCAAAGAGCTTGATGTCCTCCATGGTCAGGCGCTTTTCCAAATGTGCCTGATCCCCTACTTGAATTTCATCGAAGGTGCGATTCTCAATGAAACCGTTTTCCTTTGTCTGTGACATATTTCGACTCCTAAACGTATTGGCAGGTGAATCAAGCGCGAATGTGATAGCCCGCATCCACGTAATGCGTCATTCCGGAAAGTGCCGCACCAGAACGTGCCGCTAGATACACCACGGCATTACCGACATCTTCTATCGTCGCCAAGCGTTTGAGGGGCGCGCGGTCTTCGGTGTCTCTAGTCAGCGCTTCAAACTCTTTCAATCCCGACGCCGCTCGGGTACGAATCACCCCCGGGGATATCGCATGCACCCGGATACCTTTCGGCCCCAGCTCTGCCGCCATGTAGCGAGTCGCGGCTTCCAGCGCCGCCTTGACCGGGCCCATCAGGTTGTAGCTATCCACCACCTTATCAGCACCATGATAGGTCATGCTGATCAAACTACCTCCGTCCTTCATCAAAGGCTCGGCCAGTTTGTTCATCCGCATAAAGGAATGGCAGGAAATATCCATCGCTTGCAAGAAGCCATCGCGCGAACAATCCACTACCCTCCCATGAAGGTCATCAAGCGGGGCAAAGGCAATGCAATGGATAACGAAATCGACCCTTCCCCAACGTTGATCGGCACGCTCGAACAGAGCACTTAGTTGCTCATCTTGCTGAACGTCGCAAACCACAAGTTCGGGATCGCCCATATCGGATAATAGTGGCGTTACGAAGCGTTTAGCTTTGGAGGAAGCGCAAGTCACAAGCATTTCCGCTCCCGCTGCATGGAGTGCCTTGGCACAGCCGTAAGCGATACTGTCTTCATTAGCCAGGCCGGCGACGATGCCCACCTTTCCTTGCATGGAAAAAGGATGAGAATTCAAAACGGAGACTCCTTTCATTGCTTGCAATGGGCAGTTTACGCTGCGATGCAACAAAGCCTAGTAAAGTCTGTGGGAAAATGCATGAAATCGTCAAACTTGATTTATCGCTCTCAAGGGCTGTAGTACTATCAAGCTTTATGCTGGGCAACGCTTGGCGTGCTGAATCCGGGTTATTTAGTGCCTTATTCTGACTATATTATAGTGACATTTGCCACTACCTTTGCAGTCATCATTGCTGTCTTGTTGCATTACGAATCGCTTCTTCTCTTATCGAGCGGCATAGAGAATTCAAAGCGTCCTCATCGACAGCGCATTTTATCAATGGTCTTTGGCGTCTTGCTCCTTCATATAGGAGAGATCTGGCTATTTGGCTTTACGGGATGGTGGCTGACGGAAATAGCCGGAATCGGTCAACTCGCTGGCTATGAAACCTTCATATTCATCGATTATGTGTTCTTTTCCGCAGTGAGTTACACCACTGTGGGTTACGGTGAGATATATGCACTAGGCCCGGTGCGCTTCCTGTATGGCACGCTGGCGTTGACAGGCTTTGTTCTCATCACCTGGTCTGCATCCTTTACCTTTATCGAAATGCAGAAACACTGGAAATTCAGAATTCCACCCCATCATTGAGCCAAGCTTAATTCCCCAAGGAATTTCTATTGTGCTAGAAGCCGTCTCCCTCTCCTTTGCCTTCATATTCGGCATTCTCGTTCGTCAGATCGGCCTTCCGCCTTTGGTGGGATTTCTAGCCGCCGGCTTTGCGCTCAATGCTTACGGCCCGCTTGTCGGCTTGCCCAGTGACGCCGGTCCTATTCTCGAACATGTCGCCCACCTTGGCGTGCTGCTGCTCCTGTTCACGGTTGGCTTGAAGCTCAAGTTGCGCAACTTGATTGAACCCGTTGTGGTGGGCGGAGCTTTGATTCATTTCATTCTGACCGTGGGCGTTTTTACGGCCGGATTTATCTGGCTGGCCGGAATAGCAACCGAAACGGCCCTTTTACTGGGCATCGCCCTGTCCTTTTCCAGTACCGTGCTTGCGGCCAAGGTTCTCGAAGCCAAGCGGGAACTGCGTGCCTTTCACGGCCGGATAGCCATCGGCATTCTGATTATTCAGGACTTGATTGCACTCGCGGTACTCAGCATCGCTGGCGGGCAATCACCGACTATCTGGGCCTTGTGGATTTTCGCCTTACCCCTATTACGCCCTGTGCTGTATTGGCTGATGGATATGGCCCGACATGACGAGCTGCTGGTATTAATGGGCGTCGTGCTTGCCGTGTCAGTAGGTGGCATGGGGTTTGAAGTTGTTGGGTTGAGCTCTGAAGTGGGTGCCTTGGTGATGGGTGTACTGCTGTCCAATCACCCCCGTGCTCAGGAGCTTGCCCAGTCACTCTGGGGCTTGAAGGAAGTCTTGCTGATCAGCTTTTTCCTACAAATCGGCATGACCGGATTACCTGATACTCAGGCATTGCTCTTCGCGCTTGTAATGGCGTTGATTTTGCCGCTCAAAGGCCTGTTGTTCTATTTTTTACTAATCGCTTTCAAGGTACGCTCACGCAACGCCTTTCTGGGCGGCCTGACTCTCACGGCATACAGCGAATTCGGGCTTATCGTTGCTTCCGGCGTGCTTGAGCAATGGCTGGTCCCTTTGGCCATTACCGTCGCTGTGTCTTTTGTTATCGCCGCTCCCCTGAACCGCTTTGCCCACCCACTGTTTGACCGACTTGAAAACCATCTGATGCGTACTGAGCGTAAGACGTGCCACCCTGATGAGCAGCCAGTTTCCCTCGGTACCGCTACCGTTATGGTATTGGGCATGGGACGAACGGGGTCAGCTGCCTATGATTTTTTCCATGAACATGGATTAAATGTCGTCGGTATCGATGCCGATCCCAATAAAGTTGCAAAACAAGAGACGCACGATAAGCGACATGTCTTGTATGCAGATGCCGAGGATGTCGGCTTCTGGCATGGGCTGAATATTTCGCAGCTCAGTGCCGTCACCCTGGCCACACCCGATCTGGAAGGCAAGCTCATGGCAACCCGCCAATTACGCAAGGCGGGGTTTACCGGGACCATCATTGCAGGCACCACTTACGAAGATGAGGCGGATGTACTGATAAAGGCGGGAGTCAACCAGACCTACTTGATAATGGCAGGTGCGGGTATCGGCTTGGCGGAAAGAACCTTGGAAGCACTGCAGCGCCCCTAAAACCGATAACCCACGAGCCTGGCACGCTAACGCGGCGCGAGTGGCTTAGCTTCTTCCGCCGCATCGGTACTTTTTAGGCTGTTTTTTAGCTCATGTCCTTTAGCCCCGTTCTTCTAACCCGTGTTGCGCAGTCCGGCGGCGATGCCCGCCATGGTCACCATCAGCGCCCGGGAAAGGTCGGCGCTGATAACGCCATCGGCATCGCGGTTGCGCTGTAGCAACTCCGCCTGCAACCCATGCAGCGGGTCGATATAGGGGTTGCGCACATCGATTGCCTGACGGATCAACGGGGTATTTTCCAGTAATCTTTCCTGTTGCAGCACATCCAATACCGCCACTTCCAGTTGCGTGAAGCGCTCACGCAGCCTGGTGCCCAATGCCTTCAGGGCCGGCTCGTCAACCAGACGATGCTCATAGTAAGCGGCGATGCTCACATCCGCCTTGGCCAAGAGCATTTCCAGCATATCCAGGTAAGTGCCGAAGAACGGCCAATGGTTGCGCATTTCCTGGAGCACTTCCCGCCCTCCGGGCTGCTCCAGTCGGCGGGTAAAGGCTTCGCCACTGCCCAACCAGGCGGGCAACATCAAGCGAATCTGTGTCCAGGCGAAAATCCACGGAATCGCCCGCAAGGTTTCCACTCCGCCCTCCTGGCGACGCTTGGTGGGACGCGAACCCAACGGCAAACGGCCCAGCACGCCTTCAGGCGTGACCGCCCGGAAATAGGGCACAAAATCCGGATCTTCGCGTACCACACCCACATAAGCCCGATGCGCCACGCTGGCCAGTTGGTCCATTTCCTCGCGCCATTGAGGTTCGGGCGCGGGCGGGGGCAATAATGTGGCTTCCAATACCGCGCAGGCATAGATTTCCATGGAGCGCAGGGCGATTTCAGGCTGGCCGAACTTGAAGCGGATCATCTCCCCTTGCTCGGTCACCCTCAGGCTGCCATTCACCGACCCCGGCGGCTGGGAAAGTATCGCCGCATGAGCCGGGCCGCCGCCACGCCCCACGGTGCCCCCCCGGCCATGGAACAGGGTAAGGTCCACGCCATGCGATTCACACACAGTCACCAGGGATTCCTGAGCACGATATTGCGCCCAGGCGGCCGCTAGCTGGCCGGCATCCTTGGCCGAGTCCGAATAGCCGATCATCACTTCCTGACGATCGCCTATCAGGGCACGATACCCCGGCAATGCCAGCAATCTATCGATGACCGCTCCCGCATGGTCCAGGTCGTTGAGCGTCTCGAACAATGGCGCAATCGGCAGGCTGACATCTCCGCCGACTTCCTTCATCAGCAGCGCTACCGTAAGCACATCCGACGGCTGGGCCGCCATCGAGATGATATAGGTACCCAAGGCTTCGCTATGCTCCTGGGCGATGACCTTGAAGGTGTCCAGCACCTCACGAGACTCGGCCGAACACTCCCAGCGCCGCGGGATCAATGGCCGGCGTGAGGTCAGTTCATCCAGCAGAAACGCCTGACGCTGCTCTTCATCCCAGTCGCGATAATGCCCCAGCGCCAACGCTTCGGTCAGCTCTTCCAGCACCTGGGCATGGCGACTGGCTTCCTGGCGCAGGTCGAGTTTGGTCAGGGTAACGCCGAACACCGCGACACGGCGCAACGTATCCAGAAGCGCACCATTGGCGATGGTGTCCAGGCCTACATCGCACAGCGAGCGGTAACAGGCGAGAAGCGGTGCATACAGCTTATCCCGGGTTTCAATGATGGGGCCGCCAGTGTGGTTGGTACCGTCCAGCTTGGCCTTGGCCCAGTCACGCGTGGCCTCCATTCGCGTCAACAGACGCTTGAGGATTTCGCGGTAAGGCTCGGCTACATCGCCCGCCTCCGCCTTCAACGCACTATTGGCCTTCCACATGGAGAGCTCGGTCTTGAGCTTTTCCAGGTCGCGCAGATACAGATCCGCCGCCATCCAGCGTCCCAGCAACAAGACTTCACGGGTGACTCGCGCCGTGACGTTGGGGTTTCCGTCACGGTCACCGCCCATCCAGGAGGCATAGCGCAGTGGCGCAGCATCCAGCGGCAACCGCTCACCAGCCGTCTCAAGCAGAAGATTATCCAGATCGCGATGAAAATCCGGTACCGCCTGCCACAAGGAGTTTTCGATCACCGCGAAGCCCCACTTGGCTTCATCCACCGGGGTGGGCCTTTCGTGACGAATCTCGTCGGTGTGCCAAGCCTGGCTTATCAGCTCTTCCAAACGACCCTGGGCGCGTGTTCCACGCTCGGGATAATCCTCCGAGCCTTCGATAGCCGAGAGACATTCATCTATCGCATCGTATTTTTGGATCAAGGTGCGGCGAATGACTTCGGTCGGATGCGCGGTCAACACCAGCTCGACCCGCATGCTGGCCAAGGTTTCGACCAGCTTGCGCGGGGACTTACCCGCCTCGCGGGCACGCGCCAAAAGCTCGCCTAACACCGGTTGCGAGCCCGGCTTGTAATCCTCTACCCGGCGAAAACGTGCCCGATAGTGCTGCTCGGCGATATTCGCCAGGTTCAAGAACTGGTTGAAAGCGCGGGTAACCGGCAAGAGGTCCTGTTCGGGTAACTGGCGTAGGTAGTCGATCAGCTCACGTTGATGCAAGACATCGCCCTGGCGCCCTTTCTTGGCATGGGCGCGAATGGCTTCGATCTTGTCGACAAACCCCTGACCCAGGTCGTCGGCAATGGTACGCCCCAGACTGTCACCCAGAATACGGACGTTATCACGCAGTGATTCGTGCAGGTCGTGACTCATGGCCAGCGGCCTCCTTGAAAAAAGTCGGATAAATCAGCTTCCATCGACCTCGCCGGTCTTGGCGGCTTGCCAATGCTGCTCCATGCCCAAAAGCCCGGCCTCTTGGGGTGTTTTTCCTGTTTGGTGCAGGCACTTTTCCACATAACGAAAGCGTCTTTCGAACTTGGCATTCGTGGCCCGCAGGCACTGTTCCGGGTCGGCCTTCAAGGTGCGCGCTAAGTTGGTCACGGCAAACAGCAAATCTCCCACCTCTTGCCGAGCATGAAGGTGATCACCTGCGGCCAGGGCTTCTTCGACTTCCGCGAGTTCTTCACGGATCTTGGCGATCACGCCCTGGCTGTCGGGCCAGTCGAACCCGACCCGGGCGGCACGCTTGGAAAGTTTTGCTGCCCGGGAAAGCGCGGGCAATGCCAAGGGGACGTCGTCCAGCACGGAAGGCTGCTGATGTTCAACGCCACGTTCAGCACGCTCTTCGGCCTTCAATGTCTCCCAGCGGGTAGTTACCTGGCGCGTTTCGACATCAGCCGCGCTTACTCCTGCCGGACGCCGAGAGCTCAAGGTGCCATCGGGAAATACATGCGGATGACGGCGTAGCATCTTGGCGGTCAGGGCATGCACCACGTCATGAAAATCAAACCGCTGCTGCTCGGCTCCGAACTGGCTGTAGTACACCACCTGAAACAGCAAGTCGCCGAGCTCGGACGGCAGCTCCTCAAAGGCACGCCGCTCTATGGCATCCGCCACTTCATAGGCTTCTTCCAGGGTATGCGGCACGATCGAATCCCAGTTCTGGGCGACATCCCAGGGGCAGCCCTGGCGAGGATCACGCAGTGCTGCCATCAGGCTCAGAAGATCATCCAGAGTATAACGAGGGTAAGACATCATGAAAGTCCTTTGCCGGCTTGCTTGGCGGGTTCGGTGGCATTGCGCAAGCGTCGTACTTCGGTCACGTTGGGTAACTGCTGAATACGCGAGAACAGCCGCCCCAAGGTTTCCAGGCCATCCACTTCCAGCGTGATCCCCACCCTGGCGATACCTTCCTGGGTATCGGTCAGGGTATTTACCGCCAATACATTGACCTTGTCGCTGCTCAGCACACCGGTGACATCGCGCAACAGCCCGGAACGATCCCATGCCTGTATCTCGATATTGACCGGGTAGCGGGAATGTGCTCGCTCCCCCCATTCGACCTCGATGATGCGTTGCGGCTCATCCAGGCGCAATTGCAGAATATTGGGACAATCCTGACGATGAATGGTCACCCCGCGCCCTTGGGTGATGAAGCCGACAATCGCGTCACCCGGCACCGGACGGCAGCAGTTGGCCATGCTGGTCTTGAGATTTCCTACGCCCAGCACGGTAATGTCACTCTTGCCGGTCTGGCTTTTGCGATGTTTGGGCTTGGCCAGCAACCGGTCCAGCTGTTCCTGGTCATCGGTTTCCCCAAACAGGTGCTGGGCCTGATTGAGCACCTGCCCGATACGCAAATCCCCGGCGCCCAAGGCGGCGTACATGTCATCGGCACTCACGTAGTTGACTGCTTTGGCCAAGCGCTTCAAATCCAGACCGTCGACGTCCAGGCGTTTCATTTCCCGTTCGAACAGCACCCGGCCTTCTTCCAGGTTCTGGTCGCGGGCCTGGTGCTTGAACCAGGCCTGGATCTTGGCCCGCGCCCGGGAGGTACAGACGTAACCCAGGCTGGGGTTGAGCCAGTCACGGCTGGGACCTCCTCGTGTGGCATTGAGGATTTCCACCTGCTGGCCGGTCTTGAGCTTGTAGGTCAAGGGCACGATGCGCCCATTGACCTTGGCGCCACGACAGCGGTGGCCGATTTCGGTATGCACCCGGTAGGCAAAATCAATCGGTGTCGCGACATGCGGCAGGTCGATCACATGCCCATCAGGGGTGAACACATAGATACGGTCCGAGGTCACATCGCTGGAAAGCCCTTCGCGCAAGTCAGCGTAATCGCCGATTTCATCTTGCCATTCCAGCACCTGACGCAGCCAGGCGATCTTTTCCTCGTAGCCGCGGCTCTTAGTGTTGGTGTCATGGCCCTTGTAACGCCAGTGCGCGCATACCCCGAGTTCAGCCTCATCGTGCATGGCAAAGGTGCGAATCTGGATTTCCAGCACCTTGTTTTCCGGCCCCATTACCGCCGTGTGCAAGGACTGATAACCATTTTTCTTGGGGTTGGCGATGTAGTCGTCGAACTCGTTGGGCACATGATGCCAGCGCGAATGCACGATCCCCAGCACCGTATAACAATCGGTCACTTCCGGCACCAGGATACGTACCGCGCGAATATCGTGAACCTGGGAGAAATCGATGCCCTTACGCTTCATCTTGCGCCAGATCGAATAGATATGCTTGGCGCGGCCGTCGATGTCGTAGTCATGAATATGCTGAGCTTCCATCAGCTGCTTGAGCGTTTCCACGACATCGTTGATGTAGTGGTCACGATCGAGACGCTTTTCCGCCAACAGCTTGGCAATCGTCTTGTATTCGGCTTCATGCAGATAGCGAAACGAAAGGTCTTCCAGCTCCCATTTGATTTGCCCGATTCCCAGGCGATGCGCCAGGGGGGCGTAGATATCGAAGACCTCCCGGGCCACCTGCAGACTTTTTTCCCGGGGGGCATCCTTCACCTGACGCAACGCACAGGTACGCTCGGCAATCTTGATCAACGCCACCCGTACATCGCTGATCATGTTGACCAGCATCTTGCGCAGATTTTCCTGCTGATTATGCTGGCTCATGCCATGATTGGAGGTCTGCGGATAGCTGATGGCGGCCATCTGCAATACTCCTTCGATCAGGCTCGCCACTTCGCTACCGAAGCGCTTTCCGACCACCTCCAAGGTGGCTCTCTCCTCGCGCACGGCTCGATAGAGTACAGCCGCTTCCAGCGTCGGCTGATCCAGCTTCAACCCCGCCAGAATATCGACCATTTCCAGGCCCATGCGGAAGCTCGAACCCGGCGACAGCCAAGTGCGATGCGTTTGAGGCGCTTCCAACTCAAGCTGTTGCGCCCATTCACAGGCCTGCGCCAGCCGATCCGGCTCCTTCAGGCGCACCTCTTCCTGAACTCGCGCCAACCATTGCTGGACGTCCACCTTACCGCTCGCTGTCAGCGGCTGTTCGTCACGCACTTTAACCATATTGGCTGTCAACCATGTCGATGCTCGAATAACACCAGCGTTTCCATGTGCGCGGTATGCAAGAACATATCCGCCACGGCTACCTCAACGACGCGATAGCCTGCTTGCACGAGTTGTGCCGCATCACGTGCCAAGGTGGCAGGATCACAGGAAACATACACCACTCGCTTGACCGGGTGGCGACCCAGCGCTTGGCAAACGGTCTCCGCACCGCTGCGTGGCGGGTCCAGCACCACGGCATCCAATCGTCGCTCGGCAAGCAAGGCCGCCACCGCCTCGGGCTGGTTCAAGTCCGCTTGCATCGCGGCTACCGCCAAATGGTTAGTGTGGGCATTGGCGGTGATTCTCGCCACCATGGTGGCACTCCCTTCCACCGCCTGTACGGCGGCACCGGCAGCGGCCAAGGGCAAGCTGAAGTTACCGATGCCGGCGAATAGATCCAATACCTGCTGATCAGGCGTAATCGCCAGCCATGCCAACACCTGGGCAATGACCTTCTGATTGACCTCGGCATTGACCTGAAGAAAATCGCCCGGGGCGAAGGCCAGCGTCAAGTCATCGTGGATATCCTGCAGAACCGGGGGTGCACCATACCAGTTCAGTTCAGGTGCCTCCCGCCCCAACAAGGTGCCCAAGGCCACTGCCTGGCTATCGGCGAAGGCCTGCCAGCGCGCTTTATCCGCCGCATGCTCGCGCAGTTGCCTGACCAACACCACACAACTGTCTTGGGTGGAGATAAGCTCGATATGGCCCACATGCCGAGGCGCTTCAAGCTGCCCCAACAGCCCATGCAATGGCGCCAGTAGTGCCTGTAATGCCGGCACCAGCACCATGCAGGTATGAATATTCACCAGGCGGTGCGTGTCCTTGGCCCGAAATCCCAACAGAACCTGGCCATGGGAGTCGACCTTAACGCCCAAGCGCGCTCGGCGCCGGTAGGCTTGCGTCTGGGTATCCAGTGCCTGAATGGGCCTGTCCAGTGCCACACCTTGGCGGGCGAACAGTTCGCTGACCACCTGCCGTTTGTGGGCACGCTGGGCATCGATGCTCAGGTGCTGCAAGTCACAACCACCGCAGTGGCCGAAATGCGCACAGGGGGGCTCGATTCGTTGCGGCGATGCCACCTCGATCGCCTTGAGGTGGGCCTCATCGAAACGCTTGCGCGTGCGATGTATCGCTACCTTGACGGTTTCTCCGGGTAGGGCCTGATCCACGAAAAGCGTCTTTCCGGAAGCCAGATGCGCCACGCCACGTCCATCGTGGGCCAGGCGCTCGATAGTGACGCGATTGTCTTCCTCAGCGGGAGACGCCTGCGCAGAAGATGCAGCGGGCGAACGAGCCAAGCCCGAATGCCCCGAATGACGCCGTGATGGGCGCCGTTTGCCAAGCATGGCCATTAAACCTCCGGGGCAAAAAGCCCGGTTGACAGATAGCGGTCGCCGCGGTCGCAAACGATGAACGCAATGACGGCATTTTCACATTGTTCGGCAATGCGCAATGCACCGGCCAGGCCGCCCCCCGACGAGACCCCGGCCAAAATACCCTCTTCACGCGCCAGGCGGCGCATGTGCTCCTCGGCTTCCTGCTGGCCGATATCCAGGGTGACATCCACCCGAGGGGCTTCGAAAATCGCGGGAAGATAGGCTTCTGGCCATCGCCGAATACCGGGAATGCTCGCCCCATCGGCGGGCTGCAACCCGACGATCTGAATGGCGGGATTCTTTTCCTTGAGATAGCGTGAGACGCCCATGATAGTGCCTGTGGTGCCCATGGAGCTGACGAAGTGCGTCACCCGACCTTGGGTTTGCTGCCAGATTTCCGGGCCGGTGGTGCGGTAATGCGCCAGGGGGTTATCCGGATTGGCGAACTGATCCAGCGGCTTGCCTTCACCTCGCGCAATCATGGCATCCGCCACGTCACGCGCTTCCTCCATCCCGCCTTCCTTGCTCACGCCAATCAGCTTGGCACCATAGGCAGCCATCGCTTGCTTGCGTTCACTCGAAGCGTTTTCCGGCATGATCAACACCATGCGGTAGCCCTTGATCGCCGCCGCCATGGCCAGAGCGATACCGGTATTGCCCGAGGTTGCTTCAATCAAGGTGTCTCCGGGCGCGATGTCACCTCTCGCCTCGGCTTCAGTCAGCATCGAAAGTGCCGGACGATCCTTGACCGACCCCGCCGGGTTATTGCCTTCCAACTTGGCTAACAGGGTATTGTTACGCCCTGCACTGATTCGCTTCAAGCGCACCAGCGGCGTATTGCCGACCACATCTTCCAGAGTGGAAAAATCCATAACGCATTCCTTCTAGTGACCATTGTGCTGCATTATATCGACGCCGGTGCAGACTGGACAGGCACACCATTTGAATATTGAAGGCGCACCCATGTCACTCAACACTCGACTCCTGCTTGCCTTGCTGGGCATTCCATTGCTGGTCTACGCCCTGATGGCGACATTGCTGGTGATCAAGGACCATCATCAGTCGCGTCAAGCCTTGCAGTACCGACTGGAGAGCGCAGGCAACTTATTAGCTCCGGAACTGGGCAATGCCATCCTGGCGCAAGACAACCAGCACATGAAAGCCACGGCGCGTCGTTTACTCGAACGTGAAGGGCTACTTGCCGTGACCCTCTACGACGCTGAGCACAACCGTTTGCTCTCCTTGGGCCGACCCACGCTACCCGCTCCCGAGCAGGCCTCGTCGATAGCCCCGGGATTAGCCACCGAACAGAACGTGTGGCGCCTGCAGGTACCTCTTGAACCAACTCAGGCGATATTGACCAATGACAACTCCCCTGCTGCGGCCCAAGGCTGGCTGGAAGCACAATTCGACACCCGTAACCTGACACTTCAGCGCTACCAATTGATAGCCAGCCTGAGCTTGGGCGGCCTGCTGCTGGGGCTGTTCCTGTTCCTGGTGGCTTTCACTCTCAGCCGGTACGTGACACGCCCCCTGGAAGAGGCCAATGCCATGCTCTATCGCCTCACCAAGGGCGATTATCGCTATCGACTGGCATCACCGACCCCGCCTGAGCAACAGCGGCTGGCTAATGGAATCAATGCCTTGGCCACTCATCTTCACCAAGCGCAAGTGGATATGCAGACCCAGATAGAACAGACCACCAGCGAGCTGGAAGAGTCCATGGAAACCATCGAAGAACAGAATATAAAACTGGACTTCGCGCATCGTACAGCGGTGCAGGCCAATGCGGTCAAGTCAGAGTTTCTCGCCAACATGAGCCATGAAATCCGCACCCCACTGAATGGTATTATCGGTTTCTGCCGTCTACTGGGTCGCTCCTCCCTGGACACGCGCCAACGCGAATGGCTGCAACACGTGCATCGCGCCTGTGACAACCTGCTGATGTTGGTCAACGATGTTCTCGATTTTTCCAAGCTTGAAGCCAACCAGCTCACACTCGAGCAGGTCGATGTGGATATTGTCGCCCTGGTGGATGAAGTACTGGGTTTACATGCACCGGAGGCCCAGCGCAAGCAGCTCAATCTGCTGGCCTTGGTCTATGACGATATTCCCACCCCTCTCAGTGGCGATCCCCTGCGCATTCATCAGGTTCTCAGCAATCTGATAAGCAATGCCATCAAGTTCACCTCAGAGGGCGACGTAGTCGTCCGGGTGATGCTCGAAACCCATGAAGAGCAGCGTCTGATGTTACGTGTCAATGTCAGCGACACCGGCATCGGCCTGAGCGATGCCCAACAGGAACAGCTATTCAAGGCATTTTCTCAAGCCAAACCCAGCCACAGTCGCCATTTTGGGGGCAGCGGACTGGGGCTGAGTATTTGTCGCCAATTGGTAGAGCGGATGGGAGGGGAGATCAGCGTAATGAGTCAGCTCGATCAAGGCGCGACATTCTCTTTCGCCCTGCCGCTTCTAGCTCATGCCGCTTTAGAGCGCCCTCCTGAGCTGATATTAAGCGGGCAACGGATATGCCTTCACGAAGCGCACACCCTCACTCATCATGTCTACGAACATCTACTGAGACGTTGGGGGGCTGAGGTCTCAAGCTTGGCCGCTGTGGAATCGGCCTCACTGCTAGTGATTGGATTAAGTAACGAGACACTCTCCCGAGAGCAGCAACAACGCTGGCAAGAAGCCATCAACAATGCCGCTTCTCCCGCCTTGGTATTGGTCAACCTTACCCCCTTTGAACTTCCCTCCTTCACGCTGCCGCATGGCGGGGAGATCATGTGCAAACCACTTCCCCGAGCAAAGCTGGCTGCTGCCGTCAAACGCCACCTGGTTACCGCTCCGCTAACGCCATCCAAGCAAGACACCGCATTGACCACGCCTCATCAAGCACAGCCCTTGCAGCTGCTAGTCGTGGATGACAACGCGCCCAACCGTCAACTTCTCAAGGCACTGCTGACAACTGATGGCGTAACGGTAAGCTTGGCGGAAAGTGGCGAACAGGCATTGGAGTTTGCCCGTGGCAGACTATTTGATCTCGTGCTGATGGATATTCGCATGCCGGGCATGAATGGCGTGCAGACCACCCAGGCTTTGCGACGACTGGGCAATGGCTGGGCCAGTTGTCCGATTGTCGCCGTTACCGCACACGCCATGTTGCCCGAGCGTCAGCAATGGCTGGCCGATGGCCTGGATGAGGTGTTGATCAAGCCCATTGATGAAACTCAATTACACCATTTAGTCCAACGCTTTCTAGGCGCCGCCCAACCCGACCTCTTGCCCTCGCCCTCTTCACGGGCCCAGGCTGGGTTACCCACCCCTCTCCCATCACGCCTGGCCGTGGTTGATCTGGCACTCGGCACCCGTCTGGCGGGAGGCCGGGAAAGTATTGCTCGGGAGCAACTCCGCGGCTTGATTAATAGTCTCGATGACACGGAAGATGCCATTCGACACGCCTATGCCGCATCAGACGCGGCCGCTCTGTTGGATGCCGTGCATGCACTTAACGGTGCGAGTCGCTATTGTGGCGCACCGGAATTGGCGCTGTTGGTGGAAACCCTGGAAACACGCCTGCGATCAGGCGGCATCGAAAGTGCTGCGACGTTACTCGACGATCTTTATTCAGCCATGACGCGGCTACGCGCTCAGGGGGACGACTTATAGCTCCGTAGCAGTGATAACGGTGCGACTAAAACGCTCAGGGCGCGCATTCCAACACCACGAACGCCAGAGCATAGGCATCTTCATCACTCAAGGAAAGATGGCAGCCGGTAATACCGGCTGCCTGATAAAGCACCTCAGCTTGGCCACTCAGCTGAAGACAAGGCTTGCCTCGGTCGTCATTGACTACCTGAATCTCGTTCCAGCACATGCCGTGGCGCAAGCCGGTACCCAGCGCTTTGACAAATGCCTCCTTGGCAGCAAAGCGTTTGGCCAGAAAGGCCGCCGGTGGCACCTTGTGAGGATAGTACGCCTGTTCGAGAGGTCCCAGAATACGCCTGGCGAAACGTGAGCCGTGGCGTTCAAGGGCCAGGGAAAAGCGTTCTATCCGGGCAATGTCAGAGCCGATGCCACTAATCATCGTCGCGCTCAGTGATCGTGGTCGTGGTCGTGGTCGTGAACTTCAAGCGAGGCCACCAGACCGGCTTCCTGACCGGCAATGATCAATCGCTTCATCTCGCGTACCGCTTCTTTCAATCCCACAAACATCGCACGCGCGATGATCGCATGACCGATATTCAACTCATTGAGGCCGGGAATCGCGGCAACCGCTTCCACGTTATGGTAATTCAGCCCATGGCCGGCATTAACCACCAGTCCCACCGCTACCGCATGAATGGCGGCATCGCTCAGACGATGATATTCCTGGATAGCGTCTGTGCTACCCACCACAGCTTCAGCATAGGCACCGGTATGCAATTCAACGGTCGGTACCCCAAGGCGGGCGGCGGCATCGATCTGTTCAATGTCAGGGTCGATAAACAAGGACACATCACAGCCGGCGGCCTTCAAACGCTCACAGGCACAAGCCAGGGCATCGAACCCACCGACGACATCCAGCCCGCCCTCGGTGGTCAGTTCTTCACGTTTTTCCGGTACTAGGCACACGTGCGCCGGGCGCAAGCTTTCAGCCAACGACAGCATCTCTTCGGTCACCGCCATTTCCAGATTCATGCGTGTGGCCAATATCTCAGCCAACAGGTGCACATCACGCGGCTGGATGTGGCGCCGGTCTTCGCGCAGATGCACCGTGATGCCGTCGGCACCCGCCTCTTCGGCTAACATCGCCGCCTGGACAGGGTCCGGATAACGCGTCCCACGTGCCTGACGCAACGTGGCGATATGGTCGATATTGACACCTAAAAGAATACGTGGGGGATGCATACAAACTCCTTTTTAAGTGGATTGATGACGGCGTCGGGCCAGTGCCATCATCAGCTCGCGCGAGCGTAGCGGGCGGGCGCCTAACAAGGGCGCCAACGCCGCCCGCATCACCGCCTTGACCGGCCCTGCCAGGCCCGGCACTTGCCAGTCTCCCTGGGCAACCAGCCGCAACGTGCGGCCATCGATACCGCGAGAACCGGGAATAAACGCTCGGCTGACGGGCTCGAACCGATAACGCACCGGCATATCCAGGGCGCCACCGTCCGGGGTCGTGAAACGGGGAGTAGCGTCTAGAGCATCAAGCAAGGCAAACTCATAGCGACGCAAAGCCGGCGCCCGTTCGGCAGGCACCGGCAATGCTTCGAGTAGCGCTGAATAAAATGCAAACACTTCGGGGACCGGCAGCTCGTTGGGCAGCAGTCGAGTGGCTAATTCATTGGCATAAAACCCGCAAAGCAAGCCCTCTCCCACCAGTAACGCTGTCTGCCCCCGCGATTCCATCACTACCAGACGCTTGAGTTCATGCTTGCCTTGCCAGCTCACATACAGCGGCGTGAATGGCTGCAAACGCTGACGGCTACGCGAGCTCGGTCGCTGAGCGCCTCGGGCTACGGCGCGTATGCGCCCCTGGTCGAGAGTAAGAAGATCCACCAGGGCGCTGGTTTCCCGATAGGGTCTGCGATGAAGCAGAAAAGCGGGCTCCGGTTGCATGCGATACCTCGGTCTTGAGCCATACCTCAGTCGAGGTCGTAGCCCAAACTCTTGAGGGCACGCTCATCATCCGACCAGCCGCGCTTGACCTTGACCCAGAGATTCAGCATCACCTTGGTATCCAGCGCGCGCTCCATGTCCAGACGCGCTTCACGTCCAATACTCTTGATCCGCTCACCATTCTCGCCTATCAGAATTATCTTCTGCCCTTGGCGTTCGACTAGAATCAAGGCGCTGATATGCGTGACACGCTCGGTTTCTCGAAACTCCTCGATTTCCACGGTCATCTGGTAAGGTAGCTCATCGCCTAACTGACGCATGACTTTTTCACGTACCAGTTCCGCGGCCAGAAAGCGCATGCTCTTGTCGGTGATCTGATCTTCCGGGAAGAAATGCTCGCTTTGCGGCAGGTGCTTGGCCACTTCTGCTTCAAGCTCATCGACATTGGTGCCGTGCTTGGCGGAAATCGGCACGATCGCGGCAAAATCGCGTCGTGCGCCCACTTCAGCCAACCAAGGCATGAGACCGCTTTTATCGGTCAGGCGATCCACCTTGTTGACCGCCAGGATCACCGGTGCCTTGACGTGTTCAAGACGCGCAAGGACAGCTTGGTCCTCCTCCGACCAGCGGGTGCGGTCGATGATGAAGACCACGCAATCTACATCACGCAATGCCTGGGTGGCTGCCTGGTTCATGAACCGATTGATCGCCTTATTGCGATCCTTCGACATGATGTGCATGCCCGGCGTGTCGACGTAAATGAACTGGGCGTCTTCCTGGGTTTTGATGCCTCTGACCTGATGCCGGGTCGTCTGGGGGCGGCGCGTGGTAATCGACACCTTTTGCCCCAGGATACGGTTCATCAACGTCGATTTGCCTACGTTAGGACGTCCAACGATCGCCACGAATCCACAGGTCTGCGTCATTGCTTGTCTCCCTTGCTGGTTTCCAGGTGCAAGAGGGCATCCTCGGCAGCCTGTTGTTCAGCATGGCGGCGGCTCGGCCCCTTGCCGGTGGTGTGCTCGTCGAGCAGGTCAATATAGCATTCCACTGTAAACATCTGGGCGTGTGCCTCACCTTTCACTAGAACCACGTCGTAACGCGGCAAACCGGCTTGACGCGACTGCAGAAATTCCTGCAGCCGGGTCTTGGGATCTTTCTGCGTATCTTGCAGGGAAATATTTTCCAGACGCTCGGCGTACCAGGCCAGTACGCGCTCTCGCACACTGTCCATGCCCGCATCCAGATAGATAGCCCCAATTATTGCTTCGACGGCATCGGCGAGAATCGATTCTCGCCGATGCCCACCGCTTTTCATTTCGCCGGAACCCAGGCGCAAACACTCACCAAACGACATTTCACGCGCCAGTTCCGCCAAGGTCTGGCCTTTCACCAGACGGGCACGCAAGCGCGACAACTGACCTTCGCGAGCTTGCGGAAAACGTTGGTAAAGTGCTTCGGCAATCACGAAATTGACAATGGAGTCTCCTAGAAACTCCAGGCGCTCATTATTACGTCCCCCAAAGCTACGGTGGGTCATGGCCAGTTCCAATAGCGCATCATCGCTAAAGGTATAGCCGATTCGTCGGCAAAAAGGGGTTAGGGAGTTACTCACGGGGCTCCTGGGTCATTCTCGACAATAAAAAAGAGTGAAAAACATAAGCGATCATTGTATGCGTCGCACGCTGGTAAAGCTGGGCAAACCATCATCCCAGTGCATCCAGACAGCAAAGGCACGGCCAACAATGTTGGCTTCCGGAACCACGCCCCAGTAGCGGCTATCGTTGGAATGGTCACGATTGTCACCCATGGTGAAGTAATGCCCTTCAGGCACTACGATCTCACGCATTTGCGGGCCGGGATCACGCGGGTTGTTATAAATGTTGTGAGGCGTTTCATCGAGAAACTCTTCAAGTAATAATTCACGCGGCGCCAGCGGCGGACCTTCTTCCAACAACTGCTTGGGGACCGGCTCACCGTTGATATATAGCTGTTTGCCTTCATAGCGAATCCGGTCTCCCGGCATACCGATAACGCGCTTGATAAAGTTGACCGAAGGCTGGTCGGGGAAACGAAACACCATCACATCGCCCCGTTCGGGGTCACCGACTTCCAGGATGCGAGTATGCAATACTGGCAACCGTAAGCCGTAGGCATACTTGTTGACCAAGATGAAGTCGCCTATTTCCAGCGTGGGGCGCATCGAGCCGGACGGTATCTGAAAGGGCTCCACGACAAAACTGCGCACCACGAGCACCACCAGCAATACTGGAAAGAATGAGCGCGAGTAATCGACCGGCCACGGCTCCTTGAGCAGTTTTTCCCGCGTGGGTTGATCCAGGCCTTCCGTGGTGGCCGTCTCGGCAATGGCAAGCTCTCGGCGACGCTTGGGACGCCACCATACAACATCGAGTAAATAAACAATCCCCGAAACGGCCACTGCCAGAACCAGAAGAAGTGAAAAATCCATGGTTGATGAGATTCCCTAGTCGTTGACCCTGAGTACGGCCAGAAAGGCGTCCTGGGGAATTTCCACCCGGCCGACCTGCTTCATGCGCTTCTTGCCAGCTTTTTGTTTTTCCAGCAGCTTTTTCTTGCGCGAGACATCGCCACCATAACATTTCGCGGTGACGTTCTTGCGCAATGCCTTGACCGTGGCGCGCGCCACCACCTGTCCGCCGATGGCGGCTTGAATCGCCACATCGAACATCTGGCGTGGAATCAACTCCTTCATTTTCTCGACCAGCAGGCGTCCACGTCCATGTGCATGGTCCCGGTGAATGATGACCGCCAGGGCGTCTACCTTGTCACCATTAATCAGTACGTCCAGACGTACCAATTTGGCGGCTTCGAAGCGCTCAAAATTATATTCCAGTGAGGCATAACCCTTGGAAATCGATTTCAATCGATCAAAAAAGTCCATGACTACTTCGCTCATGGGCAATTCATAGACCAGTTGAATCTGATTACCCAAAAACTGCATGTCGAGCTGAGTGCCACGACGCTGCTCACACTCGGTAATCACGTTGCCGACATATTCCTGAGGCACCAGGATACCCGCTCTCACCACCGGTTCTCGCATTTCGTCCACATCTGCCATGTCGGGCAACTTGGACGGGTTGGAAACGTAGACCACCTCGCCATTTTTCATGGCCAGTTCGTAAACCACGGTGGGTGCAGTGGTCAGCAGATCCAGGTTGTATTCACGCTCCAGCCGCTCCTGAACGATTTCCATGTGCAAGGTGCCCAAAAACCCCACCCGGAAGCCGAAGCCTAGAGCGTCGGAGTTTTCCGGCTCATATTGCAGCGAAGCATCGTTGAGGGCGAGTTTTTCCAAGGCATCGCGGAAGTCTTCGTAGTCATCGGCGCTAACCGGGAACATCCCCGCGTAGACTTGCGGCTTGATCTTCTGAAAGCCCGGCAGGCGTTTGACATCAGGCGTCTTGGTATGGGTGATGGTATCGCCCACCGGTGCGCCGTGGATTTCCTTGATACCCGCCACCAGAAACCCGACTTCTCCCGCCCGCAGAATGTCGGTCTGCTTGCGCAGGGGGGTGAAGATACCCACTTCGGTTGCCCCCCAGTCGCGCCCGGTGGAAACGATGCGAATCTTCTCGCCCTTGCGCAAGGTGCCGTCAAACACCCGTACCAGAGACACCACACCCAGATAGTTATCGAACCAGGAGTCGATGATCAGTGCCTGAAGCGGCGCTTCGGGGTCGCCCTGGGGCGGTGGAATATCACGCACCAGCCGTTCCAGCAGTGCATCGATACCGATACCGCTCTTGGCGGAGACCTGACAGGCATCGACGGCGTCAAGGCCGATAATTTCCTCGATTTCCTGGGCCACCCGATCCGGATCCGCCTGGGGCAGATCGATCTTGTTGAGCACGGGTAACACTTCAAGACCCTGCTCGACGGCGGTATAGCAGTTCGCCACCGACTGAGCTTCCACGCCTTGGGCGGCATCGACCACCAGCAAGGCCCCTTCGCAGGCATACAGCGAACGTGACACTTCGTAGGAAAAATCCACGTGCCCGGGTGTATCGATAAAGTTCAACTGGTAGGTGTGCCCATCCTGTGCCTTGTAATCAAGGGTGACCGACTGCGCCTTGATGGTGATACCTCGCTCACGCTCGATATCCATGGAATCAAGCACTTGCTCTTTCAGCTCGCGATTGGTCAAGCCACCGCAGGTCTGGATCAAACGATCCGAGAGGGTCGACTTACCATGATCGATGTGGGCAATGATCGAAAAATTGCGAATGTGGCTAAGTTTGCCTTTGGATGCATCGTGGGACATCGAATCTGTTCTACCTTGTCAGTTCACCACCGGCCAAATCCGACGGTCGGGGGTAATAGGTTCGAAGCTCGGAAAGGCTACCAGGGGATGGCGTCACATTACCGGCGAAAGAATGGCGCCATTGTAGCGATATGCGCGTGATAGGAACAGCAGTCCGGCGGCACAAGGCCGCCGGATCTCGTTATCAAGGTAAGTAATGCCGGTTCATCGGCACGTTTGGCAGCGACTATTCACCATTCAGGCGTAATGCCACGAACAGCGAACGGCCGTCACGGTATAGGCGAATCGGTACCGCTCTGTCTGTGGGCAAGTTCTCAACCACTTCAGCAAGCTCTTGAGGGGTCGACACCGGACGGTTATCGATACTTACCAGAATATCACCTGCAAGTATCCCAGCCTGCGCCGCGGCACCTTGCGGCTCAACCTGACGCACCAGAACGCCGCCGGGAATCCCCAGGCGTTCACGCAGGGCGTCATCCAGTTCGGCCACGACAATTCCGAGGCGCGCCGGGCTGTCTTCCCCGCCGGTGGTGGCCGCAGCTTCCTCTTCGCGCGGCCATTCGCCCAGTGTCACTTCTTGAGTCATCTGTTCCCCATCACGCATCAACGTCAGGGTGACTTCTTCACCTGGGTCGACACGACCGATCAGGCGCGGCAAGCTGCTGGAACGCTCCACTTCCTCGCCATCGACTTCAAGGATCACATCGCCCGCTTGCAAACCGCTCTGAGCTGCCGGTCCATTAGGATCCAGATCGGCAATCAGTGCACCACTGGCACTTTCCATACCAAAGGATTCAGCCAGATCACGTGATACCGGCTGAATCATAACCCCTAGCCAGCCACGCTCGACACGGCCTTCCTCGCGCAATTGCTCGGCCACGTCCATGGCGACATTGATGGGGATGGTGAACGACAGACCCATGAACCCACCGCTGCGAGTCAATATCTGGGAGTTGATACCAATCACTTCGCCATCGAG
The DNA here is from genome assembly GCF_009793355.1 of Vreelandella zhuhanensis. GTDB lineage: Bacteria > Pseudomonadota > Gammaproteobacteria > Pseudomonadales > Halomonadaceae > Vreelandella > Vreelandella zhuhanensis. The sequence continues at coordinate 183,172 of NZ_WTKP01000001.1, forward strand.
ATTGAACAGCGGCCCACCGGAATTGCCCGGGTTGATCGCCACGTCGGTCTGAATGAAAGGCACATAGGCATCACGCGGCAAGGTGCGATTGATCGCGCTGATGATGCCTGCGGTAACCGAGTGATCGAAACCAAACGGAGAACCGATCGCCGCCACCCACTCACCGACTTGCATCTTGTCGGAATCCCCCATCGGGAGCATCGGAAGACCGCTCGCTTCCACCTTCACCACCGCCACGTCAGTCTGTGGGTCGCTCCCCACCAGCGTCGCCTCCAGTTCACGATGATCGTCCAAGCGCACCAGTATTTCATCCGCCCCTTCCACCACATGGGCACTGGTCATGATGTAACCGTCTTCGCTGATAATGAAGCCGGATCCCAGGGATTGGCGCTCATAACCACGGCCTTGGCCACCCCCTTCTCCACCCGGTGGCATTGGAAAGCGGTCACCAAAAAAATGCCGGAAGATTTCAGGAATTTCCTGCCCTCCAAACCCATGGAATATGGGACCGCCCTGGCGTTGCACCGTACGGCTGGTGGAAATGTTCACCACCGCCGGCGCGGCTTCTTCGACCAGCTCGGTAAAGTCGGGCAGGCTACCGGTTTCCTGGGCCTGGACACCTTGCCCCATCAGTAGCAGCGCGACAAGACAGACCCAGAAAACTGAGGGGTAAATCAAACGCTTTATGCTCATGTAAAGCTCCTTTTCATGATTGGACCTAGTCCCCAAGACGCTTTCCAGAGCAGAGGGTTGCCTTGAAAAGACAGTGTCTTGGAAAAATACAGTCTCGGAGAAAATACGGCTCCGGAGGACAATCTCAAAAAACCAATCGCGGCCGGAAACGTTCCCTTTGTTCCTTCAGGAAATAGTGTAGTCCCAAGATGCTACCCAGCAAACCGACAAAGAAACCGACAGGCGCCATCCAGGGAGCTTCGAACAGGCCCTGCCCCACTCCAGCAATAATCAAGGCGAATACCAGCGGTAGCGCATAGACGGTGGCTGCCAGCAGAGAAAGCGTCTTGCGTGGCAGGGCCAGGCTTACCACCTCCCCGATTGCGAGCGGTTTCGGTGCAACCACTTCCAGATGCCAGCGTTGCGAGCGAATGAACAGGCCCGCTCCACAGCCACCGCCTTGCTCACACCGCGCGCAGCCTTCCTGCCCCATCACCTCGACGATTACCCTATTCCCCTTGCATTCCACCACCTGAGCCGCCCGCACCAGGAGTGAACCCTGGCAGCGGGCGATACCCACAGCAGGTTCAAGGTTCTCCTGGCCGGGGTTGCCATGAGGCGCACTGTTCATGGGGGTGTCACTGATTCGGATAATTCGATGGATTGCGCCACACGTTCCAGTACAGGGACAGGTACCTCTCCTATCACCACCAGTTGCCAGACATCACCTTGATGCTCGCGTTGATGCACAGTGGCAATGGAAACCCCAAGACGATGACGCCCGGGCGCAAGAGCACTCTGCTCGGCAAGCGGTTCAACGAAAATACTTATAGCTGCCAAGCCATCACTGAATACCTGATGCCTCAGCAAGGCGTCAGGATCCGAATGTGTATTGACCGGCTGAGCGACAAAACCCGGGGGTAGCCATTGAGGGCGCCAGGAACGCTCCAACTTCGTGCGCGGTTCATCTAGTTTTACCTTGCCTTCGTAAAGGCGAGGGGACTGGAGCTGGGTGATTTGAAAGGTTTCCAGCAAGCGGTTCTGGTGATCTACCAACACTTGCTTCAACACAAGGCCACTTGTCTTATCCAGCCACCAACGATGCGCAAAGCGCAAATCATCGTGAGGCGTGATATCCAAGCGAACGGCCTGACGCCCGGCAATGCGCTCCTCTCCCATCAGGGAGAGCCTGTAATGATCGTTTATATGATTGACGAGGCCGGTGGGAGAAGCGTTTACACTATCATCCGAGCCTTTGGCCCAACGGACGAGGCCCACACGTCCCTGACGTTCGAAATTGACCGAGGGACCATCCAGAAACTGCACGACCTGCTGCTGCAAACCGTCCTGGATCTGATGGGAAAGTGCTAGCGTTCTCACTCCTACATCGCTGATATTGACCGCGCGCGCCTGAAAGATATAGCAATGACTCGCCCACAGGGTACGTTCAAGCCATTGCTCTTCTGTTGTCGCTTTTTCCATCTCACGTAGCATTTCACAATCAAATGCTTGCTCGGCCTCCTGGGCAGCAACCCCCTGAGACACCATGATAAAGACGGCAATTCCTGTCAGCACGGCTCTCACCAAGCGCATTCTCATCCGGCATTCTCCTTTCTTTCTGGTGCGGCTTTTATTGCGGCCAAGCAAGAGAAGCACGGCTTACCATAAAAATCATCAACGCTGGCTCTGCGGCTCAATGCTCGAAGAGGAGGCGCGCAGCAATGGCATCCAGCTGTCACCGCTACCATAGGCGGCGCCTTGCGCATGGCGATCAAGGTAGGATTGCAGCAACCTGATCTGTTCGATGTCACTCTGCTCCGCCTGCCGGCGCGATAGACCTTGAGGTGCCTGAGAAACGGAAAAACCACTCTCGGTGACATTCATCAAGCCGCTGCGACCTGCTTGCCCACTCACACGGAAGGGGGTTTGCTCGAACATGGGCACATTGTTTGCCATTCCGGCGGATTGCGCCCCGGAAGCAGTGCCCAGGTTGACGGGCCGCACCTGGCGTTCGGCGTCCCCTGAAGGCAAGTAAGGAGACTGCGGCGAAGAAGCCACCAGATTGTCGCCATCTTCCGATGCGCCGCCTCCATAGAACTGCACCCCAGCCAACACCATCAACGAGACCGCCGCAGCAACGCCAGCGCCTCGAACAAAGGAAACACGATGGCCAGTCTGCGGCGGCGCCTGTGCGGCCGGAGCAGGCTCCTCTTGCAAACGTGCCATGATGCCCGCGGAAAGGTCGGTGGACACATCCACGCCATGTTCGCGCTGCATCAGGCTACGTGCCAGATGGTAGCGTCGCCAAGTATCCGCGGCGTCTGTATCGCTCGGCAATGCTTTCAGCACCCGCCGCAATTCTAGCTCGTCACCTTCATCATCCATCAAGGCGGAAAGCGATTCCCGTGTGTCATGACTCATACTTCACACCCTCACACTCGATAAGGCCAATGCCTGTGTCGCGTCAACAACAACCCGATTACTGTGCGGGCTGACTCATATTGCTCTGACGTCATGCGCGCCGGACAGTTCAGCGCATCGATCAAAAACAGCCGCAATATGTGATCTGGCACAATTTATCACCCGGTTTCGTTCAGTCAAAGTTCGCGGCTGTTACGGGCAGTGGATATCCACGGCTTGATATGCTCATCGACCGCCTCTCGGGCGCGAAAGATGCGTGACCGTACCGTCCCCACCGGGCACTGCATGATCTGGGCGATATCTTCGTAGGCCAAGCCATCGAGTTCACGCAGCGTGATGGCTGTGCGCAGATCTTCCGGTAGTTTTTCGATAGCATCGAAAACCGCTGCTTCCAGTTGATCGCGCGCCATTGCCGATTCCGGCGACTCCGGATCAGCCAGGCGGCCACTCTGATCGAGTACTTCAGCATCCCCGATATCCAGGTCACTGCCCGGTGGGCGGCGCGCCCTGGATACCAGGTAGTTCTTCGCAGTATTGATAGCGATACGATACATCCAGGTATAAAACGCACTTTCGGAGCGAAAGCTCCCCAAGGCACGGTATGCCTTGATAAACGCTTCCTGAGCGACATCCTGAACCTCGGAGTGGTCGTGCACATAGCGCCCGATAAGGCCGATGATCTTGTGCTGGTATTTTTTCACCAATAAATCAAAAGCGCGGGTATCCCCTTGTTGAGCACGTTCGACAAGCTGTTGGTCCGTTTCCCGAGTGCTCATTCACGCGCTCCCTTCGGCTCGACGCTGGGCGTCGGACAATGTTCCTGTTGGCCCTGAAAGATGGGCAATTGCAGCATGCAGCATAGTGTCCCTTGGGCATCCAGTGGGTAACGAAGCGGTAATTGAACTTCAAGCGCATAGCAATGCGACAAGACTTACCAAATGAAAAATGTGGTGTAACCACAAACCGCCAATAGCAAAATATCTACAAGTGTTACGTGTTCCCGACGACTCATCAAGCGCAAGGTGGCTCTCTGTGTGCCAAATGGTGACTTCTCATCGCTATCTGCCTGCACCTATTATTCTACCGTCGCGGTTATTCTATAGTGGGATGAGAATTGATTTTTACCACCCGAGCGCGCCATAGTAGGACCTTATAATCGCCACTCGCGCAAGCCTACAGGTAGCAAGATGTCCCAACAGCAGGTCAACAACCTTAACGTTCTCGCACAGGATGTGCTCATTACGCCGGAATCCCTCAAGGAAGCCGTACCCCTGACCGATTCCGCCGAGCATGCCGTGATCGAGGGACGCAATACCATACAGAACATACTCGATGGCAAAGATCCTCGCCTTCTCGTGGTGGTCGGCCCCTGTTCGATTCACGATGTCGAGTCCGCCCTCGATTACGCCCGCCGTCTGCGTCGCCTGGCCGATGAGGTCAAGGACAGCCTGTACATCGTGATGCGCGTCTATTTTGAAAAGCCACGCACCACCGTCGGCTGGAAAGGCCTGATCAACGATCCCCATCTCAATGATTCGTTTGAAATCGAGGAAGGGTTGCATATCGCCCGCAAGCTATTGGTTGATCTGTCGGAAATGGGTTTGCCGTTAGCAACGGAAGCGCTTGACCCCATTTCCCCGCAGTACATGCAGGACTGCATCAGCTGGTCGGCGGTCGGGGCACGTACCACCGAATCCCAGACCCACCGCGAGATGGCCTCCGGCCTTTCCTGCCCGGTAGGCTTCAAGAACGGTACCGACGGCAGCCTGGATGTGGCCATCAATGCCCTGCAATCTGTGGCTCACCCGCACAATTTTCTGGGCATCAACCAGTCAGGCCAAGTGGCCATCATTCGTACACGCGGCAATGCTTACGGCCATGTAGTCCTGCGTGGCGGCAACGGCAAACCCAACTATGACAGTGTCAGTGTCGCATTGGCGGAACAAGAGCTTAGAAAAGCCAAGATTTCCGCCAACATCATGATCGACTGCTCGCATGCTAACTCGAACAAGGATGCCGGCTTGCAGCCGTTGGTGCTGGAAAACGTCACCAACCAGATTCTCGAAGGCAATACCACAATCATCGGGTTGATGGTGGAATCCAACATCGGCTGGGGCAACCAGAAGGTGCCCGACGATTTGAGCCAACTGACTTACGGCGTCTCGATTACCGATGCCTGCATCGACTGGGACACCACCGTCGACTCGTTCAAGCGCATGAATGAGAAGTTGGCGCCGGTTCTGGCAAAGCGTCATACCCCTGAGGCCTCCCAGCCAGCCTGAACGGCACTCTTGAATACAGTGCTCTTGATGACCTTCAGCGCGCCCGCCTCGTGCGGGCGCTGTGCATTCATGGTAGTCGCAAGACACCTTTCACCGCTCTCATGCACCGATCTCACGCCGAAACGGGGGTAACGCATCCAACAGCGCCTGGCCGTAGCGGCGCGTCAACACGCGCCGGTCTAGCAAGGTGATACGCCCGATGTCGGTTTCCTTGCGAATCAGTCGGCCACACGCCTGCACCAGCTTGATCGAGGCGTCAGGCACACTGATCCGCATGAAAGGATTGCCGCCCTGGCTCTCGATCCACTCCGCCAGCGTTGCCCCGACAGGGTCATCCGGCACGGCGAACGGTAACCGGGTAATGATCACATGGGTCAGGTAATCGCCCGGCAAATCTATCCCTTCGGCAAAGCTTGCCAAGCCGAAGATGATGCTGCCTTCACTGCGATCCACGGCAGCACGATGACGCTCGATAAGCTCACGTTTGGGCAATGCATCCTGAGCCAGGACGCGCACCTTGAGTGATTCGGGCAAGGCTTTTTCCACCGCACGCAACTGCGCTCGCGACGAAAACAACACCAGCACCGCCTCACTCTCACCAAGCTTGGTCACGAAGCGCACGATAGCCTGCTCGTGAGCATCGCGATCGCTAGGGTCCATGGCCTCGGCCGGAATGCTTAACACCGCATTCGAGTAATCAAAGGGGCTGGGCAATGACTGGTAACGGTAGCGCCCCGCCAGTCCGGCACGCTCCTGAATGCGTTCGAAGCGCCCCAGGGCGGTCAAGGTGGCTGACGTGACCACGGCGCCATAGCAACGCCCCCAGAGATTCTTGGCCAGCGTATGCGCCGCCGACACCGGGCTTGCGGAAAGCTGCAATTCAGCTTCGCCATTGACACGGGTCAGAGTCAACCAGCGCGCCCGCGGCGGTTCGTTCTCGGGGTCACGTTCGCTGTAGGCTTGCCAGAGAGCATGAGCATCTACCGCCCTTCCATGCACCAGCGCAATCAACGGCAACCAATCCTCGGCCTGCTCCCGATCGAGCCCCGTGGCTTTATCCGGGTCCAGGCTTTCACGCAGTATGTCGCTGATGCTTTCAAGATTGCGCGATAGCTGGGCAAACATCACCACCAGCTGCGTCGCCTGTTCATGCAGGCCGTCAGGGATTTCTCCCTTGGCAAAGCGTTGCTGCCAGGTGGTTTCGCCTTCGGACAACCCATTGGGGCGCTGCGTCAGTTGATGGCCACTACTGAAGACATCTCCCAGGGCCGGCTCCAGGGCGTGAAACAGCTCAGGAAAGCCCGCTAGCAGGCGCGCGATCGTCGGCTGTACCGCCAAGGCCTGATTGAGATCCGTCAAGCTGCTCTTCAAGGTCTGCAACCAGCGCAAGCAGCCATTCACCGCAAAACGATAGGCAAAGTGCGAAAGCGCCTTGTCCGGCAGATGATGCCCCTCATCGAACACATACACACAATCCGCCGGATCGGGGAGTATCGCTCCGCCACCCAGGGCAAGGTCAGCCAGTACCAGGTCATGGTTGGCCACGATGATATCGGCATTTTCCAGTTCACGGCGGGCACGAAAAAAAGCGCAGGCAGCGAAATGACCACAACGACGCCCAGTGCACTGGCGATGGTCCACGGTCAAACGACGCCAATACTGGTCATCGATGGCTTCACGCCACGTATCTCGGTCGCCTTCCCACTCACCTTGACCGTAAGCCTCGCCCATGCGCGTCGCCAACCCGGTAAAGTCGGCACTCTGCTCCTGCAGTGACTGCTCGAAAAGCGACAACGTCGGGTTGGGCACCACGCCATCCAACGCCTGGTCCAGACGGGCAACGCATACATAACGCCCACGCCCCTTGGCCAAAGCGTAGCGAAATGCAATACCGCTATGCTGTGCCAAGGAAGGCAGGTCCTGATTGAGCACCTGTTCCTGAAGTGCCACGGTGGCGGTGGAAATCACCAAGCGCTTGCCACGCGCCTTGGCGATCGGTAGCGCCGCCAGCAGATAGGCTAGGGTCTTGCCGGTGCCCGTTCCTGCTTCCAGGACGCACACATGGGTGTCGTTGGTGCGTTTGCCGTCATCATCACTTTGAATCTCCCCCAGCGTACGGGCAATTTCGGCGATCATCAGCCGTTGCCCGTAACGTGGCGTCAAATCCAGCCGTTCCACTACCTGGCGGTAGGCTGCCTGGATCTCGTCTTTGAGCGTCTTGTCCAGCATGCGGCTTACAAGAGCCCTTCCGGCGGATGTTCACAAGGCAATTTGGCATTCAGATAACGTTCGATCTCGGGTAACGAAAACGCATCTTCTTCTCCGACGAAGCTGATCGAAACGCCCTTGGCGCCGGCACGGCCGGTACGCCCGATACGATGAACGTAATCTTCCGGGTCTTCCGGCAAGGTGTAGTTGATCACATGGCTGACATCTTCGATATGAATGCCACGCCCGGCCACATCCGTTGCCACCAGTACCTGGAGCTCGCCTTCGCGGAAACTTTCCAGAGTCTTGATGCGCTGATTCTGCGGCACATCGCCGGAAAGCATCGCTGCATTGATTCCGGCTTTCTTCAAGGCCTCATCAAGTTTGCGTACCAAGTCACGCCTGTTGCCGAACACCATTACTCGGTCGAAGTTTTCCTGCTCAAGAAGATTGACCAATAGGCGTTGCTTGTCGTCATCCGACACCAGATAGACGCGCTGGTCGATGTCCGCCTGATTCTCTACCGTATTTTCAATCTCGACATGCGCAGGATTCTGCGTCCACTGGCTAGCCAGTTCGAGAATGTCCTCGGTGAAAGTGGCGGAGAACAAGAACGTCTGACGCTCTTCCTTCTTGGGGGTATAGCGGATAATACGCTTCACATCGGGAATGAAGCCCATCGACAACATTCGATCGGCCTCATCCAGTACCAGCACTTCCAGCTCGGAAAGGTCGATGTCTCGCTTCTGGTGAAAGTCCAGCAAACGCCCCGGTGTCGCCACCAGAATATCGATTTTCTTGCCCAGCCCATCGCGCTGTTTCTGATAATCCATACCGCCCACGACGCTTGATACGCTCAGCGATGTGAAGCGGGCCAACGCCTTGGCATCCTTTTCGATCTGCAGCGCCAGCTCTCGCGTTGGTGCAATGATCAAGGCACGCGGAGCGCCAGGTTTCTGACCCTCGGGTGCCGGTTCTTCCAGGAAATAGGCCATCAAGGAAATCAGAAAAGCAGCCGTCTTGCCGGTACCTGTCTGCGCCTTGCCCACGATATCGCCACCCAGGAGGGTCTGACGCAGGGCTTCTGCTTGTATCGGCGTACAATACTCAAAGCCTTGGGCATGAATGGCACGCATCAAGGGCAGTGGCAGGTCAAAGTCATGAAAGCGCCACTTTCCGGCCACGGCCGGTACCTGAAACTGACGGAGATCCCAGTTGGACTGGCGGCGACGCGGCTTCCGACGGCGGCGCTTGGGCTTGCGGTTCTGGGCCGATGCTGTGGTCTGTTCCGACTCGCTCATAGGCTATCTATCTATCCGTTGCAGTGGATGTTGGGCTTCAAGAAAAGGCTATTGTACCAGCCCTTGGCGCCAAGGGCGCGTTCAGCTGTCGAAGGAGCCGACAGGACTGTTAGTATAAGCACCATATTCGGAAAGGAGCGCGACATGACGCGTAAGAAAAAGACCCGTTCAATCGCCGACAAGGTGACCATTCGTACCGGACGGCGCAAGGATTACAAGAAGTGGCGCCACGACAACCCCGATCAAGTGACCCCTTCTCGGCGGCTTGTGGCCAAGAAACAGCAACAACGCAAACTGCAAGCGGTACGCAAGCAGGAGCGCCAGCAATCCGGCCAGTCGATCAGCATTCACCCCGCCGGTGACTCTCATTCTTCACGCGGCAAGGGAGATAATGACTGATGCGTCTGGTGTCATTCAACATCAATGGATTGCGCGCCAGGTTTCACCAGTTGCAGGCGGTGATCGATCAGCACCAGCCGGACGTGATCGGCCTGCAGGAAACCAAGGTGCAGGACAGTGAGTTTCCCCGCGAAACGCTGGAGGCGATGGGTTACCACGTCTTCTTCCATGGCCAGAAAGGCCATTACGGGGTGGCTATCCTGTCCCGCCAGGAACCCGAACAGGTGTTTCACGGCTTTCCCGACGACCAGGACGGCGCCCAGCGCCGCATGATCGGGGTGCGCCTGCGTTGTGATGACGGCCAGGCGCTGACCGTATGGAATGGCTACTTTCCCCAAGGGGAAAATATCGACCACCCCACCAAGTTTCCCAACAAGCGTCATTTTTACGCCCAGCTTGCGCGCTTGCTTACCCGGCAACACGCACCTGACGAGCGTTTGGCGGTGATGGGAGATTTCAATGTCTCGCCGGAAGACATCGACATCGGTATCGGCGAGGCCAACCGTAAGCGCTGGCTGCGCGAAGGCAAGACCAGCTTTCAGCCCATCGAGCGTGAATGGCTGCAAACAATCAAGGACTGGGGCCTGGTGGATAGCTACCGTGTCCGCTATCCCCAGATAGACGACCGCTTCAGCTGGTTCAACTATCGCTCGCGAGCCTTCGAGCGCGACCCCAAACGCGGTCTGCGCATCGATTATATTCTGGTGACCCAGCCCTTGGCAGAATATGTCGGCGATGCCGGGATCGATTACGACCTGCGCGCCATGGAAAAGCCCTCGGATCACGCCCCAGTATGGACCGAACTGGCGCTTTCGCTAAACAAATAACAGAGCGGGAAACAACGCCAAATAGCTAGCACAGAAAACTTACTCCAACCGAGCCAGCCACCGTCTGGCTTGCTCAGCCCCCAGTGCCGCGGCCTGCTCCCAAGCGTGCCTCGTGGCGTCGGTCTTGCCCCACCCATGGGCAAGCTGGCCCAATCGTAACCAGTCCTCAGCCATGCCACTGCGCTCGGCCACGGTTTGCCAGGCCTCAAGCGCCCGTGCTTGATCCTTCGCCGCTTGCCAAGCCTGGGCCAACTGGCGTTGATGCGCGGGCGTTTGCTTCACCAAACCCTGGCTCAACGCTTGCTCTAAGTATTCAGCTGCCCGGGCCGGCGTGCCTACGCGTAAATGCAACTGCACCAGGGTGAGCAAGTCTTCCGCACCTTCGAGCGCCCCGATACGCCAACCGGCGTCCCAGATCGCGGCAGCCAAGGCAAACTGCTCAAGCTGTTGCGCCATGGCCGCGGCACGTCGCCATTCAACAGACGGTGCATCGCTATCCAGCCCAGGTTCGAGGACCACCAAGGCCTTGTCGATATTACCGGCCCGCTGATAGACCGTCACCGCAAGCGCCGATTGCTGCGAATCCAGGGTGGCCGTCTCATCCAGCGCCCGATCAACCCAAGAGGCAGCGTCATCCCATCGTTCCTGACGGACCAACAACTGCACCATCAGCCATATCTCTCGCTCTTGTTCGGGGTGAGTCTCAAGCCATTCAGCCAGCCGCTGGGTGGCAAGCTCGATCTGCCCTGCCGAAAGACGCGAGCTCGCTTCCTCGTAGAGCCAACGATCATATTGCTGCGATTCGAGCCCCGGGGTTTGCCTGGCGCGATAAAGGAGATCAGCTGCGTTTTCATGATGCTCCAGCCTGGCCTCGGCACCTGCGGCAAGCTGAAGATAAAGTGCACTTGCCCAACGATCGCTAGCGTTCCCCTCTTCAAGGCGCTCGGCTTGGCTAAGGGCTACACGGCTGACGTCCTGATACTCGCCTTGCTCGAGCCGCTTCTGCAGCGAACTGAGGTCGGCGATGATATCCGCCGGCAAGGCCGGTGCTGCTGCGGCAACAAGAGACGCTGCACCTAGAATAGCCACAAGCAACAAGCGCGAACCTGCTCGCATCAGCCGCGATAATGTTTGCCGCCATGCATTCATGTTCTCACCTCAGCTGGAATTCGACACGCTGGCGCGCCCGACGCACTTGGGAAGCGGCTTCGAACTGCCAAGACGCTACCGCCTTGCGCGCAGCCTGGTCGAAGACCCTGCGCGGCTGGGCAGCCACCACTTCAATGGACGAGGCGTCGACACTGCCGTCCCGGCGAATCAAGAACTCAAGCTCCACATGCCCCTCCAGGCCCCGGCGTTGCGCTCGAGAAGGATACTCCGGCGGGACCTGGTTCAGAGGTGTAGGCGAACCTACATCCACAGGTTCCTGACTGGCTTGGGCATTCTCCATCTCGTTTGATGTCGCTGCTGGGTTCGAGGCATCATTAGGGGCCTGCACTGGCTGCGACGGGGCTACCGGCGCGGGCTCAGTTTCAGGCTCAGTTTCAGGCTCAGGGGCGGGTTCAGGCTCAGGAGTGGTCTCGGGCTCCGGCCTCGGTTCCGGCTGGGGCTCTATTTCGGATAGCTCGGGCAAGCTGCTGTCCAGTTCAGCAAGCACCATCTCCTCCGGTGGCAGCTCAGGTTCCGGCATGGTGATGGAGCTGTCGATCTCGGGTAAGGGTTCAGGCGCTGAAGGTGGCGGCGCCGTTTCCGGCAGAGCCTGAGGCCGGGCAACCGGTTCGGCGGTCTCCTGCGTCACCTCCTCCACTACCTCGGGTGCTTCCACCATTGTCATGCTAATCGGCACTTCCGGTTCTTCGAGGGGATTCTCCGGAGGCGACACCAGTACCGCCAGCAACCAGAACAGCACCAGCGCCAACCCGGCTCCACCCAGCAACGAAAAAGGCACCCGCGTCATGAGGCGCTCCGGCTAGCCGCAACGGCAACCTGGTCGACGCCTGCCTCCCGCAGCCGATCCATCACTTCGATCAATATTCCTGTGGTGGCGTCACGATCCGCCTGTATCACCACCGAGCCATCATCGCTGACCAGATCGGCAACCGCTCCACCCAATCGGTGCATGTCTATCGGCTGTCCATCCACCCAGACCGCTCCTTCCGGGGTAATCGCCACCAACACCTGAGCATCCGGGCGAGGCGTGGCGGCACTGGACTCGGGACGCTGAATCTCGATACCGCTTTCCTTGATGAAGCTGGTGGTCACAATGAAAAATATCAACATGATGAATACCACGTCCAGCATGGGGGTCAGGTTGATTTCATTGCTTTCATCATTGTTCGCACTGGTGCGACGTCTACGCATGGGTATCCTCCACAGCGCGTGCCAAACGGTCGTGAAGACGCTGGTCCTCTCGTCGGATGACATGTTCCAGTCGGCTGATGAACAGCAACCCCACCACGGCCACGGCCATCCCGGTCAGGGTAGGCAAGGTTGCCCGCGCCACGCCGTCGGCCATGGCCCGGGCCTGGTGGGTATCGCTCAGCGCCAGGCTATCGAATACCACGATCATGCCGGTGACCGTCCCCAACAGACCCAACAACGGGCACAGGGCGACCAGCAACTTCAACCATGGCAAGGGGCGACGCAAGCGCATGATCAACTCATCGGCCCATACCTGGCGGAGAATCCCGGCGCTCCAGCTACGGTGCTCCTCGCGTGCCGTCCAGCGCTTGAGCAGGGAACGACGCGCCAGGCGCCAGGTTACGCGGTAGTACCACCAGCGCTCGAACGCCATGGCAAACAACACCACCGCGACCACCGCCAACACCACCAATACCCAGCCTCCGGCATCGAGCAAACGTGCCAGCGGCTCAAGCCATTGCATTAACGTTTGCATCTTCGTTCACCGTTCGAGGCTGGTGTGGCAAACGCGCCTCCAGATGCTCGGCTAGCGTGGCACTGGCCTGACCTTCCACCACATTGGCCAGATACCGGCTACGCCCGGAAAGCGCCGTCTGGGCGAACAGCAAGGGCACTGCGGTCACCAGACCCAGCACGGTCGTCACCAGGGCTTGGCTGATACCGCCCGCCATCATTTGCGGATCACCGGTACCGAACACGGTAATCGCCTGAAAAGTGACGATCATCCCGGTGACCGTGCCTAATAGCCCCAACAGCGGCGCCACGGCCGCTAGCAGCTTGACAATGGGCTGACCGCGTTCCAGGCGCGGCAATTCCGCGAGCACGGCTTCATCCAGGCGAGCCTCGAGTGCTTCGGGCACCTGATGACTGTCCATGGCTTGAAAGCGCAACAGGACGCGACCCAAAGGATTGTTATCGCTCAGCGCATCCAGTTGCCGGCGTTGACGACGCACCTTGAACGTGACCCCCAGAAGATAAACGTACTGCAACAAGGCCACCAACAACCCGAAGATACCCAGCGTTACGACCACATAACCAACGGCCCCACCTTGATGAAACCGCTCTAGCAAACTTGGCTGTTGGGCCATGGCCGCTATCACTTGGCCCTGGGTAGGATCGATTGCCAGAGTGCGGCTCTCACCGGCATGAAAGGCAGCCAAGGTTTCAGCCACGTCCGGCGGTGTGCGAGGCGCGACGGAGAGCGTTCCCTCCCCCTCGCCTCGCTGCAACAGGTCGCTTTCGCTGAAAGCGGCAAAGTCACCCAAGCGGATGATCTCTTGTTGCGAGATCATGCCGTCGGCATCCGCCACCTCGGCCTCGAGGCGCACCACCCTGGCGGTTTCCGCGGTCAACGCCATCAGGCTGTCGACCACTTGCTCGATGTGCCGGCTTTCCAGCACCTCGTTTTCATCCAGTCGTGGGGGCAAGGAGGTCTCGCCGAGCGTGATCCAGCTATCATTCAAGCTGTCACGAAGCCCGGAACTGTGCTGTGACAGGGCGGACAGGATACGATCGAAATCCGCCCCTTGCTCTTGCTGGAGGGCGTCCAGCTCCTGTTCCAGCGCCTGTTGTTGCGCTTGTTGAGCCGCCAGGGCTTGCTGTTCCCGCTGGGCTTTTTGATGTGCTTCCCGAGCCTCGCCCAGGGCGGCTTGCAAGGCCTCCCGATCTTCCAGCAGCGCACTCAAGCGAGCGTTATCCCGGGCTTGCGCAGCTTCCCGAGCTTCACGCAAGGTGGTTAAGGGGTCACCATGAACACTGCCCGCTGTCAGCATGATCAAGCTGACCAGGGCCAATGCTTTCAGGCGTTGTCCAATCGTCATGCGGACGTCTCCGGAGCAGTCAAGGGCTGGGAGATCGGCAGCGTCAGAAGCTCTGGCGCGCGTTGGTCACGCGCCAGACGCAGCCCTTCTCGCACTTGGCTGCGCTGCGAATCGCTCAGCGCTTCCCAACGGCCGGATTCGGCCTGCCACACGCCGCCTTGACGGCCGCTCGGGGTAAGATAATACAATCCCACACGGCCGATTCTCAGGTAGTCCACTTCCCGCGCGCCGCCTTCTTCGCTGACAATCCTCCCACGCCAGGCGTCCACTTCACGGCCATACTCGAGTTCGGTTCGCCATGCTTCAAGCAAGCGCTCGATGCGCTCGGCACTTGAAAAGATTGCTGTGCCGTCCGGCTGTAAACTCGCCGCACGTGCAAGACGCTGGTCCTGCAAGAAGGGCAGATCCTGTTCCACCCAACGCTGCAACTGAGCGGCGATCTCACGTTCGAAACCTGGCAGGGCCTGACGCGTTTGCGCCAGCGTGGAAAGCGCCGCTTCTCGCTGCTGCTGGCTTTGTGCCTGCTCCACCAACCGAGCCGCTAGCTGGGAATTTTGCCGCTCCAGCTGCTGCGTATCTTTTTCAAGGCGACGAAGTTCCTCGAGCATTTCGCGCGTGGTCTCGTCTGTTGCATCAATACGTTCTTGCAGGGCAGTTTGGGCTTGCTGAGCATCCAGCGCCTCACCAATGACGGATTCTTCCTGCGCGGCTAACGGCAACACCCACAGCATGGCGAGTAACAACCCATAAGTAGGCAACAACCGCCTGGCCCGCGAGGAATTTCTCCAAAAGCTCATAGCAATAACCCATGTTAATAAATCACATTAATAATCCGGGCAACACACCAAGTTACCCATCCCAGGGCGGCGACATTTCCATCAAAAGGAAAACAGGAATGATTGGCATTCATTTTTAGCAGGCAGCTAGGGTAACAGCAAACCAATAAATGACAATACTTATCATTAACTCCAGACTGCAACACCTCCTGGGAGCCTTATATCCTTTGTGCACAGTCCTTTTGCACGCAAAAAAGCCGCGCCTTTGCAAGGCGCGGCTTTTATCAGCAATCAAATCATAAGGCTTATCAGGGGGCTTGCTGATAACGACGCTCGACATCATCCCAGTTGATCACATTGAAAAAAGCTTCCACGTAATCGGGACGCTTATTCTGGTACTTGAGGTAGTAGGCATGCTCCCACACATCCAGCCCCAGAATCGGTGTATTGCCGTGCATCAACGGGGTGTCCTGATTGAGGGTGTTTTCCACCACCAGTTTCTCTTGTGGGGTCACGCTGAGCCAAGCCCAGCCACTACCGAAGCGACCCAGTGCGGCTTGCTTGAAGTCTTCCTTGAAGGCGTCAAAACCACCCAACTCATTGTCGATTGCCTGGGCAACCTCACCCTTGGGCTTACCGCCACCCTGGGGAGACATCATTTGCCAGAACATGGAATGATTGACATGGCCGCCGCCATTGTTGATAACCGCCTGGCGCTTGCTTTCCGGCACACGATCGACATTCGCCATCAACTCTTCCACCGGCACATCTTCCAGACCGGTGCCTTCAAGCGCAGTGTTGAGCTTGTCAACATACGTCTGGTGGTGGCGCGAATGGTGAATTTCCATGGTCATCGCATCAATGTGCGGTTCAAGCGCGTCGTAAGCGTAGGGCAATTCGGGAAGTGTATGCGGCATGATTACTCCTCCTTTGATTAATCACTCACAGTGATAATAGCGTTTCAAGCATTTCTCAGGATGGCAGCTGTTTGACGACTACGCTAACAAAAACTACTCAAGCATACAAAAACTACTCAAGCATACGAAAACAGCCGGCATCTTCAAGATGCCGGCTGCTGCGAGTACCGCCTGTCTTACTTAGCGCATTTTCACAACTTGCTTTCAAGCTCCGGCAGGATCTCGAACAGATCCCCCACCAAACCGTAATCCGCCACCTGGAAGATCGGCGCTTCCTCGTCCTTGTTGATCGCCACGATCACCTTGGAGTCCTTCATGCCCGCCAGGTGCTGAATGGCACCGCTGATGCCCACGGCGATGTACAGGTCCGGCGCGACGATCTTGCCGGTCTGGCCGACCTGCATGTCGTTGGGCACGAAGCCTGCGTCCACTGCCGCCCGCGAAGCCCCTACCGCTGCGCCCAGCTTGTCGGCGATGCCGTCGAGCAGCTTGAAGTTCTCGCCGTTGCCCATGCCGCGGCCGCCGGAAATCACTACCTTGGCGCCCCCCAGTTCCGGCCGGTCGCTCTGGGCCAGTTCTTCCTTGATGAAGCGCGACTGGGTGTTGTCCACCACGCTATCCACCGCTTCGATGGCGGCACTGCCCCCTTCCGCCACGGCATCGAAACCGGTGCTGCGCACGGTGATCACCTTGAGAGCATCGGCGCTCTTGACCGTGGCAATGGCGTTACCGGCATAGATCGGCCGCTTGAAGGTGTCGGCATCGTCGACTTCGACGATCTCGGACAGCTGCGACACGTCCTTGAGCGCGGCGACACGTGGCATGACGTTCTTGCCTGTGGTCGAGGCTACCGCCAGGACGTGGCTGTAATCACCAGCCAGCTGGGTGATCAAGTCACCCAGCGGCTCGGCCAGCTGATGGGCGTAGACCGCATGATCGGCGACGCGCACCTTGGCCACGCCGTCGAGCTTCGCAGCGGCCTGGGCCACGGCGTCGACGCCTTCACCCGCCACCAGGACATCGATATCACCGCCGCCAGCTTGCTGGATCTGTTGCGCTGCGGCCACGACATGGGCGGTGGCAGCGGCCAGTTGGCCGTCGTGATGTTCGGCAAGGACCAGAATGCTCATGAGATCACCTTGGCTTCGTTCTTGAGTTTATCGACCAGCTCGTCCACCGAGCTCACCTTGATGCCGCCCTTGCGCTCGGCTGGGGATTCGACCTTGACCAGGCTAACCCGGGAGGCTATCTCGACGCCCATCTCTTCCGGCGTCTTGATGTCCATGGGCTTTTTCTTGGCCTTCATGATATCGGGCAGCTTGGCGTAGCGCGGCTCGTTCAGGCGCAGGTCCGAGGTGATGATGGCAGGCAAGGACAGCTCCAGGGTCTGGAGGCCACCGTCGATCTCCCGGGTCACCTGCAACTTGTCGCCTTCCACCACCACCTCGGAGGCGAAGGTGCCCTGAGGAAGATGGGTCAGGGCGGCCAGCATCTGGCCGGTCTGGTTGTTGTCGGTGTCGATGGCCTGCTTGCCGAGAATCACCAGGCCCGGCTGCTCGTCCTCGACCACCTTGGCCAGCAGCTTGGCCACGGCAAGCGACTCGACGCGTTCGTCGGTCTGCACATGAATCGCGCGATCCGCGCCCAGCGCCAAGGCAGTACGCAGTTGCTCCTGGGCAGCCTTGGGGCCGATCGTCACTGCCACCACTTCCGTGGCCACGCCTTTTTCCTTCAGGCGCACGGCTTCTTCTACGGCAATTTCGCAGAAGGGATTCATGGCCATCTTGACGTTGGTGAGGTCGACATCGCTGTGGTCCGGTTTGACCCGGATCTTGACGTTGTAGTCGATGACGCGTTTGACCGCGACGAGTACTTTCATGCTTTCCTCGCTTGGCTCGTTTCAGAGCCTTTAACCTGATGAGTATCTCGGCAACAACTACCGAGCGCCTCGTGGTGAAAAAAAATCGGCAACGCCAGACATCAACGATGTTTGTTGCCCAACACATGAATTCATGCAAGCGTTTGATAGGTGCTTAAGTAAAAAACTCTTCTAATCTGCCATAAGCACCATACTTCCAACAACACCCGGCAAGTACGGCCTTGGTCTTAGATCATATTTAAACATAATCGCCAACGCATCATCCTGCCTCGAGACCATGGTTCGATCAGCTAAAATTGGCAGCACCGAAGCGGTTTTTGGCATCGTAGGGGTGACCTTACAAGGGTATTATGCCTATTATGGGAGACAACCAGAAGCAAACGACCGTTTTAAATTTGTCGACGCATCACTTCCATGCGGTGCGTACCGAATGAGGAGAAGCCAGGGTGGAAAACGTTGAACGCGATGTGATGGATTTTGATGTGGTCATTGTCGGTGCAGGACCGGCAGGGCTTTCCGCTGCTTGTCGTTTGATGCAACAAGCCAACGACGCTGAACAGGAACTGACGGTTTGTGTCGTCGAGAAAGGCTCCGAAGTGGGCGCCCATATTCTCTCCGGGGCTGTATTCGAGCCACGCGCCTTGAACGAGCTTTTTCCCGACTGGAAAGACCGTGACGCTCCACTAACCACCCCGGCCACGCGTGATGAGGTCTATCTTCTCAAGGATGCCCAAAAGGCCCAAAAGATACCTAACGCCCTGGTTCCCAAAAGCATGCACAACACCGGCGGCGACCAGGCCCGCTATGTGATAAGCGCCGGCAACTTGTGCCGCTGGCTTGGCGAGCAGGCCGAAGAACTGGGTGTGGAAATTTTCCCTGGTTTTGCGGCTCAGGAAGCCATTATCGATGAAAGTGACATCGTGCGCGGCATCATTATCGGCGACATGGGGGTTGCCGCAGATGGCACGCCCAAGGACAGCTATATGCCGGGCATGGAGCTGCGCGCCAAGTACACCCTTTTTGCCGAAGGCTCACGCGGCCATTTAGGCAAGCATTTGATCAGTACTTTTCATCTCGACGAAGACAAGGATCCCCAGCATTACGGCATCGGTTTGAAAGAGCTGTGGGACGTGCCCGCCGAAACACACCAACCGGGCCTGGTACTGCACGGTTCCGGCTGGCCGCTGGACAAACACACCCACGGCGGCTGGTTTCTCTACCATGCCGAAAACCAGCAGGTGGTAGTGGGTCTGATCATGGATCTCTCCTACCAGAATCCTTGGCTATCGCCGTTCGATGAATTCCAGGGCATGAAGCACCACCCTGTGATTAGCCAGCACCTCAAGGATGGCAAGCGCGTGGCTTACGGGGCGCGAGCCATCACCAAGGGGGGCCTGAACTGCCTGCCCAAGATGACGTTTCCGGGTGGCCTATTGATCGGCTGTGATGCAGGCACGCTGAATTTTTCCAAGATCAAAGGCCTTCACACGGCCATGAAATCCGGCCTGGTTGCGGCTGACGCTGTGTTCGACGCTATCAAGACCGGTGACGAAGGCGGCAAGGAATTGACGGATTTCACCGCACAGTGGGAGAAAAGCTGGGCTTACCAGGAGCTTGAGGAAAGCGCCAGCTTCGGTCCGGCGCTTCACAAGTATGGCACCGTGGGGGGTGGCGCCTATAATTTCGTCGATCAACTGCTGGGCGGCAAACTACCTGACCTGCATGACACCACCACCGACCATGGCGCCCTCAAGCCTGCGGCGGAATTTGAAAAAACTACTTATCCCAAGCCGGATGGCAAGCTCTCCTTCGACAAGCTCTCCTCGGTATTCCTGTCCAATACCAACCATGAAGAAGACCAACCTTGTCACTTGAAGCTCAAGGATCCCGAGCTACCCATTCGCGAGAACCTGCCCATTTACGCCGAACCGGCACAGCGCTACTGCCCGGCCGGGGTATATGAAGTCGTCGAGGACGAACGCGGCAAGCCGCAGTTCCAGATCAATTTCCAGAACTGCGTGCATTGCAAGACTTGCGACATCAAGGACCCGGCCCAGAACATCAACTGGATCGCGCCGGAAGGCGGCGGCGGGCCGAATTACCCCAATATGTAAGAGCGCCTTTACCAAGCTGCAAAAAGGGCATGCCACGGCATGTCCTTATTTTTTTAGCCTCATGTTGATGACAGCGGCGGCTATTTTTACAGTATCTTTTCGAGCGCTTTTACCACTTGGCGTTGTTGTGCGTCCTGCAGATAAGGATGCATGGGCAAGCTGAGAATACGCTCACAAACCGTTTCACAGACAGGCAGCGAGCAAGACGTATCAGCTACGGCGGGTTGGCGATTTAACGGTACAAGATAATGGATCATGGTAGGAATACCGGTCTCACTCAGCCGCGCCTGAATGCGGTCACGCTCGGATAGCTGGATGCTATATTGGGCATGAACGCTGGTATTGCCCTCCAAAAGCATCGGACACTCGATCGCTAACGGTGCCAGCAGCCGGTCATAGCGTTCGGCCACTGTTCGGCGCAAGATGATTTCTTCATCGAAAAGTTCCAGCTTGGCCAGCAAGATCGCCGCTTGCAACGTATCCAGACGACTGGTCATGCCCAAGCGAACATGATGATAGCGCCTCGCTTCTCCGTGACGCCCAATCAGCCGCAACGTTTCGGCCAGGTCATCATCGTCGGTGAACAATGCCCCACCGTCACCGTAGGCGCCTAGCGGCTTGCTGGGAAAGAAACTGGTACAAGCGATGCGACTCAGTGCACCGGATACACGTCCATTGCGGGCGGCACCGAAGCTTTGCGCACCGTCCTCAATCACCACCAGTCCATGGCGCTCGGAAATCGCCTCGATTGCCTGCATGTCAGCACATTGACCGAACAGCGATACCGGCATGATAGCCCGGGTACGTGGTGTGACTGCCGCTTCAATCGCCGAAGGGTCAATCAGGCAGGTATGCGGTTCGATATCCACGTAGACCGGCGTGGCGCCGGTCAGCATCACACTCTCGGCAGTAGCAATGAAGCTGAACCCAGGCACGATGACCTCGTCACCGGGACCGATATCCAGCGCCATCAGGGCAATCTGCAAGGCATCGGTACCGCTGGCACAGCTGATGCAATGGGCCACGCCCACCCGCGCCGCCAGGCGGTGCTCCAGGGTTTCCACCTCCGGGCCGAGTACAAAACGGCCATGGGCGAGCACGGTCTGGATGGCATTTTCAAGCCGTGTTCCCAACCGGGCTTGCTGAGCGGCCAGATCAATGGACTGTATATTTTATCCTTCTCCAGAGCCGACGCCCATCGTCAGCAGCTGAGGATGCATCTGGTCCTGACGCGGCGTTTCGGGTTGTACACGGTTCAGGCTTGCCACGGTTTCCAAGCAGTGGTGCACGGTATCGATACCAAAACCGCGCCCGTCGAGTATTTCGCGATAGCTGACCGTATGCAGTTCGGCAAAGCCACTGGAAAACTCGAATTGCTGTCCATCGCAAGTGAGGCTGCGATAGGTCGACTGCTGTTCAGGGACATTCTCCGGCAGGTCTTCAGCATCGATAGACAAGAACCAACGTACGCGGGCTTTTTCATACTCCAGATAACCGGCGGCTTTATGATCATCACGATAGTGAAGCACCTGCTTCTCGAGCTTGCCGAAAACCTGATGCAGCATGTCGAAAAAATGGATGCCGATTTCAGTCACGACGCCCAATGCCGACTGAATCATTGAGATCATAGGCGGCGACCAGATTATGGCCGCAGTCCTTTATCGCCTGCATGTGGCGTGGTGCGATGTAGCCGGCCACTCCAATCAACGCAAAATTCATCCCTGCCCTCCTCGGCTTCGCTTGTCCCTTTAGCGTAAGCGTAGTGGCAGTCGTAGCGGCTGTCTGTCAGAAAAGATGCCTAACTGTCCTTCATGCCCGCTCGGCATTCAGGGGTTCGATAGGCGCGCGATTGGCCACCAAACGACGCTTGCCGGCTTTGACGAACTGTACCTCTAGAACAGGATTATCCGGCGCGTTCTCCACGCTAAGCACCGCGCCTTCACCGAATACCGCATGATGCAAGCGTTGGCCTACCCGAAAAGTAGTGGTGGGCCCATACCCTGCGCCCGGCTCAGCTATCGCTGGCGGTGCGGCGACCTCTACCTTCAGCTCGGCCCCTACGCCATCAAGATAGCGCTCGACCAAAGCCACCGAACGTACCGGGACGGGGCGACTGTATTCCGAGGCTTGCAAGGCTTCAGCCACACAGACGCTATCCTGCCAGGCGCTTTCCGCAACAAACCGACTGGGACGATGCTCTCCGCCATCATGCAGCAGCAACAAGCGCTCGCGCGCCCGGGTGATCGCTACGTAGAACAAACGGCGTTCTTCTTCCAAACGCGCCTCGTTCAAGGGGTTGTCCCGGCTGTAATGCGGAAAGTCCTCTTCGTTGACGCCCGCCACCGCCACCAGCGGCCACTCCAATCCCTTGGCGCCGTGTACCGTGGTAATCAGTATCCCCTCGGCATGGTTTTCGACCGGCCGTTCGAGCAGTTCGATGAAGGCATCCGGATCGCTGACGTCCTGGGCCTGTTCGATCAGTACATCCAGCAGCCGTACGTCTTCCTCACCCTTGTCGCGACGCGCCGCGGCACGCTTGAGTATCTTCTCGGCGTCGATGGCTTTCACCACATGAGCCAGCAATTTGGCCGGCGGCCAAGCGCCCAGTTTAGGCAACTCACACAGCAGCTCCCAGCGGCGCTTGAGATTACGTCGCTGGAGAGGCTTGAGATCGGCCAGTGCGGGATCATGGCGCTCCGGCCAATGCTGCGTCTGGGCCAGTTGCCGGGCAAGGCTGACGAGGCGGTCACGGGCGACAAAAGGAGTGGGCTGCGAGAACAATAAGGCAAGGTGAGCGGGATCTTGGAGCAGTGCCGGATAACGCGACAACTTGAGGTAGCCGGCAAGCGCCTGCACCAACGGTAAGCGAAACACGAAACGGTCATCGCGAGATAGCCGGAACGGCTGCCCCGCTTGCAGCAACGCCAGCTGCACCGGCACGGAGAGCGCCCAGCTGCGCACCAGCAGGCAGGCTTCATTCAGCCCGCGCCCCTGCTGTTGCCATTCGCTCAAGGTTTCGAGTAATGCCCGGTTGCCTTGGCCTACCTCAATCCGGGTAACAGGATTGCCGGGAGCCGCCAGGCAAAGCTGGTCCGGGCGACGCTGATTGGCGGCAATTGCATGGTTGGCCGCCAGTGCCAGCGCATGGCCATGACGAAAGGTCGTGGAAAGCGGGTAATCGGTTGCATCACCGAAGGTGGCGGTGAAATTCTCCAGCATGGTATCCGGGCGAGCGCCGCGCCATTCATAGATGCATTGGTTGGCATCACCTACCGCCATCACTGCCGCCTGCTTGCCTGCCAGTACCGCCAACAAGCGCTGTTGCGCGGTATTGATGTCCTGGTACTCATCCACGATCACGTGATCGAGAAAGCCTTGCACCCGCGCTTGAGATGACTCACTGGCTTCGAGCGCCAGCAGTGGCCGGTACAGAAGATCGGCGTAGGTCATGACATTTTCCTGAGCCAGCAGACGTTCGGCTTCCTCGAAGGCGGCAGGAAAATAATCGGTATCGGCATCGAAATCCAGGCGAGCATAAAGCTCGCCGGGCTCGGCCACTTCCGCCTTGATCAACCCGCAATAATGCGCCAAGGCTTCCAGACGCTCGCCTTCCAGCGCAGCATCGCGACGTTCACGGCTATGTGCCAGTACATTGAGCGTGGCCTGGCGCAACAGGCGTTCCACTTGCCAGTCGGCCGAGAGTAGCTGACGAGGCGTCAAGGCGCCCCACCGACATAGGCTCTGGGTCAAGCGATGCCCTAGGGAATGAAAAGTGCGTACATCGGGTAGCGTCTGGCGGGCTTGGGCCATTTGCTGTAAACGGCTTTGAAAATCCTCCCGGGCGGCACGATTGAACATCAGCACCAGCATGCGCTTGGCGGGCACGTCCTGATCAAGTAGATGCAGCACGCGCGCTGCCATCGTGGTGGTTTTGCCCGCTCCCGCCACTGCTGCCACCCGCGCATGGCCGTGGCCATGGGCAATGACCGCGCGTTGTTCAGCGGTTAATTTCACAGTGCCTCGCTGGAAGATGTTTCGTCATCTATCCAGCCCACCGGATGCCAGTGGCCGGCGCTTTCCACGCCTAGCTCGCTGCTTCCTTCATCGTGCGAACGCAAGGTAGCGGCTTCCACCAGTTGATAGTAGACGTTGCGATTGAGCCGTGCGGAAAGCCCGTAACGTATCGGCACTTCCGGCACCCACTCGCCCTGGGGGGTTTGAGTGACTCGCAAAGGATGCTCGCTGTCTAATCGGACGCGATCGCCCAATTGCGTGGTCAACCACCAGTCACCATTTTCAAGGTTCGCCTCGACAATCACCAGCGGCAGGTCTTCCACCTGGATACGCCAGCGCTCCACCGGGGTTACCAGGCAATAGCCTTCCGGGTCACGACGCAACAACGTGGCCAGAAGGCGCACCAACTTAGGTCTTGAGATGGGCTCGTCCTCGTGCCACCAGCGGCCGTCGGCGGCAATGCATAGATCCATGTCACCGGAAAGCGCCGGCTGCCAGGATTCCAGAGGAGGAATACGGTCAGCGGGACCCAACTGACCCAACAATCTATCGAAATTCATCGACCTCTCCTCTGCTGCGTAGCATTCAACAAGGCTTGTCTCCAAGCACCGTTCTTCAAGGGCTGTTTTTCAAGGACCGTTCTTCAAGGACTATAGCAGCCCGGCTTGCGTGAGCGCATCACGTACCTCGGGGCTTGCCTGCGGAGCGGCTTGCTGAAATAGGCGGTAGAAATTGGCGGTAGTCTGCATGGCGACTTCATCCACACTGATATCGCGTACCTGAGCGATACATTCAGCGACTTCCACCACCCAAGCCGGCTCGTTGGGCTTGCCCCGATGAGGAACCGGCGCAAGGTAAGGGCTGTCGGTTTCGATCAATAAACGATCCAGTGGTAACTGGCGCGCCAAGTCACGCAGCGCTTCGGCATTGGCAAAGGTGACGATGCCCGAAAGCGAAATATAAAAGCCCAGGCGTACCGCTTCACGCGCCATCTCGATATCTTCGGTAAAACAATGCAGTACACCGCCGATACGTGGGTCGGTATATTCCCGCAACAGCGCCAGGGTATCCGCCTTGGCATCCCGCGTATGCACGATGACCGGAAGTTCAAGTTCACGGGCGGCGATCAAATGGCTTCGAAAGCGCTCATGCTGGCACTCACGGCCGGGCACGTTATCTTTGCCCAGATAATGGTAATCCAGCCCGGTCTCGCCGATCGCCACGGCGTCGAATCGCTCGGCAGCGGTCTTGATTGCCTCGACGCCAGGTTCTTCGACCACAGTATGCAGCGGATGCACACCCGCGGAGATCACTACATCCGCATGAGCGCGAGCAATCTCGGCAAGCCCGGGCAGCTCTTCCAGCGTCACGGAGATCGCCAGAAACTGGGTAATCCGCCGAGCGCGGGCAGCGTCCAGAGCAGCCGCCAGGCTCCCCCCATGCGTGGTTTCCGAGAGACGGTCCAGGTGACAATGAGAATCGACGAACATGCTAATCTCGACAGCAGAAAACAGCGAAAATGCAGCCACTAACGGCCGCACGGAAAAATCGACTAATTAGAGGGTATAGGTTGGCGCGCTCTTATCTAGCTGGCCGGCCAACAAGGTTTCTATGCGGTCGCGGACCGTATAATCCTGCTGGCTGAAATGCACCCCGATGCCGGGAACCCGACGACCCGAGATCCCTTCGGGCGACACCCAAATGACATGACCAGATACCGACAAGCGCTCGCTTTCTCCCGGCAGCAGGAGCAAAAGAAACACTTCCTGTCCCAGACTGTAACGCTCGCGAGTGGGAATGAACATTCCCCCCCGGTCAAGAAAGGGCATATAAGCTAAAAGCAGCGTCGGCACATCCTTGATGGTCAGTGAAAGCGCTTTCTGAGTCGCCATCATGATCTCCTTGCAAAGCGGATACTGAGTACATCAAGAGCGCAATAACGCGGACCAGCGCACCAGCCATGCCTCCAATACCAGCTGAGGGTTGGGGTTAGCGCCTGAACTCAGCAAGCGTCGTTGTTCACGGGCGTAATCGAGCAAACGAAACCAGTCCTGGACGCGGGCATTTTTCACCGCCTGACGGTAGAGAGGCAGCAAATCGGGGTTATGCAGGGTGCCAGCGTCGCCGGAAAGTCCCAGCCTAATCAAGTCCTCCAGCCAGGCGATACCGTACCACAAGATGGCATCTATCGCTTGGCGGTCCAGCCGGGCGGCCTCTGAAACCGGCTCGGCACCACGCACCAGCTGCTCAAAGCAGTCGTGGGTCTGATGTCGCAAGGCACGCGCCTCCGGCGCCGCCAGTTCTACCGCTAACAACGGCAACCCACCAGCAACCTGCCACCAGAAGCAAGCCTCCTCTTCACTGCCCAGACGTTCGCTCAACCAGGCGCGAGACGCTGAAAGCGATACCCTGGGCAATGGCCAGTGCTGGCAGCGCGAGCGAATGGTCGGCAATACTCGTGAGGGGCTATCCGCCAACAAGATGAATAAAGTATTGGCACCCGGCTCTTCCAGACTTTTCAACAGCGCATTGGCCGCGGCAATGTTCATGGCTTCCGCCGGGGTAATCACGATGACGCGATAGCCGCTCTGCTGTGCTGTTTGCGAGACAAACCGATTGATTTCGCGTACCGGGTCGATGCGTATCTGGCGTTTGCCCTCTTCCGGCGACACACGCATCAGATCGGGATGATAGCCCGAAGCCAGCATATGACAGCCATGGCATTGGCCACATGCCTGAAGACCGGGTCGGGTACAGAGCGCTCCTGCCACCAAGGCATCGGCGAGTTGTTGCTTGCCGACACCATGAGGACCACTGAAAAGTAGCGCATGGGGCAGGCGCTGGCTATTCGCCAAAGCGCTCAGCTGCGCCCATAGCGACTGATGCCAAGGTAATGCCGAGGCTAGCGCCATGCGTGCACCCGCTCTTGCAGGACGCTTGCCAATTGAGCCTGCACCTCTTTCAAGGCGGGCTCGGCATCGATCACGGCAAACCGCTCAGGTTCTGCCAGGGCGCGCTTGAGATAGCCGCGGCGTACCGCATCGAAAAATGCCGTCTGTTCACGTTCAAAGCGATCTTTTTGTTCGCCTCTTGTCTGCAGCCGGGTCTCTAGACGCCAACGGGCGGCCTCTGGTGTCATGTCGAACAGCAAGGTCAAGTCAGGGGCCAACCCTTGCTGCACGAAGGTTTCCAAGGTGGCAATGCGGGCCTCGGCAATCCCGCGCCCGCCTCCCTGGTAGGCAAAGGTGGCGTCGGTGAAGCGATCGCAAACCACCCAGGCACCACGCGCCAGGGCCGGACGAATTTTCTGGGCGAGATGTTGGGCTCGGGCGGCGAACATCAGCAACAGTTCGGCATCGGCATCTAACGGTTCGACCGGAGAGGGATCCAGCAATAATTGCCGAATGGCTTCGGCGCGCGGCGTTCCTCCCGGCTCGCGAGTTTGCACCACCTCGATTCCCTGCGATTCCAGCCATGCCACGACCCAGCCGAGGTTGCTCGACTTGCCGACGCCTTCGCCGCCTTCCAGAGTGATAAAGCGCCCACGCTCATGCATAAAGATTCCGGATGTTCAAAAGTTAGCGATTGCGAATATAACGATTCACGGCATTGTTATGCTCACGCAGGGTACGCGAGAAGTGGTGCGTGCCATCGCCACGCGCAACAAAATAAAGCGTTTCACCGGGCAGAGGGTTGACCGCAGCTTCCAGCGCAGCACGCCCCGGCATGGCAATGGGTGTCGGCGGCATGCCATCGATCACATAGGTATTGTAGGGCGTGGCCTGGCGCAGGTCCGCCCGGGTGATACTACCCTCATAGCGTTCGCCCATACCGTAAATCACGGTGGGATCCGTTTGCAGCCGCATGCCTTTTTCCATTCGCCGCTTGAACACCCCGGCAATTTCGCGCCGTTCTTGCGCCGCTCCGGTTTCACGTTCGATCAATGAGGCCATGATCAGCGCCTCGTAGGGAGAGTCGATGGTCAAGTCGTCTTGACGCTCTGCCCACACCTGCTCAAGGACAGTTTCCATGCGTTGGAGCGACTGACGCAGTAGTTCCACATCACTCACGCCCTTGTGATAACGGTAAGTATCGGGGAAGAACCAGCCTTCCGGATGCTCTCCTTCGCGTCCCAGCAATGCCATGACTTCTGCATCGCTCATCTCGGCGGTACGCTTATCCAGCTTGGGCGCAGCATTCAAGAGACTGCGCATCTGGCGAAAAGTCCAGCCTTCGGGGACGGTCAGCGAATAGGTGACCACTTGATCGCTACCCAGCAACACCATCAGCTCGCGCCCGTTCATGCCGGGTTCCAGCTGATACTCGCCAACCCGCAGACGTGGCACGGTCTCAGGCTCCAACCGCGACAACAGGCGATACGCCCAGACGCCCTCGATTATCTCTTGCTCGGCAAGTTCACCCACCACCTGATGGAAACCGGCACCCGGCGACACCTCATACAAATAAGGAGCATCCAGTGCCAACGGTTCATCCAGGCGGTCTTGCCAGTAGCGGTACCCACCGAACGCCGCTATACCGGCCACCCCTACCACGACGACCAGTACGGTCAATAACCGTTTCACCATTCCACCTCGTTTTCTCAGACGCCTTGCCTATGCTCGGCACCCGGCTTTTTCAATTGAGCTCTCTCAACTAGACTCTTTCAACCGAACTTTTTTCAACTGAATTGGGGATAGCCGAGCAGACGGTTTGCCATCGCTTGAAGCCGACGTGACGCCGTCCCCAGCGACCAACGTTGCCAAGGGGCACCTTGAGTATCCAACAATTCGGCCACCGGCCACATCCCCTGGACGGAGTTGCCGATCCATAATGCCTCGACATCACTCAGCTCTTCGATATCCAGGTGCGCTTGGGTTACCTCACCGGCAGCGAGCAAGGCCTCACGCAAGGTGCCGGCCACGCCGCACTGGTCCAGGTACGGGGTGAAATATTGTCCTTTGTGGCACCAGAACAGATTCATGCTGGTCGCTTCTATCACACGGCCGTTATGGTCCGCGACCAAGCCTTCGACAATATCAGGGGTCTGCCATTCGTTTCTGGCCAATACGTTTTCCAGCCGATTGAGATGCTTGATGCCCGCCAGCCTGGGTTGATGCCCCAGGCGCAACTCGCACAACCGAACCCGGACGCCGTTGCGCCAGTGCTGCTCCTGGGCGTGAAACGGTGTCCGGCTGCTGAGCAGTCGCGGAACCACCTTTTCAGGACAGGCATACCCTCGCCCGCCACTGCCACGGGTAACGATCAACTTGAGCACTTCGAGCCCTTCACCGTCCACACGTATGTCAGCTTCCAATGCACCTTGAGCCGGGCATGGAATATCGAGAAGGCGACAGCCTCGCTTCAACCTGGCGAGATGGTAATCCCACAGCAACGGCCTACCGTCACGCAGCAACACGGTTTCAAACAGGCCATCGCCATAAGCCAGGCCGCGGTCGTCGAAGGGTACCTGAGGCACTTCCATCCCGAGTCTAGACCCGTTTGAACAGCAGCGACCCGTTAGTGCCA
The DNA here is from genome assembly GCF_009793355.1 of Vreelandella zhuhanensis. GTDB lineage: Bacteria > Pseudomonadota > Gammaproteobacteria > Pseudomonadales > Halomonadaceae > Vreelandella > Vreelandella zhuhanensis. Next base: position 212,749 of record NZ_WTKP01000001.1, read on the forward strand.
CCAAACCCGAAGGAATTCGACAGCGCTACGTTGATTGGCATGTCACGCGCCGTATGCGGCACGTAGTCCAACCGGCAACCTTGCTGCGGGTTGTCCAGATTGATGGTCGGTGGCGCTACCTGGTCACGAATGGCCAGTACACTGAAAATCGCTTCCACCGCGCCGGCAGCACCCAGCAGATGACCGATCATCGATTTGGTCGAACTCACCGCTACCTGTTGAGCGGCATCGCCCATGAGTCTTTCGATGGCGCGACTTTCCGCCAAATCTCCAGCGGCGGTGGAGGTACCATGAGCATTGATATAATCCACCTGGGTGGGATCGAGCTGCGCATCCTTGATGGCATTTTTCATCGACAATGCCGCGCCGCTGCCATCTTCCGGGGGTGCTGTCATGTGATAGGCATCATCACTCATACCGAACCCTACCAGCTCGGCATAAATATTGGCGCCACGCGCCTTGGCGTGCTCATACTCTTCCAGCACCAGGATGCCTGCCCCGTCGGAAAGCACGAAACCATCGCGATCCCGGTCCCAGGGACGGCTAGCGGCTTCAGGATCATCGTTGCGCGTGGAGAGTGCTCGCGCTGCCGCAAACCCACCCAGGCCCAGCGGGGTGGTGGCCATTTCAGCGCCGCCACACACCATCACATCGGCATCGCCATAGGCGATGGTACGTGCGCTGTAGCCAATGTTGTGGGTACCGGTGGTGCAGGCAGTGGTAATGGCGATGTTAGGTCCGCGAAAGCCATGCTGAATAGCCAGGTTGCCGGAAATCATGTTGATGATCGAACCGGGCACGAAAAACGGTGAAATGCGCCGCGGGCCGCCCTTGAGCATGGCATTGTGATTATGCTCGATCATCGATAGGCCGCCGATGCCGGAACCGATGGCAACGCCGATACGGTCGGCATTACCATCGGTGCATTCAATACCGGAGTCGTTGATCGCCTGGGCGCCCGCGGCCATGCCGTATTGGATGAACATGTCCATCTTGCGGGCCTCCTTGGGATTGAGATAAGGACGAATATCGAAGTCCTTGACCGACCCACCGAAACGCGTGCTGAAACCGCTGGTATCAAAATCCTCGATCGTTGCGATACCGCTCTTGCCCGCCACGATGTTCGACCATGACTCGTCGACGGTATTGCCCACTGGGGTTACCAGGCCTAGCCCGGTTACCACTACCCTTTTTCGCCCCATCATTTTTCCTCCAGGCATCCTTGGTGACACGACCCGGCAGGGTCATTTGCTGCCCATTATAACGAACAATCGTCATTGGGTTCATTGTGAGCGTAAAAGCAGAGGGCCGCCCTGCATGCAGGACGGCCCTCTGGTTGCAGACCAAAATGGCCCACAATGGTTAGACGCAGTCGTCACAGCCCTTACTGGTGGGTGTTCACGTAATCGATTGCTTCTTGAACCGTGGTGATTTTTTCTGCTTCTTCATCAGGAATTTCGGTATCGAATTCTTCTTCCAGAGCCATGACCAGCTCAACGGTATCAAGAGAATCGGCACCCAGGTCTTCGGTAAAGGAAGAACTGTTCTGGATATCCTCTTCCTTGACGTTCAGGCGCTCAGCCACAACCTTCTTCACGCGCTCTTCGATGGTACTCATTGACGTACTCCAGTCGTTCACACAAGTCGTTTTGATAACGAGCCGTTTGGAAACCGCAAGCCAAAAGCTGCGGGGTAGTTTATAGACGCCCTCAGGTCGACGCAACCGTCGGCCATCAACGCATATTCATGCCGCCATTGACATGCAATGTCTCGCCGGTGATATAGCCAGCGCTTTCACTGGTCAAAAAACCCACGGCGGCAGCGATTTCTTCCGGTGCTCCCAGACGCGACAGCGGAATCTGATTGATCAGCATATCGTGCTGTGCTTGCGGCAGCGCCTGAGTCATGTCGGTGGCGATGAAGCCCGGCGCCACCGCATTGACCGTAATGGCCCGTGAAGCGACCTCCCGAGCCAATGCCCGGCTAAAGCCTTCCATGCCTGCTTTGGCGGCAGCATAATTGGTTTGGCCTGAATTGCCCATGGTCGCCACCACCGAACTGATCGACACGATACGCCCGAAGCGTGCCTTGGTCATCCCCCTTAGGCAAGCCTTACTCACGCGATAGACTGATTTGAGATTGGTGTCCATCACAGAATCCCACTCATCTTCCTTCATGCGCATAAGCAGATTATCGCGGGTAATGCCGGCATTATTGACCAGAATGGTAGGCGCGCCGAAGCTTTCGCCGATTTCCTTGAGCAGGGAGTCGATACTCGCCTGGTCGGTCACGTTCAGACAGCGCCCACCGCCCTGGATGCCTTGCTCCTTGAGATCCGCCTCGATTTTTTCGGCGCCGGATTCACTGGTCGCCGTACCGATAACGATACGCCCCTGGCGCCCGAGCTCATGAGCAATGGCGCGGCCGATACCACGACTGGCCCCGGTCACCAGAGCGACCCTACATTCCTGTGTCATAATTTACTGCCTTCAACGGGATGAACAAGCAAGCATAGCTTAACAGCCATGCCGATCAGGCGTCCCCAGCCAACGTTTCACGGGCCAGTTCCAATGCAGCTTCCAGGCTATCCGGATCATTGACCGCCAACCCTTTGCTGCCACGCACGATGCGCTTATTTAGGCCGGTAAGCACCTTGCCGGGACCGCATTCGATAAACACACGGGCACCTTGCTCGGCCATCGCTTCCACGCAAGAAGTCCAGCGTACCGGCTGATACAGCTGCTCGACCAGACGCGTACGCAATGTTTCGACATCGGCATGCGCCTGGGCATCGACATTCTGGATCACGGCATAGCGTGGCGGACGCATATTGATACCCACCATCGCTTGCGCCAACTGTTCCGCTGCCGGGCGCATCAATTCACAATGCGAAGGCACAGAGACCGGCAAGGGTAGCGCACGTTTGGCGCCCACTTCCTGGCAAGCGATAATCGCCCGCTCCACAGCCGCCTTGGTGCCGGCGATGACTACCTGGCCTGGCGCATTGTAATTGACCGCGGCCACCACCTCGCCCTGAGCGGCCTTGGCGCAAGCCTCTTCAACCACAGCACCTTCAAGCCCCAGGATAGCGGCCATGCCCCCTTCTCCTGCCGGCACGGCTTGCTGCATGGCTTCACCGCGCAGCTTGACAAGCTGAACGCCTTCAGCAAAGCCCAGCACGCCGGCACAGACCATGGCGCTGTATTCCCCCAAGCTATGTCCAGCCATTACTCCCGGCCGTGGACCTTCAAGCTCCTGCCAGACCCGCCAGATCGCAACACTGGACGTCAATAGCGCCGGCTGGGTGCAGGCCGTCGCATTGAGCCTCTCTTCCGGACCTTCCTGCACGAGCTTCCACAAATCGTAGCCTAATGCCTCCGATGCTTCTTCGAAGGTCGTACCTACTACGCTATAGCGCTCGGCCAGCTCCCGCAGCATTCCCAGCTGCTGAGAGCCCTGCCCGGGAAAGATGAGGGCAAGGGGTTGAGACATGTCGATCACCTTTGCTCTTGTTAGCATTTGCTCTTGTGAGCGATAAGACCTGACCGCGGTATTCCTGCACCGCAGAGTCAACTCCATTAAAAAAATCGAAAAAAATGCAAAAGCGTCATCGGTTACCGTTCAATTCAAGGTAGCCGAATGCGCCATTAATTGTGTCGCCAACTGACCAGGCAAGTTTTGTTCAACCTCTTGCACGGCGCGCTTGATAGCATAGTGAAATCCATCGGCACCCGTACCCCCATGGCTTTTCACTACGATGCCATCAAGCCCCAGCAAACTGGCACCGTTATAGCGCACCGGGTCCAGCTCGCGCTTGAGGCGCTTCAATACCGGGCGCGCCAGCAGGCTCGCCAGACGGCCACTCCAATGGGCATCAAAGGCTGCCTGGACACGCTCTACTAACATACCCGCCAATCCTTCACTGGCCTTGAGCACGGCATTACCCACAAAACCATCGCACACAACCACGTCCAGCTTGCCACTAAACAGGTCGCCGCCCTCGGCATAGCCTTGGTAGGTAAAAGCCCCCTCAGCTGGATAAGCCCTTAGCAGCGTATCTGCCTGGCGTACACTGGCACTGCCCTTGGTTGCCTCCGCCCCGACATTGAGCAAGGCGATCCGCGGCATGGCGACAGCATCCACATGGCGTGCCATGACTGCCCCCATCAAGGCAAAGTCGACAAGGCGGGTCGCCGGTGAATCGACGTTCGCCCCCAAGTCGAGCAGATAACAACGCCTATCACCACGGGCGGGAATCGCTGTACTGATTGCCGGCCGGGAAATGCCAGCTACCGTACCCAGTGCCTGCCGCGAAAGAGCTACCAGTGCCGCTGTATTGCCCGCACTGACGCCGGCCTGGGCCTGGCCATCAGCCAGGCTTTGCAGCATTCGCGCCATGCTTGTCTGCTTGCCATGGCGTAACGCCCAAGCAGCAGTAGCCCCCTGACCGATAACATCGGGGGCATCGCACAGCACCAGACGTGACGTTGCCGCGGCCATGGGCCGCGGCAAGCGTGAAAGTTCGGCGTGCAAGCGCTGAAAAGGGCCGAACAGCAAAAGCTCCAGCGCTGGATTATCCAGGGCAGCTCGGGCGGCTCCGACGATCGTGGCATGAGGCGCTTCATCACCCCCCATGACATCAATAGCGATGCGCACGATTCAACCCCTGCAATCGGCCATTCTGAAGAGAGGCTTAGACCTCAACTACCTTGCGACCGCGGTAGAAGCCGTCCGAGGCAACATGGTGACGCAGGTGAGTCGTACCGGTTTCCTTGTCCTGGGACAGGGTCGGTGCGCTCAGCGCATCGTGGCTACGACGCATGCCGCGCTTGGAACGGGTTTTACGGTTCTTTTGAACTGCCATGAGTCATTACTCCAAGATATATAGCGTAAAAATGCGTTACTTCTTGCCTTTCAAGTTCTTGTCTTTCAAGGCTTTGAGTACCGCAAATGGATTTTCGGCAGCCGGCTTCGCCACTTCGCTGTCCGTTTTGCTGACCAACTGCTCCGCCGAGACATGACAATCAGCCTCATCGTGATAAACCACCTGCGGCAAACTGAGGATAAGTTCATCCTCGATTACCGTCAGCAGGTCCAGCTGTTCGTTTTCCACCAGCACTGGTTCGTGACTGGCAGGCAAGTCAGCAGCAAGCGTATCGCTGGTCACCATCCCCAACAGGAAGTCACTTTCGACCGCTTGGGCCATAGGCTCCATGCAACGGCGGCAAGGCAATGCCAACGTCGCTTGAAGGTGTCCACGTATTTCGCGGCGTCCCTGGGCATCAGCACCAAATTCCAGTACGACATGACAGTCGCCGGTTTGAGGGCCGACTTCATCGGCAAGACGTGGCAACTGATTCATTGCCACGCTGCCTTCCAGTCGTTCGCGGCGGGCTGCAAGCTTATAAGGCTCAACCCGGCTGGGGAGTTGTGAGGTCAACATAGGCGCGCAATGATAGGCACTCACCCTTCCCCTGTCAAAGCCATCGCGGACAAATCTTGAGATAGACTATCGCCAATTCGCCTCGCCCCTTATCCTGATGCGCTTGACGCTATCCTTTTATTCTCAGGAGGTTCGCCTTGTCTTCCACCCAGCCCTTGCCCAATCCACCCTTGGTACTCGCCTCCAGTTCGCCCTGGCGACGCGGCTTACTCGATCGCCTGCGGCTACCTTATCAGTGCCATAGCCCTGATATCGACGAAACGCCCCATCCAGGGGAAACGCCACGGGCACTCGTCCACCGCCTGGCAATGAGCAAAGCGCATGCTGTTGCCGAACGCTATCCCGCGCATTGCATCATCGGCTCTGACCAAGTCGCGGTGTTCGAGGGCGAGATTCTGGGCAAACCGCACACCCAGCAACGCGCCCGAAACAACCTGGCGCGCTTTTCCGGTCAAAGGTTGACGTTTCTCACGGGACTGGCGCTGCTGGATACGCGCCACTCACGCCATCAGATACATGTCGAGCCATTCGAGGTGGTGTTTCGCAACCTCACAGAGGCTGAGATTCAGCGTTATGTCGAGAAAGAACAGCCCTTGGATAGCGCCGGCAGTTTTCGCATGGAAGGACTGGGCATCGCTCTGTTTGAAAAGCTGGAAGGGCGCGACCCCAATGCATTAGTCGGCCTGCCGTTGATCGCACTATGCGACATGCTGCGCCAAGCCGGGCTCGACCCCCTTGGCGCAGATGATCCCTGAGGTTTTAACGGGCTTGAAAGCGTAACGGTGACGCGGATACTTCCAGCCCCAGCACTTGGGCGGCAGTGCGGGTAAAGCCACGCGTGAAACGCTCGAAGGGGTCAAGCTGAGGCGTATAATCCACCCACTGAGGCTCAGGCAAAAGCTGGCGACCTACCTCTTCCATGGTGGCCAGTGTATCGATCAGGCCTAATTCGAGGCTCTGAGAGCCGCTCCAGACCAGACCGGAGAACAGCGCCTCGTTGTCACTCAAGCGGTCACCGCGGCCGGCGCGAACGGCATTGATGAATTGCTGGTGCGTATCATTCAGCACCGCTTGCCAGAATTGCTTGTCTTCTTCCTCGAGCGCCTGAAAAGGGTCGAGAAACCCCTTGTTTTCTCCGGCTGTCAACAAGCGACGCTCGACACCCAGCTCGGATATGGCCTCTTCGAAGCCGAACCCGGAATAAACTACGCCGATGGAACCCACTAAACTGGCTGGAGATGCCACGATTTCATCGGCGGCAGAGGCAATATAATAACCGCCACTGGCCCCGATATCCTCGATGACCGCCATGATCGGCTTGTCTCCCGCCTCACGCAGCCGCATCACTTCAGCGTAGACACGCTGAGACTGCACAGGGCTGCCTCCCGGGCTATCGATATGCAATATTACCGCAACGCTATTTTCCGCCTCCCAGGCACGCGTCATCCCTTCGATGATGCGCTCGGCACTGGCCGGTGAATCTCTGGCAATGACCCCCTGGATCTCCACCACGCCCAAATGGTCGCGACCGAATTCCGGGCCTCCCGGCCCTTCCCAAAAAAAGCGGTAAAAAGGAGCGAACAACAGGGCTGCGACCAACGCGACCAACAAGAAACGAAAAAACAACTTCCAGCGGCGACTGCGTCGCTGCTCGGCGAGCACGCCTCCAATCCAATGGTCGAGCATACCCAACTGAGCCAGACGCTGGCGCTCACGCAGCGTTTCAGCGTCATCGCCAGGAAAACCGGTCGCCTCATCGGACTTGCCTGATTTTCCCTTGCGCGAGTTTTTCAGCGACACCTGAGGGCCTTCAGTCCACGGATCTTCATTGCCATCGTCCATCTCTGTTGCGCGGTCGGTGTCTTTACGGTTACGGGCATCGTCTACGGTCGAGGTATCGTCGCTCATGAAATATCCTTATCGAATCAGAGGAAACGAGCCGGCATCAGCCATGCAGCCAATCGAACAGCTCACCCACACTTTCCGCCACATATACCGGACGACTGACGGCCAAACGTTCCGGCGCATGCACCCCGTAAGTGACGGCGACACGATCCATTCCCATGGCTCGCGCCATTTCCAGATCATATTCAGTATCGCCGACCATCACCGCACGCTCCACCGGAACCGCCAATTCATCGAGGAGTTCTTCAAGCATTTGCGGATGTGGCTTGGAACGGGTTTTATCCGCTGTGCGGCTCCCATGAAACCAGCCTCCGCTGGCGGTCTCAGTAAATATCCGGTCAAGCCCGCGCCGGCTCTTGCCCGTGGCCACGGCCAAACGCTGCTGCTGGCGCTTGCGAAGCCGCGCGACCCCGGTCGTCACGCCGTCGAAAAACGCCATGGGGGTCGTATCGAGTTCAACGAAATGTTGCGCATAACGTTCATGCAGACATTGCGCTTGCGCAGCCTGAATGCCCGGGCATAGAATCGCAATCGCTTCCGGCAGACCCAGGCCGATGATGTCGCGCACCGCCGCACTTTCCAACTCGCCCCACTCGGCTTCAAGCGCAGCGGCCTGCATGCAGGAAACAATACGCGGCACCGAATCCATCAGGGTACCGTCCCAGTCGAAGATGATCAGTTCATAGCGCATATCAGATCCTTTGCTTGCCGCGTGCCCGTGTCAGAACCGATTCCAGCACTTCAGGCAATGGCGCCTTCACAGTGACCGGGCGTCCATTATTGGGCTCAGGAAAGGTCAAGGAACGCGCATGCAGGAACAAGCGGTCCACTCCCAGTCGCGCGGCTATTTGCTCACTACCCCGAACGCCGTACTTGCTGTCCCCCAACAAGGGGTAGCCAGCGTGAGCGGCATGCACTCGAATCTGGTGGGTACGCCCCGTCACCGGCTCCACTTCCACCAAGGTGGCATTTTCGAAGGTTTCCACCACGGCAAAGTGGGTGCGCGCCACCTTGCCCTCGGGGTCGACACGCACTCGGCGTTCGCCATTACCCAATTCAAAACGTTCCAGACGTCCGCTGACATAACTCTTGCGCGCCGGCCAGCGCCCTGCAACCAGGGCAAGATAACGCTTGTCCATGGCATGCTTTTTCAACGCTTCATTGAGCGTCAATAGAGCGTCGCGCGACTTGGCCAATAGCAGGCATCCCGAGGTATCTCGGTCCAGACGATGCACCAACTCCAGAAAATCCAGATCGTCGCGCACCTGGCGCAAGGCTTCAATCAAACCGATCTTGACTCCACTGCCACCGTGCACGGCAAGACCCGAAGGCTTATTGAGCACCATCCACTGTGGACCTTCCATGATCACACTGCCCACGAGAAGGTCTCGCAGATTGTCACTGACTTCCTTTACCGCCTCCCGAGGCGCCAGACGCAAGGGCGGAATGCGCAATAGATCACCCGCTACCAACCGATAGTCAGCCTTGATGCGCTTTTTGTTAACTCGCACTTCGCCTTTACGCACAATCCGATAAATCAGGGCACGTGGCGCCCCTTTCAGACGCGTCAGCAAGAAATTATCAATGCGTTGACCCGCCTGTTCCGGGGCGATTTCCACCCACTGCACTTCACGCCCTTCGGCCATGCCGAACTCTCCTGCTTCAACGCTGAAAACGGCATTCTAACGTAGTGCCCGACGTAATGCGTCAATTGCTGGTGACAGGCTTTACTGTTATATTCCAAACCGCTTTAACTCCATGCGATGCTAGTTGTAAAACCATCGCTGGAGAACGCGCCTGCCCGACCAACACGCAGGCCGGAGCAAGAGTAATTGGATAGCAGCATTGGATAACAACGTGATTGGATAGTAATCCAAACGTTGGTGTCAGTATATTATAGAAAAATACACAGCACGAAATGCAGTAAAGTCTGCCGTCATGTCGCCATCCCCGCTGTCAACAGATTCAGCGAAGACAGACAGACGGCAAGTTTATGTGACCCTGACAACGTCTCGGTCATTGATTAACGCAACGCCCGGAACGGCGCCACCTTCACGTCACAAGGTGATGTCCGTGCCAGGTGACACACTCAACATCGTGCCGGTGGCCGGCGTTGGCGAGTTGTTGAATGCCAGGTGTGGGCGGAGTCAGCAGGGCCGGATGGGCGTGACACCCACCGAAACATGTCCTGCCTTTGCCATGTACTCAACATGATCAGGCACTGAAAAGACGCCATGTCTCTTCACTGTCGGATGCTTTTGCATCTGCGACATGACAGTACAAGCACATAGCATCCAGCGACTCGTCTGCGCGGCCTCTTCTATACAGGTACACATGACCGGTATGGAAGCACCTGCCGACACGTAACGTCATGCGAGACAACATGAAACGGATGCTTATCAATGCGACCCAGCCCGAAGAGCTGCGCGTCGCGCTTGTCGATGGTCAACGCCTATACGACCTGGACATCGAATCCGGGGCGCGGGAACAGAAAAAAGCCAATATCTATCGTGGCAAGATTACCCGGGTAGAACCTTCTCTTGAAGCCGCCTTTGTCGACTTCGGTGCGGAGCGTCACGGCTTTTTGCCCCTCAAGGAAATTTCCCGCGAATACTTCCTCAAGGATGTTTCCGGCCGACCCAGCATCAAGGAAGTTCTCAAGGAAGGCCAGGAAGTTACCGTTCAGGTAGACAAGGAAGAGCGCGGCAACAAGGGCGCCGCCCTGACCACCTTCATCAGCCTGGCTGGGCGCTTTCTGGTATTGATGCCCAACAACCCTCGCGCCGGCGGTATCTCGCGGCGTATTGAAGGGGAAGAGCGGGCTCAACTCAAGGAAGCCATGGGCGATCTGGCCGTGCCCGACAAGATGGGCCTGATCGTACGCACCGCCGGTATCGGTAGAAGTCCCGAAGAGCTGCAGTGGGATCTCGATTACCTGTCCCAGGTATGGGATTCGGTCACCGCTGAAGCCAGTAAGCGCTCGGCACCTTTCCTGATTTATCGGGAATCCAATGTCATCATTCGCGCCATGCGCGACTACCTGCGCCAGGATATTGGCGAAGTCCTGATCGACAGCCCCGAAGTACACGCGGAGGCCTTGGCGTTCATTCGCCAGGTAATGCCCTCCTATCAACAAAAGATCAAGCTGTACGTCGACGAAGTACCGCTGTTTTCGCGCTTTCAGATCGAATCCCAGATCGAGACCGCCTACCAGCGTGAAGTCAAGCTGCCTTCCGGTGGTTCGATCGTGATCGACCATACCGAAGCGTTGGTCTCCATCGACATCAACTCGGCGCGCGCCACTCGCGGCAGTGACATCGAAGAAACTGCCCTTCAGACCAACTCCGAAGCGGCCGACGAGATCGCCCGCCAGCTACGTTTGCGTGATATCGGCGGCCTGGTAGTGATCGACTTCATCGACATGGGGCCGGCGCGTAACCAGCGCGAAGTTGAAAATCGCATGCGCGATGCATTGAAGCTGGATCGCGCCCGGGTTCAGATCGGGCGCATCTCACGTTTCGGCCTGATGGAAATGTCGCGTCAACGCCTGCGGCCTTCTCTGGGTGAAACCAGCGGTGTGGTCTGCCCACGCTGTAACGGCCAGGGCACCATCCGCGACGTGCGCTCATTGTCGCTTTCGATCATGCGCTTGATCGAAGAAGAAGCCATGAAAGAGCGTAGCGCCCAGATCCGCGCCATCCTGCCGGTCCCGGTAGCGACCTACCTGCTCAACGAAAAACGCAGCGTTCTGGCGGATATCGAAGCACGTCAGGACGTGCGCGTTTTGCTGCTGCCCAACCCGGATATGGACACCCCGCACTACGACGTCCAACGTCTGCGCGATGATCACATGGACGAAGAAGGCGCTTCCCTGTCAAGCTTCGAGCTTTCCACGGACACCGAAGTCGGCAAGGAGCCGGACCCCGGCTTTACCCCGCCGGCCATGCGTGACGAAGCAGCCGTCAAAAGTGTGGTGCATAGTGCCCCCGCCCCGACGTCCCTGCAAAAGGATCATCCACCGGCTCCAACACCGGCTCCAACACCGGCTCCAACACCGGCTCCAGCCCCGGCTCCAGCCCCGGAACCGACTCCTCCGGTAGCCACGCCCAGCAGGTCGCGAACCCCTGCGCCTAGCGCACCATCCACACCCGCATCTCGCGACGAAGCCTCTCCCGGCGTTCTCAGCCGCTTGATTCGAGGAATGGCAAAATTCCTGGGTAGCGAAGAAACCGACGTTTCCGCTCCTCAGGAGAGCGCTGCCAAACAAGACCGTCAGCGTACCCAGAAGCCCGCCGAGCGCTCACGCGAGGGCACCCAGCGCAATGCCAAGGCTCAACCGGCCAGCCGCGAACAGCGCCAACCTGCAGCGCGCGTTGACAAGCCAACCAGCGATGAGCGAAGCGGTCCGGCCCGGACACGTAACAACCGCGCGCGCCAGCAACGCCAGGAAGAACCCAAAGCGGCTCAGGACGCCACGCCCAAGAGTGTGCGCAAAGAGAGCGACGCTCCCAAGGAGCGTGATACCTCACGGCGTGACAGTGCACGTGGTGAAACGTCTCGTGCAGCGCCTGGTCGTGATACCTCCAAGGACAGTGCTGGACGGGACAAAAGTGCACGCGGCGGCAAAAACGAGCCCCAGGCTGCAGCGGCCGATGCTCAGGCGACTCATACGCAACAGCCGAAGCCGGAGCCGAAAGCCAAGCAGGTCGATGACAAGCCCAAGCGTACCCGCAACAACCCACGTAATCGTACGCGCAAGCACGCCATTAGCCCTGAAGCTGAAAGCGAACAGCAAAAACTTCAGGCTCAGGCCGTTGCGGAAGCTGCCAAGGCAGCCGCAGCAAGTCCGGCAACGGAAAGCGCCCCGGCTGAACCCGCAGCAGCTGTAACCCCGCAACCGGCAACAGCCGAGAAAGCCGCCGGGGACACCCAGCCCAAAACGGCACCCCAGGCTGAAACCGAGGTTGAAACGGAAACCAAAACCGAAGTTGAAACCAACGCTGAAACCAACGCTGAAACCAACGCTGAAGCCAGCATTGAAACCGAGGCTGCGAAAAGCGCTGGGCCCGAGGTGCAAACGCCCGTAGAAGCATCCGAGCCCCAGCACGAAGTAAAGCCAAGTGAAACCGCAGTCGAGGCGTCGCAAGCACCCTCAGAAACTACCGAAGCCGCAGAAGAAGCGGTTAAGACAGTTCCTGAGCCGGTTGCCGAAACAGCTGAACCGGAATCGGTTAGCGAGAAGCCAGAAGTAGCGCCGGAACCTGCGCCGGTTGCTGACGCTCCAAAAACGTCTGAACCTGAGCCAGAAAAAAACTCAGAGCAAAGGACTGAAGAGCCTTCTGCCGACCAGCTGGCGCCAGCTGGCGAAAAAGCGGCACCGGAAGAATCTGTTGCTGAAAAGATGCCTGAAGAGGCCGTTCCTGAAGAGACCGTTGCCAAGACTGAAACACCGGCGGCTAAAATGACTATTCCTGAAAGTGCCGAGGCTAAGCAGTCGCCAACTCAGGAAACATCAGAAGCTGCACCCACTGCCGAAGTGGAAAAGCCTGCGGAGGAAAAGGCCGAAGCCGGCACCAACATAGAGTCTGGCGAAATGACTCAGCCCACTGAAAGCAAGCCGCCTCGCCGTCGCCGGCGTGCGCATAACGACCCGCGCGTACAGCGCAGCCAACAGCAGGAAGGGTCGTCTGACTAGGCATGATTCAGCTGAATAGTTAGAATACCCAGCAAGAGAAAGAAAAAGAGCCCGCAAGCACTGCTTGCGGGCTCTTTTGCATCACTCTTACGGTATTGTTCAACAAGACATCAACCGATAAAGCGTGGCTCCGGCTCAAGCGCGACGTCGAAAGTTGCCTCCACCTCACCGCTCACCCAGGCGGCCACTTCAAGCAACTCCTTGCGAGTTCCTCCGCCAAAATGTACCAATACCAAGGCTTGGCGTTCATGCACACCGAACGCCCCGCTGCGCCTGCCTTTCAAGCCGCACTGCTCGATCAGCCAGCCGGCAGCCAGTTTGACGCGTCCATCCGCTTGAGGAAAGCAAGGTAATGACGGGTGCTTGGCACGCAGGCACTTGGCCTGCCCGGCACTCACCAAGGGGTTCTTGAAAAAGCTGCCGGCATTGGCAAGCGCTTGAGGGTCGGGTAGCTTTTCGCGACGAATATCACTCACCGCCTGAGCCACCTCCAATGCCGTAGGTTGCATTCCCAGGCATGCCGCCAGATCGCCATAGCCCAGCCGAGGGAACGGTGTGCGGGACAACCGCACAATCAGCCGTGTAATCACCACCCGGTTAGCCAAGGCACGCTTGAAAATGCTGTCACGATAGCCGAACTCACATTGCGCATGGGTCAGCCAGCTCAACTTTCCGCTGCGGATATCCATGACTTGAACGGTTTCGAGCACATCCGCCAACTCGACGCCATAGGCGCCGATATTCTGGATCGGGGAAGCCCCGCAGCGCCCGGGAATAAGCGCTAGGTTTTCGATACCCCACAATCCTCGCGCCGCCATTTCCATCACTAGCGGATGCCAGGCAACTCCTGCACCTACATGCAGATAAACCTCGTCTTCCCCGGTCTCCAGCCACCACTGTTGCATCGCCGGGGCAACTGTCAGGCCGGGCAGAAACTCGGGAAGCAATACATTGCTACCGTCACCTAATACCGTGACCGGCTGGCCAGCTTTTCTTGCCTGCGCCAAGTGCTGGCGAAGCTGGCTGAGCGTTTGTGGGGCAGCGAAATACTCCGCCACACAGGGCAGTTGCAAGGTATTGGCCTGTGCCAGGCAAACTCGCTGACGCACGTTAACGCTCATGATAAATAAGACGCCTAGTCATAGGGGCCTTCCATAAGAGGATGATGTTTCCAGCAAGGCTCTTACCCGCACCAGATCTTCGGCGGTATCGACACCGGCGGGATTCACCTCACAGGCCAGCGCCACCTGAATGCCATGACCGTGATGAAGCGCCCGCAGTTGCTCCAACTGCTCCAGCTGCTCCAGCGGCGCCGACGGCCAGTCAAGGTAATCGCGCAGAAACCCGGCACGATAGGCATAGAGCCCGATATGGCGCAGCCAGGCATCGGTCTGTAAAAGCTCGGGGCGAGCCTGGAAATGCTGTCTATCCCAGGGTATTGGGGCTCGGGAGAAATACAGTGCCCGTCCGCTGAGGGCGCGCACCACTTTCACCACATTGGGATTGAATAGCGTGTCGATATCGCTGATGGGTTCGGCAAGCGTGGCAATGGAAGCCGCGTCGTCATCCGCCAGACGGGCCGCGACCTGGTTGATCAGAGCAGGGGGAATCAATGGCTCGTCACCCTGCACATTGACCAGCAAGGCCTCATCGGCCAGCCCCAGCGTAGCGGCAACTTCAGCCAGCCGGTCCGTACCTGAAGGATGATCCGCGCGCGTCATCACAACTTCGGCCCCATAAGCGCGCATTACTTGCTCAATGCGTGCATCGTCGGTGGCCACTACCACGCGGCTGGCGGCGCTTTCACAGGCACGCCGCCATACATGCGCCACCATGGGTTCACCGGCAATTTGCAGTAGCGGCTTGCCCGGCAACCGAGTGGAAGCATAGCGCGCCGGCACTACGGCAATAAAATCCGCATGGGCAATAAAATCCGCCTGGGCCATCACGCCTCTCCTGTACGTCCCGGGGAGGTATGCAGCTTTTCATCGACATCCATCACACGCGCCTCTTCCGGCAGCATGACCGGAATGTCGTCCCGAATGGGATAGGCCAGACCGTCATAATGACAGCGCAATTCGCGAGCTTCGCGATCGTATTTCAGCTTACCCTTGCAGAGAGGGCAAACCAGCATCGCCAGCAGTTCCTTATCCATCGGTGATTCTCCAGTTCAGGTAATACTCAGCAGTCGCGCTGCCAGCCAATGTTCAAAATCTGCCGGAAGTACCGCTTCGACTTCCAGCACCCAGGTCTCGGGACCAGCCACATCATGACATTTGACCGCATCCTTGGCGGTAATCACCACCGGCCGCGGCTCACCGAAGTCAAAGTCAGCCGCACTGAAACGGTGATGATCCCCCAACGGGTGCCAACTGCCCTCTATACCCAAGGCTTCCAGAGTAGAGAAAAATCGCTGCGGATTGCCGATGCCGGCAAGCCCATATACTGGCAACTCAAACGGTAACGGTGATAACGGCAGGCGCCTACCATCACTGAGCCTGCGCCAGGCACTCGGCGCCAAACTCATCGTCACAGGCTGGGCACTTGCCTCCAGGGCATTGTCGATCTTGCTGCGGCCGGCTTCGCCTTGATTACCGTTAATGATGACCTTGTCCACCCCGGCCAGGCGTGTCACCGGCTCTCGTAATGGACCGGCAGGCAGACATTGTCCATTCCCCAGCCCTCGAGCACCATCGATCACCACCAGCTCGATATCCCGCCCCAACGCCAGATGCTGCAAGCCGTCGTCACTGATAATGATAGTGCAGCCGGCCTCTACCAGGTATTCAGCACCGCGGGCGCGTTGCGGGTCAACCACTACCGGCAGCCCGGTTTGCTGTGCCAGCATCAATGGCTCATCACCACTGTGGCTAACGCAGGTATCGGGGATGACCTCCAGCGGATAGGTGGGCGCCTTGCCACCATAGCCGCGCGAAACGATGCCCGGCTTGTAACCCTGCTCGGTCAACCAACGCCCGAGCCAAGCCACCAGCGGTGACTTGCCGGTACCGCCCAGAGTGATATTGCCGACCACGATCACCGGTACCGGTGCCCGCCATATGGGTTTACGCCCCACCGCATAAGCCTGAGCACGGCGAGCGATAATTTGGCGGTATACAGCGGCCAAGGGGCGCAACGCCACCAGCCAGCGACTCCCCTGATAAGCGGCTTGCAACCAACGCTCGGCCAGATTCACGATACGTCCTGAAACTGCAACTGATGCAACGCCGCATAGGCACCTTGTCTGGCCAACAATTCATGATGCGAGCCTTGTTCGACAATTTTGCCTTGCTCCATCACCACAATGCGATCCGCCCGCTCAATCGTTGACAGGCGATGGGCGATCACCAGGGTAGTACGCCCCCGGCAAACCTCTTCCAGCGCCTTTTGAATATAGCGCTCCGACTCGGTGTCCAGCGCTGAAGTGGCCTCGTCAAGAATCAGGATCGGGGCATCCTTGAAAATCGCCCGAGCGATAGCTAGCCGTTGGCGTTGTCCGCCGGAAAGCATGACGCCGTTTTCCCCTACGATGGTCGCGTAGCCCTGCGGCAGCTGTTCGATGAATTCATCGGCATAAGCGGCACGTGCCGCTGTTTCAATGGCGGCTGGATCGGGGTTTTCCACACCGTAGGCAATGTTGTCGGCGACCGAGGCATTGAACAAGGTAACCTGCTGGGACACCAGGGCGATCTGCCGGCGCAATGGTCCCAGGCGATAGCGGTTCAATGCGACACCATCCAGGTAGATCTCGCCCTGGCTGGGCCGATAAAAGCGCGGCAGCAAACTCACCAAGGTGGACTTGCCACTGCCGGAACGTCCGACGATGGCGATCATCTCCCCCGGTTTCACTTCAAGGTCGATGTGATTGAGCACCTCGGGTTTCTCTTCGGCATAACGAAAGCCGACGTCCTTGAGCACCAGGTTTCCTTGCAGCCGCTCAACGACGTAATCGCCCTCGTCCTGCTCCGGCATTATGCCTAGTAGACCGAATAACTCGTCCGCCGCGGCAATCCCCTTCTGGATTTCGCTGTTGACTTCGGTGAGCTGACGTATCGGTTTGGCCATCAAGGCGGCAGCGGTAATGAATGCCACGAACTCTCCCGGCGTCATGTTATCCAGTAAGCTCGGTGCCATCGCCACCCACACCAGCAGGGCCAAAGATAGCGCGACCAGTAGCTGAATGACCGGCGTACTGGTGGCCTTGGTCATGGCCTCTTTCATGCTCTGGCGACGATTTTCTTCACTGACTCGAGCAAAGCGTTGTTTTTCGTAGGCTTCCGCACCATGGGTGCGCACCACCCGATATCCCGAAAGGGCTTCGGAAGCCACATGCGTCACATCGCCCATGGTGTGCTGGATGCGCCGGGAAATACGCCGAAAGCGCTTGCTGGCGTACCTGACCACGCCACCGATAAGCGGGGTTACCGCCACGAACAACAGCGTCAACATCCAGTTCGTCCAGAGCAGGTACGCCAGCAACCCCAACACGAACAACCCTTCGCGCAATATGATGGTGACAGCCTTGGTCGCGGCACCGGCCACCTGCTCCACATGATAGGTAACCCTTGAAACCAGATGGCCGCTGGAATGCTGGTCGAAGAAATCACCGGGCAAATGCAGCAAGTGGTCGAAAACATTGCAACGCAGCGCATGAATCACATGCCGCGCCACTGAGGTCATGAAATAGGTGCCCAGGAAGGTGCCCAGGCCTCGCGCGGCGAACATCCCTATCACGAACAGCGGCAGGAACAGGCGAAAACCGGCATCGGGATTCTGGATGCCGTCAATCAGGCGCTTCATCATTTCCGCCAAGGCCGTCGAGGAACCGGCGTAGATGACATACCCCACAATGGCCAGCGCAAATGCACGCCAATGCGGCTTCACATAGCTCAGCAGGCGTTTGTAGAGTGTCCAACCAGATTGGTGAGTCACATAGGCTCCCGACGTTTGATGTTCATTGCGCGCGATTCTACCTCATGGCGTCTTCCATCAACACCGCTCCGCCCTGCCGGGCACCTCGCGCATCGGCGTGACCTCAAGCTTTTCGTCGCCACCCAGCCATACTCGCAAGGCGCCATCCTGCGCAGTACTCCACAGGCAACTCCCCTGTCGACGAAAGCGTCTTACCACCTCATCCGCCGGATGCTGGAAGGCATTATCGCGGCCGGCACTGAACATCACATGCTCGGGCGACACCTCTCGCACGAATTGCACCCCGGAACTTGAGCGGCTGCCATGATGGCCGGCCAGCAGGATATCCACCTTGCCGCCGACCTCGAGCAAGAAGCGACGCTCGATCGATGAAGTCACATCGCCGGTGATCAGCAACCGATGCGTACCCACGCTGACTTCCAGCACACAGGAGCGATCATTGGGTGAGAAGTCATTGCCTGCCCGAGGCGGCCATAGCAAGCGGTACGTCACATCATCACGCTGCCAGGTTTGTCCGCTCATGCAAGCGTCGTCATCCACATCGATGGTTTCGCCTTGCGGCGCCAGAAAGTCTGCCACTCGATGATCGTCGGACAAGGCGGCAACGCCACCGGCATGATCGTTATCGGCATGGCTTACGATCACTCTGTCAAAGTGCTGCCCCGGTGGCCACAAGGTGGTAAGCGGCATGAAGCCTGAACGAAATCGCGGGCCAGTATCATACAGCAGGCGATAACCTGCACTGCGCAGCTCGATCAACTGCCCCTGCCCCACGTCATGCACGGTGACACGCAGCTGCCCTTCAGGCCAGGGAGACGGGCTGTGCAACGGTACCAGCATCACCAGAGCAGCACTGACGCCCAACCGCAACCAGGACGGTAACCCGGGCAAGCCCCAGCACAGTGCCAGTAAGGCCAGCCCCCATGCCAGCGGCGTGACTGTTTCATGAGAGGGCGCCCATAACGGTAATAGATAAGTTGCCAGGGAAAGCCAGCTGATCAATACCGACAAGCCTTGATCGAACAACCACCAACACAGCTGTCCCAGGCCCGGAATCGGCATCAGCAACCAGCCCAGCAATGCCGTGGGCACCAGCACCATGCTGACCCAGGGCACCGCAATCAAATTTACCAGCGGCGCTGCCGGTGCCAGGCGGGCAAAGGCCAGCAATACCGCAGCAGCCATCAGCGGAGCCAGCAACAGTTGAGTTCGCGTGAGTCCCCATAGCCAGCCTCGAAGCCCACGCGGCCGAGTACGCCCTTGCCAGATCATGATCAGCCAGGCGACGGCAAGAAATGAGAGCCATAACCCTGGGCGCCATAGCGACAAGGGGTCGACCAGTACCACGAGCGCCAATGCCAACCACCAGCCTTGCCACGGCCCTGGTGCATGACGTCCCCTGGCGACCCATAATGCCACTAGCGTCATGACCATGGCACGCATGGCGGGCGGCGCCATGCCCGCCAGCAGGGCATAGCTTACCGCAGCGAATGCCGCCAACCACCAGGGCCAGGCCTGCATGCGCCAGCGAAGTGGCGATATCATGCGGGCCGCACCCCGCCCCAGCAGCAGCACGAAGGCTGCAACCAAGCCGACATGCAGGCCTGAAACCACCACAAGATGCGTGGTGCCGCTGGCATTGAGCAGTGCCCAGTCGTCGGTGTTCAAGCGCTCGCTTTCGCCCAAGGTCAAGGCAGCCAGCCAGCGACGCGTGCGCTCCGGCAAGGGTTGAGCATCGAGATACTGCAGGGCGTAGCGACGTAAAGAGAAAGAGGCGGTTTCAAGGCGTTGTGGCGCCGGTTCGGCACGTAGATAGCCGGTGGCCTGTATGCCCTCGCGCCGCAGCCAGTCGGCATAATCGAAGGTATGGGGATTGCGAAACCCTCGAGGTGGACGCAAACGCACCGTCATGCGCCAGCGCTCTCCCGCCCGGATCTCGGGCATGGCATAGGCGCTGACCCTGATCTTGCGCAAGTGCTCGCAACCGGGTCGTTCGGCGGGTGCCTGGCAGTGCTCGACGGCCAGCAATAGTCGAGAATGCCGGGGTTGCGGCGTGACCGCCAATACCCGAGCGTCAACCACCAGGCTCTCGCCACTTAGCCCAGCTACCAAGGTACCCGCACGCTGAGATTGAACGCTCACGAACACCAATCCTGCGATAACCAGTATCCACCCGCTACGCGGGCGCCAAGCAACCACACCCAATGCCGCGACCCCTAAAGCGGTGACAAGTACCGGCGGTGCCCAATAGGCATTGCCCCATGAAGCTAGCCAGCTGCCTACCAAAACCGCCAGCGCGAGGGGCAACGCCAATCCAATATACATATGCCCTCCCTGGCATCCTGGCTGGGTTAAATCCCATCCATGGCGGTTGCCCTACCTTATATGGATAATGGCTCCCACCACCCTACGCGAGTAACTGACATGCCGCGCCGGTTCCTGCAGCGCTACATGCCCCGACCCGACACGCTCAGCCGCCAACGTTCGCTGCGCTTCATGGCGCCGTTGATTGCCGAGCCAGCGCTTTGGGTGCTCTCGCGACGCAGCGTGGCCAATGCATTCAGCGTCGGGTTGTTCTGCGCAATGCTGCCCATTCCCTTCCAGATGGTGGTGGCCGCATTGGGTGCAAGGTGGAGTCGCTGCAATCTGGCACTTTCCGTGGGGCTGGTATGGATCACCAACCCCCTGACCATGCCGCTGATTTTTTTCGGCAACTATCGTCTGGGAGCCTGGTTACTCGATACTCCGCCGCGAGAGGCGCCCAGTCGTGTATCGACTCAATGGATTGCCGAGCAGATGGCCGACATCATGCCTGCACTCCTGCTGGGTTCGGCAGCCACCGCCCTGCTATTGGCCGTGGCCGCCAACGTCAGCATACGCCTGATCTGGCGCTGGCATGTCACGCGACATTGGAAACGTCGCCGGCTGAAGCGCCAGCAACGTCGAGCGTGCATCGAATCGGAATTCGACGATTAACCAATTTCTTCCACCAGCTTTCCACCATCGAGTTTGAGCACTCGATCCTGATGCGCCGCCAGGCTGACGTCATGGGTGACGATCACGAAAGCACAGGCAATTTCACGGGCCAACTCGTCCATCATCGCCAGAATGCTCGACGCCGTGGTCTGATCCAGGTTGCCGGTAGGCTCATCCATAAGCATTAGGCTTGGGTCGGTGACCAAGGCACGGGCAATTGCTACACGTTGACGCTCACCGCCGGAAAGCTCACCAGGCTTGTGCTCGGCGCGCGCCTGCATCCCCACTCGTTCGAGTATTGCCATGGCGCGCTTTTCGGCGTCTTTTTTACGCAGGCCTCGCACAATCAACGGCAAGGCGGCATTTTCCACAGCGGTAAACTCCGCCAGCAGATGGTGAAACTGATAGACGAAACCGATATAGCGATTGCGAAAACGGCCTAAAGCCGCCTCCTTCAGTTTGTCCAAGGGTTCACCGCCAATCATCACACGACCGGCGCTGGGCCGATCAAGGCCGCCCAGCAAATTAAGCAGCGTGGTCTTGCCCGAACCGGAGCTTCCCACAATGGCGACACGCTCGCCGGCGTGCACTTGAAGATCAAGCCCATCCAGCACGCTAATATCCTGAGGCCCTTCATGGTAGATGCGCGTCAAGCCCTGGCAGTCCAGCATGATGCTCGGCTGACTGGAAGCACTTGGCACAGCGGCCGTCGGCGTGGCGGTAGTTGGCTGAGTCATGGCACCCTCACTCATAGCGCAGAACATCGGCCGGCTGAACACGCGCTGCGCGCCAGGCCGGATACAGGGTGGAAAGGAAGGTTAGGCCGAAGGCCGCCAACACGATATCGCGGACATCCGCCCAGTGCAGGCGTGACGGCAGATCACTGATGAAATACACCCCGGCATCCAGGAACTGAATACCCAAGGTGCTTTCCACCCAGCCGATCAAATCGGAAATCGTCCACGCCAGAACCACCCCCAGCGTCACTCCCACCGCAATGCCGATCACCCCGATCGCCAGACCTTGGACAATGAAAATACCCATGATCGAACGCGGTGTGGCCCCGATGGTGCGTAAAATGGCGATATCAGCGCGTTTATCGGTCACCACCATCACCAAGGTGGAAACGATATTGAAGGCGGCGACGGCAATGATCACGGTCAACAGCAAGGCAATCATGCGCTTTTCCATCTGGATGGCCTGGAAGAGGTTGCCATGGGAAAACGTCCAGTCGCTGCCGCGGTAGTTGGGTCCCAGCTCATTGATGATGGCCCGGGTTACGCTACCGGCAGCGAACAGATCATCCAGCTCCAGGCGCACCCCATCCACCGCATCACCCATACGCGCAAGCGTCTGCATGTCTTCGAGATGGGCATAGGCCAGGTTGGCATCCAGCTCCGCTCCCACGCTGAAAATGCCGCTCACGGTAAAGCGTTTGAAGCGTGGAAAGACGCCGGCGGGTGTGATCGACGCCTCAGGAACCAACAAGGTCACTCTATCACCGACACCCACCCCCAGGTTGCGGGCCAGCATGGCGCCCAGCACCACATTCCATTCTCCAGGCACCAGGTCGCTCAAATCACCTTCAAGCATGTGCTGACCGATGATGGAGACCTGATCCTCCCAGTCGGGATGGATGCCATAGGCCATGAC
The DNA here is from genome assembly GCF_009793355.1 of Vreelandella zhuhanensis. Lineage (GTDB taxonomy): Bacteria > Pseudomonadota > Gammaproteobacteria > Pseudomonadales > Halomonadaceae > Vreelandella > Vreelandella zhuhanensis. Next base: position 235,353 of record NZ_WTKP01000001.1, read on the forward strand.
GCCTTCATTGCGACCCCCCATCGAGAACATGCCCTGCTGCTCGATGAAGGGGGCAGCGCCGACCACTCGCTCACGCTGCACCAGACGCTCGGCAAGTGTTTCCCATTCGACCAGGCCGTCACGGGCTTCGATCTTGGCATGCGGCACCATCCCCAGGATGCGGGTACGCAGTTCATGGTCAAAGCCGTTCATGACCGACAGTACCAGTATCAATACCGCCACGCCCAGCATCAAACCCAGCATGGACGTCAGGGAAATAAACGAAATAAAATGGTTCCGGCGTTCGGCTCGCACATAGCGCAACCCAACCAGAAAAGGTAAACGATCAAGCATGGAGGTCATTCCTTGTCAACGAGCGGCCATGGTACGTTTTTTTGATATGGCCTGCATGAGAAATAGCGAGGGTTGGCGGGGGATTTACTTGCAACTCACCAGCACAGCACATACATTGCGCCGGTTTTCGATCCCTGCCTGGCGCGAGGGTTCCCTGATCGCCGGACGGCGTTTTCCTGAGTACGGAACATCATGACCTATCGCTTGCTTCCCGAATGGCACCCGCAAGACGGCGTGCAACTCACCTGGCCACGCCCCGACGGCGACTGGGCCACGCTATTGGCCCGTATAGAAGCGACACTGGAACGCATGACGCTGGCGATCAGCCGCCGACAGAAAGTACTGATCAGCGTACCCGACAACGCCATCCGCCAGCGCCTGGAAAAAACCTTTGAGGCTTATCGCATACCGGCCGAGCGTCTTCAGCTCGTCGTGGCCGAGACCGACGATACCTGGGCGCGGGACCACGGCCCTTTGGCGGTCGCGCATGAGGATGGCCTGTTGCTGCTGGATTACACCTTTACCGGCTGGGGCGGCAAGTTTCCCGCCGGGCATGACAACCGCCTGACCGGGCAACTGGCCAAGGCGGGTGTATTCGCCTGCCCGGTGGAGCGACGCGAGCTGATCCTTGAAGGCGGCGCTCTGGAAACAGACGGCCAGGGAACGCTATTGACAACCGAGGCCTGTCTGCTCAACCCCAACCGTAACCCGCAACTCGACCGCGCCGCCATCGAAGCCAGGCTTGGTCGGGAATTGGGGATTCAGCGTGTTCTATGGCTGAGCCATGGGCACCTGGAAGGCGATGATACCGACAGTCACGTGGATACCTTGGCACGTTTTTGCGACCCGACAACCATCGCCTATGTGCAATGCGACGACCCCGACGATGCCCATTATCCGGCGTTAAAAGCCATGGAAGCCGAACTACAGGCTTTTCGTCAGGTCGATGGCAAGCCTTACCGCCTGATTCCCCTGCCTTGGCCCCAGGCATGTTTCGACCCTGAGGATGGCCATCGCCTACCCGCCACCTATGCCAACTTCCTGATCATCAATGGCGCCGTTCTGGTGCCCACCTATGCCGACCCGGCCGACTTCGCGGCCCTCAAGGCATTGGCCCCGGCATTTCCCGAGCGTGACATCATTCCGATCGACTGCACTAGCGTCATCCGTCAGCATGGCAGCCTGCATTGCCTGACCATGCAACTCCCTCAAGGAACGTTGGTCGAAGGCCCGCTCCCTCTTACCTGAGATTGCCCACCAAGGAGTTCATTCATGGCGAAAACACTCAGCGTCGGCCTGGTTCAGCAACCTGCTTGGCCGGACAAGGCTAAAAGCCTGGCGAAAAGTGAAGCGGGCATCCGTGAGCTTGCCGCCCAAGGCGCCGAGCTTGTACTGCTGCAGGAACTACACACAACGCATTATTTCTGCCAGTACGAAGATCCCGCCTTGTTTGACCTGGCCGAGCCCCTGGATGGCCCTTCCGGGCAATTCTTGGCACGTCTGGCCCAGGAGCTGAATATCGTTCTAGTGGGGTCGCTGTTCGAGCGCCGTGCGGCTGGGCTGTATCACAACACCGCCGTGGTCTACGACCGTGACCGGGGGCGTGTCGGGCATTATCGCAAGATGCACATCCCCGACGATCCGGGCTTTTACGAAAAATTCTATTTTACGCCGGGCGATGTGGATGCCGCACGTCATCAAGGTTTCACCCCTATCGACACCTCTGTGGGGCGCTTAGGGGTACTGGTGTGCTGGGACCAATGGTACCCGGAAGCCGCCCGCTTGATGGCCCTCGCCGGTGCCGAGCTGCTGCTTTATCCAACCGCCATCGGCTGGAGCCCGAGCGACGACACGGCAGAGAAACACCGCCAGAAAGACGCCTGGACATTGATCCAACGCTCTCATGCGGTGGCTAACGGGGTGCCCGTGGTGGTCGCCAACCGTACCGGCCATGAGCGCGACCAATCAGCGGTCGGAGAAGGGATAGATTTCTGGGGAGGCAGCTTCATCAGCGGCCCCCAGGGGGAGCTGTTGGCGCATGCCGGAGAAGGGCCGGAACGCCTGTTAGTCGAAGTCGACCTGGCGCGCAGTGAAGAAGTCCGGCGCATCTGGCCGTACCTAAGAGACCGGCGCGTGGATGCTTATGCGGACCTGAGCCGACGCTACCGCGATTAAGCCATTTCAGGCAAAAAAGCTCCGCGAAAAACCGCTCCGAGAAAAACAAAATACCCCGCCAGCGTTGCTGGCGGGGTATTTGCGTGTCGCTTATTTCCAGAAGCTACTTCCAAAAGCTACTTCCAAAAGCTACTTCCAAAAGTCACGAATCGAGGCAATACCCTGGGCGCCAACGGCACGGGCGTGGTGAGCATCGAAGCGCGTCATGCCGCCGAGAGCGAACACCGGCATACCGGCGCGTTCGACCAGCTGCTGGAAATCGTGCCAACCCATGGGAGCCACTTCCGGGTGGGAAGGTGTCGTACGCAACGGCGAAAGCGTGACGAAATTGCTACCCAACACCACCGCTTGACGCAATTGCTCACGATCATGTGTCGAAGCAGCGAGCAATTTATCGTCGGCAATCGGGCGACGCTCCAGTGACATCAAACGCTCACTGGTGAGGTGAATGCCGTCAGCATCCACGTCGTCGAGCAGATCAGGTTCGCCATTGAGCAACAAGCGCGCCTCGTAGGCCTTGCACAACGCAAGCGCGCGTTCCGCTCGCGCCAGGTAAGCCTCTCGACTTAAATGCTTGTCGCGCAACTGCACCAGGCGTACCTGGTCCTCCCGCAGGGCTCGCTCCAGACGCTTGTCGAACAGCGCCTCATCATCCTCCTCCGCGGTGATCAGGTATTCGGTGGGCAGCTTGACGGCCTGGAGAATCGGCAAGTTGGCGGCGGGAAATGGATAGTTGGCCAACTCATGCATGGCCACCCAGCGTACTGCCTGGCCTTCGCGACCGAAAGGCTCTCCGGAGAACTCATGTACCTGCCATACATCCAGCAGGATATGCTTATCCGGATATTCATGGTGTACACGGATCAGTGGCTGAGCGCGAACGATCTCCACACCTAACTCTTCATGTAGCTCCCGCTTCAGTCCTTCCAGCCCGGTTTCATAGGGCGCCAGCTTGCCACCGGGAAATTCCCATAACCCGCCATGGTCGACACTGGAAGGACGGCGAGCGATAAGCACCTGTTTTTTATCGGCGCTAACAATTGCGGCTGCTGCTACGTGTACCCGTCGTTTTACCATTGCATTCATTCTGTGTTGTCCACTTTTTAACATAAACCTGGACGGCCTCACCGCCGAAGCAGGTCAGCTACGGTAATCGGCATTGATTGAAACATAGTCATGCGAGAGGTCCGAGGTCCACACCGTGGCGGCCTCTTCCCCACGCCCCAGGCCGATATGAATGGTGATTTCATCCCGGGCCATCACCTCGCTGCCCGCCGCCTCGGTGTAGCCCTCGGCACGACCGCCATTTTCCACCAGATGGACGTTACCCAGATTGATCACCACTCGGCTGACATCGAAATTGCTGACCTCGGCCCGACCTACCGCCGCCAGAATGCGCCCCCAGTTGGCATCACTGGCGTATAGCGCCGTTTTGACCAGCGGCGAATGAGCCACGGTAAACGCAACCTCCAGCGCTTCTTCGCGGCTGGCCGCATTAGTTACCTGCAGGGTCACGAATTTGGTCGCGCCTTCGGCGTCACGGATGATCGCCTGGGCAAGCTCGGTCATCACTCGCTGCAGGGCGTTGCGAAAGACGGCCACCTGTTCCTCGGTGACCACCGCGGCGCCGGTACCCGTGGCCACCAGCAGGCAGGCATCGTTGGTGGAGGTGTCGCTATCCACCGTGATGCAATTGAACGAGCGATCGACGGCTTCTTTAAGCAATTGCTCAAGCAAAGGCTGCTCGATGGCCGCGTCGGTCACCACAAAGCCCAGCATGGTGGCCATGTTCGGCTTGATCATGCCCGAGCCTTTGGTAATGCCGTTGATGGTTACCTGATGTTCACCGATAGCCACTGTCTGGCTTGCCCCTTTGGGGCGCGTATCGGTGGTCAGTATTCCCTCCCCGGCCAACTGCCAGGCTGCGCCGGCACTATCACAGGCATCCAGCGCCGCCGGCAACCCCGCCAGTAGGCGCTCCATGGGCAACGGCTCCCCGATCACACCAGTGGAAAACGGCAACACACTTTCGCTGGCCACACCGGCTAGGCGGGCAAGTTCGGCACAGCTAGCGCGGGCATCGCATAACCCAGTCTCACCGGTGCCGGCATTGGCATTGCCGGTATTGATCAACAGGTAGCGTGGTGCCTTGCTCGTGGCTTGGCAAGCAGCAAGGTGTTCACGCGCCACCGTGACCGGGGCCGCACAAAAGGCGTTGCGCGTGAAGACAGCGGCCACCTTGGCGTTATCCGGTAGTTCAATGACCACCAGATCGCGCCGTCCGGCTTTCTTGATACCCGCCATTGTGGTCCCCAGGCGCACCCCTTGCAGGGGTGGCATATCGGGAAAATCAGCGTTACCCACAGCCATGAACGTTTCTCCTCAAGATTTGGCAGCTCGGCTTATAACGCCGTCAATCAGCTCAACTTACCGCAACACTGCTTATATTTTTTACCGGAACCGCACACACAGGGGTCATTTCGCCCCACTTTGGGACCTTCACGGCGCACAGGACGCGCATCAACCCCCGCCGTTTCACGCGCAGGCTGTGCTTCGCCACTCTCTTGAGTGGCGTTCGGGTCGTCGTGGCGGCTATCGGCGGTCGCCTGTTCGCGTGCCAACGCCTCACGGCGCTGGCGCTCAATAGCTTCGACCTCTTCCGGCTGGCGCACTTGCACATGGCTGAGGATACGCGTGATATCCACCTTGATGTTGGTCAGCAAATGTTGAAACAGTTCAAAGGATTCGCGCTTGTATTCCTGCTTGGGGTTCTTCTGGGCGTAGCCGCGCAGATGGATCCCGCGACGCAAGTGATCCATCGACTGCAGGTGTTCCTTCCAGCGCGTATCCAGCACTTGCAACATGACCTGCTTTTCGAAGCGGCGAATCAGCGTTTCACCCGCCGAATCGATTTTGGCCTGATACGCTTCACGGTGCATGGTTTGCAAGCGCTCACGCAGCTGCTCTTCGTGGAAACGGTCATCCTCTTTCGCCCACTCCACTACCGGCGCATCCAGGTTAAATTCACTCTTGAGATAGGCTTCGAGCCCGGCTAGATCCCACTGCTCGGCCAGACTCTGCGGCGGCACGAAATCGCTGATGGCAGCTTCCATGACTTCTTCACGGATGCCCTTCACGGCTTCGGAAACATCGTCGGAAGCGAGGATTTCGTTGCGCTGTTCGTAGATGACACGGCGCTGGTCGTTGGCCACATCATCGTATTCCAGCAATTGCTTGCGAATATCGAAGTTACGTCCTTCGACTTTCTTTTGCGCCCGCTCCACCGCGTTGGAGACCATTTTATGTTCGATGGCTTCACCGCGCTCAAGGCCCATCGCCTGCATCAAGCGCTTGACGCGATCCGAGCCGAACAGCCGCATCAGGCTATCTTCCAGCGACAGGAAAAAGCGTGTCGAGCCTGGATCACCCTGACGCCCGGCACGGCCGCGCAACTGGTTATCGATACGCCGTGATTCATGGCGTTCCGAACCCACCACGTGCAAGCCGCCCGCCGCCAATACTGCCTCATGGCGCGCCTGCCATTCAGCCTTGAGCGAGTCGATTTGTGCCTGGGTGGGGTTGTCCAGTTTGGCAACTTCAGCTTCCCAGTTACCCCCGAGCACGATATCCGTACCACGGCCGGCCATGTTGGTGGCAATGGTCACCGCGCCCGGCCGACCGGCCTGGGCAATAATTTCGGCTTCGCTCTGGTGCTGTTTGGCATTGAGCACATTGAACGGAATACCCGCTTCTTTCATCAAACGAGCCAGGTATTCAGAGGTCTCGATGGACGCAGTACCCACCAGAACCGGGCGACCCCCTTCGGTTTCGGTCTTTACATCCTTTATGATGGCTTCGTACTTTTCTTCAGCGCTCAAGAACACGAGATCATTGAGGTCTTTACGCGTCAGCGGCCGGTTGGTGGGAATGACGATCACATCCAGACCGTAGATCTGACGAAACTCGAACGCTTCGGTATCCGCCGTCCCGGTCATACCGGCCAGTTTTTCGTAAAGCCGGAAGTAATTCTGGAAGGTGGTGGAAGCCAGTGTCTGGCTTTCGCGCTGGACGGTGACGCCTTCCTTGGCCTCCACTGCCTGGTGCAAGCCTTCGGACCAACGACGTCCCGGCATGCTGCGGCCGGTATGTTCATCGACGATCACCACCTGACCTTCAGTGACTATGTAGTCCACATCACGATGATAAAGATGACGGGCACGCAGTGCGGAATGGATGTGCTGCAACAAGTTCAGGTTCTGAGCGGCATAAAGCGACTCGTCTTCGCCGAGTAACTTCTCGGCGCGCATCAAGTCTTCTACCTTGTTGTGGCCTTCCTCGGTGAGCTCGACCTGCTTCTGCTTTTCATCCAGCAGAAAGTCGCCCACCACGGTTGGCTCGTCGCCTTCTATTTCCTCGCCTTTTTCCAGTTCCAGCGCCAGCCGGTCAGCCACCTTGTAAAGCTCGGTGTTCTCATCCACGGCACCGGAAATGATCAAGGGGGTGCGCGCTTCATCGATCAGAATGGAATCCACTTCATCGACAATGGCATAATGCAGGCCACGCTGAACCTTGTCTTCCAGGGAAAACGCCATGTTGTCGCGCAGATAATCGAAGCCGAATTCGTTATTGGTGCCGTAGGTAATATCGCACCGATAAGCATGGCGCTTTTCATCACCGTTCTGGCCGGAAAAGATAACGCCGATCGAGAGCCCCAGGAACTCGTACAAGGGACGCATCCATTCAGCATCACGCCGGGCCAGGTAGTCGTTTACGGTCACTACATGCACGCCTTTTCCGGGCAATGCATTGAGATATACCGCCAATGTGGCCACCAGGGTCTTGCCTTCCCCGGTTTTCATCTCTGCAATACGTCCCTTGTTCAGGGTCATGCCACCGATCATCTGCACATCGAAGTGACGCATTCCCATCACACGTTTACTGGCTTCACGTACGATGGCAAAGGCAGCCGGAAGCAACGAATCCAGTGGTTCGCCATTATCCAATCGTTTGCGCAGCTCCCCCGTCCTAGCCTGCAAGTCGGCATCGCTCAGTGCTTCGAGTTCAGCTTCCAAAACGTTGATATGATGCACGCTCTTGTGCATGCGTTTAACTTCACGATCGTTCTTGGAGCCGACCACTTTGCGTAATAAATTATTAATCATGAACTATCCAGTAAATCACGTATGTCCGTCCCAGGCATGGCCCGTGACCCTCGTATGTCGTAGTCACTTTGCAGAATGGCATCAGGTCGAGACAGGAGGACCGCGTTGTGTCAACACATCATGAGCGGCGGGCATGGGCAATTTCATGCCGAGGCCGAAGGCCGGCGGAAGCCGCACAGCCAGTACGGGAAGGATACGCAACACACGGGAGCGAGGATGCGCCTTGCGACGTTTGGCAAACCAATGCGAACGAGCCCGCAAGATAGCCGGCATCCAGAAACATACCGAGACCACGCGTTCACCAATACGCAATGTGTCGGTTTGGCCAAGCCCCGCAGGCAGTAAACAGCTAACCAGTAGGCCGGCCAACCACCACCGGGCAACCCCATGGCGACGTTGGCGCCTCGGTGCGGCAGCCGGCAAGACAGAAGGCAACGACATGCTGTGGACTGGCTCCTGAGCGTGTTAGGCTCTTGCGCTGAATGAATACCGGTGCGACGCTACACGCCGAACCGAAGCAATCTGAATCCGAAAGAACTATCTCGAAGAACTATCTCAAAGAACTATCTCTGAAAGCAGATCCTACAAAAAAATTCAGGAAAATACCTCGGAGAACACAAGATGAGGGAGCTTCCTCAGGAATCAAGGCCATGAGTATAAAGGTTAAGCGCTCACGCGCCCAGCCCATCTCCCGACTCCTGAACGAACCAGGCGGGCTGGGCCACTTGATGCGCCAGTCGCGCCTGATTGATCTGGCCCAGCGCCATTTACGTGCCCACCTGCCCGAGGAAATGCGGGAATATGTCTTCGTAGGGGGGTATAGCCAAGGGCGCTTGACCGTGATTACCAACCGTGCCGTCTGGCTGACTTGGCTACGTTTCGAACAATCTCGCCTGATTTCCCTGCTTCATCAACTACCGGGCTTCGAATCGATCACCGGCCTGACCCTCAAGGTACGCCCTGTTCGCCCGCCGAAAGCGCCTGTTCGCAACACCCGCACACTTTCCGATACAGCAGGCGATACTTTGGTGCGCTGTGCCGATGATGTGGCCGACCCTGGGCTGAAAGACGCATTGCAACGACTTGCGAGCCACGCAACATCCTCCCGGACACCATGACTCCGCCATAGCATAGATTCGACCACCACCTTGAATGTCACATAGCAAAAGGCACCGCGAAAGTCGCAGTGCCTTTAAACGTCATGTGTAAAACAAGTCGCTATCTTATGCCATCGCCGGCGCTGAATAGGAAATTGGAGCGATGGCTTTTTCCTCTTCAAACGTAACGATTTCATAGGCATCCGGTTGCGCCAACAATTCACGGCACAACTGGTTATTCAATGCATGGCCTGATTTCACGCCGCGGAATTCGCCGATCAGACTATACCCCAACTGGTAGAGATCGCCGATGGCATCCAGCACCTTGTGTTTGACGAACTCATCTTCGTAGCGCAACCCACCTTCATTCACGATGCGATAATCATCGATCACGATGGCATTGTCCAGGCTTCCGCCGAGCGCCAGGTTATTGGCGCGCAGAAACTCAAGGTCGCGCATGAAACCAAAAGTGCGTGCTCGCGCGACTTCCTTGACAAAGGAGGTCGTGGAGAAATCAATCAACGCTGTCTGCTTCTGCTGATCGAATACAGGATGATCAAAATCAATCGCGAACGACACTTTGAATCCATGATGAGGCAGGAACGTGGCTTCCTTGTCATCCGCCTGGACCGTCACCTTACGCTTGATACGGATGAATTTTTTAGGTGCGTCCTGCTCCAGGATACCCGCGGACTGAATCAGGAATACAAAAGGACTGGCGCTACCATCCATGATCGGGATTTCAGGTGCACTCACATCGACATAAGCATTATCGATACCCAAACCGGCAAATGCCGACATCAGGTGCTCCACGGTTGCCACCTTGACTCCCTCAAGCGATAGAGCCGTGCACAATGTGGTGTCTTCGACCAGTGCGGCCCGTGCCGGCACTTCAACGACAGGGTCGAGATCGGTCCTGACGAAAACGATACCGGTATTGACCGGAGCAGGGCGCAGCGCCAGATGAACCTTCTTTCCGGAGTGCAGCCCCACTCCAGTGGCGCGGATGACATTTTGCAGGGTGCGTTGTCTGATCATGGGCGATACCCGGACTCTGGTGACGATGACGAAATGGACATAAAAACGGAAAATCAACTTAACGAACAGTGTTCACTTTAACAGCAAACGAGCATTTCCACAAAAGAAACGCCCGTTTGCTATTGCAATATACTGCTTGGCAAGGATCAATTTACTCAGATCAATCCGCTTGACGGCGTAAAAACGCCGGAATGTCCAGATAGTCGTCCGCCTCACTGGCTCGCCGCTTTTCCGGGCGCGGCTTTGCCGGCTCTTTCGCCTCTGCACGTGCCGTGGCCTGCTGACGCATTACGGTAGGCTGCTGCAGCTTGCGATAATCCGATGAATCGGCAGCGGTACGCCGGACAGGCTCACGCGCTGTTTTCTTGGTCTGCTGACCATCCAATCCAGCTGCCACGACGGTAACGCGCAGTTCGTCGGACATTTCCATGTCGATGGAAGTACCCACAACGATAGTGGCTTCCTGCGAAGCAAATTCTTGCACCGTCGCACCGACATCATTGAATTCGCCAATCGACAAGTCTGGGCCGGCAGTGATATTGACCAGGATGCCTCGAGCACCGTGCAGATCGATATCTTCCAACAATGGGCTGCGAATGGCCTTTTCTGCCGCTTCACGGGCACGATTTTCACCGGTCGCACCGCCTGTTCCCATCATCGCCATGCCCATTTCCGACATGACCGTGCGAACGTCGGCAAAGTCGACGTTGATGATGCCCGGGCTGGTGATCAGCTCGGCGATGCCTTGGACGGCACCCAGCAATACATCGTTGGCAGCACTAAAGGCGGTCAACAGGGTTGCGTTCTTGCCCAATACCGACAGTAACTTTTCGTTGGGAATCGTGATCAAGGAGTCGACATGCTCGGAGAGCTCTTTCATGCCCTCTTCCGCTGCACGCATGCGCTTCGGTCCTTCAAACGGGAAAGGCCGGGTCACAACGGCAACCGTCAGAATACCCAGTTCCTTGGCTACCTGAGCCACCACCGGCGCACCACCGGTTCCTGTGCCGCCGCCCATACCGGCTGTGATAAACACCATGTCGGCACCGCTCAAGAGTTCGGCAATGCGATCACGGTCTTCCATCGCGGCTTGGCGCCCCACGTCGGGATTTGCGCCAGCCCCAAGCCCTTTGGTTATCTCACTGCCCAACTGCAGCACAGTCTTGGCGGAAACACGCTTAAGGGCTTGAGCATCTGTATTGAAGCAAATGAACTCCACACCCTCAATATTGCTTTCCACCATATGATTGACAGCATTACCACCGCCACCGCCAACACCCACTACCTTGATGACCGCACTGCTCGAGGGTGCGTTATCTATCAATTCGAACATAAGCCCCGTCTCCTGAACCGCGCTTGCGGTCCTGTCAGAAATTTCCTTTGAACCAGCCTTTGACTCTTGCCAGCGCCGTATTGCCATTCTTGTCATCGCGCCGAGAGACGTCATGACGCCCCGTTGATGCCGAGCTTACTCCCACTTGGCTTTGCCGACTATGCTCATTAGGCCCTTCTTTAAGAGCATAATGCAGTAAACCCACGCCCGTGGCATAAATCGGGTTACGCACCACATCGGCAAGCCCTTTCACATTCTGCGGTGACGCGATACGCACCGGCATGTGGAAGATTTCTTCGGCAAGCTCGCTGACACCTTCCATCCGCGATGTTCCGCCGGTCAATACGACTCCTGCGGCTACCATATCTTCGTAACCACTACGCCTCAGTTCGTCACGAATTAACGTAAAAAGTTCTTCATAACGCGGTTCGACCACCTCCGCCAACGCTTGACGCGACAAATCCCGCGCCGGTCGATCACCCACACTCGGCACCTTGATCATTTCATCACTAGCAGCAAGTTGTGTCAGAGCGCAGGCATACTTAACCTTGATTTCTTCAGCGTGCTGAGTCGGTGTACGAAGTGCCATGGCAATATCATTGGTAACTTGGTCCCCCGCAATAGGAATCACCGCCGTATGTCGAATGGCGCCTTCGCTGAACACCGCCATGTCAGTGGTACCGCCCCCGATATCCACCATGCAGACACCCAGTTCGCGCTCATCTTCAGTCAATACCGCCATGCTTGAGGCAAGTTGCTCCAGAATAATCGCATCAACCTCAAGCCCACAGCGCCGTACGCATTTTTCAATATTCTGCACGGCATTCATAGCCGCTGTTACTAGATGCACTTGCGCTTCAAGACGCACTCCCGACATCCCCAGTGGCTCGCGGATTCCGCCTTGTGCATCGATAGAAAATTCTTGAGGCAAGACGTGAAGGACACGCTGACCTTCGGAAATGGCGCGCGCACGTGCGGAATCAATGACACGTTCTATATCCGAAGGAGTGACCTCTCGCTCTTTGATCGCCACCACGCCATCGGAATTCATTGAGCTGATATGACTACCTGCGACCCCGACATATACCGAGTGAATGTCGCAGCCTGCCATTAATTCTGCTTCCTCGACCGCGCGCTGAATCGATTGAACCGTGGACTCGATATTGATAACAACGCCACGTTTCATACCCCGGGAAGGATGCGAACCAATACCGGCAATTTCAATTCCTCCGTCATCGGTTCGTTGGCCGACTATTGCGACGACCTTGGACGTACCAATGTCCAGCCCGACTACCATGTTGGATGCGTTGGGTAAGCCTGCCATGAGTCGGGTATTCTCCTTCTGGTTACTTCAAAATAGTAGTCTTTAGCCCCTGATGCTAACGACAACAAAATATAACAATTTATTTAACACAAGATATTCAACGGCCATTTTTAGCAGCCGTTTTGCACAGCTACCTGCATTGACGAACCACCCAAGGGCAAGGCGGCCAATAACCAGCGACAAATAAGCACAACTTTTATCAATGCAATAATAAACTTGGCCTACAAGATTCACCCAGATTTTGCAACTTGCAAGAACCATAGTATAGGAACCCAAGACGCTATACGACTAGTTCGGTCTACAATACTGATCCTTCAAGCCAATTAAAACCCTGCGCAGGGCGTTGGCAACTGCTTACTTTTAAGTAAACAGAATTTATGGCTCGAATTTTCGCTTCAATGCATACTTTCTCATTAGCAATACTAAAATTTTTTACCCACTAAATACTTAAGTCTTTTTAGCGTCTAACGTTCAAATTATCGATCGTTAGACACAGCCTCCTCTGAGGCAGCAATGGAATCAAACTCGCTTTCTCCGTGCCAAGCGACAGCCACCCCGTTAGGATAGCGCAAGTCTATGTAGCGTATCTGGGTAGCCTGACGATGCAGTTCACGCTCCCAGGAAGCCGACAAACGTGCCAGACGCACCTCATGTTGACGACGCCCCAACATTACCCAAACGCGATCATCCATTTGTAAGCGCCACGCGCCACGCGGCTCAAGCCTAAGCTGCGTCAACTTCAATGCCAAAGACTCAAGCCTAGGAACAAGTCGTTGATAATAAACCAACACTTCTTTTCCGCTGCCCGCCGGCCCCGCTAGGTCGGGCAGTTCGGATGGCGCTGTCAAGGGCGCAAACGCAAAGGACTCACCCTCTGGATTGAGTAGAAAGTCATCGTTCCAGCGTGCCACCGGCTGTTGTTCCACCAGCTCGAATGCCAAGGCATCAGGCCACTCTCGCGACAACCTGACTTCTTGCAGCCAGCCTATCTCAAGCGCTTGCTCGCGCAGTTCCCCCAAGTCTACCGACAACCAGGTCGACCCTTGCACCAAGGGGGCAAGCTGGGTTCGCAGATAATCTGCGCTGACATGCTCCCATTCACCGTGAATGGACACTCGCTCGATCGGGCGATCCAGCCATAGCCACAGCGCCCTGCCGCCAGCCCCTAGCAGCAGACCCAGTAATAACACGCCCCACCAGGCATTACGCCGTGTCATTGTCCGCCCTGCTTCCCGGCTGTCTCGAGTATCCGACAAACCAAGGCATCAAAGTCGATACCGGCGTGCGCGGCTGCCTGAGGCACCAGGCTGTGGTCGGTCATACCCGGCACGGTATTAACTTCCAGCAACCAGAAGCGCCCCTGAGCATCGCGCATGACATCCACACGCCCCCATCCTTCCCCGCCAGTAGCGGCATACGCCTCCTGGCAGAGTCTCGCAAGCGCGGCTTCATCGGCTTCATTCAACCCGCAGGGTATGTGGTAACGGGTGGTATTGGAAACGTACTTGGCCTCGTAATCATAGAAGCCGCCAGGTACCTCGACTCGAATCGCCGGCAGCGCTTGATCACCCAGCAGAGCCACTGTGTACTCCTCTCCCTGGATGAAGCGCTCGGCCATCACTCGAGCATCGAAACGAGCCGCATCCTGATAAGCGGCTTCCAAGGCAGCCTGGCTTTTCACGATACTGATTCCCAAGGTGGAACCTTCGTGTACCGGTTTGACGATCAAGGGCAAGCCCAGCATCTCTACCACTTGGCTCCAATCCGAGTCGGGCTGCAGCATGATGCTTTCCGGAGTAGGCAGGCCGAGTGCTTGCCAAATCTGCTTGGTGCGTTGCTTGTCCATCCCCAGCGCGGAGGCCAGCACACCGCTTCCAGTGTAGGGAATGCCGAGTAATTCCAACGCTCCCTGAAGGGTGCCGTCTTCACCGCCACGGCCATGCAAGGCAATGAAAACCCGTGAAGGCGACAGGGTTTCCAGCCCTCCCAGGCCGCCTTCAACCGGGTCGTAGCCAAAGGCTGAAACCCCTGATCGACGAAGCGCTTCCAGCACTGCGGCACCACTTTTAAGCGACACCTCGCGTTCGGCGGAGCGACCGCCGTAAATCACCATGACGTCGCCCCAGCCTGAATCCTGAGAACGCGATAATTTGCTCACAGAACCACCTCCTCCATCATTAGTTTCGCTTGCGCCAAGCGCTGGGCAATACCTCCTACATCCCCCGCGCCTTGAGTGATAAGAATGTCTCCCGGGCGCAAGATCCGCGCCAATAACGGGGGTAATTCGTTTTTATGTTCCACAAACAAGGGATCCACCTCGCCACGCTGACGAATCGAGCCTGCCAGGGTACGTCCCTCGGCGCCGGGAATCATCGCCTCTCCAGCACTGTATACGTCCAGCAGTACCAAGGTATCCACGCCCGACAACACACGCACGAAATCTTCGTAGAGATCTCGGGTCCGGCTGTAACGATGAGGCTGGTACAGCATGACCAGGCGACGCTCCGGCCAGCCGGCGCGCACCGCCTGGATAATCATGTCCACTTCACGGGGGTGGTGTCCGTAGTCGTCCACCAGCATGACCTCGCCCTCGACACCCGGCAGGGAGAAGTTTCCATGCACCTGAAAGCGCCGGCCGACACCGGCAAAGCCTACCAATCCCCGCAGGATCGCAACGTCGTTCACGCCGGCATCGGTAGCCACGACAATCGCTGCCATGGCATTCAAGGCGTTATGGCGTCCCGGCATCGCCAAATGCACGTCAAGAGATGCAGCCCCCCCCGGCCGCAGGGCGGTAAATTGCACCTCGCCACCGGCCTGGCGGAAATCAACGATGCGATAATCGGCATCCTCGTCAAAGCCATAGGTAACAAACTGGCGCTTGACCTGATCACGAAGACCGCGCACATGGGGGTCATCGATGCATAGCACCGCCAGGCCATAGAAAGGCAGGTTATGCAGAAACTCGATGAAGGTGCTTTTCAAGCGCTCGAAATCACCGCCGTAGGTCGCCATGTGATCGGCATCGATGTTGGTGACGATCGACATCATGGGCTGCAGATGCAGAAAGGAGGCATCCGATTCATCGGCTTCCGCCACCAGGTAATCGCCTTCTCCCAAGCGCGCATTGGTCCCGGCACTGGTCAATTTGCCACCGATCACGAAGGTCGGGTCCAATCCACCTTCCGCCAACAAGGTGGCCGTCAGACTAGTCGTGGTGGTCTTTCCATGAGTTCCCGCCACAGCGATACCATGGCGAAAACGCATCAGTTCGGCCAGCATTTCGGCGCGGCGCACTACCGGCACTCGGTGTTCATTGGCCCAACGTATTTCCGGATTGCTCTCATCGATCGCGCTCGACACCACCACCACATCGGCACCGCTGACATGGGTTTCCGCATGCCCGATCATCACGCGAACCGCGCAGTCACGCAGGCGCTGCAATACCGCCGACTCCTTGAGGTCGCTGCCGCTGACGGCATACCCCTGGTTGGCAAGAACTTCGGCGATACCGCACATGCCCGCCCCGCCGATACCCACGAAATGAATGCGGTGGATACGGCGCATTCCCGGCCCTTGGGGTGTGGCGGGAATCGGCCGGGAAAGGGGCTGAATCGAAGAATCGGTCACGCGGTGTCTCCTTGAAATGCTAGGGCCATGCAGCCGGTTGCCAGGCGTTGGGTGGCATCCAGGCGGGCGGCCTGGCGTGCCTTGGCAGCCATGGTGGCCAGTGTCTCTGGTTTGAGCAGCTGAGTCAGCTGCCTCTTGAGTTCGTCTTCAGAGAGTGCCGATTGCACCACACAGACGGCGGCACCGGCATTTACCAATACCTGGGCATTGATTCGCTGATGGTCATCCACGGCATAAGGGAACGGTACCAGCAATGAGGGCTTGGCAGCGGCAGCCAGCTCCGCCACCGTCAAGGCACCGGCACGGCACACCACCAGGTCGGCCCAGGCGTAGGCTTGTGCCATATCATCGATAAAGGCGCTGACCTTCGCCGGCATCCCATATTTCCGGTAGCGCGCCAAGGTATCCTCGTCCCGGTCACGTCCGGCCTGATGCCATACCTCAGGGCGCTGCTCGGTGGCAAGCGCGGCCAATGCCTGCGGCAGACGTTCATTTAGCGATACCGCCCCAAGCGACCCCCCGACCACCAGCAGGCGCAAGGGGCGTTTCTGCATCTCCTCGACCGTACGGGGACTGTTCCCCAATGCGGCGATGTCTTCACGCACCGGGTTACCGACGACCTCTGCACGGTCACCGAATGCGTCAGGAAAAGCCGCATAGGTTTGCCGAGCCAGACGTGATAACACGCGATTGGTTAATCCGGCCACGGCATTTTGCTCATGCACCACCAACGGTTTGCGACACAGCCAGGCGGCAAGCCCCCCGGGGCCGCTGGCGAACCCTCCCATTCCCACCACCAGTTGAGGGTCGAAGTCAGTGATCACTCGGCGCGCTTGCCACACCGCACGGCTGAGATTGAGTGGTGCTTTGAGCCAACCACTCAGCCCCTTGCCTCTCAAGCCGCTGATAGCGACATGATGCAAGGGGATACCCGCTTCGGGCACCAGACGGTTTTCAATCCCTTTTGGACTTCCCAGCCACTGCACTTCAACGCCCTGGGCGCTTAATGAGCGCGCCAGAGAAAGCGCGGGAATCACATGGCCACCGGTTCCCCCCGCCATGATTAGAATGCGCCGAGCTGATGTCGTAATCACTGTTTGCTCCTTTGAACCGATTGCGACCTGACACCGCTCCGCGACAGCCGAGGCTCATGACGCGCCTTGTAAGGGGTGGATGCACGCTGGGGTTGACGACGAGTTTCAGCATCGGCGCGCAGCAAAAGTCCCAGCATGATGCCGGTAACCAATAGACTCGAGCCGCCATAACTCACCAGCGGCAGCGTCAATCCCTTGGTAGGTAATAGGCCTGAGCTCACCGCCATGTTGATGAAAGCCTGAGCGGCAATGATAAAACCGATACCGTAACTCATGTAGGAGGCGAACAGGTGGCCGGCCATTTCCGCGCGCCGACCGATCAACATGGCCCGGACAATCAGCAGGGCGAAAAGCAGCACCACGCTGATTGCCCCCAGCATACCCAGCTCTTCGGCCACCACGGCGAAAATGAAGTCGGTATGCGCTTCGGGTAGGTAGTGCAATTTCTGTACGCTGTTACCCAAGCCGGTGCCGGTCACATGGCCACGCCCGAAGGCAATCAGCGCCTGAGTCAATTGATACCCCGTGGCGAATTGATCCGCCCAAGGGTCGAGGAAACTGGTCCAACGCGCCAAGCGATAGGGCTCATTGGCCACCAGCAGCACTGCGCCTGCAGCCAAAAATCCACCGCTTCCCAATAGTAACGTCAAGGAAGCGCCAGCCATCATCAACATGCCTATCACGCAAGCGGTAAATACCACCATGCCCCCGAAATCCGGGGCCAGAAACAATAGCCCTATAGGTACGGCGAGCACCGCCAGAGGGCGCCACAAACTGAAGGCACGATGGCGTAGCTCATAGGCAAATCGCGACATGAACGCGGCCATGTAGATAATCACCCCCACCTTGGCAAACTCGGAGACCTGCAAACTGGGTAGTGGGCCGGGCAAGGCAATCCAACGTTTGCTGCCGTTGATCTCCTGACCGATCACCAGGACCAGGAGCAACATGGCGATGCTGATGACCAGCAACAAGCTGGCATTCTGTCGCCAGACCTCAAGGGGAACACAGAGCGTGAAAAACAGCGCCCCGATGGCCACTACCAGGAATACTCCATGTTGCTTGCTGTAGTGATAACTGTCTTCCAACAAGCCGATGGAAGCCGAACTGACCATCACCCAGCCCAGTCCCGCTAACAATATCGCGGCCAAGATCAACCACACATCGCACGGAAGTTGGCGGGTTGAAACCGCTTGGCAAAAACGTTTCCAGCGATTCATGTCGCCTCCTGCTGGCTGGCCTGGGTCGCCAACCTGGACACCTCGCCGCGAAAGATATCGCCACGTTCCTGATAGTTGGCAAATTGATCGAGACTCGCACAGGCCGGAGACAGCAACACACAATCTCCTGGCTCAGCGACGGCATGGGCAGCTTGAATGGCCTGGTGCATCTGGTCCATTTTTTGAACAACGACACTGTCTTTCAAGGCCGCGCAGAGATGTTCTGCATCAGTCCCGAACACCAGCACCAAGCGAGCACAGCGGGACAAGGGGCCGGCAAGCGGCGTGAAATCCGCCCCCTTGCCCACGCCTCCCGCCAGGAGAATCAACCGCCCGGAAAGAGTACCGCCGATCCCTTCGATGGCTGCCAGGGTAGCGCCCACATTCGTGCCCTTGGAGTCATTGATCCAAGTGACGCCGTTGATCTCACCCACCACCTCGGTACGATGAGCAAGCCCCTTGAAGCGCTTCAACACCTCGAGCATGGCATTGCGCTTGAACCCCAGGGCCTGACCCATCGCCAGAGAAGCCAAGGCATTGGCCTGATTATGGCGTCCCGGCATTTTCAACTCGGCTATCGACAACCAAGGCGTGGCGCCTTGCATCAACCAAGGCTCGCCTGCCTGGTCGGCGATACCCCATTGATTCCCCTCGGGGGGGTTCAGGGTAAAACGCGCCTGTGAAACAACCGGGCGAGACGGCCAAGTATAAGCATCATCGGCATTGACCACCCCATGTTGGGCACCGTTAAAAATGCGTTGCTTGGTGGCCTGATATGCCTGCATATCCCCATGGCGGTCGAGATGATCTTCACTCAGGTTGAGAAAGGCCGCGCTTGCCGCGCCCAGATGCGGCGTGGTTTCCAATTGAAAGCTGGAGAGTTCCAGAATATACAGCGGTGCCTCGGGCTCATCGGCGAGCAGATCGAGTGCCGGCGTGCCCAGGTTTCCGCCCACGGCAGCCTTTATGCCGGATTCCACCGCCATTTCTCCCAATAGGGTGGTCACCGTGGACTTGGCATTGGATCCGGTAATCGCCGCAATCGGCGCCTTGGCAGCGCGTACGAACAGCGCGATTTCACCCACCAGACGCGGCTCCCCGGTAACGGGATTGATTTGCTCCGTCAACATTTCCAGCCCCGGTGCCATGGGGTCAATGCCGGGGCTGAGCACCACTTCTTCCACTTCGGAAAGATCCAGTTCAGAGAGCGCGCCGCAATGCACCTTCACGCCGGGATGAGCGGCATGAAAATCGTCAATGCCCGGCGGAGTGGCCCGCGTATCCGCCACCATGAAAGCGACCTGGCAACGTTCGAGATGGCGACAGATCGCCCGTCCGGAAATGCCAAGCCCGACCACCAGTGTCAAACCCTTGGGTACCTTGACCATCGAAGGTTCCTTGTCACCTTGAACGGCGCCCGACAGGCGGTTCAACGAAGCTTGAGTGTCGCCAGGCCCAACAGCACCAGTACCACGGTGATGATCCAGAAACGCACGATCACGCGAGGCTCGGGCCAGCCCTTGAGTTCATAATGGTGATGTAGCGGGGCCATGCGGAAAATGCGTCGCCCGGTGAGTTTGTAAGAGCCCACCTGCAGTATCACCGACAACGTTTCCACAACGAAAATGCCACCCATGATGAACAGCACGATTTCCTGACGCACGATCACCGCCACGACACCTAGCGCCGCCCCCAGCGCCAAAGCACCTACGTCACCCATGAACACCTGAGCGGGATAGGTATTGAACCAGAGAAACCCCAGCCCGGCCCCGGCGATCGTGCCGCAGAATACCGCCAGTTCGCCGGCACCGGGAATAAACGGCATGTGCAGGTAGTCGGCAAAGACGCTATTACCGCTGACATAGGCGAATACCGACAGTCCCATGGCCACCAGTACCGTCGGCATGATTGCCAGGCCGTCAAGGCCGTCGGTCAAGTTGACCGCATTGGAACTGCCCACGATCACGAAATAGGTCAGAACGATATAAAACAGCCCCAGGGGTAGCACGAAGTCCTTGAACAGCGGCAGGATCAGGCTGGTTTCCACCGGACTTGCCGCTGTAAAGTACAGCAGTCCCGCAGCGCCCAACCCCACGACAGACTGCCACAGATACTTCCAGCGGGCCGGCAAGCCGCGGGGATTCTTCTCCACCACCTTGCGATAATCATCGACCCAGCCAATTGCGCCAAAGCCGAGCGTGACGCCCAGCACGATCCATACATAGTGATTGCTCAAGTCGCCCCATATCAGCGTACTGAAGGCAATCGCCAACAAGATCATGACGCCGCCCATCGTCGGCGTTCCCGCCTTGGATAGGTGCGATTGCGGACCATCGTCGCGAACGGCTTGGCCGATCTGCCCCTCGACCAGGCGCCGAATCACCCAGGGCCCTAGCCACAAGCAAATCAACAAGGAGGTCAAGGCACCCAGAATGACGCGCAAAGTAAGATAATTGAATACCTGAAACGCACTTTGAAAATGCGCTAGAAAATTCGCCAAATAAAGTAACATGAACGGCGTTTACCTTGGTTTATCCGAACGTAATGCAGCAACGACAGTGTCCATTGCCGCACTACGCGATCCCTTTACCAGAAGACTGGCTCCGGGCGGCAGAGTATTAATGACATGGCGCACCAGCGCCGCATGATCGGTGAAATGTTGCCCTCCTGCGCCGAATGCCCGGCTAGCCGCCTGTGCTGGCTCACCGAAGGTCAACAGGACCTCGATTCCCAGCGCACGGGCCTGATCACCGACCTCGATGTGCAGACGTTCAGCCTCGCTTCCCAGCTCACCCATGGCGCCGAAGGCACACCAATGCGGGCGGGGCAGGCTTGCCAGCGTTTCCAGAGCGGCTTGCATCGCGCCGGGATTGGCATTGTAACTGTCATCCAGAATGCATGCACCGTGCGGCCCGTCTACCGCACACAGCCTGCCCGGCAAGGCGCTCACCTGACTCAAGCGGGAAATCACCTGAGAGGGCTCGACCCCCAAGGCCAGCGCAGCCGCCGAAGCGGCCAGTGCATTACTCACATTATGCTTGCCCAATAAAGGCAATGACACCCGACCAAGCTCGCACCCCGCCGCCGCCAGCGTGAAAGCATAGCGTCCCACGGCATCACAGGAAAGCGCCCGAGCGTGAACCCGGGCACGCTCATCCAGACCGAAACTCCATACCTGGCGAGGCGCGGCAAGCGCCGCCCAGAAGTGGTAATAGACATCATCCAGATTGAGCACCGCCACTCCATCCGCCGAGAGACCTGTGAGTATCTCGCCTTTGGCCTGGGCGATATTCCCCATCCCGCCAAACTCGCCTATATGGGCGCCGGTAACATTGGTGATAACTGCCACCTGCGGCTTGGCCATGGCAGTCGTCCAGGCGATTTCCCCCAAGTGATTGGCGCCCAGCTCGACTACCGCCGATTGATGACACTCATCAAGCTCCAGCAGGGTCAGTGGCGCGCCGATAGCATTATTGAGATTACCCTGGGTGGCCAGGGTCGTTTCGCGGCCGCCCAGCAGTACCGCAAGAATTTCCTTGACCGTGGTCTTGCCGCTATTGCCGGTCACCGCCACCAGCGAATTGCCCCAGCACTCGCGCCGGTAACGTCCCAATAGCCCCAGCGCCAGCTGCGTATCGCTACACTGAATTTGTGGCAATATGTCTGCGACCGGCCTTG
Source organism: Vreelandella zhuhanensis (assembly GCF_009793355.1). Classification (GTDB taxonomy): domain Bacteria; phylum Pseudomonadota; class Gammaproteobacteria; order Pseudomonadales; family Halomonadaceae; genus Vreelandella; species Vreelandella zhuhanensis. The sequence continues at coordinate 257,437 of NZ_WTKP01000001.1, forward strand.
CCACCAGGGCGGCGGCGGCACCCTGCTCGCGCGCTTGAGCAATGAAATCATGAGCATCAAACCGCTCGCCTTTCAGCGCCACGAACAAGCACCCAGGAACCACCCGGCGGGTGTCGGTGACGATAGCGGTAAATGCCAGATCCTCCGCTGGCGGTGGTATAGCCAGCGCTTGAGCCACCTCTGCAAGCGTCCACGATCTCATGATGCACGCCGCCGAGCCAGCGCCTGTTGTACTTGCTCGTCATCGGAATAGGGGTGACGGACGCCATCGACTTCCTGATAGGTTTCGTGGCCTTTGCCAGCAATCAACACAACGTCTTCGGGTGCCGCCAAAGCCAGCACCTGAGCAATTGCCTCGCGGCGACCGGCAATGGATAACACGTTTTCCCGCGCCTCAGGGGTGAACCCTGCTAGGATCTGCTCGCGAATCTGTGCAGCGGATTCCCCACGTGGGTTATCGTCGGTTACCACTACCTTGTCAGCATACTGCTCGACAACTCGGGCCATTTGCACACGCTTGCCCGTGTCACGCTCACCGCCGCAACCGAAGACACACCACAAGGCGCCCTGGTCACCCAGATGGGCATGCAGTGCCTGCAAGGCATTGTCCAGCGCATCCGGCGTGTGGGCATAATCGATCACCACGCCAGGAGAGCCTGATTGACATATCAACTGCATGCGCCCGGGTACCGGCAACAGTTTTTCGGCAGCGGCAAACAGCGAAGACAAAGGCTCACCCAAGCCATAAAGCGTAGCCATCGCCAGCAAGACGTTATCCAGGTTGAAGCGCCCCATCAAGGCGAGCGATAACCCCATCTCGCCTTCCGGGGTGGCCACCATTGCCTGCTGACCCAGCGCATGCGGCTGCCAGTCCAACACCCGTAGCGTGACGGCCTCGTCCTGCCCGATGGCCAGCACCCTGACGTCCTTAGAGCAGCCCGCCAGCATCAATCTCGCCAGAGGATCATCGGCATTGACCACCGCCAGCGTCAGTTCGGCGCGGCGAAACAGCTTGGCTTTGGCGGCGGCATAGGCGGCCATGCTGCCATGATAATCAAGATGATCACGGCTCAGGTTGGTGAAGACACCGACTTTCACATTCACCGCATCGAGCCGCTGCTGATCGAGCGCATGAGAGGAAGCCTCAAGCGCGATGCGTGTCACGCCCTGTTCGGCAAGCTCCGCCAGCCTGGCCTGCAATGCCAAGGGACCAGGGGTCGTTAATCCGCTGTCTACCAGAGCGCCCCGACGACCCACACCCAAGGTACCGACTACCCCCGCCGACGTGCCCAACTGCTCGCTGAGAGCGGCGATATAATGCGTGACCGAACTTTTCCCGTTGGTCCCCGTGACGGCCATGACATCCAGTGAATCGGCCACCTTGTATAGCACCTGTCCCAGCTCCCCCAGGCGCATGCCGAGATGGGGCAACTGAATGACGCATCCATCCACCTTGACCTCGCCACTTTTCACATGCGCCAGCACCAATGCCGCTCCCGCCGCCAGGGCGGCCTCGATATACTCACGACCGTCATATTGAGTGCCGGCCACGGCAACGAACACATCGCCTTGGCTAACGCAGCGCGAATCCATCACCAGGCGCACCCTGTCCGGTAGCGGCGGAAGAGTTGAAGGGAAGGTGGCGGTAGGCCATAGGGAGCGTAAAGCGATTAAGAGGTCATTAGGGGATGGCAGCATAAGTTCTCCTGAAGCGATATTAACGCGTCTGTTGGTCCGGCGGCACATCCAGCAAGCGAAGCGCATTGCCGGTCACACTGGAAAACACCGGTGCCGCCACTGCGCCTCCATAGAATTCCCCTGCCTTGGGGTTGTCGATCATCACCACGGTCACGATGCGTGGGTCGGATATCGGTGCGATACCCACGAAAACACTGCGGTAGGCATTTTCTGCGTAACCTTGACTGTTATTCTTGCGAACGGTGCCGGTCTTGCCTCCCACCCGATACCCATCGACCCGTGCCCGACGCCCCCCTGAAGAAGCTCCCACGGAGGTTTCCATGACTTGCAGGAGATCATGGGCAATCGCTGGCTCAATTGCCGGTATCCCGGCAGGCGCTTGGGACAGGCGCAACAGAGAGGGCGGCAAACGTTCTCCACCATTGGCTATCGCCGTGTAAGCACTGGCCAGTTGCAAAGCGGACACCGACAAGCCGTAACCATAGGAAAGAGCAGCACGCTCGCTGCGCGACCAGCGCACCGGTGCCGGCAGACTTCCCGTGGCTTCACCCGGAAAGCCGGTACCGGGGCTTTGTCCAAGACCCAGTTGATTGTACTTTTCCCAGATAGTGGTATCGGATAACTCCAAGGCCAGACGTGACATGCCAATATTGGAAGACTTTTCCAGAATGCCTGCCAAGTCCAGCTCCCCGTAATCACGGATATCATGGATGGTAAACCGATCGATACGCATCCACCCAGGTGAGGTATCCACCACCACGTCGCGATCGAAGACGTCACTTTCCAGAATCGCCGCCATAGCCAGAGGCTTGACCACCGAACCCGGTTCGAACACATCGACAATGGCTTGGTTACGCAACCCGCGCGGGTCGAGCCCTGCGCGATTGTTGGGGTTGTAGGAAGGCAGGTTGGCCATCGCCAGTACTTCACCGGTGTGCGCATCCATCATCACCAGCATGCCGCCGTCGGCGTCATGCTCCGCCACTGCCGAGCGCAGTTCACGATAGGCCATGTATTGCAGACGCTGATCGATGGAAAGCGTCAGCTCACCGCCCGGCTGTGCTTCTTTAACGACGCCCAGTTCGCGCACCAGACGTCCCCGCCGATCTTTAATGACTCGCCGCTGCCCCACATGGCCTGCCAGGTAAGATTGATACGCAAGCTCTAGCCCTTCCTGACCAAAATCATCGACATTGGTTACCCCTAACAACTGGGCTGCCACCTCGCCAGCCGGGTAATAGCGTTTGTATTCACGCTGAGGATAGACCCCAGGCGTGCGTAGATTAAGCACCCGCTGGGCATCATCGGGGGTCATTTGCCGGCGCAAATACATGAATTCATGCTCGCTATAGCGTGCCAACCGAGCATCGAGATTCTCTAGTGACATGCCCAGCGCCTGAGCCAGCATCATGCGCTGGATAGCATCCTCAGGTATTTCCTGAGGATTGGCCCAGAGCGTTACCACTGGCGTGGAAATGGCCAACGGCTCACCGTTACGGTCGGTGATCATACCGCGATGCGCGGGAATCGCTTCATGGCGCAGGGTACGAGCGTCTCCCTGGCTTTGCAGGAAGGGCCGGTCCACCACTTGCAGCAACACGACACGCCCCATCAATACCGCTGTCGCCACCAGAATGAGCCCCAGCATCAGAATGATGCGACCCCTGCCCAGCGGCGGCGCTACCGACGACTCTCGGGAAGTAACGCTGTGGCGCGACATACTCATGGCCTGATGACCTCGACATCATGGACATCAGGAATACGCATACCCAGCCGCTGCGTGGCGATCTGCTCGATACGTGCCGGTGTCGACCAAGCCCCCTCTTCCAGCAGCAACTGGCCCCATTCGGTCTGCAACTGATTTTTTTCCTGCTCTAGTTGCTGCAATTGAGCAAATTGGGTGCGCGTCATATGGCTGGTCGCCACCACTGCCAAGGCCGACACCATACAGCCGACGAACAGGGCAGTGATGATGGCCGACCATAGACTGAGCCGCAGCTTGAAAGGCCACTCGTTATGCAGGGAAGCAAGAAGACGTCCGGGCTGGAGAAGTATCATCATGACCGCTTACGCCAGTTTTCGTGCCGCTCGCATGACGGCACTACGCGCACGTGGATTGGCATCGACTTCACTCGGCCCGGGGCGCTGGCCTTTGCCCAGACCTACCAGGCGGCGGTTGAGCTGATCATCGCGAAGCGGAACGCCACGTGGCACGTCAGTATCACCACGTACGTGCCGGCGAATGAAACGCTTTACTCGGCGATCTTCCAGGGAATGAAAGCTGATTACAACAAGGTGCCCGCCTGGAGCCAGCGCTTCAAGGGCGGCTTCAAGCGCGGCATCGAGCTGCTCAAGCTCTTGATTGAGATAAATGCGCAGAGCCTGGAAAGCCCGCGTGGCTGGATGTTTACCCTTTTCCCACGCCGGGTGAGCGGCTTTCAACACCTCGGCCAGATCGACAGTACGCTCAAAGGGCTTTTCACTACGGCGCTCCACCACCGCACGCGCCAAGCGTTTGGCAAAGCGCTCCTCACCATAGGTCTTGAATACCTGAGCGATTTCCGCTTCCTTGGCACGCACCAAGAAATCAGCGGCACTCTGCCCATGAGAGGGATCCATGCGCATATCAAGCGGGCCATCGCGCATGAAACTGAAACCACGTTCGGGGTCATCCAACTGGGGGGATGATACACCGACATCCAGCAGCACGCCGGCAAGCTTGCCATGCACGCCCTGCTCCATTGCGAACTCACCCAAACGGGCAAAATCGCGCTGGGTAATGAAAAAACGCGGATCATCGAGGTGTCGTGCTTCTTCGATTGCCTGGGGGTCACGATCCATGGCCAACAACCGGCCGGAAGACCCCAGGCGCGCCAGAATGGCACGCGAATGGCCACCACGACCAAAGGTGCCATCCAGATAGACACCCTCGGGATCATTCACCAGTGCCTCCACGGCTCCGTCCAGTAACACACTGGCATGGCGAAAGCCGGAAACGACCTGTTCAGCGTCAGGTGAAGGCATGTACATCTCACACGGTTGAATGGGTGCACAAGCATGCAGCCCTGATAAGAGGGGGAGTCGGCCGATAAGCCGGGTTCTGTCGTGGACAGTCATTCCTCTAGGCATTGCGTCACCACAATGCTCAAGCAACCTACCCGAACCCAGCGCGGGCCACGCCAACGGGTTCCTATTTGGTCTTGCTCCGAGTGGGGTTTACCATGCCACGCACTGTTACCAGGCGCGCGGTGCGCTCTTACCGCACCCTTTCACCCTTACCGGCCTCGAAAGGCTTAGGCGGTCTACTCTCTGCTGCACTTTCCGTCGGCTCACGCCGCCCAGGGGTTACCTGGCACTCTGCCCTATGGAGCCCGGACTTTCCTCCCCTGAGGTTTTGACACCTCAGCGGCGACTGTCTGGCCAACTCCGGCGGCAAGCATACCAGTGCCTTGGCTTACCCTCAATCCCCGCTTTTGATTGCTTGCAGGCGCGCATACCAGACTTGCTTGCGCCCCCCCATCAAACGAGCTGCCACCGAGGCCGCCTGCTTGACGCCAACGCCTTCGGCAAGCAAGGCATCGAGTAACGTCTGGGCCTTTATTTCCTGGCATTCCGAATCCATCTCGGCCTTGTTGCCCTCGACCATCACTACAAATTCGCCGCGTGCCTGATTGGGATCTTCTTCGAGTGTTGCCAGTAATTCACTCGCGGTGCCTTGCAGGAAGGTTTCAAACGTCTTGGTGAGTTCTCGCGCCAACACGATGCGTCGCCCCCCGAACTGTTCATGCAGGGCTTCCAACGTTGCCTGGATACGATGCGGTGACTCATAGAACACCAATGTTTCCGCTCGAGCTTTCCATTCGACCAACTGCTGGCGACGCGCACCTTGCTTGGCAGGAAGAAAACCACAGAACACGAAGCGGTCGGTAGGCAACCCCGCCCCGGAAAGTGCCGTGACCAAGGCACAGGCACCCGGCAGGGGCACGACATGACGATTGCGCGCTCGTAATTCACGCACCAGCACGAACCCCGGGTCGCTGATCAATGGAGTACCGGCATCACTGATCAAGGCGATATTTTCGCCGGCTTCCAAGTAAGCATCCAATGTTTCTACACGCTGGGCTTCGTTATGCTCATGCAGCGACAGCATGGGAACCTTTACACCGAGATGCGTCAACAGCCGGCCGCTGTGGCGCGTGTCTTCCGCTGCCACTCGATCCACTTCCGCCAAAATGCGTGCGGCCCGGGGCGTCATGTCCTCCAGATTCCCAATTGGCGTGGCAACCACGTACAATGTGCCGGCCTTCTTGTGTGTCATCATGACTCCTGATTTGTGGATGGCTTGCACTAACGGTGCGCTATGCTTGTGCAATAGCTCACTAACAGGTGACTTACCAACGAAAGCGTAAACGGGAATTGAGGAAGGATACATGAAACATTCATTGCGTGGCCTGTTGGCCACCACGCTAATTACCTTGCTGGTCGCCGGTTGCACCCTACAACCTCCCTTCCCCGTAGATCGCCTTCCCGAAGGCGATCCCAACCAGCTATTGGAACAAGCCGCTCAGCAGGCCCCCGAGCAAGCAGCCATAACTCGCCTGGAAGCAGCCGATATTCTCGCTCGCCAAGGCCGGCGGGAGCAGGCCCTCGAGATTGCCGACAGCATCGAGGAAAGCAACCTTGCCCAACAAGCGCGCGTGCGCTGGGCATTGCTGTTTTCGGAACTGGCTAGAGGCGAAGACGACCCCAGAGCCGTTCTTAGAGCCACGCAAGTGCTGGATGATGAATTACCTATGAGTGCCGCCCAGCAACGAACCCTTGCTGAACGTCGAGACTGGGCCAGAGCTGTGCTGGATCAACCAGACCCTGCTCTCTTGGCATTGCCCGAATTAGAGGGCCAGGAAATTCGCCATATTGCGGTCTTTCTACCCGAAACAGGCCCGCTTTCCAATGTGGCCGACACGATTGCCATGGCCATGCAACGCCATCAGCAGCTGAGCGACACCTCGGTTCAGTTAAGCTTCATGAATACTTCTCGGGAAAGCTTGGATGCGCTCTATGACCGCGCACGCCAAATGGGTGCCCAGCTGGTGATCGGTCCACTCGACAAGGAAAAAGTCAGCCAGCTTGAGCAACGTGATAGCGTTCCGCTGCCTACACTGGCATTGAACTATGGCAGCGGCGAGCACAACCAGGCACGCCGTTTATTCCAATACGGCCTTTCTGCTGAAGACGAAGCACGCCAAGCCGCTGAGCGCGCCTGGCAGGACGGCCATCGCCAAGCTGCTCTCATGGTCCCCGACAATGAGTGGGGGCGCCGTGTCGGTGAAGCCTTCTGGAATCAATGGCAACGTCAAGGCGGCGACATCACCAATGCAATACGCTATCAGCCCGATAATGCCGTTTCCGCTGCGGTACGCACCGCCCTGAATGTCAGCGGCGAACGCGCTCGCCTGGGCAATATCGACATCCTGTTCTTGCTCGCCCTGCCCGAGTATGCCCGCCAGGTACCGCCTACACTGGATTATTACTACGCTCAAAACCTGCCGATTTACGCAACATCCCATCTACACGAAGGCCGCCTGCAGCCACGGCTGGACAAAGATCTGGATGACGTGATGTTCATGGATATTCCTTGGCAGATTCCGGACGCTGCTGTGGGTGGTAAAGAAGCCTTACCGTTTTATAACACCTACCAGAGCCTGCAAGACAAAGCCGATGCCTCCATGTTTCGCTTGATGGCAATGGGAGTGGACGCCCTGGAAATCGCCTTGGGACTTGCTACTCCCGCCGTATTGGAAAATGGCCTGCAGGGCAGCACCGGCACCTTGCGCCTCACCGCTGACGGACGCATTCGCCGTGAGCTACCCTGGGCCAAATTCCAGAATGGCGTACCCCGCCCCATTCTGACTCCCGGCTTGAACCATGCCGACTGATCCCAAAACCGATTCACGAACGGCTCGCGCTCGAGGCGCGGCCATGGAACGCATTGCCGCTCAGTGGCTGGGCCAGCAAGGCTTGGTCTTGCTGGCCAGTAATCAGCACGCCAAGGGCGGCGAGCTTGACCTGGTGATGCGTGACGGCGAAACCCTGGTGTTTGTCGAAGTCAAACATCGGGTCACTAGTCGTTACGGTCATCCATTGGAAACCGTCACCCCGCGAAAGCAACAGCGCCTGGTGCGCGCAGCGCGTTTTTATCTGGCGCGCAACAAGCTATCATGTGGTTGCCGCTTCGATGTCCTGGCCGTCACCGGCACGCTCCCCGACCTGTCTTTTACCTGGGTCAAGGCAGCCTTCGATGCGTTTTGACCCCCTTTGGACCAGGAAGCCCTCATGGACTTTCAGACACGTATACTCGAGCACTTCAATGCCAGCATTGATACCAAGACCTACGCCAGCGAAGTGCTTCCTCCTTTCATCGAAGTAGCCAGTCAGATGATGGTGCAGAGCTTGGTTAGCGAAGGCAAGATACTCGCCTGCGGCAATGGCGGGAGTGCAGGCGACAGCCAGCATTTTTCCTCGGAGCTATTGAACCGATTCGAGCGTGAACGTCCCAGCCTTCCGGCATTGGCTCTGACGACCGACTCTTCCACCTTGACGTCGATTGCCAATGATTACAGCTACAACGAGGTGTTTTCCAAACAGATTCGCGCTTTGGGCCAGCCCGGCGACGTCCTGCTGGCCATCTCGACCAGCGGCAACTCCGGCAACATCATTCAGGCGATTCAAGCCGCTCATGACCGAGATATGACGGTGGTTGCCTTGACCGGTAGAGATGGTGGCAACATGGCATCCTTGCTGGGTCAGGACGACTGTGAAATCCGTGTACCCGCGACCTCGACCGCCCGCATCCAGGAAGTGCATTTATTAGTAATACACTGCCTGTGTGACCTGATTGATGAACAATTATTTGGTGGTACCGACTAGCTTGTTGATCACACCGCCTTCAAATCCCAAGAACATCGCTGTAGCAAGGAGTGTATGCATGAGCTATCAATCACGTACTAGATGGATGGCAGTGGCCGGCGTCTGCCTGTCACTGTTGATCGGCGGCTGCGCCACCAATATGGCCGACCAAACCAATTATGGCCAACGCAGCGAGGACGTAGAAGCCATTGACAGCACAGTGGAGCGCGAAGTCGGCCGCGCCTTGGCACGCGCCGATGCTCGCCTGGACGATGCGCGCATCCGCCCGCACAGCTTCAATGGCAAGGTATTGCTGGTAGGGCAAGTACCTAGCCAGGAACTCAAGGAACGCGCAGAGGAAGTCACCGGAAACTTGCGCGGTGTGAATGAAGTACACAACGAGCTGACTGTGGCAGGCAACCTGTCGGCCAGCCAACGGCTAACGGATGCCTGGCTGACCACGAATGTCATTAGTCAACTTGCCACCAACGACCGTATCGACTCTTCCAAGCTTAAGGTAACCACTGAAAACGCCAGTGTTTATTTAATGGGCATTGTCAGCCGTGAAGAAGCGGACCGTATTGTTCGGACGGTCTCGAACGTGAATGGCGTTCAGCGCATCGTCAAGGCATTCGACTATCTGGACTGACATCTCCAGATATAGCGCCCTCACTAGACAATAATGCTCAGCACAACAAACGGGCCCCGACAATGTGTTTGCCAGGGCCCGTTTTATTTTCAGCTATCCTAGCTTCCATCCATTACTTTATAACTCGCAACGTCGGGCGTTTTCTGGATGTCTTGCTATCCGAACCAGGCTTGCTATCGGAGCTACCCGTATCCTTCGGCTCAGCAGGCTCGGGTACCTCTTGATCCTCATTCCCCTCGGTCGGCTGGGTAATGCTCAGCTCAGGGCGCCGGTTTCCACGAGATGCTGGCTCGCTTTCATTAGTCTCGCCAGAAGGAGTCAATACCGGCTCATGACCGAAGACCATTCCTACGCCATTCTCGCGCGCATAAATAGCAATCAATGCCTCAGTGGGTATCATCACTTGCATCGGCTGGCCACCAAAGCGCGCATTGAAACCAACGGCTTGGTTTTCCATGAAGAAATCGCGCACTGCCGTAGGCGCCACATTAAGCACGATTTGCCCATTCTGAACGAATTGGCGCGGCACTTCGACACCGGGCAGGTCCGCATCCACCACTAGATAAGGCGTCAATTCGTTGTCCAGTAGCCACTGATAAAGCGCTCTGGCGAGATAAGGACGGCTTGAATGCATCGCGCGCTCCTTCCTAGAGTTGAAAGCCCCGGATTCATACCAATCTCTCCGGGGCCGACGGGTTCAGGATCGCATTTCTTTTTCACGTTCACTCAACGACGCCTTGAAGGCATCACGTTCAAAAACGCGCTTCATGTAGCTCAGTAATGGCTGCACCTGCTTTTCAGGCAACTCGATATTGAGATCGGGCAAACGCCACAAGATCGGCGTCAAGCAGCAATCTACCAGAGTGAATTCTTCACTCATGAAAAACGGCATGTCTTCAAAAATAGGTGAAATACCGATCAGGCTCTCCCGTAGCTCCTTGCGCGCCTTGTCCGCTTCTTTTTTTCCACCCGTACGGATCTGCTCGACCATGGGGCACCACTCACGCTCGATACGGTGCATCCACAAACGACTTTGCGCTCGCGCCACCGGGTATACCGGCAGCAGCGGAGGATGCGGGAAGCGCTCATCCAGGTATTCCATCATCACCTTGGATTCATACAACACTAAATCACGATCCAGCAGTGTCGGAACACTGTTATAGGGATTCAGGTCAGCCAACTCTTCCGGCGGTTGTTCGTCGTTGACTTCCACAATATCCACGGCGACGCCTTTCTCGGCCAGCACGATACGCACGCGATGACTGAAATGATCATCACTGCCTGAATAAAAAATCATCGACGACCGTTTGGCCACAACACCCATGAAACCATCCTCGCATCAAATCAAGCGTTGATAATAACATGCCCACACCAAGTTAGGCGAAGACATGTACCAGCATTCACTCTATATAAAAACACAAAGGGCGCGCGGTTTTCACCGTGCGCCCTGATGATCTGATCAGTCAATGATCAGTGTACGTCTCGCCAATACTCGCGCTTGAGCAGATAAGCGATAACTCCGAAAATAAAGATGAATATCAGCACCTTAGGAGCCAAGGCTTGAGCCTGGAGCTTGGAAGGCTCACCGACGTAAGCCAGAAAGTTGGTCAGGTCGTAGGCCACTTCTTCGAACTCAGCCGGCTCCATGCTGCCCGGCTGAGTCACTTGAAGTACGCCACAGGCCTGGTACTTGCCCGTCAAGGGGTCAAGCTCAGCGCCTTCGACAGGGCGATCCACCGCGGCACAGACCTTCTCCTGAACCCCCTGCAAGGGTTCAAGCACGTTAGGCATGGCCACCAACTCGAAGACTGAATTGTTGACCCCGAAAGGACGGCTTGGATCCTTGTAGAAACTCAGCAGGTAAGAATAAATCCAATCGGTGCCTCGCACCCTTGAGCGCAGCGTCAGGTCCGGCGGCGGCGCACCAAACCAGTTTTCACCATCTTCATTCTTCATGGCGTTATGCATCTGGTCATTGAAGGCCAGGCTGGACGAGAAGATTAAATTATCTTCCACCAGATCCTGTGGCATCCCCAGATCTTCCGCAGCCCGCGCAAAGCGTTGATGCTCCAAGGAATGACAGCCCATGCAATAGTTTACATAAAGCTTCATCCCACGCTGAAGTGAATCCTGATCCTGCAGATCGGGCGTCATCGAGTGAGGAACGTCTTCTCCGCCAGCTCCCCATGCCATGAAAGGCATCAGGGCAAATAGCAGCACAAACAGTTGCTTTTTCATTAGCCAGTCACCCTTTCCGGAACGGGTTTGGTCTTCTCCAGCTTGGTGTATATAGGCATCAGCAGGAAGAAGGCGAAGTACAGGGCAGTGCAAATCTGAGCCACCACAGTGCGTGCAGCTGTTGTCGGCAATGCCCCGAGAATTCCCAGGATGATGAAGCTGATGGCAAATACCGCTAGCGCCACCTTGGACATCCAGCCTTTGTAACGAATGGACAGAACCGGGCTACGGTCCAGCCATGGCAGCACGAACAGAACCGCAATGGCACCACCCATAAAGAGAACGCCGAGGAACTTTGCATCCAGGCCAAACAGGCTGAACGTAATGGCGCGCAGGATGGCGTAGAAAGGCGTGAAGTACCAAACTGGTGCAATGTGATCAGGCGTCACGAGCGGGTTGGCAGGTTCAAAGTTAGGCTTCTCGAGGAAATAGCCCCCACCTTCCGGAAAGTAGAAGATTACAACAGCGAAGACAAACAAGAAAATGGCAATACCCACCAAGTCCTTCACGGTGTAGTAAGGATGGAAAGGAATGCCATCCAGCGGCTTGCCGGTTTCATCTTTCTTGGCCTTGATGTTGACCCCATCCGGGTTGTTGGAACCCACCTCATGCAAAGCAATAATGTGCAGCACTACCAATGCCAGAATAACGATGGGCAACGCCACCACATGCAAGGCAAAGAAGCGGTTCAAGGTGATACCGGAAATCAAAAAGTCACCGCGTATCCACTGGGTAAGATCTCCACCGATCACCGGAATCGCTGAGAACAGCGAAATGATTACTTGGGCTCCCCAGTAGGACATCTGCCCCCAAGGCAAGAGGTAACCCATGAAAGCTTCCGCCATCAAGGCAAGGTAAATTGCCATGCCGAAGATCCAGATCAACTCACGCGGCGCCTTGTAGGAGCCATACATCAATGCCCGAAACATATGTAGATAGATCACTGCAAAAAATGCCGTGGCCCCGGTGGAATGCATATAGCGGATCAACCAACCGAATTCGACATCCCGCATGATGTATTCAACGGAGGCAAAGGCGCCTTCAGCAGAAGGGTTGTAGCTCATGGTCAACCAGACACCGGTGAGTATCTGATTGACCAGCACCACCATGGCCAACACACCGAAAATATAGAAGAAATTGAAATTCTTGGGAGCGTAATACTGGGTCAGGTGCTCCTGAACCATCTGTGTGGCGGGAAAGCGGTCATCAATCCAGCGCATGAAGCCGCTTTCCGCCTTGGCTTTGTTCGGGTTACCCATCAGGCAGCCTCCTCATCTTCGCCGACGATAATGTCGTCGCCTTCAAAGCGGTACGGGGGCACTTCCAGATTGGTGGGTGCCGGCACATTGACGAACACACGGCCCGCCAGGTCAAAGTAGGAACCATGGCATGGACAGAAGAAACCACCCGGCCAGTTATCGGTTACCGCCGCCTCGGGTTCGGGGCGATACAAGGGCGAGCAACCCAAGTGAGTACAGATACCGATCAAAACACCGATTTCCGGACGAATGGAGCGCAGCTCGCTAGAAGCATATGCAGGCTGCTGTGGAACACTTGAATCTGGATCAGCCAACCGCTCCGATTCGATACCCAAGGTACGCTCAAGCATTTCGGGCGTACGATTGATAACCCATATGGGACGTCCACGCCATTCGACGGTCATCCGCTGCCCCGCCTCAAGCTTGGAAATATCTGCTCGAACCGGCGCACCCGCCGCTCTCGCCCTGGCACTGGGCTGCCAGGAAGCCACAAAGGGGACCGCAACCCCGACAGCACCTACCGCACCTACCACGGTAGTAGCGCCCACGAGGAAACGGCGCCGGCCTTTGTTTACGCCGTTATCTGCCATTAAGGTTTCTCCCATCAACTTATCCGTTACATTACCCCAAGGAAGGCGTTCCGGGGCAACGGATATCAAATGCGTTCTATGTTAAAAAAACATGCCGCTTCGCACAAGGACAACAAGCCTTGACCAAGGTGGTAGACAGAACGTAATTCATTGATATTAAAACAAAAACGCCCAGGCCAAATAGACCCGGGCGTTTTGCCGCATAGCGTAAAATTAACGCTTGGAGAACTGCGGGCGGCGACGCGCTTTGCGCAGGCCGACTTTCTTACGTTCAACCTGGCGCGCATCGCGCGTTACATAGCCAGCTTCACGCAGGGCAGGACGGAAGTCCTCATTATACACCATCAAGGCACGTGTTATGCCGTGACGGATAGCCCCTGCCTGTGAAGAACCACCACCACCGGCGACAGTGACGTAGGCGTCGAACTGGTTCAAAGTGTCGGTCAATTCGAGCGGCTGACGAACCACCATACGACCGGTAACCCGACCGAAATATGAATCCAGGTCGTGATTATTGACGACGATCTTGCCGGAGCCCGGCTTCAGAAACACACGGGCAGTGGAAGTCTTGCGGCGCCCGGTACCATAATACTGTTGAGTCATGGCGAAGCTTTCCTCAGAGGTTCAGTTCAAGCGGCTGCTGGGCAGCATGCGGATGCTCGGCACCGGCATATACTTTGAGCTTGGTGTACATGGCACGGCCCATGGGGCCCTTGGGCAGCATGCCCTTGACCGCAGACTCGATAACGCGCTCGGGAGCGTAAGCAATCATCTTGTCGAAGGTCATGGAACGCAGGCCGCCCGGATAACCGGTGTGGCGATAATAGGTTTTCGCCTTGGCCTTGTTACCGGTCACATGGACTTTCTCGGCGTTGATCACGACGATGTAGTCGCCAGTATCAACGTGAGGGGTAAATTCGGGCTTGTGCTTACCGCGCAAACGGCGAGCAATTTCGGTAGCCAGACGACCGAGCGTCTTGTCCTTAGCGTCGACAACATACCAGTCGCGCTGGACGGACTGCGGCTTAGCACTGAACGTCTTCATGGATGGAATCACCAGATTAAGTGTATTGGGTTCTTTCCTCGATAAACTGAGGATAAACCGTCCCTATTTTTTTTGGTTGCGACTTCTGCTGGCTTGCCGCCATTAGAGCCAACAACGTAATGCTGTAATGCGAGGCGGCATTCTACATCAACCCTTTCCCCAAGTTAAGCACAACCAGCAACATTTCAGTCGTCACGGTGAGAGGCGCTCAAGGCTTGTGAGCCAAAGCCAGATATTCATGGGACTGCATCTCCTCCAAGCGCGACAGCGTACGCTGGAACTCGAACTTCAAACGTCCATCCAGATATAGCTGCGCCACCGGCACTTCCGCCGACATCAGCAACTTGACACCCCGATCATAGAACTCATCGACCATATTGATGAAACGCCGTATCTGGTCATCCTTGCTTGCATCCATTTGTTTTACATTGGAGACCAGTACGGTATGAAACTCACGTGCAAGCTCGATATAGTCGTTTTGACTTCGCGGCCCATCACATAATTCGGCAAACTCGAACCAGACTACGTCGTCATGAAGACAGCGCGCGGTGAGAACACGATGATTGATTTCCAAAGGAGCATTAGCTTCCCCTGGGTGACCGGCAATTTCACGAAAACTGCGCGCCAATTCCTTTTCGGCCGCTTCATCCAGCGGCGAATGAAAGATTTCCGCCCTCTCCAAGGCTCGCAGCCGATAATCCACACCCGAGTCGACATTGACTACCCGGCAATGACGCTTCAGCAGCTCGATTGCCGGTAGAAAACGGGCACGCTGCAAGCCGTCCTTGTAGAGCTGATCAGGCACGATATTGGAGGTAGTCACCAGCACCACACCACGCTCGAATAATGCTTCCAGAAGATTTGCCAAAATCATTGCATCGGTGATGTCCTTGACGAAAAATTCATCGAAACAAATGACACGCGCCTCGGAGGCAAATTTTCCGGCAATCAAGGCCAAAGGGTTCTTCTCTCCCTTATAATGGCCTAATTCATTATGCACACGCTGCATGAAGCGATGAAAGTGCGTGCGCATCTTCTCAGGAAAGGGCAAGGCTTCATAGAAAGTATCCACCAGATAGGTCTTGCCCCGCCCTACTCCTCCCCAGAAATACAAGCCACGTATTGCGGGCTCCGAAAGAGCGCCGTTCGTATCAGGCTTTCTTCCCAACAACCCCGCCATGCGGGCCTTTAATCCTTTAGTCGCCACCACGGATTTTGGTGTAGGCGCGGGCGTCGCCACCAACTCATCGTACAATCGCTGCAAATGGGCAACAGCAGCTTCCTGAGCTGGGTCGTAGGCAAAGTCGTCCCGCACCAGATCGGCACGATAGCGCTCTACTGGTGTAGCGGGCCTGGTCGCTCCCCGCTCGGTCGTTGGCGTTGCGTTCATCCAGCTTCCCCCGACGGCGTGAAATATAGATGGCGCAGTCACTCTGGCTGCGCCCTCAAGAGGCGGTAATTATACGCCGACTGCATGCTAAGCGCATGATTGGATTGACCCGACTATCAACCTGCCCTCTATAATGGTGTTGCCGGGGTTTACTTAACGCCCTTTTATCGGGATATTCATTACGCCAGTATCCGGCATGTTTAGGCGCCAGGGAGAATAACGTGGAAGCAAACACCCAGCTGACGTTTGCCATTATCGGCATCGTAATCGGTATTGTGATTGGAATAGTCGGCTATCGCTTATTTAGCAAAAGCCACCGTGAAATCCAGAAAATGAGGCAGAAACTACTGGAGCGAGACCACCAGCTAGCCGAACTTAAGGGCGGTATGGGGGAAAACCTGCTCAGCATTCAACAGCGTCTCAACAATATTCGTCATGAAGCGGATCAACTGGAAAATCAACTCAATGACGATGCCAGCCGCTGGCAACTGGAAGGTGTTTCATCCCGCCTGGACGTACCAGGACAGGATGCGCGCTCTCAGCCGACAGACTCAACTCCAGGTGAAACGCCGCCCAGCGTGCCACGCGACTATGCGGACGGCAGCAGTGGTACGCTTTCCGAAGACTTCGGCCTCAGAGACAACCAGGAAGCGCCACAGCCGCCACGCTATTGAGTCCGGTGACAGCGAGTGCCGTTTGCGTCTGGCGCCAAGCGTCGCTTACCAGCGTGACACCTTCTATCTATAGCAGACACCCCAAACTATCCAGCCCCGCTTAGGCGGGGTTTGGAATGTCCACGAAACGGTGCATGACGCCATACTCGCGAGATAGCCACTCGCCTAATGCCTGAATGCCGTAACGTTCGGTGGCGTGATGCCCAGCAGCCAGATAATGAATCCCCATCTCTCTTGCCAGATGCGTGGTCCGTTCCGATATCTCGCCGGAGATAAACGCCTGGGCACCGCCTTCATATGCTGCGCCGATCATGTCCTGCGCACCTCCTGTGCACCATGCCACGCGCTCGATGGGCTGTTCGGAAGATGCTTCAATCAACAATGGTTCACGGCCTAGCTTTTGCGTCAGCTGCTGCGCAAGCTCACCGCTTGTCATAGGCTGCGGCAGACGCCCTTTCCATAACAGACCTTCCCCGAGCTCAGCATCAATACAACCCTCGACTTGCCAGCCAAGATGACGCGCCAATTCAGCGTTATTACCCAGAACGGCGTGAGCATCCAGAGGCAGGTGGTAAGCCACCAGATTGATATCATGGGTCAACAACGTCTTGATGCGTCGTTGCTTCATACCGGTAATTGCCAGCGGTTCGTTTTTCCAAAAATATCCATGATGTACCAACAGCATATCGGCGTTCCAAGCTACGGCCTCGTCCAGCAAGGCCTGGCAGGCAGTCACTCCCGTCATGACACGCGTCACATGCTCGCGCCCAGACACCTGTAGCCCATTGAGAGTGAAATCTTTGAAACGCTTTATATGCAGCTCGTTATCACAGGCAGCCACCAACCTAGCGCTTTCCACCATGCACCTTCTCCTCAGGTTAGTCTTTTCTTGTTTAACGTTCGTCGATCTGAATGCGTCGAACTGAAAGTGTTACGATAACGTCATTGTAAAATATCGGCATGGTTACTGTGAGCCATTGCCTGGACCAAGGGAAACGTTGCATGCCACGTTTAATGCTGCCTTATATCTGGCCCGTCATTGCCGGAGTTCTGCTCGCCGGCCTGCTGCTTATCGCCTTTCCCGAGCAATTATCTTCGCCATTAAGCCCTACCAGGCCCGAAACGCCCTCGTCTCCACCGCTTTCTTTGGTGCCTACAGCGGAGCAGGAGCTTTCTCGCTCGGCTCCTGAAATCCGCCAAGCGGCACCACTGTCCAGCATACAAGGGCCTGTTAGTTACGCCGATGCGGTCAATCAGGCAGCGCCTGCGGTGGTCAATATCTATTCTTCACGTATCGTTGAACGCGACCAGCATCCGTTGATGTCCGATCCTTTCTTCCAGCAGTTTTTTGGCGGTGACGACACCACTAATCAGCAACGCATGCTGTCAAGCCTTGGGTCTGGCGTCATCGTCAGCCAAGATGGTTATGTATTGACCAATCATCACGTGATCAGCGGTGCCGATGAAATACAGGTGGCCCTGCGTGACGGTAGAGAAACCTTGGCCGAAGTGATAGGCACTGACCCCGAAAGCGACCTGGCAGTGTTGCGCATTCCCCTTGAGAGCTTGCCAAGTATTACATTGGCCGATTCCACGGCAGTGGCCGTGGGTGACGTTGCCTTGGCTATCGGCAACCCTTTTGGGGTCGGTCAGACCGTGACCATGGGAATCATCAGCGCAACAGGGCGCAACCATCTGGGGCTTAACGCTTACGAAGACTTCATTCAGACCGATGCGGCCATCAACCCCGGCAACTCCGGCGGTGCTCTGGTCAATGCTGAGGGAGCCCTGGTCGGAATTAATACCGCCATTTTCTCCCGCTCGGGTGGCTCGCAAGGTATCGGCTTCGCCATTCCGGCCAACCTGGCCCACAGCATTCTTGATGAACTCGTCACTCAAGGACGGGTGATTCGTGGCTGGCTGGGCATTGAAGCCCAGGCATTATCCCGCGAATTGGCTGCATCTTTCGGATTACGCGTCCCCCAGGGGGTGATCGTATCCAGTGTAGTTGAAGGCGGCCCAGCCGCAGAAGCCGGCCTACAACCCGGGGACGTGCTGCTCGAAGTGGATGGTCGCCCCATCATGGACGCCCCCACGACCATGAGCGAGGTCGCCTCCATCCCCCCCGGCACCACGCTCCCACTGACCGTGGTACGTAACGGCGAACGCCTGCAGATAACGCTTGAAGTAGGCGAGCGCCCAGTCCCCACCCTGAGAGCACAGCGCAGGGCGGAGCAAGACAGGTCCACCCCCTGAGCCGTTACGTTACTTTCGAATACGGTACTCGGCCGAGCGCGCGTGGGCGGTAAGCGATTCGCCACGCGCCAAGGTGGAGGCCAACTTGCCAAGTTCCGAGGCGCCTGCGGCCGAACAATGAATAATCGAGGAGCGCTTCTGGAAATCGTACACCCCCAACGGCGAGGAAAAACGCGTGGTCCCCGAGGTCGGCAACACATGGTTGGGGCCGGCACAGTAATCGCCCAATGCCTCGGCGGTATAGCGCCCCATGAAGATTGCGCCCGCATGACGGACTTCGCTTAACCAGGATTCCGGCGCTTCCACGGAAAGCTCCAGGTGCTCTGGCGCAATCCGGTTGATCAGCATAAGTGCCTCGTCCGGGTCATTGCAGTGAATCAGGGCACCCCGCCGAGCCAGGGACTCCCGTATGATTGCCTCGCGCTCCATGGTAGGGAGCAAGCGTTCGATCGATTCAGCCACGGCATCCAGGTGGGCGGCGTCCCAACTGACCAGGATAGCCTGTGCATCTTCATCGTGTTCGGCTTGGGAAAACAGGTCCATCGCCAACCAGTCGCTATTGGTCTTGCCGTCCGACACGACGAGAATTTCCGAGGGCCCGGCGATCATGTCGATGCCTACCTGCCCGAAGACGGCACGCTTGGCCGTGGCCACGTAGATATTGCCGGGGCCGACCACCTTGTCCACCCGCGGTACGGTCTGGGTACCATAGGCAAGGGCGGCTACCGCCTGTGCCCCACCAATAGTGAAAACGTGATCGACCCCTGCCAGGTGAGCCGCGGCCAGCACCAGTTCATTGAGAATACCGTCCGGGGTGGGCACCACCATGACGATCTCACGGACTCCGGCAACATGGGCGGGAATGGCATTCATCAGCACCGATGACGGGTAAGCGGCCTTGCCTCCCGGCACGTAAATACCGGCACGGTCCAGCGGGGTCACCTTTTGCCCCAGCACAGTGCCGTCAGCCTCTTCATATTGCCAGGACGTGGGTTTTTGCCGTTCGTGATAAACACGGATGCGCTCCGCTGCCTGGGTCAATGCCTCCCGCTGAACAACCGGCAACCCCTCGTAGGCCTGCTGCAAGCGTTCCGCCGACAGCATCAGTTGATCAATACTCGTTACATCAAGGCGGTCAAAACGGTTGGTGGCTTCGATCACGGCACTGTCGCCATGCTCCTTTACTGCCGCCAGAATGTCGTGAACGCGCTGTTGAACCGTACTATCGGAGACCCCTTCCCACGCCAACAACGTGTCAAGATGCTGATTGAAATCCGCTTCCTGGGTGGCCAAACGGGTCATTGCTACCGGGGGAAATTGCTCGCTCATGGGAAGGTGCTCCTTGCATCATTCAGTTAACGGGAGTGGGTGACGCCCGGCGCTTGGCTACCGCCTCACTCAAGCGCTCAATAAGAGGCTTGATCCTATCGTGTTTCATGGTCATCGCCGCCTTGTTGACGACCAGGCGCGTACTGATCATATCGATCAACTCGCGCGGTTCCATACCATTGGCTCGCAAGGTATTGCCAGTATCGACAATGTCCACGATCTCATCGGCAAGATTCATCAATGGCGCAAGCTCCATAGCACCATAGAGTTTGATAACTTCGGCCTGGATGCCCTGCTCGGCATAATAACGCCGCGCCACATTGACGAACTTGGTCGCCACCCTGCGACGGGCGCGGGCCGGTGCCGCTCCTACTATCCCGGCAGTCATTAGCCTGCACTGGGCAATATTCAAGTCCAGGGGTTCATATAACCCTTCAGCGCCATGTTCCAGCAGCACGTCCTTTCCCGCCACGCCCATATCCGCAGCTCCCAGTTGCACATAGGTCGGCACGTCGGTTGCGCGGATCACCACCAGCTTGACGTCGGGCAAGTTGGTGTCGAATAACAGTTTGCGACTCTTGCCCAAGTCCTCAATCGGTGTGATACCGGCATCCGCCAGCAGTGGCAAGGTTTCGTCGAGAATACGCCCTTTGGAAAGGGCTAGAATCAGTTGCTTGCTCATGTCGTCGCCAATGGTTGAAAGCGGATCAGCCCGGAATACGACGAATACGCGCACCCAGCAGTTGGAGTTTTTCCTCGATGCACTCATAGCCCCGGTCAATGTGATAGATGCGATCCACCAGGGTTTCGCCTTCCGCCATCATGGCGGCAATCACCAGCGATGCCGAGGCGCGTAGGTCGGTCGCCATCACCGGGGCACCGGATAACCGCTCGACGCCGGTAATCATCGCCGTATTACCCTCCAGAGCGATATTGGCACCCATGCGATTAAGCTCTTGAACATGCATGAAACGATTTTCAAAGATCGTCTCGACCACTCGGGAGGTGCCCACGGCCACCGCATTCATCGCGACGAATTGTGCCTGCATATCGGTAGGAAAGGCCGGGTAAGGTGCGGTACGGATATTGACCGCGCGAGGCCGTTTACCATGCATATCCAGCGCTATCCAATCATCTCCGGTGGTGATCTCGGCACCCGCCTCTTCAAGCTTGGCGAGGACGGCGTCAAGAATATTGGCTCGCGTGCGCTTAACCTTGACGCGCCCACCGGTCATGGCCGCCGCCACCAGAAAGGTACCGGTTTCGATACGATCGGGCATGACCTGATGCTCACAGCCATGCAGTTTGTCGACACCGTTGATGGTAATGGTATCGCTACCATGGCCGTGAATATCAGCGCCCATGGCAATCAGACATTCCGCCAGATCGACGATTTCAGGTTCACGAGCGGCATTTTCCAACACCGTCGTTCCTTCCGCCAGAGTCGCCGCCATCAGCAGGTTTTCGGTACCGGTAACCGTTACGGTATCGAAGAAAATAGTCGCGCCTTTAAGACGACCGTCAACCCGAGCGCGGATATAACCGTTTTCCACACGAATGTCAGCGCCCATGGCCTCGAGACCCCGAATATGCAGATCTACCGGGCGTGAGCCAATCGCACAACCACCCGGCAGCGATACATCCGCCTTGCCGAAATGCGCCAGCAAGGGCCCCAACACCAGGATGGAGGCGCGCATTTTCTTGACCAGCTCATAAGGTGCATGGCAATCCTTGACCTGAGAACCATCGAGCTGGATGGTCATTTTATCGCCCATCACCGGCTCAACGCCCATTCGTCCGAGCAACTCAAGCGTGGTAGTAATGTCTTGAAGATGCGGCAAGTTACCGATGACCACCGGCCCATCAGCCAGCAAGCTGGCACACAAGATTGGCAAAGCGGCATTCTTGGCGCCGCTTACCCAAACCTCACCGTCGACGCGGCCACTACCCGTAATAATCAATTTATCCATGGTAGCCGCCCTTATTGGGCATTTTCCGGCGCGGTTTGCCATTGCGCCGGTGTATATGTCTTGATGCTGACGGCGTGTAACGCGCCCGAAGCAATTTCATCGCTCAGCGCTGCATAAACCAGTTGCTGACGCTTGACCGGGGACAGGCCTTCGAATGCCTCACCCACAGCTACAACCTGAAAGTTGCAGCCCTCGCCTTGCACGTGGACGTCACATCCATCCAGACGTGACTCAAGCAGTGACTTGACTTCATTGGGTTGCATGGAATTCAACACTCCTTTGGTGGAATAAAAAATACGATACGCTGCGTGCTCAATACGAACCCGCAGATCAATATGGGCCATGATAAAGAAAAGCGCCTTGCTTGGCGATGTGGATAGTTAGCCACATTAACCGCCCACGCCACCGGCAGGCGGGATTATTCCGACGGTTCAGTTACGCCAATCAGGCTGTCGAGTTCAGCCAAGGCAGACAGTCGGCGCAGAGGCGGCGACAAGGCAGCTTCCTGGAAAAGCAGCTTTTGATCACGGCTGATTCGCAGCCATTGCAACAACACGCTCAAGGCGGCACTGCTGGCCTTTTCAACTTGAGTGAAATCGAAGCTAACTTCAGTACCGGCTGCTTGCTGCCTCAACCATTGACTTCCAGCAGTAGCCAATCGCGCTGCCACCGAAACATCAACCTCACCTTGAACGCACAAGGTATTGCCTTGTGCGTTCAAGCGAAATGCGGGCTCTTCAAGAAGCAAGCTCACGCACCTCTCCCTTCTTCAAGCTCTTCCACGGCAAGCTCAGGCGCCCAGTTGTTGATAACCGCATCGTAGTCACGATTATGGTCACGCATGGCTTGGTCGAACTGATTACGGAATGTTAACCCTAGGTTGATGCCATTGACGATCACATTCACCACACGCCATTCGCCATTCGAAAGCCGCAGGCTGTAGCTGACCGGGTATACTGAGCCATCAGTAGCCACGATTTCCATTGCCACGCTGGCCAGATCCTCTTGGCGTTGCGGCTGCTGGGTATCCAGCACTCGTAGCTCATCATAATCGAATGTCACCAAGCCCTTGGTGTAGGTATCAATCAATGTCTGACGAAAGATGTCGGCAAAGCGCCTGCGCTGTTCTGGTGTGGCGTTCTGATAATACCTACCCATCACGCTGGCCCCGATATAGCGGAAATCCGCCACTTCTTCGAGACTCGATTCAACCAACTCCTTGAGTTCATCGATATTGTCAGCGTAATAATCTTCTCGTTCCTCTAGCTCGCTCATGAAATCGTTAATATTTTCACGAATCAATGCTTCCGGGCTCTGGTTCGGCGTTTGCGCCTGAAGGTGCAATGGCACTACCAGCAGCAATATCGCGAGCAAGGTCAAAAAATGACGTTTCATGTTCATAAGCCCTCCTGGGCACAAGCTAATCAAACAAGGTAATTTCAACCACTGACCATATTGGATATAAATTGTTGAATTAGTTCTTCAAGCACCAGCGCAGACTGCGTATCGGTAATGGTATCGCCGGCTTCCAGCACTTCGGGGTCGCCGCCCACACTCAGCCCCACGTACTGCTCCCCCAGCAAGCCTGCAGTGAGTATGGCGGCAGTGGTATCACGGGATAACTGCCCCTCGAGCTCGCCATCCAGACGCAATGTCACTCGCGCATCGAACCATTCGGTATCCAGTTCGATAGCTTCGACCCTGCCCACGGTCACTCCTGCCATGGTGACGCGTGCGCGCGGGCGCAACCCGCCGACATTGGCGAAGTTGGCTTCCAATTGAAAGGACTCGGCAGGTGCGGAGAGCGTCACGCCACTGACGCGCAACCCCAGAAACACTAACCCAAGGATACCGGCCAGCATGAAAAGTCCCACGCCTAACTCCATTGTCTTGCTGCGCTTCATTGAAAAATGCTCCAAAAAATCAAGAAAGACCACCGAACATCACCACGGTCAACACAAAATCGAGGCCCAGTACCGCCAGTGAGGAATACACCACGGTACGTGTCGTCGCGCGTGAAATACCCTCAGAGGTAGGCACAAGATCGTAGCCCTGAAACACGGCAATCCAGGTCACCACCAAGGCAAACACCAGGCTTTTGATGATGCCGTTGCCGACATCATCAAGAAATGAAACGCTGGCCTGCATATTGCTCCAATAAGAGCCTTCAAATACGCCTAGCCATTCCACCCCGACCAAATATCCGCCCCAGATTCCGACCACACTGAAGCCGACGGTAAGTATGGGTAGCGATACGAACCCGGCCCACAATCGGGGAGCCACGATACGCCGTAGTGGGTCGACACCGATCATCTCCATGCTGGTGAGCTGCTCGGTGGCTTTCATCAAGCCGATTTCCGCCGTCAAGGCCGACCCTGCTCGCCCGGCAAACAGCAACGCCGCGACCACAGGCGCCAACTCCCTCAGCAAGGACAGCGCCACCATTTGCCCCAGCGCCTGTTCGGCACCAAAATCCACCAGGATGGTATACCCCTGCAATGCCAACACCATGCCAATGAATAACCCCGACACCAGCACAATCGCCAACGACAATACACCGACGAAATATACTTGATGCAGCCATAGGCGCAGCCCCTCACGCGAAGGCACAGCCACTGCCGACTGGGCGAGAAAAATCCCCGCGCGGCCCAGCGACTCGGAGGCATCACACCCCTTGCGACCCCAGCGAGCAAGGCTTTCGATGCCTTTCGTCATTCCACTTTCACTCAAGGATGGCCTCCAGATGCCGTCGCATCGTCAAGAATATCACTATAGAAATCCGGTGCCGGATAATGAAACGGCACCGGCCCATCGGGTTCACCATGCACGAACTGACTCACTCGAGGGTCGGCGTGAGTATCCAGCGACTTGGGTGTTCCTTCAGCCACCACCTTGCCATCGGAAATCAGGTAAACGTAATCAGCGATCGACAGGGTTTCCTTGATGTCGTGAGACACCACAATGGACGTCAGTTCAAGCGCTTGACTAAGCCGACGGATCAACTCCACCAATACCCCCATGGAAATGGGGTCCTGACCGACAAAAGGCTCATCGTAGAGAATCAATTCCGGGTCCAGCGCCACGGCCCGCGCCAAGGCGACCCGACGCGCCATGCCGCCCGACAGTTCAGCGGGAGTCAAGGTACGGGCACCACGCAAGCCTACCGACTGAAGCTTCAGCAGTACCAGGTCACGGATCATTGGCTCAGGCAAATCCGTATGTACCCGTAGCGGGAAAGCCACGTTTTCGAACACGTCCAGATCGGAAAATAGTGCCCCGCTCTGAAACAACATGCCCATACGCTTGCGCAGCTCGAACAGGGCCTTGCGTGACAAGCGGTGTACATCCTGGCCATCTATCAGCACCCGCCCACTATCCGGCGTCAGCTGTCCTCCGATCAATTTGAGCAAGGTGGTTTTGCCGGTCCCGCTCGGCCCCATGATGGCGGTAATACGCCCGTAGGGAATGGCCATGTTGATGCCGCGAAAAACTTCACGCCCACCGAACGTGAAGTGTAGGTCTTCAATTTCAACAAAAGGAACGTCAGTCATGGTGACTCATTATCGGAAAGTGGCGCAGTTGAGGTCGACAATAGACGGTTCCCGAGGGCGACAATAGAGAGTTGCGCATGAGAAAACCGCTCGCTATCAGTTTCAAAAACATTATCGAACATCGTATCCTAACCCTTATAGCTAGCGTCAAGCGATAAACATCCGGCTATTACGTCTCGGGCATCACACCTCGAGGATGTTATTCTGTGCACAGACGTTCATTCCCTTGCTTGAGCCATCCGCCATGAATCAGCCCGTCCCCCTCACTTCCTTGCTACGCGAAAGCGCTGTGCGCACCCTGATGGTGGAGCAGGCGGCTATCGGTGCCTTGATCGGCAAACTGGATACCGGATTCGATCAGGCATGTCAGTTGATTCTGGCGTGTACCGGACGCGTAGTGGTAACCGGCATGGGCAAGTCCGGGCATATCGCCGGCAAGATTGCCGCCACTCTCGCCAGCACAGGCACCCCGGCTTTTTTCGTTCATCCCGGTGAAGCCAGCCATGGGGATCTAGGCATGATCACCCGTGGTGATGTCGTACTGGCCCTGTCCAATTCCGGTGAAACCAGCGAAGTGACCGCTCTGCTGCCCTTGCTCAAGCGCATGGGCGCGCCCTTGATCAGCATGACCGGGCGCCCCGGCTCCACCCTTGCACGGCATGCCGACGCCCATCTGGACAGCGGCGTGGAACGAGAAGCTTGCCCGCTGGATCTCGCTCCCACCAGTTCCACCACAGCGGCATTGGCCCTGGGCGATGCACTTGCCGTGGCTTTACTCGAAGCCCGTGGCTTCACCGCCGAGGATTTTGCCCTTTCCCACCCAGGCGGAAGTCTGGGCAAGCGACTCCTGCTCAGGGTCAAGGACTTGATGCACGCCGGTTCGCGTTTACCCCAGGTGCCGCTGGGCAGCCCCCTGCGTGACGCTCTGCTTGAAATCACCCGACAAGGGCTGGGATTTACCTGCGTGGTAGACAAGGAAGGTCGGTTGGCCGGCGTCTATACCGACGGTGATTTACGTCGCACTCTGGATCAACACCATGATCTGCGCAACTTGAACGTGGAGGATGTTATGACCCGCCCGGGCAAACGCATTTCACCTGACCTGCTGGCCGCCGAAGCCGTACGTATCATGGAAGACAACCGCATCACGGCCTTGGCCGTCGTCGACCAGCATGAACATCCTGTAGGCGCATTGCATATGCACGACCTTCTAGCCAGCGGTGTGATTTAAACAAGGTTTTTTCACTCAAAGGCGCTTCAACCTGGAAGCGTTTCAATCGGAGGTTCCATGGCCCTATCGCCTGCTTTACTCGACCATCTGCGCCGCGTGCGCTTGCTCGCTCTGGATGTGGATGGCGTTCTGACCGATGGCCGGCTCTACTTTCAGGCCGATGGTATCGAAATCAAGGCCTTTCATACCCAGGATGGGCATGGCCTCAAACTGCTCAAGCGCGCAGGCATTCATGTCGCCCTGATTACCGGACGCGATTCGCCAATGGTCAGCCAGCGTGCAGCCGCCTTGGGAATTTCTCATGTGTTCCAAGGATGCGAGGATAAGCTCGCCACCTTGCGCCACCTCTGCCAACGCCTTGGGATCGAACTCGATCAGGCAGCTTACTGTGGCGATGATCTGCCTGACCTGGCGGCAATCAAACGTTCCGGCATCGGAATTACCGTACCCCACGCGCCTGCCTATATTCAGTCACATGCCGACTGGGTAACCGAACGCCACGGAGGGCATGGTGCAGTGCGCGAGGTCTGCGACACCCTGCTCGAGGCGCAGGGGCACTGGGGTGCAGTCATCGACACCTACCTGCACGGCCGTCGCTGAGATGATCCGTCAAGCATTGTTGCCGCGCTGGCTATGGATAGCCGGGATGGTGGCCCTGCTCGGCGGGTTGCTGGTTTATCTGGACCCTCGCGCGCCCCAGGAAGTCGCGGTGGACCCCGCCGCCCAGGCCGAGGAACCCAACCATGTACTGGAAGGCGCCGACATGACCTTGTTCGGTGCCGACGGGCTTATCCAGCAGTCCATCCGCACTCCCCATCTGGTGCATATTCCCCAGGATTCCCTGACCCAGGTCGAGATGCCAAGAGCCAGGCTGTTCGACGAACAAAGGCGTGAATGGCTAGCCAGCGCCGACAGCGGCACTGTCGACATCGCCTCTCATCACTTGACCCTCAGCGGCTCGGCTCGGCTGGTCGCTCCTGAGAGCGGCTGGCAACTGGATAGCGAAGTGTTGCATTATGACAGCCGTCAGGCTCACGCCTGGAGTGACGCCCCGGTGGTGCTGCAACATCCCCCCCAGCATATGCGCGCCTTGCGCATGGATACCTGGTTGAATGATAGCCAGGTTCGCCTGACCGGCGATGTGCAAGGCTACCACCCAGCGGCAACGCACGAGCAAGAGGAAACCCCATGAAAACGTTTCTGCAAGCCACGCTGCTGAGCCTGGCCCTGTTGCCGGCAGTGGCACTTGGCCAGCAAGCGCCCCCACCGGTCGAAGTGGAGGCAGACCGTCTTGATCTGGATCAACGTACCGGTACTGCGGTATATGCCGGTAACGTTGAAGTTCGTCAGGGCGAAATGCGCCTGAGAGGCGATCGTGTCAAAATTCAGCGTAACGCGGCAGGCGAACTGTCGCGTGCTATCGCCACCGGAGATCGCGCCTATCTCCGTCACCACCCGGAAGACCAGGATCAACCTCTGGAAGGTTATGCCCGCACGATCATCTTTCACGTGGCCGAACGCCGGGTGGAACTGATCGATAAAGCCGAACTGATTCAGGGCGGAGACCGCTTCACCGGGGGACGCCTGGAATACTTCATCGATCGAGAGGTCATCCAGGCTCGCGCCGATGTGGAAGGACAGGAGTCCCAACGCATCCGCATGACTCTGCAGCCCGAACAACAATGAGGCAAGCCGTGCACTCAGGCGACCGTGAAGCTTCTGCGTCTACTCCGGGCATAAAAACGCTTTATGCCCGCCATCTGGCCAAGAGCTACAAGCGCCGGCGCGTGGTCAAGGATATCAGTCTCGAGATCGCTCAGGGTAGCGTGGTCGGACTGCTGGGCCCTAATGGGGCCGGCAAGACAACTTCCTTTTACATGATCGTCGGCCTGGTACGCGCCGATGCCGGCGAAGTAAGTATCGATGAGCATGACCTCAGCGGCGCCCCCATGCACGAACGCGCCATGGCCGGCATTGGCTACCTGCCCCAGGAGGCCTCGATATTTCGCAAGCTGTCGGTGGCCGACAACATCATGGCGATTCTGGAAACGCGTAAGGACCTTGATCGAAGCGCTCGCGAACAACGCCGAGAAGCGCTACTCGAAGACTTTCATGTCACTCATATACGCGACAACCTGGGCATGAGCCTTTCCGGTGGTGAGCGCAGGCGCGTGGAAATCGCCCGCGCGCTCGCTACCGAACCGGCGTTCGTACTGCTCGACGAACCTTTTGCCGGAGTCGACCCTATTTCCGTGGGTGAGATCAAGACCATCATCCGCGCACTCAAGGCACGCCATATAGGCGTCTTGATCACTGACCACAACGTGCGTGAGACCCTGGACATCTGCGATACGGCTTATATCGTCGGCGACGGCCAGATCATCGCCAATGGTCCCCCCCAAAGCATTTTAGACAACCAGCAAGTACGCGATGTGTACCTAGGTGCCGATTTCCGCTTATAGGCAATATTTTCCCAGCCTAGTGGCATATTTATTGCTAATCATTACCCAAAGCTGGGTTGCGTCAGGTCGTGGCCCGCACTAGGGTAAAAACTTTCGATCAAGCAAGCGGGACTTCCCTATGGTCATGAAAGCCTCACTTCAATTGCGCATGGGTACTCAGCTGACCATGACGCCGCAATTGCAACAGGCCATTGCACTGCTGCAGTTATCCACGCTTGATCTGCGACAGGAAGTTCAGCAGGCACTCGACAGCAACCCGATGCTGGAACAGGAGGATGAGTTCGGCGAGCAAACCGTCAATGAAACCCCCGAGCCGGAATGGTCGGAGGATATCCCCACCGAGCTTGCCGTCGATAGCGACTGGTCGGACACCTACCAGGACATGGGTTCTATGGTTGGCGGCACCTCGGAAGGACCGGATTTTGAACGCCAGGCCGCTGGGCAAAACCTCCAAAGCCGCTTGCTCTGGCAACTCGCGATGACTGATTTCGACGACCGTGAACAGCTGGTAGCGGAAAGTCTTATCGATGCCCTCGATACCAATGGCTACCTGACCCAGACGCTCAACGAGATCCGCGAAGGATTGCGCGGGCAGGTCGAGCGCATCACCTTGCGAGAAGTGGAAGGGATACTGCTGCGCTTGCAACAATTCGAGCCTACCGGCGTCTTCGCCCGAGATCTGCGTGAATGCCTGATGCTTCAACTGGCAACGTTACCCGATGAGACGCCGTTGCTGCCCCAGGCACGACGTCTGGTGCGTCAGTTTCTGGAAGTCTTGGGCAAGGACGATTTACGCCTGCTCAAGCGCCGCCTGGGTCTCGATGACCAGCAGCTGAATGAGGTCATTCAGCTGATACGCAGCCTCGACCCGCGGCCAGGCAGCGCCTTTTCCGAAACGACCGAGAGTTATGTGATTCCCGACCTGGTAGTACGCCATGATGCGCAAGGCTGGCACCTGGAGCTCAACCCTGAGGCACTTCCCCGGTTGAGAATTCAACCGGATTACGCAAGCCTGATCAAGCGCGCTGACAAGAGCCACGATAACCAGTTCCTCAAGGAGCATCTCCAGGAAGCACGTTGGTTGATCAAGAGCCTGTCCAGCCGCAATGACACCCTGCTACGCGTAGGGCGCGAAATCATTATCCGGCAGATCGGTTTTCTGGAGCATGGCGAGGAAGCCATGAAACCCCTCATACTGGCGGATATTGCCGAAGCCGTTGAGATGCACGAATCCACCATCTCGCGAGTAACCACGCAAAAATACATCCATACCCCGCGTGGCGTCTTCGAGCTCAAGTACTTTTTTTCCAGCCAGGTGGGAGGCGGCGAAAGCCAGGGCGATAGCCATTCAAGTACCGCCATTCGCGCACGGCTCAAGAAACTGGTTCAGGAAGAGCCTCCGGGCAAACCCCTTTCCGATAGCCGAATCGTGGTACTGCTACAGGAAAACGGCGTCAAGGTGGCACGTCGCACGGTCGCCAAATACCGCGAAGCCATGGGAATCCCCCCTTCCAGTGAACGCCGTCGATTAAGATAGTCTCGAGAAAAGATCTTACAGAAAAAAGCCTGAACAAAGCCCGCAATCAACGCATAAGCCGAGCTGAATCAATGAGATTCAAGAATCTTTTCCCAAGGGCTTTGCTTGAAAGGAAAAAGGGTTACAATCAAGTCACAGCCCGACAGAGAAGGAGTACGTCAATGCAAGTCAATATCACCGGTCATCATGTGGAACTGACTGACGCCTTGCGTGACTATGTCAATGAAAAGCTCGCTCGCGTAGAGCGACATTACGACAATATCACCACGGTACAAGTAGTCCTGTCTGTCGAAAAAGAACGTAAACAAGCCGCCTGTACCCTGCATGCAGGCGGTATTGACGAACTGCATGCCGAAGCCACGGATGTCGATATGTACGCTGCCATAGATGCCTTGGCGGATAAGATCGATCGCCAGCTCGTCAAGCATAAGGAAAAAGCACAAGCCCGCGCCCAAGGCGCCGGGGTGCGTTAACCTGATGTCACTGGAAGCCATCCTGCCCCCCGAGCGTGTGCTTTACGACGTGCCCGGGGGGAGCAAGAAGCGTATACTGGAATTTTTCAGCACCTTCATTGCTCAGAATACCCCGAGCCTGGATAGCCAAGAGGTCTTCAGTCGACTCATTGGCAGAGAACGCCTAGGCAGTACGGGAATCGGCAATGGAGTCGCTATTCCTCATGCCCGCAGTCCCCACTGCGATGCGCCTATTGCCAGTTTTCTCAAGCTTGCCGAACCGGTGGATTTTGACGCCATTGACGGCGACCCGGTCGACTTACTGTTTGTGTTGCTGGTACCGGAAAAAGCCGATGACACTCACCTCGCGCTTCTCGGCCAGGTAGCCACGATCATGAACGATGCGGACACCCGCGCTCAGTTACGCAAGAGTGCCAGCCAACGCGAACTGCTTGACATACTGACGACGACAATTCGAAACCAGGACGTTTCCTGAACTTTATTGTTCACGTTCTGAACGTTATTGTTTTCTGCATCAGCCTACGAGTACCTTATCCGTCATACCTTCGTTGCCTCCTCGCAGCCCCTCACTAGACGCTGCAGGGTGACGCCTGGCCAGGAGCAGGAGATTCATATGCAACTCGTGATCATCAGCGGGCGCTCCGGCTCGGGAAAATCCATCGCTCTGCAAGCCTTGGAAGACCTGGATTATTACGCCATTGATAACTTACCCGCCATGTTGCTGGGTTCACTGGTGGATGAACTGGTCCAGGAAAGCGAAAGAACCCATTTGGCGGTGAGCATCGATGCACGCAACCTGCCCTACGCATTGGAGCGCTTTCCCAGCCTGTTAATGGAATTGCGCGAACGGGGTATCGATTGCCAGGTCATTTACCTGACCACCGATGCCCGTATCCTGCTGGAACGTTACTCAGCGACGCGTCGACGTCATCCATTGACTCGCAACAGTGACATGACATTGGAAGAAGCCATCACCGAGGAAGAAAAGGCTCTCAGTGAAATCCGCAACCTTTCCGACTTGATGATCGACACCTCGCGGTTATCCGTGCATGACCTGCGTCGCCGCCTTGTCGACCAGGTGGCTCATCATCAACGTGACCAGCTTGCGCTCACCTTCGAGTCGTTTGGGTACAAGCGTGGGGTTCCCCTGGATGCCGATCTGGTATTTGACGTACGCTGCCTGCCCAACCCCTACTGGGACCCTCGGCTACGTCAATCGAATGGACGCGATGCCACTATCATCGAATTTCTTGATGACTTCCCCATCGTCCATAGCATGTACAACGATATCCATGACTGGCTGGAACGTTGGCTACCTGCTTATCAGAGCAGTCAACGCAGTTACATGACGGTGGCCATCGGTTGTACCGGTGGGCAGCATCGATCAGTTTATATGGCCGAACGCCTGGCCAGACAAGTCATGAATAATTACGGTAATATCAGTCTGCGCCATCGCGAACTGGGGCTGCAATACACCCTCAGTGCCGAGAAAGGCCAGGTAGAATTCACCGGTGATGAAGGCTCAACATCAACGCCACTCAGCGCACACGCAAGATAAAGGAAATACGGTGCCTCAACGCAAGCTGACGCTTATCAACCGACGCGGTCTGCATGCTCGTGCTGCCACCAAACTGGTGCAGTGCTGCCAGGATTTCAACGCACGCGTACACGTTCAAAAAGCCAGTCAAGAAGCAGATGCGGCCAACATCATGGCTCTCTTGATGCTGGCCGCTCCCTGTGGCACCGAACTTACAATAAGCGCAGAAGGCGACGATGCAGAACAGGCACTCGAAGCGATCCAGGAACTCTTTGACGCCCGCTTCGATGAAGACGCCTAGCGAGTTTCCTGGTCGCCGGCCACTGTCATTTCATCAATCAACCAGCTGCCAGTGTGAATGCTGCCTCGCGTATCGGTGTCGTTACCGATACCTACCAAGCCACTGAACATCTGTTCGAGGTTACCGGCGATGGTGAACTCTTCAATGGGATACTGGACCTTGCCATCTTCCACCCAGAAGCCGGTAGCACCGCGAGAGTAGTCCCCGGTGACGCCATTGACCCCTTGTCCCATCAATTCCGTCACCCATACCCCACGCCCCATTTTTTGCAGCAAGTCTTGCGGTGCGCTTAACGGTGCCGAGATACGTAGATTCCGAGCTCCCCCGGCATTGCCCGTGGTCTGCATTTCCAGGCGTCGAGCGCTATAGCTCGAGAGCATATAACTTTCCAGGCGTCCCCGATCGATAAAACAGTTATTGCGCGTTTGTACACCTTCGTTATCGAACGGCGAACTGGCCATGGCGCCGACCTCCATGGGCCGTTCGCTTAAGGAGAACCAGTCGGGAAACAAAGGATCTCCCAGGCGGTCACACAAGAATGACGCTTGGCGATACAGAGCGCCGCCGGCCAGGGCGCCCATCAGATTGCCTACCAGACCAGCCGCCAGGCTCGGGTCGAAGAGTACCGGAAAACGGCCGGTCCTGGGACGCCTTCCACCAAGCCGGCGCAGCGTTCGCTCAGCTGCCTGCCGCCCAACCGCTTCGGGGTCCTGTAACTGTCGTGGGTCGCGGGCCGAGGTGTAATCATAGTCACGCTGCATGCCGCTGCCGTCCTGGGCAATCAACATGCAGGAGAGTGAGTGACGGCTGCCTTTCTGACTCCCCAGGAACCCATGGCTATTGGCATAGACCCGCACGCCTTCTCCTGTCGAAAGGGACGCGCCCTCAGAATGGGTGATGCCTTCGACGCCGCGACCGGCGCTTTCGCAGGCAAGCGCTATTTCAATAGCCTGCTCGGTACTCAGCTCCCAAGGGTGATGGACGTTTAAATCGGGGAAATCCGTGGCCATCAATGCAGCATCCGCCAGACCTGCCGCTGGGTCTTCGCCGGTGTAGCGCGCAATCGCCATGGCTTTTTCCACCGCTGCACGAATTGACGCCTGCCCGGCATCGGTTGAGGAAGCACTCCCTTTGCGCATACCGACATATACCGTGACGGCGATACCTTGATCTCGGGACAGCTCGACGGTTTCGACTTCGCCCAGACGCACACTGACACCCACGCCTTGATCGACACTTGCCCCAACCTCGCAGGCATCTGCACCCAACTGTTTGGCCAGTGCCAACGCCTCTTCGGCACGCGTTTCCAGCAGCTGTTGCTGCGCCGGCGCATCAAACGCTTGTGTCATGTTTTTCTCCTTCCTCAGCCGAGAATCCTCGGCAGGTGAATGCTGTCGCTTGCGGCCTGATATACTGCCGCAACCTGAATTCGTTAACGAGCCACATCATGTCCAAAAAACGCCCTGACTTCATCGAAAACGATGAACAAGAACGCCCCAGCAAATCGCAGCTCAAGCGTGAAATGCACGCCCTGCAGGAACTGGGGGAAAACCTGATTGCCATGAAACCCGCTGAGTTGGCACGGTTTCCGCTTTCCGATGACATGCTGCGTGCCATCGAGGAAACGTCACGCATCCGCTCCCATGAAGGGCGCCGGCGACACATGCAATACGTCGGCAAACTGATCCGCAAGGAAGACCTGGTCGCGATCCAAGCGGTGTTTGACAGTGTCGACCAGGAACAACAGCAGCGTGATCATGCCTTTCATCGCCTGGAAAAATGGCGCGACCGCCTGATCGAGGAAGACGACTCGGCAATAGATGCCTTCATGGCAGACTATCCCGACACGGATCGCCAAACGCTCCGTCAGTTGATACGCAACGCACGCCGTGAACGCGACCAGGCCAAACCACCGACCAGCGCCCGCAAGCTGTTCAAATTCCTTCGCGAAAGCGCTGACCTGTAACGCGAAAAGCGTTAAGACTGGGTTCCCCCTACGGTCAGCTCATCAAGTTTCAAGGTGGGCTGACCGACACCCACCGGTACGCCCTGCCCTTCCTTTCCACATACGCCAATACCGGTATCCAGTGCCATGTCGTGGCCGATCATCGAGACCCGGCCCATGGCTTCCGGGCCATTACCGATCAAGGTCGCTCCCTTGACCGGAGCGGTAATCCTGCCGTCTTCGATCAGGTAGGCTTCGCTTGCGGAAAACACGAACTTACCAGAGGTGATATCCACCTGGCCGCCACCGAAGCTGACCGCATAAATGCCTCTTTTAACACTCCGGATAATGTCCTGCGGCTCGTCCTGACCGGCCAGCATGTAGGTGTTGGTCATGCGTGGCATCGGCAGATCGGCAAAGGACTCGCGCCGGGCATTGCCCGTCGGCGCCATGCCCATGAGCCGTGCGTTCACCTTGTCCTGCATATAACCGGTGAGAATGCCATCTTCGATCAAGGGGGTGTACTGGCCGGGCGTGCCCTCGTCGTCCATGCTCAGCGATCCACGACGACCATCGAGCGTGGCATCATCCACTACGGTCACGCCCTTGGCGGCCACGCGCTGGCCCATGCGCCCGGCAAATGCCGAGCTGCCCTTGCGGTTAAAATCCCCTTCCAGGCCATGACCGACGGCTTCATGCAGCAAAATGCCCGGCCAGCCGGGACCCAGCACTACCGGCATCTGTCCCGCCGGGGCGGCCACGGCCTCAAGGTTGACCAGTGCCTGACGTACCGCTTCACGGGCATAGGTTTCAGCCACGTTGTCGTCGCGCAAGCGGGCCATGGAAAAGCGTCCTCCGCCTCCGGCACTGCCCCGCTCACGGCGGCCATCCTTGACCGCGATCACGCTGACGTTGAAACGCACCAAGGGACGGATATCCGCCCCTAGGGTGCCGTCACTGGCACGTACCAGAACGACTTCGTAGGTTCCCGAAAGCGAAGCGCTTACCTGGCTGATGCTGGGGTCGGCGCTACGCGCGACGCGATCCGCCAGCTTGAGCATCGCCACTTTGTCTTCGGCAGTCAGGCCGGCGAGAGGGTCAAGGCCGGTATAGCGTGACGTAGCTGTTGAGGTGGCCACAGCCTGGCCAGGTAGCCGCTGGCCGCTACGCACGATACCTGCAGCGGTACGTCCGGTGTCCGCCAAGGCATCGGCAGTGATTTGATTCGAGTAGGCAAAACCGGTCTTTTCACCGGCCAGAGCACGCACACCCACCCCGCCATCGATGTTGTAGCTGGCTTCTTTTACCTCACCGTCTTCAAGTACCCAGCCTTCCTGCCAAGTGCGTTGAAAGTATAGATCGGCATAGTCCACTCCTGCCCCCAGCGCATGCGAGAGTCCCGTCTCCAGTGCGTCGAGATCCAAGCCTCCCGGGGTCAACAAGGTGGTGACGGCTGTTTCCAACATGGCATTGTCTGGGGTCATTGAGTACCTTCCAAAGTGATTTGCGGCGCCGCCCAAGGGCCACGCACGCGGTAATAGATCGTTGTCGCCCGATTGATAGCGTCACCAAACAGCTGGTGAGCGATAAAGAAGGCTCCTCCCGCCAGCGGTCCTCCCGCAATGAGCGCGGCAAGTGGCATGCTTTGACTGATGGGCAATCTGACGCCCAAGCGTTGGTCGAGTTCCCGACGTATAAGATCGACAGTGCCCGCCATGGTGTAGGTGGTGGCTGGTGTATCGATTTCCAATACCTCTCGAGTGGTCAATTCGCCATCAGCAATATCGACGCTGCCGTGCACACGGTTGAAAACGGTTCCCTGCCCGATGACATCGGAGAAGTCCAGGCGTAAACGGCGCACTAGATTATCAAAGTTCAACAAGCCGATAAGTTCAACAGGCGTCGATTCGATATTGAGAAAACGCCCATCATGCAGCTCGATGGACAATTCGCCTTCAGATCGGCTGAGTTCCAATTCCCATGGGGCGCCCGGCCAGGTCAGTCGGGTTGCCAGATTGGTCCGCCGGCTGTGCATGACATTGGGTTGCGCCAGCCGTGCCAAGGCGGTGCCGATATCACCGCCTTGCAAGGTGAGGTCCACATGGGTGCGACTCTTGGTGGCATCACCTTCCCAGCGCAACTCGCCACGCGCCGATATCTGCCCCAACGTTAGTCCTACCGGAGCCAGAGTGAACTGATTGCCACGCGTTTTCCAGTAAGCGGTCAATGGCCCGACACGCTTTTCCTCATGCACTATTTCCGCCACCCGCAGTCGCCCATCGGGTAGCGCCTCAAGCCAGGGGGGTATCCCGCTAAGCTCAGCGGATGCACGGGTTTCGATTTCGCTCATCCAGGCACGGGGTTGTGCTTGCTCGTCGCCAGTGGCTGTAGCCGAAACGGTTTCGCCCGAGCCTGCCCGACCTGTGAACTGATCGGACAAGACCATCAGATCATCCAGCATCAGGCGGCCTACGCTAATATCCAGCGGAGTTTCTGCCTGAGGGCGATAGTGCACACGGCCCGCCACAAGACTGCCACTCAGGTTGAGTTCAATGCCTGCGGGGCTCATGCGGCCCTCAGCCTCCACCGACCCTAGGCACTGATCCTGGTACGTCAGGCAAGGCGTCTGAACCGCCAGTTGCCAATCGCTTCGCTGAGTATTCGCGGGTTTGTTTTCTACCGGCATATCCTCTTTAAAGAGCTCGACCAAGCTGAGCCAGTCAAGCGGCTCCAGGCGGGGCACATTGGCTTTCACCGTCCAGCCGGGCTGGGTGGGCCAATCGACGGGCAGAGGGGTTGCCTCACCCAACCAGAGCGCTCCAGCCAATCCCTCGTCAAGAAGCCGGCCACGAAAATCCACTACATTGGCCAGCTCGCTTTGTATGGTTCCATTCTCTATATCAACCTTCATCGACCATGGCCAGGCGGCTTGAGCGGGCTTTTGTAAGGGAGCGGGGAACATCAATTCCAAGCCTTGCAGGGTGCTATTCAGCTGTAACTGCAGGCTGGGTTCGAGTTCAAGTCGCCCCTGCCAGGCGGCGCGCCCCTTCGCCAATGCCTGGGTTCTCTCAGGCGGCACTCCCGCCCAGCGTAGCAGGGCTCCCGCTTCGGACTCACCCTGCAGGCTCAGACGGTCTTCATGAGTGTCGATAGTCGCCGAGACATCGCCTTCCCAGAGACGCCCAGCCATTTGCCCGGCAAGCCCACCGTCCTGCCCTTGCTGAGTCCAGCTGAGCATCCCACCGACCTGATCGACGTTCAACGACAAGGGCTCATAGGTCAGCCGTGACAATTGGGGCTGGGCATTGATCTCGAGTTGCAGGGCCTCGGGTGCTTCAAGGAAGGTGTTCAAGGCGATGTCGGCATTGATACGCCCTTCTCCCTGCCAATCATCCAACGCCTGCATGCCTTCCAGAGGGGCGGCTTGCAGAAAGTTCCTAGCTTCTTCAACAGAAGATGCGACCTTGCCGTCGATTCTTAACTGGCCATCTTCCAAAAGCACCTCGGCGGAAGTAGCCTTCACTCCATGGCTATGGGCGCTGTCGATGACGGCCTGCAAGCGCTGATTACTCAATTGCAGGTGCCCCTCGATACCTTCCAGCATCGGCCAGCCGGGAGCGATGGGCAAGTAGCCGTCGACAATATCCAGCGCCAATTCCAGCTCTATATCCTCTATGTTAACGCCTTCGAATAAAGGCTGGCTTAACGAAAACGTTCCCTTTCTTACTACAGCCCCCACGTCGCTAAGTAACCATTCACTCAAGTCTTCCCCCAGAATTCCCATGGGTAGCCATTGGGCCAAGGGACGCTCGACGGCGTCAACGTCGCGAAAGGCAATATCCAAGCCAAAGTGACCTCGCGGCTTTCCAGTGACCAGACCGAACCCGCCCTGGACCCGGGCGCCTTCCCAATCAACCAGCAGGTTCCTGCCACTGATCAGGCTGTCGGGGCCATCGTAGACCCACTGCACTTCCCCTTGAGCATGATTCAATGTCATGGGCGCCGAAAAGATATTAGGGAAATACAGGGTACTGGCCCCGTCACTATTGAATAAGACCCTGCCGCGCAAATCCCGGGCTTCGACCCAGGCATCCAGGGGGCCGCCGCCCGGCACATGCCCCCAAGGGGATGCTTCAAGGCCGCTGATAGCTGCCGTGGCTTCCCACTGATCATGGCGATGTCCCAGACTTAGCCCGCTCACTTGGCCTCGCGGCGCCAGTGTCGCCACTACCCGCGACAAGGCTTCAGGCAACGGAACGTGCTCACGCCAGGCCGCTAGTGACGACAGCTCAAACTCGCTGGTGCGTACTTCCCAGCCATCCGGGTCATGGATCAGGTACCAATGGTGCGGCAGTGCCGGGCCGACATCGCCCGATTCTGTCGGTTGCATCCAGTCAACCGTGTCAGCATCGCCTTCCAGCCAGGCTTCACCCCCGTCGCCCCGCCGCAACCACTGGCCTTGAGCATGAATATCACGCAGTACGGCCTCTTGGGTTTGATGGCGCAAGGCCAAGTGAGACATATCGAGATCGATACGGGCATCGGCAAGCGCACCTGCCTGCCAGCGCCCCCAGAGGCGCGCCTCGCCGCTGGCATGCTGCAATTGCGGGCTTCGTGCGGGTAATAACAACTGTGCCAGGGTGCGCAAGTTATCCAGTTGCATATCCAGTTGCAGGGCGGCGGAGAAATCGCGGAAACCGTGCTTTCCCGGCTGTACTTCCACCTGCATCTGTACCGCAGGCCAATTTTCGACGACTTGCCCAGGCGCATCCTGCCGAGCGATTTCCAAGGTACCTTCCAGGCGGGTACGGCGATAATCCCCACTCATCAGCAACTCAGGTGCCAGCAAGGTGACTGTTCGTTGACGGCCATGCAGCACGATGCTGGTTTCCTGAACCCATAGACGCTGGCGCAGGATCAGTGCAGCCCAGGCGTCCAGCGTTTCCAGATCCAGCTCATACTCAAGCGGCAGTTCGGTAGTGCCCGGCCAGTACCAGCGGGCGCCTTCGTCCTGTTGATAAAGATGCACTGCCAGACCGC
Source organism: Vreelandella zhuhanensis (assembly GCF_009793355.1). Classification (GTDB taxonomy): domain Bacteria; phylum Pseudomonadota; class Gammaproteobacteria; order Pseudomonadales; family Halomonadaceae; genus Vreelandella; species Vreelandella zhuhanensis. The sequence continues at coordinate 297,518 of NZ_WTKP01000001.1, forward strand.
TTATGCGGGCATCGTTGAAGACCGGCGCCATGGTGCCCAGCGTGGCAAACGTATCCAGCCGCAGCTTCGCCTGCTCCAGCGCCAGCAACGTTTCGCCTTCCGCGGTAGTGACATGCACCCCGGAAAGGCGCATGAGCGGATCATTGCGGGCCAGTTGCAAGGAAAGATGGTCGATCTTTACAGAAGCGCCGATGCGGGCTTCCAGCAAGGTCTCGATGTGGGGTATCAAGGCATCCGCCTGGCTCATGAGCAGGCGTAGAACCACTAGCAGTACCGCAAGGCCTCCCAATACCACAGCCAGCAGTGCCAACCCCCAACGCACCAGCGAACGCCTCATCATGGATTACATCAGCACGATGTCGTACTGCTCCTGGGAATAATGCAGCTCCACTTGAAATCGAATGGTCTTGCCAATGAAGACTTCAAGGTCGGCCACTGCCGCTGATTCTTCATCCAGAAGCCGATCGACCACCGCCTGCGAGGCCAGCACCATGTAGGTATCCGCATTATAGGCGCGTTCTTCCCGCAGGATTTCCCGGAAAATTTCATAACAGACGGTTTCCGGTGTTTTCAAGGTACCTCGACCGGCGCAAGTGGGGCATGCCTCGCACAGGGTCTGCTCCAGGCTTTCCCGAGTACGCTTACGCGTCAACTGCACCAGGCCCAGCTCGGTGACACCGGTGCATTTGGTCTTGGCGTGGTCGCGCTCCAATGCCTTCTCGAGCACCCGCAGCACTTGGCGCTGGTGTTCGGTATCTTCCATATCGATGAAATCGATGATGATGATCCCTCCCAGATTACGCAAGCGTAACTGGCGGGCAATGGCGTTGGCCGCCTCCAAGTTGGTCTTGAAGATCGTCTCTTCAAGATTGCGATGCCCAACATAGCCGCCGGTATTGACGTCAATGGTAGTCATGGCCTCGGTAGGATCTATCACCAGATAGCCGCCTGACTTGAGCTGCACCTTGCGCCCCAGAGCTTTCTGTATTTCGTCCTCCACACTGTAGAGATCGAAAATCGGTCGTTCCCCCGGATAATACTCGATGCGTTCCACGGCGGTGGGCATGAATTCTTCGGCGAATTCCACCAGCTTGGCAAAATTTTCCCGGGAATCGATACGCACCTTCTCGATCTCGTCACGCATGACGTCGCGCAGGGTACGCATGAACAAAGGGAGGTCGTCATAAATCACTGCGCCGGGAGTGGCGGTAATCTTGCGCTCACTGATCTTGCGCCAAAGCCGCAACAGGAAATACATGTCGCTGGCCAGCTCCGTCTGGCTTACCCCTTCGGCAGCGGTACGCACAATGAACCCCCCTTGGACCTCCAGGGTTTGCTCGGCAACACTGCCGATCAGCAATTCCCGAAGACGTTCGCGCTCAGATTCATCTTCGATGCGTTGCGACACGCCGTGGTTGGCTGAGTCCGGCATGTAAACAAGGTAACGCGAAGGAATCGAGAGATGCGTGGTCAGGCGAGCACCCTTGGAACCAATCGGGTCCTTGGTGACCTGCACCACCAATGCCTGGCCTTCGTGAAGCAACTGGCCGATGGTCAACTGTTCGTCGGGGGGCGTGCCTGACGGCATGACTTCATGGGCATGAATGAAAGCCGCACGATCCAGGCCGATATCGATAAATGCTGCTTGCATGCCCGGAAGCACGCGCACCACCTTGCCTTTGTAGATATTTCCGACAATGCCGCGACGTCGTGAACGCTCGATCAACGCTTCTTGCAATACGCCATTTTCGACGACCGCGACCCGGGTTTCCATTGGCGTCAGGTTGATGAGGACTTCGCCGCTCATGCAAAATTCCTTGTAGGTTCGATTTCACTTCTGGGTTCGGTTAATTTACAGGGCTGCGTCAGCATGGCAAGCCCGCATCATGCTCCCATGCGCCGTCCCACAGCGGTACACCTTGCCGGCTTAAAAGCTCGGCGGTTTCGTAAAGCGGCAACCCGACCACGGCAGAGTGGCTACCGGCGATACGCTCGACAAAAATCGCCGCTTTGCCCTGAATCGCATAGCCACCGGCTTTATCCTGTGGCTCGCCGGTACGCCAATAGGCTGCAATCTCAGCTTCACTCAAACGGCGCATCGTCACTTGAGTCGTGACACAGGCGGTTAGCATTCCCCCTGGTCCATGGACCGCCACGGCTGTCACGACGTCATGGCTGCGCCCGGAAAGTGAGCGCAGCATGGCAGCCGCATGATCAGCATCCTGCGGCTTACCCAGCACACAGTCGTCAAGCACCACGGCAGTGTCCGAACCAAGAATTGGCAAGTCGGTGCTCGGGATAGCCGCCGAGGCCTTGGCCATTGCCAAGCGGATCACATAATCAACGCTCACCTCACCTGGCAGCAGGGTCTCATCGACATCACAGGCGATGATGTCCACCTTCACGCCGATGGAGGCCAATAATGCTTTGCGCCGCGGTGATGCCGATGCCAAGCATAACACCGGGAATTGAGGATGCGGCATGTCAGCTCCTGGTTCTCCTAGTGGGTTCTTGCCAACCGCTGTTCCAGCGCCTTGAACAACGTAGCCAACCACGGCCACAGCGCAGCACTGATCAAGGAAGGAATCAAGAAGGCCAAGTGAATCGAAAACTCGCCGATCAAGGTACGCAGCCATTGCTCCGCCAATTGCACGATACCCAGCAGCACCAGCACCAGCACCGCTTGCTGGAGTAGGGAGTAAGCACGAAAACGCGGGTACAACAAGGCACATAGAAAGGCCAACAACGCAAGGGCCAAGGCATTTTGTCCCAAGGCAGTGCCTTCTATCAGGTCCAGCAGTATCCCCAATACAAAGCCGTGATAAACCCCGACTCTGTCCGGTGTACGCATGCACCAATAGATTAACGTCAACCCCAGCCAGTCAGGATGAAATACCTGCCAGCCCTCCGCCAATGGCATGACCTGCAAGCAAAGCGCCAGCAACAAGCTCAACCAGATCACCGCCCAGGAAATCACCGGAGCACGCGCCATTATCTCGCCTCCCCGGCGTTACCGGCAGAACGTTGGGAGGCCACCCTTAGCGCGGCACGCAGTGCATTTCCCGAGAGAATCAAGGTTTCATCCCATGCAATTTCTTCTATGGGTTTTTGCTTTGCCGGAAACAGTAACAGGAAGTGTCGCGAACGTTGCAACTGCGCCATCGGCTGAGCGGTGACACGGGCGAATGGCTGGCCAGGGTCGTGATAAACTTCGGTGACCTTCGCTACCGGGTATCCTACTGGGAACCGTCCTGCCAGGCCCGATGTGATGAGCAAGTCGCCTTCACGAATATCAGCGGTATCCGGCACATGCAGCACATTCAAGCTACCGTAGCGCCCCGCCCCCTGGACAATGAAACGCAGACCATTGCGGTTGACCTGTACTGGCAAGGCATGGCTGGCATCTGCCAGCATCAACACTCGGCTGGAATAAGCGGATACCGCCGTAATCTGCCCCACCAGGCCGGAGGCATCAATCACCGGTTGACTCACGTAGGCGCCGTTGCGGTGCCCGCGATCAATGACCATCTGATGGCTGAAGGGATCATTATCCAGAGATAACAGCTCTGCCGTCATATACGGCACATCCTTACGCTGCGCTGCACCCAACAATTCACGTAATTGCACATTTTCGGCGGTCAGGCTGGCCATGCGCTGGGCACGATGGGAAAGTGTCAGGATATGCTCACGTAAATAGCGGTTTTCTTCTACCAGAGCACGCTGATCGGAGAGCGCAAGCGCTCCCCAGTTGAGCAAGTCACTGGGTACGCTGACCACCCACTGGATGGGCGCCACCACCATGGAAAGCTGGGCACGTACGTCTTCCATCCGCGTGAAACGCTGGTCGGCAAACATCAACGCACCCGCTGCCAGAGCACAGAAGAACAACCGATAGCCGGGCAGTGGTCCATGCGAGAACAGCGGTTTGATAGGCAGTTCCCCCGCGGTTGACCGCTATCTAGATCGATGCAGTTAAACGCTTAGTCGCTGGATAACAGTTCAAAAGCATGTTGGTCGATCATTTCCAGCGCTTTGCCGCCGCCGCGTGCCACGCAGGTCAAAGGATCTTCCGCCACGATCACCGGCAAGCCGGTTTCTTCGGCAATCAGCTTGTCAAGGTCACGCAGCAGCGCCCCACCGCCGGTCAACACCAAGCCACGTTCGGCGATGTCGGAGGCAAGCTCGGGCGGCGATTGTTCCAGAGCGCTTTTCACTGCGGCGATAATCGACCCCAAGGTTTCCTGTAAAGCTTCCAGGATTTCATGGGAATTGAGCGTAAAGCTGCGCGGAATGCCTTCGGCCAGATTGCGCCCGCGCACGTCGATCTCGCGCAGCTCGCCGCCTGGGTAGGCACATCCGATCTCTTCCTTGATGCGCTCGGCCGTGGCCTCACCGATCAAACTGCCGAAATGGCGCCGAACATAGGCGGTGATGGCTTCATCAAAGCGGTCACCACCAACACGGATCGACTCGGAATACACCACGCCATTGAGCGAGATGATCGCAATTTCGGTGGTACCGCCACCAATATCCACTACCATCGAGCCCTGGGCTTCATCCACCGGCAAGCCTGCTCCGATCGCTGCCGCCATGGGCTCTTCGATCAGAAACACTTCACGGGCGCCTGCGCCTTCAGCAGATTCACGAATCGCGCGGCGTTCCACCTGGGTCGACATGCATGGCACACATACCAGTACACGCGGGCTGGGCGTCAGGAAGGTGCTTTGATGTACCTTGCGGATGAAGTGTTGAAGCATCTGCTCGGTGACGGTGAAATCAGCAATGACTCCGTCTTTCATGGGACGAATCGCGGTAATATTGCCGGGTGTACGTCCCAACATGCGCTTGGCATCCGTACCCACAGCGGCCACGCTACGCATGTTACCGGACTGGCGAATGGCCACCACGGATGGTTCGTCGAGCACGATGCCCCGACCGCGTACATAAATCAGTGTATTGGCCGTACCCAGATCGATCGATAGATCGCTGGAGAACAGCCCCCTCAAGCGTTTGAACATGGACGTTATTACCTAGTGCAGACCGGGAACCCTGTGCGGACGCAAACGGTATCACCGCAACCCCCCGGCAGCAAGCATGAGTCGCGTGCCACGCTGCCCGTTGGGGCCAATATGTGGTACCTTTTGCGGTTATTTTCCTGTGATAGTCGATGTCACCATCGAGCAGGATCTTTTGACCACGATTTTTCGACATCTCGTCTGGAGATGTGTTTTCACCCACGTTCGCGAGGACATTTCGATCATGGCGCTTGAAGATTCTCATGTGCGTCGGGCTGCGCACCTGGCCCGGCTCGCTGTCAGTGACGACCAGGCTCGCGGCTTCGTCGACGACCTGAACCGTATTCTGGAGATGGTCGATCAACTCCAAGGCCTGGACACCGAAGGCGTTGTCCCCCTGGCCCATCCCCTGGATGCCACCCAGCGCTTACGCGCCGACGAAGTCACCGAGTCAAGCCAACGCGATACGTTCCAGTACTCGGCCCCCGCCGTGGAAAACGGCCTGTACCTCGTCCCGCGTGTGGTGGAATGACGCCGAGCACGCGCCTTTGCTGCCTGTATTTTTCTTCGGCAACCTTGATGGAGCCTCTGGGCCATGCATGACAAGACAGTCACCCAACTCGCGGCGGCCTTGGCCGGCGGCGAGCTCTCCAGCCGCGAGCTGACCTACCATTATCTGCAACGTATCGAACGCCTCGACGGCAAACTGAACAGTTTTATCACAGTGACCGCCGAGCAGGCCCTGAAAGCGGCAGATGCCGCTGACCAGGCCCGCGCCAAGGGCAATGCCGGCCTGTTGACGGGTGTCCCGCTAGCACTCAAGGACATCTTCTGTACCGAGGGAGTCAAGACCAGCTGCGGCTCGAAGATGCTGGATACCTTCATTGCCCCCTATAACGCCACCGTGGTGGAAAAACTCAATGCCGCCGGCACGGTGTCACTGGGCAAGACCAACATGGATGAGTTTGCCATGGGCTCCTCGAACGAGTCGAGCTTCTATGGGCCGGTGAAAAACCCCTGGGATCTTTCCGCCGTACCCGGCGGCAGCTCCGGCGGCAGTGCCGCGGCGGTCGCGGCGGGTTTGGTGCCCGCCGCCATGGGCACCGATACCGGCGGCTCGATTCGCCAGCCAGCGGCATTCTGTGGCATCACCGGGCTCAAGCCTACCTACGGCCGAGTATCGCGCTATGGCATCATTGCCTATGCATCGAGCCTCGACCAAGCAGGCCCGATGGCCCGCACTGCGGAAGATTGCGCTCACTTGCTGAATCATATCGCCGGCCACGACCTGCGTGATTCCACCAGTCTGGCCCGCGGGGTACCCGATTATCTGGAAACCCTCGACGCGCCGCTTTCCGGACTCAAGATCGGCCTGCCCAAAGAATATTTCGGCGATGGACTGGATGCCGACGTAGCAGCTGCCGTGCGCGAAGCAGTCAGGGTATATGAATCCCTGGGTGCCACAGTACGCGAGGTTAGCCTGCCGCATACGCATTACGCGATTCCGGCCTATTACGTCATTGCTCCGGCGGAAGCTTCCTCGAACCTGGCGCGCTATGACGGCGTGCGCTTCGGCCATCGCTGCGAAAACCCGCTGGACTTGACCGATCTCTACAAGCGCTCTCGCGATGAAGGTTTTGGCGACGAGGTGAAACGTCGCATCCTGATCGGCACCCACACGCTGTCCGAAGGTTTCTTCGATGCCTACTACAAGAAAGCCCAGCAGGTACGCCGCTTGATTCGTCAAGATTTCCTGGATGCTTTCGAAGAGGTCGACGTTCTGATGGGGCCTGCCTCCCCCAGCCCGGCTTTCGACCTCGGCGCCAAGAAAGACCCGGTATCGATGTACCTCCAGGATATCTACACCATTTCCGTTAACCTGGCGGGCATTCCCGGCATCAGTGTACCGGCAGGGTTTGTCGGCAATCGTCCGGTAGGCTTGCAGATTCTGGGCACCCACTTTGCCGAAGCGCAACTGCTTAACGTAGCCCACAAGTTCCAACAGGCGACCGACTGGCACCGCCAACGCCCCGCCTTTGCCAAGGAGAACGCATGATGCAATGGGAAACCGTGATCGGGCTTGAGGTCCACGTTCAACTTGCCACCCGCTCCAAGATCTTTTCCGGTGCCTCCACGGCGTTCGGCGCCGAGCCCAACACTCAGGCCTGCGCAGTGGACCTAGGGCTCCCAGGGGTACTGCCGGTGCTCAATGAAGCAGCCGTATCCATGGCTGTGCAGTTCGGCCTGGCGGTTCATGCACAGATTCCCGAGGTATCGGTGTTCGATCGCAAGAACTACTTCTACCCGGACCTGCCCAAGGGCTACCAGACCAGCCAGATGTATCACCCCATCGTGGGCCCGGGGGAAGTGGAAGTCAGCCTTGAGGATGGCAGCACCAAGCCCATCCGCATTCATCATGCCCACCTGGAGGAAGATGCCGGGAAATCATTACATGAAGACTTTCACGGCATGACCGGGATCGACCTGAACCGCGCCGGCACTCCACTGCTCGAGATCGTCTCCGAACCCGACATGCGCAACGCCAAGGAGGCCGCCGCCTTCCTCAAGGCCATTCACTCGATCGTGACCTATCTGGGCATCTCCAACGGCAACATGGCCGAAGGCTCGATGCGTTGCGACGTCAACGTCTCGGTACGTCCTCAGGGTCAAGCCAGCCTGGGCACCCGCGCGGAAGTCAAGAACGTCAACTCCTTTCGCTTCGTCGAGCGCGCTATCGCCTTCGAGGTCGAGCGTCAGATCGAGCTGATCGAAGATGGCGGCAAGGTCATCCAGGAAACTCGGCTGTACGATCCTGAACGTGATGAAACCCGTAGCATGCGCACCAAGGAAGAAGCCAACGACTACCGCTACTTCCCTTGCCCTGACCTCTTGCCGGTGGTGCTTGATCAAGCCTACGTGGAGCATCTGCGTGGCCAATTGCCGGAACTTCCCGCCGCCAAGCGTGAACGTTTCGAGCGTGAGCTGGGGCTTTCTGCCTATGACGCTGGCGTGCTTTCGGCCAGCCGCGACATGGCCGAATACTTCGAGGAAGTGAAAACCGTGTGCGGCGATGCCAAACAGGCGGCCAACTGGGTACAAGGGGAGCTTTCCGGCGCACTCAATCGTGAGAACCTGGTGATTACCCAAAGCCCGGTCTCCGCTCGCCAACTGGGGGAGCTGGTTAGCCGAGTGATGGACGACACCATCAGCGGCAAGGCCGCCAAGCAAGTCTTCCAAGCACTCTGGAACGGCCAGGGACATTCGGCTGATGACGTGATTGAGGCCCAAGGATTGAAGCAGGTTACCGACAGTGGCGCCATCGAAGCGATGATCGACCAGGTGATCGCCGACAGTCCCGCCCAAGTCGCCCAGTATTGTGATGCCGAACCGGAAAAACGCGGCAAGATGATCGGTTATTTCGTGGGCCAGGTAATGAAGGCCTCTCGCGGTACGGCCAACCCTCAGCAGGTCAATGGGCTACTCAAGGAGAAGCTCGACGCCCTGCTGTAAGTAAGCGAAAGTCTTCCAGGCACGCAATTCCTCGGCAAACAACCAAAGGTCGCCGCGAACATGATGTGCGGCGGCCTTTGGCGTTCAGCGCAACTCGGGCTGGAAAAAACCGGCCAAGGTGGCACAGCCCGACGCCCAGACCTCGGCCTTGAGTTCGGCGATGGCGGCGGGTGAGAATCCCGGCCCGCAGCCAAGCCGCCCTTCCACCATCAAGCCGGTCAGATCAGCCACCAACGGCATATGACTCACCAGCAGCAACGGCTGACGTTCCGGCTGGGCCAGCAACCATTCGTTGACCTCGCGCGGGTTATCCTCGGGCGTGATCAGTCCCAGCGTTTCCACCGTTACGTTCAATGCTCTACCGACCGCCTGAGCGGTTTGCTGGGCACGATGATAAGGGCTTGCCAGAAGCCGCAGTCCTGCCAATTCGCCCTGCTCAGCGCACCCAGCCAGCCAGGCGGCCACCTGCTCAGCCTGTTGCGCACCGCGCAGCGTCAAGCGACGTTCTGCATCCGGCACGCCCATGGCAGCCTCTGCATGGCGCATGATCAATAACGTATTGGTAGCATCTCCATTCATCTTGATACGGCGGTTATTCATTCACGCCACTCGCCTGATTCACGATGAGCTTGCTGGACTGCCTCTCGAGGCAGGATGAACTCCACGTCACTGCTTTGCTCCCCGAGCATCAAGTAACCCGCCATGTCACGAGCGGGAACGCCTTCGAACAATACTTTATAAAGGCCTTCGGCGAGCGGCATGTAAACACCCGCTTCGCGTGCCTTGGCGCATACCAGGCGCACGGTATTGACCCCTTCGGCGACCTGGCCCAGAGACTCGACTGCCTGCTCGAGCGAATCGCCCTTTCCCAGGGCGTAGCCCACACGATAATTACGCGAGAGATTGGAAGAACAGGTGACGATCAAGTCGCCTACACCCGCCAAACCGAGAAACGTCATGGGATTGGCACCCTGAACCACGGCAAACCGACTCATCTCCGCCAAGGCTCTTGTCATCAGCATGCTGCGGGTGTTTTCACCCATGCCCAGTGCAGCTGCCATGCCGGCTGCAATCGCGTAGATATTCTTAAGCGCCCCCGCCAGCTCGACCCCATGGCGGTCGTTGCTGGCGTAGACGCGAAAATAACCACACCCAAGCGCCTGCTGGACACGAGTGCGGGTCAGGGCATCGTAGCTGGCAATGACGGTAGCCGTGAGTTGCTTGTCGGCAATTTCCGAGGCCAGGTTGGGGCCGGCGATCACCCCGATATGGGTAAAGCCAGTTTCCTGCTCAAGCACTTGGCTCATCAGCAAAAAGCTATCCTGCTCGATGCCCTTGGTAGTGCTTACCAGAATATGCTCCGGTTTGAGCCAGGGTTTGGCAGTTTGCACCACACTACGGAACGCTTTCGAGGGAATCGCAATCAGTACCAGCTCGGCATCTTCGAGCACCTGAGCCATCTCGGTCGATGCCTCGACCGCGGGATTCATGGCGTAATTGGGTAGATAGCGCCCATTTCGATGCTCGCGGTTGATCTGCTCAACCAGCGCCGCATCCCGCATCCATTGGCGCACCCGAGCGCCATTGTCGGCAGCAATGCTCGCCAGCGCGGTGCCGAAACTTCCGCCGCCCAACACGGCGACCTTGATCTGTTGCTCAGACATGACGGTTTCCTGAAGCTATCTCACTGAACGAAGTGTCTACTTTACTCCCTACCCTATCAAAACAAACGGCCCGCTTGGTGATCCAAGCGGGCCGCAATAGGCGTTAGTAATACATCAGGCAGTCAGCAAGCTATTCAAGCGTTTGACATACGTCGCGGGGTCATCGAGATGGCCGCCTTCGGCAATGATCGCCTGATCGAGCAGGATGTGCGCAAGCTCGGTGAAACGCTCGCCTTCAGTGCTTTCCAGACGTGCCACCAGAGGATGCGAAGGATTGAGTTCCAGAATCGGCTTGACTTCAGGCAAGGTCTGGCCGGCCGCTTCCATGATACGCCGCATCTGAAAGCCCATTTCATGCTCGGGCAATACCACACAGGCGGGAGAATCGGTCAGACGATTCGTCACCTTGACCTCTTGCACGCTAGCCCCCAAGGCATCCTTGACCTGCTTGACCAGCTCTTCCTTGGATTTGGCGGTTTCCTCCTGGGCCTTCTTTTCTTCCTCGTCTTCTACATCGCCGAGATCCAGCTCGCCCTTGGCCACGTCGGCAAAGGATTTGCCGTCGAAATCGGTAAGATGGTTCATCAGCCACTCATCGACACGATCCGAGAGCAACAGTACTTCGATGCCCTTCTTGCGGAAAATCTCCAGGTGCGGGCTGCTCTTGGCGGCATTGAAGCTATCCGCCACGATGTAATAGATCTTCTGCTGGCCTTCCTTCATCCGCTCGACATAATCAGCAAGCGACTGATTCTGGATCGCGATGTCGGTATGCGTCGTGGCAAAGCGCAGCAGCTCGGCGATCTTTTCGCGGTTGGCGGCGTCTTCGCCCGGGCCTTCCTTGAGCACGCTGCCGAAGGTATTCCAGAAGGTCTGGTACTGCTCCTTGTCCTTGGCAAGCTTCTCGAGCATATCCAGACCACGCTTGGTCAGGGCACCCTTGATCTTGTCGACCTTGGGATCTTGCTGGAGCAATTCACGAGACACGTTCAACGACAGGTCGCGGGTATCCAGCACTCCCTTGATGAAACGCAGATACAGCGGCAGGAACTGCTCGGCATCGTCCATGATGAAGACACGCTGCACATACAGCTTCACGCCACGCGCACCGTCACGCTCGTAAAGATCGAACGGTGCCCGGCTGGGCACGTACAGCAAGCTTGTATACTCAAGCTTGCCTTCCACCTTGTTGTGACTCCAGGTCAGCGGATCGTTAAAGTCGTGGGCGACGTGCTTGTAGAAGGCCTTGTATTCGTCGTCACTGATATCGCTCTTGGGGCGCACCCACAAGGCCGTCGCTTCATTGACGGTCTCCCAGGTGACGACTTCGCTGCCCTCGATGGGGTTGCCTTCATCGTCCTTGGCCGTCTCGAGCTTGGGCATGCGCACCGGCACTTCGATATGGTCCGAATATTTGCGCACCAGCCCCTGCAACCGATAATCGTCGGCAAATTCCCGGGCATCCTCTTTCAGGTGCAAGATGATTTCCGTACCGTGGAGCTCGCGCTCGATTTGCGCAACGGTGAATTCACCTTCGCCTTTGGAGCGCCATTCGATGCCTTCAGCATGGTCACTACCCGCCTTGCGCGTGCGAACGGTGACTTCATCGGCGACGATGAAGGAAGAATAGAAGCCGACCCCGAACTGGCCAATCAGATTGGCATCTTTTTGCTGTTCACCGGAAAGCTGCTGAAGAAACTCGGCGGTACCGCTGCGTGCGATAGTGCCCAGGTTACTGATCACCTCATCACGGTTCATCCCGATCCCGTTATCACGCACGGTCACGGTATTGGTGTCATGATCGTGTTCGATCTCGATACGCAGTTCACTATCATTTTCATACAACGCATCGTTGTCGAGAGCGGCGTAGCGTAACTTGTCGCAGGCATCGGCACCGTTGGAAATCAGCTCACGCAGGAAAATCTCCCGATTCGAATACAGGGAATTAATCATCAAATTCAGAAGCTGTTTGACTTCGGTCTGGAAACCCAGCGTTTCTTCATGTGTTGCAGTCGTCATGCATCAGTCCTCGTCTATCATTGGGGAGGAGCGGCACATCATGACCGGATGACAATCGTCATGATGTTGCGGCGTAAAAACCTGAGCGTGATATGGGGGTGGGTGACGACTTTTCAAGCAATGATTCAATCCACTATGAGCGCTTGCGTTACTGCGAATCTGTAGAATCAAGCGAATCTAAGGCAGTTTTCCAGACACGATACTGTTCCAGGTGTTTATCCACCTGATTGAGCAACCAACCAACGATGAACACATCATCCACCAGGCCTATCAGCACCAGAAAATCGGGAATCAGATCGAACGGCATCACCAGGTAAGCTAAAGCCGCCGCCATGTAACCGAAAGCCTTCCAGGGCACCGGCCGAAAATCACCGCGAACCACGTCGCGCGTCATGGGGAAAAACAGCTTTAGGGCACGCGCAATGCGCTTAAGTGCCCAACTGCGGGATTTAAGGCGACGCCAGAGCCACCACGTGGATAATGGGGTCATCGTATTGAATTCTCCGTCTCAGATGTGAATATCAGAACTTTTTCGCCCTCCGAAGTTCAGTGGAGGGGCTCCTGTCTTTATGCTCCAGAGGAACCGCTCATGCCCGTCCTACCGTTGAAAAAAATTGCCTGGGTGCTCTGCGCCGGCTTGCTGCTAGGCGCCTCGACAACCTCACAGGCAGCCTCTGATTCAACCATGCGCGACGCTTTGGAAGCTGCACGCAACCAGCAATGGCAAGACGTGAATAGCGCCGACCTGGCCGACCATGAGCTGAGCGGATATGTGGAATATCATCGCCTTCGCAGCCGGTTACCCCAAGCGGAACCCGGCCAGATCCTGGGTTTCATCCAACGCCACCAGGACTCACCCCTGAGCGAATGGATGCGTGGCCAGGCCATCAGCCGCTATGGGGATGCCGGACGCTTCGGCAGCCTGCTGGCGATAGCTGACGGCCCTCCTTCCGGTGCTGCACGCCAATGCCATTACTACACGGCCCTGGTCGGCACCCAGCCTCAGCAAGCGATTGAAGGGGGACGCAAGCTATGGCGCGTCGGCAAATCACAACCCGACGCCTGTAATGCGCTCTTTGATCGTTTGAGAGCCAGCGGCGACATTGCGGCTACCGATATCTGGGAACGCAAGATGCTTGCTTGGCAGGCGGGAGAAACCGGCTTGATGACCTATCTCGGGCGCTTGCTCGATAGCCAGTGGCAGACCGCCCTGGAAAATGCCGAGACGGTTAAGAAGGATTATACTGCGCTGGACCAGACACCACGCTGTATCGGCCCGCAGTGCTCAGGTACCGCGATGTTTTACCAAACGGCCATGCGCGGCTTCACTCGCACCGATACCGCCGCCGCCTTATCCACTTGGCAACGCATCGCCCCCCATTTGACCCTGAGCACTAGCGTCCAGCGCGATATCGAAGAGGAATTGGCCTTTTATGCCTTGGTTCGTGAGGTACCCCTGGCGCAGTCCTGGGTCGATAGCATCTTGCCTGCCCTTGATAGCCAGCGTGTACTGGAGTTACGTGTGCGGCGTGCATTGGCCGACCAGGATTGGCCCGCAGTAATACGTTGGGTTGCACTCATGGTGCCAGACGAACAGCAAGATAGCCGTTGGCAGTATTGGCTGGCGCGTGCCCATGAGCAGCTAGGCAACCCCGAGGCAGCCCAGACACGCTATCAGCAGGCGGCGAAAGAGCGAAATTTTTACGGGTTTGCCGCGTCCGAGCGGCTCGGTCAGCCCGTTCAACTCAACCTGGAACGTAACCACATCGATGACTCCGCTCGACAGGCGATTGCCAAACTGCCAGTGGTCAAACGTACCGAGGCGCTATTGCGCATCGATGAGCCGGGGCTAGCCAACAGCGAATGGTTATACGCGGTACGCAATGCCTCACCTGAACAGGCCCGCGCCCTTGCCGACTATGCCGCTCAGCGAGGCTGGCATGCGCGTCTGGTACAGACCACCATCGCTGCCGGTTTGTGGGACGCGCTGGACTGGCGCTTTCCCGAAGCCTATCGCAATGAGTTTCTGCATTGGGGCAATGCCACCGGGGTCGACCCTTATCTGTTGATGGCGATTACCCGCCGCGAAAGCGCCTACAATCCCGATGCGCTTTCTCCCGCCGGGGCTCGCGGGTTGATGCAACTGATGCCGGGTACCGCAAGCCAAGTGAGTCGCGAGGTGGGAATATCCGATCCGGGACCTTACGGAATCCTCGACCCGGCGATCAATATACGTCTGGGCAGCACTTATTTGCGCGATAAGCTCGCACGCTACCAGAACAACCGTCTGGCGGCCGCCGCCGCTTACAATGCCGGACCCAGCCGGGTCGACCGCTGGTTAACCGATGGCCCGGAAGCCTTCGATCTTTTTGTGGAAAGCATTCCGTTTTGGGAAACACGCGACTACGTCCAGGCTATCCTGAGCTATCGCGTCATCTTCGAGAGCCTGGCCAATGCGGGCGATACTCAGGGCGTGTCATTGCTCAGCGCCGCCGAACAGCAAGGACGCTACGACCGCTCATTGCTGGTGCAACGCTAGCCTTTACGCTCCCCTTCTCACTCTTTAGCCATTTCTGCACGGATACACAGCGCCCGTTTCACACCGGGCGCTGCTCGAATGCTAAACGCATCCCCAGTGCTATCAACACACCGCCAGTGACTGTATTGAGTGTTTGGGCAAAGCGAGCGCTTCCCAGCCACCGCCCTGCGCTTCCCACCATGACCACCACACTGATTTGCCAGATATTGGCGATGATGAAATGCACCCCTGCCAGCCACAACGACTTGAGCAGGGCCGGATCGGACGGCGCTATGAACTGGGGAAGAAATGCCATGTAGAACACCACGGTCTTGGGATTGAGCACATTGGAGACGAAGCCTTCCCTAAGCGGGCGCCACAATGAGACCGGAGCAGCGTCTTGCATCACGCCGGCTACCGGCAGGGGTTGCCCTCTGCGCGCCGCCAAAAGACTGACCATGCCCAGCCAAATCAAGTAAATGGCACCGAGGAGTTTGAGTAAACTGAACGCCCAGGCCGACTGCAGCAGAATCAAGGAGATTCCCAAGGCCGAGATCGCCGCATGCACGAACAAACCACAGCAAATGGCCACACTGGTCAGTACACCGTCGCGAACCCCGCCCCGGGCGGTATTTCTGATCACCAGCAAGGTATCGACCCCCGGACTCAGCGTCAGCAACGTGATGGCTATCACGAACGGAATAAACTGCGCATCGAACAAACTCAGCTGTGTCATTTTCTCTTCTCACTCATGTGGCAGATGAAGACTAACGCAAACTAGCTGCGGTGTTTCTGGACGCCCCGACGATTTCCATCTACAGTGAGTTTGCGAGCAGGCGCTATTGCCACTCGCATCATCATTAAGCACGTTAAGGAAATCGACAATGGCAACCGGTACTGTCAAGTGGTTCAACGATACGAAAGGTTTCGGCTTCATCTCTCCTGATGACGGCGGTGACGATCTGTTCGCCCACTTCTCCGAAATTCAAGCGGAAGGCTTCAAGACCTTGCAAGATGGTCAAAAAGTCAGTTTTGACGTCACGCAAGGCAAGAAAGGCCTTCAGGCTTCCAATATTAAACCTGCTTGATACCATCCGACGCGCCTGAAAAGGCGTGACGAGATGATAAAAGGCCCGCACTGGCGGGCCTTTTTTTCTCTGTTCAGGCGTCATGCCGGGCATTCTACTGAGCTGCTTCGCCAGTATCGTCTTCTTGCATGGACTCCATGGGTTCGAGCGACTCCATTTCGTGCCCTTGTTCGATTTCCTCGTACTGCTCTTCGAGTTCCCGCTGCGCTTCCTCAAAGCGACGCTCGTTATCTTCGATCATCTCATCGACATCGAAACTTTCTAGTTCTTGCGTAGTGCCCAGCTCCTGTGTAGTACCGATATCTTCGGGTAACTGGCTCTCCCACTCCTGAGTCAAGTCATCGGAGGATTCCATCGGCTCAAGTATGGGTTCTTCGCTTTCGGCTTGTTCGAACTGCTCCTCGAGTTGCCGCTGGGCTTCTTCGAAGCGACGTTCGGTTTCGGCAATCATATCATCCACGTCCGAACGAGTGGCTTCTCCAGGCAGCGCCTCCTCTTCATTCAATACATCGGGCGCGGCGTCCGCTTCCAAGGTTTCATCACCGGCGTCGATGTCCTCAGCGGTAGCAGGCGATGCTTGCTCTGGAGCGCCCTCATCGGTCTGCACAGCGCCCGCCTGCTCATCCATGGTGCCCGGCTCAGGTTCCGCTGGGGCTTCTTCGCTATCCTGTGCTTGCTCCACCGCCGAAGGGGCCGAGTCTTGCTCCTGAGCCGGCTCGGTTGTTTCATTATCCCCACATGCACTCAACAACAGTGCCAATGCCGCTACCGTGGGTATCCAAATACGCATCGCCATCCAATGTCTCCTGATTTGCTTAAATCGATTGTATCAATAAAATCATGTCATTTACTCGCTCCAGGAAACCTAGGCAGGCTTGAAGGAGGACAGCATGGGACATGTTGAGGGCATGGCCACCTGGATCGCTCTTGGCACGACTTCAGCGCGAAAATAAAACGCTTCATGTGTCTCACCATCCAGAGCCAACGGCCAAGGTGGTTCATCGCCATAGGTGCTCAATTCAAACCAGGAAGCAGTGAAATAATTGACCAACTGACCCTCGGCTGGGAAGCTGCGTAACTCCCTGACAAGCTGAGGCAGTTCTTTAACCGAAGGAAACTCCTTCACCAGCAAGACATCCAGTAAGCCGTCGTCGAGCTTGGCCTGAGGAGCCAGCACCTGACCACCCCCCGCCTGGCGGGCATTGCCCAATGCCAACATCAGCAGGGAGCTGTGCTGTTGTTGCGCGCCTTCCCAGCACAAGTCTGCCCGATACCGGTAATGCCGCCATGCCTTGAGCGCCCCCATAACCGAATAGGCATGTCCCCTCAGCACGCGCTTGAGCGCCTTCGGGGTGCTCGAGGAAATTTCCGCACCGAAGCCACCCGTGGCCATATTGAGATAATAGCTTTTGGCACTATCGCTGGTTGGATCAAAACTGACCTGCACCACATCCACCCATTGCACTGAAAGAGAGACAACGGCACGCAGTGCCTTATCAGGCGCTAAAGGCAGTCCTATCGAGTTGGCAAAATCATTGGCGCTGCCCAAAGGCACGACACCCAATATCGGACGCTTTGCCTTGGGCAACATCATCAGCCCATTGACTACTTCATTGACCGTGCCATCGCCTCCTGCGGCTATCACATGAGTGAAGCCCAGCGCCTGAGCGTCTCGGGCAAAGCGCACCGCGTCTCTGGTTTCCCAGGTCACTTGCACGTCGATCGACATGCCGCCTTGCCTGGCGACATTCACTCCCTCACGCAATTCAGGGTTGCCGGCAGCCTTGCCATTGGCAACTAACAAGTAGCGTGTCTGCGATGCGTTCACCTGGCGCTCCTTGCGTTATTCAAGCCAATGCCTTGGCCACCACTTCATACACATTAGGCGAGAGAGGCTCAGCCTTGATCCGCTCAAGCTCGGCTTTCATCAGCGCCTGGCGCTGTTCATCGAATCGCTGCCAGCGCGTCAAGGGAGTAATAAGGCGAGCGGCGATTTCCGGGTTAAGGCGATTAAGCTTGATCACCACATCCGCTAGCAACCTGTAGCCCTCGCCGTCCAGACGATGGAAGTTGACACGGTTCTGGTTAGCGAAAGTACCGATCAACGCCCGCACCTTGTTGGGATTCTTGAGCGAGAAAGCAGGATGCTGCATCAGAAACTTGACACGTTCCACCGCATCTTCCTGGGGCCGAGTCACCTGGAGGCTGAACCATTGGTCCATGACCAAAGGATCATGCGACCAAGTTTCGCCAAAGGCCTTGAGCGCCGGAGAGGCCAAATCATCACGGGAGCTATGCACCAAGAGCGTCAACGCATGACGCACATCCGTCATGTTGTGGTCGGCATCGAATTGGGCTTGAGCAAACGCCAGACCCTTTTCGTCTTCGATCGCCATCAAGTAGGACAATGCCACATTTTTCAGGCTGCGCTGGGCAATCTGCTCAGGTTCGGGAGCATAAGGAGCATCTGATTGATTGGCCTCAAAGACGGCCAGGAACTCATCACGCAAGGCCAGGGCCAGCGATTGACGGACGAATTCACGCGCGGCATGGATCGCATCCACATCCACCAGCGGTTGCTGTTCAGCAATATAGGCTTCCGAAGGCAGCGTCAGCATTTCCGCGAGTACCGCCTTGTCATCGATCCGGCTGGTCAAGAGGGTCCGGAAAGCATCGGTCACTCGGCTGTCCATGACCTTTTCCACGCCGTTGCGATGAGCGGCGATAAGATCATCCAATGCCAGCAGTGCCAGACGCTGGCCGGCATCCCAGCGATTGAAACCATCGGAATCATGCTGCAACAGGAACGCCAGGTCTTCCCGCGAATAGGGGAAGTGGAGCTTGACAGGTGCCGAGAAATGACGAAGCAGGGAGGGAATCGGCGATTCTGCCACATCCGTGAACAGGAATTCCTGCTCATCCTCGCGCAGATGAATCACCGCGTCCCGGCCCAGGGTTTCGCCGCCCAAGGTCATGTTGAGATCCCGGCCGGATTTGGTACCCACCAGCCCCAGACGCACAGGGATATGCAGCGGTTGCTTATCCTGCTGGCCAGGGGTGGTCGGTGTGCGCTGACGCAGGGTCAGGCGGTACTCACTGGTGACGTAGTCATATTCGCCATGAGCATCGATTTCCGGCGTGCCTGCCTGGGAATACCACCGCATGAACCGGGTGAGATCTTCGCCGGAAGCTTCGGCCATGCAGTCCACGAAGTCTTCGATCGTCACGGCCTGACCATCGAAACGCTCGAAGTACAGATCGCTTCCGCGACGGAAAGCTTCCCAGCCCACCAGGTTGCGTAACATCCGCACCACTTCCGAGCCCTTTTCGTAGATGGTCAAGGTATAGAAGTTGGTGATTTCGATGTAGTGATCCGGGCGGATGGGGTGAGCCGTAGGCCCGGCATCTTCGGCGAATTGAGCGGTGCGGAAGAATGACACGTCCTGAATACGCTTGACCGGTGCCGAGTTGGTATCCGCCGAATAGCATTGATCGCGGAAGACAGTGAACCCTTCCTTCAAGGATAACTGGAACCAATCGCGACAAGTGACGCGATTACCCGACCAGTTGTGAAAATATTCATGCGCGACGATACCCTCGACTCTTTGATAAGCGACGTCGGTGGCGGTCTTGGGGTGGGTCAAGACGGCAGCGGAGTTGAAGATATTCAACCCTTTGTTTTCCATCGCGCCCATGTTGAAGTCGTTCACCGCCACGATCATGAACAGATCAAGATCATACTCTCGGCCATAGGTTTCCTCATCCCACTTCATGGCACGTTTGAGCGAGGCCATGGCATGGTCGGTCTTGTCGAGATTCTCCTCTTCCACCCAGATTTCCAGGCTCACCTCGCGACCGTGCATGGTGGTGAAGCGATCCGCCACTTTCTTCAAGTCTCCCGCCACCAGCGCAAACAGGTAGCTGGGCTTGGGGTGAGGATCCTCCCAGGTCACGAAATGACGCCCATCGTCCAAGGTGCCCTTCTCGACCGGATTACCATTGGAAAGCAGTACCGGTTCAGCTGTCCCGATCAAGGTGGTGGAAAAGGTGGCCATCACATCCGGCCGGTCGGGATAAAAGGTGATTCGACGAAAGCCCTCGGCCTCGCATTGGGTGCAATAGATACCGCTCGACTGATAGAGACCCTGCAGAGCGGTATTGTCTCGCGGTGAAATTTCCACTTCGGTATCAAGCACGAAACGTTCGGGCACCTGGGGAATGCGCAATCCCTGCTCGGTGAGTTCGTAGTCGGCTGCTTCAAGCGGTTTTCCATCCAGGGCAATCGATTTGAGGCTCAGATGTTCCCCGTCGAGTTCGAGCGGCAGGCCGGTTTCGCGCTCAGGGTGACGCTCCACAAGCAGTCGAGCCTTGACCTTGGTGGCTGCCGGGTCAAGCTCGAAAGTCAGCTGCGTATGGGACACCCGGTAGGCAGGCGCTTGGTAATCACTTAGATAGACCGGCTGCGGCTCGGACATGAAGTTGGCTCCTGTTGAAAGCGGCAAAATAAACAAAGACCTTAAAGTAAAATGGGCAACAATTACCGGTCAGTCGCGGAAATTATCGAATTGAAGCGGTAATTCCGGCCCTTCCTCGCTGCGTAGAAGGGTCATCACACTCTGTAGATCATCACGTTTCTTGCCTGTCACACGCACTTTCTCTCCTTGAATCTGAGCCTGAACCTTGAGCTTGGAGGCCTTGATTCGCTTGACGATATCCTTGGCTTCCGCCGGATCCAGCCCTTGCTTGAGAATGACTTCCTGGCGAGCTTTCACACCGGAAAGCACAGGGTCCTGAACATCCATGCAACGCGCATCGATACCCCGAGCAATCAATCGATTGCGCAACACATCCAGCATCTGCTTGAGCTGAAAATCGACCTCAGCTTCAAGGGCCACCTTGTCGCCTTCCAGGGTGAAGTTGGCATCCACTCCCTTGAAGTCAAAGCGCGACTGCACTTCGCGGTTGGCTTGGTCCACGGCGTTTGCCGCTTCATGGCTATCGAACTCGGATACAATATCAAATGAAGGCATTTTGGCTTTCCTGGCAAAACATGACTCACCATTCTAGAGCAGCCGCACCCCTACCGGCCAATTCTGTTGTGTTTTCCCTTCTTGAATGCGCTGTCGGCGCTAATGAAGTCCAGCCTTTTCTATACAATTCCTATACACAACAGTTCTTCCTAACACCTTACGCATCGCTTACCCTAGGAGCCTGACCGCCACAGACATCCTATTGATACCGCCAACACTCGAGGAAGATCCATGACCGATCGAGAAACACGCCACAAGGCCTCCATGCAAAAACTCAAGGCTCATGTGGATGAAAAAGTCGCCAGCGCCACCGAGCAACGTGGCCTCATCCTGGTCTATACCGGTAACGGCAAAGGCAAGACGACAGCCGCCTGGGGCACGGTAACCCGAGCGCTGGGTTATGGTTACCGGGTGGGTGTGGTGCAATTCATCAAGGGGCTTTGGGAGTGCGGTGAACGCGAGCGCCTAGCGGCGGACACCAATCTGGAAGTGGCGATCATGGCTACCGGTTTTACCTGGGACACCCAGAACCGGGAGGCCGATATCCAGGCCTGCCATACAGTCTGGCGCGATGCCGAGCGCATGCTGGCTGATCCCGACATTTACCTCGTGGTGCTCGATGAAATCACCTACATGCTCAAGTTTGGTTATCTGGACATCGAGACGGTCATCCAGGCTCTGAAAAATCGCCCGACAGAACAGACGGTGATCATCACCGGGCGTAATGCTCACCGTGATATCGTCGCCCTAGCCGACACCGTCACCGAAATGCAGGAGGTACGTCATGCATTCAACGCCGGCCTTCAGGCACGCCGCGGCATCGATTTCTAACGCTTAATGCAGAATAATAGGATCCCAGAAGCAAAAAGGCGCCCGAGGGCGCCTTTTTGCTTAACTGACCGAACTTATCAGCTATCGCATCAACTATCGAAAGGATTACGCAGCACGATGGTCTCGTGGCGATCCGGTCCGGTGGAAATGATATCGATGGAAGTGCCGACTTTCTCTTCCAAGAAGCTGATATAGGCACGCGCGTTGGCGGGCAAGTCCTCGACTTTCTTGATACCCAGCGTCGACTCATCCCAGCCCGGTAAATCCTGATACAACGGCTCGAGGGCTTCGTAGCCTTCGGAATCTACCGGTGTATCGAGTACTTCGCCATCCTTGCTGCGGTAGCCGACGCACACCCGAATATTTTCCAGGCCATCGAGCACATCCAGCTTGGTCAGGCAAATACCCGATACCGAGTTGATCTGCACAGCATGGCGTAGTGCCACTGCATCGAACCAGCCGCAGCGACGCGGACGCCCGGTAGTGGCACCGAACTCGTGGCCTTTCTCGGCCAGATGCCGCCCATGAGCGTCGAACAGCTCGGTAGGGAACGGCCCGGAACCTACTCGTGTGGTGTACGCCTTGGTGATACCCAAGACATAGTCCAGGTACAACGGGCCCACACCGGAGCCGGTTGCCGTGCCCCCGGCTGTGGTATTGGAGCTGGTGACGAACGGATAGGTGCCGTGGTCGATATCCAGCAACGACCCTTGCGCGCCTTCAAACAGAATGTTCTCGCCGTTTCTGCGCAGGCTGTGCACCAGGCCAACAGTATCGCACACCATGGGAAGCAGCTCTTCCGCCATCTGCATGGCGGTGTCCAGCACTTCCTGGAAATCCACTGCGGGTTCACCATGGTACTGGGTCAACACGAAGTTATGATAATCGAGCACTTCGCCAAGCTTGGAGGCAAAACGCTCGCGGTGCAGCATGTCACCCAAGCGTAGGCCGCGACGCGCCACTTTGTCTTCATAAGCCGGGCCGATACCGCGACCGGTGGTGCCGATCTTGGCAACACCGCGAGCTTTTTCACGCGCTTGGTCCAAGCGTACATGATAGGGCAAAATCAACGGACAAGCCGGCGACAGGCGCAGACGTTTGCGTACCGGCACGCCTTTGACTTCCAGCTCACGAATTTCCTTGATCAATGCCTCCGGCGACAGCACGACACCGTTGCCGATAACGCAGATCTTGTCGGGGCGCAGAATACCGGAAGGAATCAGGTGCAATACGGTTTTTTCACCGTCGATGACCAGGGTGTGCCCGGCATTGTGCCCACCTTGAAAGCGCACGACGGCGGAGGCAGATTCAGTCAGCAGATCGACGATCTTGCCCTTGCCTTCATCGCCCCACTGGGTACCTAGTACTACTACATTCTTACCCATTATGCTCTCGTCTCTTGTGTCAGGGTCGCTGTCTGCCAACGACCGTCGATAAACTCAAGACGGCGGTCGCAGTGATGCTCCGCCGGCCCGGTACGCTGCCCAGGCAGCGCTTGGATGACCCTTTCTCCTTGCTGACGCAAGGCAACAATCATTGCCCTGAGGGCATCGTCACTCTCGGCAGGCGCCCAGATAGCGCCTGTTTCGGGCGTGCCCGGCACCAAGGTCGCCAACAGCTTGAGGTCCATGGAAAAGCCGGTCGCCGGTCGGGCACGCCCGAAGGCACGCCCAGTGTCGTCATAACGACCACCTTTGGCCAGTGCCTGGCCGTACCCCGGCACATAAGCGGCAAACATCATCCCGGTGTGATACTGATAGCCGCGCAGCTCTGCAAGGTCAAAATACAGCGCCACATCGAAACGTGCCAGTACTCCCTGATGCAAGGCATCCAGCTGATCCAGAGCGGCCTGCATCGACGCCGGAGCCCCGGCAAATACATCGCGTGCCCGGCTCAGCACCTCTGCTCCACCGTGCAAGCCACCCAAGGCAAGAAACATCTTCGCCAGTGCCGGGTCGGGAACACTGGCAGCCACCTGCGCGGCCAGTTCGCCGGGAGACTTGAGCGCCAAGGCGGCAAACAATGTGGCTTCCTGCTCGACATTAAGTGCCGCCGCCTCGACCAGGCTGCGGTAGATACCGATATGGCCGAGTGCCAAATGTATTTCGCCGGCGCCGGCCGCTTCCAGGCTAGCCAGGGCCAGATAGACGATTTCCAGATCCGCTTCCAGACCGGCATGGCCGAACAATTCCACGCCTACCTGCATCGGGCTACGCCCGCCCTGGTGCTGGTCGGCCTTGGCGCGCAGCACCGTGGTGCAATAACACAGACGCACCGGGCCTTGGCGTTTTAGCGAATGAGCATCCATACGTGCCACCTGCGGGGTCACGTCGGCGCTCGCCCCCATCATCCGCCCGGTCAACTGATCGGTCAGCTTGAAGGTTTGCAGATCAAGGTCAGTGCCCGTGCCGGTGAGCAGGGAATCGAGAAACTCCAGCGGGGGTGGCATGACGTGGTCATAACCCCAGCAGTGGTAAAGGTCGAGAAGCGCTCTGCGCAGCTCTTCCATGCGGCTTGCCTGAGGCGGCAGCACCTCATCCATGCCGTCGGGCAACAGCCAGCGGTCAGCGATGGTCATGTGAACAATCCTGCAAGACGACGATGATAAAGGCCAAGAAAAAAGCCCACAAAAAAACCGGGCAACGCCCGGTCAGTAAAGTCTACCATGTTTATGCCAGGGATAAACCCCGACTGGCGGGCGATAACGCCCGCCTTGAGCTCACTCCTCAGCGTCATCCGCTGCGGAAGACGTCGGGCTTCTGAAATACTGGAAGAAGGCACTGGAGGGATCCACCACCAGCATGTTGCCCCCACCCTCGAAGCTCTGACGATAGGCGTCGAGGCTGCGCCAGAAGCTGAAGAACTCCTGATCCTGGCCATAAGCCTCAGAGAAGATACCCGCTGCCTCGGCATCACCCTCACCACGCAGCGTTTCGGAACGCGCCTGGGCCTGGGCCAGCAATACCTGGCGACGGCGGTCGGCATTGGCGCGGATACGTTCGGACTCTTCCTGGCCCTGGGCACGCCATTCACGCGCCTGGCGCTCACGCTCTGAACGCATACGCGAATACACCGCCGAAGACACGTCCTCGGGCAGGTCAATACGCTTGACGCGAATGTCCACTACCGTCACGCCCAGCTCATCGCGCAGCAGGCGGTCGAGTTCTTTGGTCGGGCCGAGCATGAGATCATCACGCTTCTCGGAGATGATCTGCTGCAGGTTCAAACGACCGAACTCGTTGCGCAGACTCTCGTCGACCCGCGGCTGGATCAGACGGATAGCCATCATCTCGTCGCCTGCGGTTGCCTCGTAGTAGCGGGTGGGATTGACCACTTGCCACTGGACATAGGAGTCTACGATCACGGCTTTCTGCTCAAGGGTCAGATAGCGGCTCGGATCGGTATCCAGGGTCAATACCCGGATATCGAACTTGCGGATCGTCTGGGTGATCGGGATCTTGGCGTGCAAGCCCGGTTGAATATTCTCTTCGATGATCTCACCAAAACGCAGCTTGACAGCAAGTTCGGTTTCATCGACCACATACAAGGTGTTGCTGGCAAGCCAGGCAACGGCGGCCAAGCCGCCCACGACGAGCAGGGAACGATTATTGATCATTTACCGGCCCTCCCTGCGGGTGTTGCTATTACTGGAGTTAGTAGAGGACTGAGCACTGCGCATGCGTTCCAGCACCCGAGGATCGAGCTCTTCACTCTCGTTTTCATCATTACTGCTGCCACGAGTGACGGCGCCTGCCCCCCGCATCTGATCCAACGGCAGGTACATCAACGGCGCATTTTCGCTCACATCCAGCAACACCTTCGGCGTGTCGCCATAGATGGTGGACATGGTCTCGAGATAGAGACGTTCGCGCATGATATCCGGAGAATCCTGATACTGGTTCAACAGCGCATTGAAGCGATTCGACTGACCCTGAGCTTCGGCCACCACCGATTCACGATACCCTTGGCCCTGCTCGATAAAGCGCTGGGCCTGACCCTGGGCGGCGGGGATCACCGAATTGGCATACGCCATGGCTTCGTTGATGATGCGCTGACGATCTTCACGGGCGCGGATGACGTCATCGAAAGCATCTTGGACCGCTGTAGGAGGCGAGGTGGACTCCACGTTGATCGTTTGCAGCAACATGCCCGTCCCATAACTATCGAGGTAAGACTGTAAGCGGCTGCGCACCGAACTACCCAGGATTTCACGCCCGGAAGTCAGGATCTCGATCATGTCAGTGCCACCGACCACATGACGCAAGGCCGAATCCAGAGCGTTCTCGATGGAAAGCTGCGGATTACGTACATTGAGCACGTAGTCACGCGGATCGGCCACCTGATACTGTGCCGAAATCTCGACGGAGACGATATTTTCGTCCTGGGTCAGCATCGATTGAGTCTGGGTCAAGGAACGTACCCGCGTCACATTGACCATACGTACATCATCAATCAACGGGGGGTTCCATTGCAGACCCGGTGTAACCACTTCCTGGAATTCACCGAAACGCAGCACGACACCACGCTCGGACTGATCCACCAGGTAAAATCCCATGGCCGCCCAGATCGCCAACGCAATGATCAACAGCAGGCCAGGCAAGGCAAAGATGTTGCGCGGCTTATCACCACCGCCACCTTTCTTGCCGCCACCGCCTTTCTTGCCACTGCCACCCAGCAGGCTATT
This sequence comes from Vreelandella zhuhanensis, assembly GCF_009793355.1. GTDB lineage: Bacteria > Pseudomonadota > Gammaproteobacteria > Pseudomonadales > Halomonadaceae > Vreelandella > Vreelandella zhuhanensis. The sequence goes on from NZ_WTKP01000001.1 coordinate 323,877, forward strand.
GAGCTTGTTCTGGAATTTTTTCAGTGCTTCATCCAGATCCGGGGGCCCCTGATTGCTACCCCCACGGTTACCGTCGTTTCCGCCACCGCCATTGTTATTGCCACCGCTACCGCGTCGGCCACCACCACTCCAAGGGTCGTGCTGGTTGCCACCACCAGGCTCGTTCCAGGCCATACGTCGTCTCCACTAAAATTTTCGCTGCTACCTTTGCCGACAGATAAAGCCTGTCGGCATCGGCTCAAGCGTTATCGCTGTTTGAATCTTAATATTGCCACACTACCACTCAGTCGGCTCACGCAACGCTTTGGGCAGATACGTATCGGCACGCTCTCCCAGCTGAGCCATCAGCTGATTGAGATCGCGCCGCGGCAAACGTACCTCAAGTACCGACTGGCCTTGTTCGTCAAAATACTCTTCTCGGACCGCGCCCAGCTCATGTAAACCGGCTCGCAGCTTGCCCTGTTCCGGGCCGAGCACGACAGGGAATTCAAGCACGTCATTGGCCAGACGTTCTGATAACGCCTGGTGCAACAGCTCGAGTCCCTGCCCTTCACGCGCCGAGAGCCAGACGACTTCCGGCATGCCCTCGCCATCGCGTTCAATACGCGGCGCGCTACCGAGAGCATCGATCTTGTTCATGACCTTGAGCATCGGTACATCTCGAGCACCGATTTCATTCAACACCAGATTGACCTGCTCAACGTTGAGGTCACGATCAGGGTCTGCCGCATCGATCACGTGGACCAACAATGTCGCTTCGGTCGCCTCTTGCAAAGTGGCCTGAAAAGCTTCCACCAGCTTGTGCGGCAAATGGCGGATGAAACCCACCGTATCCGCCAAAACCACAGTACCCACATCCTCGATGTCAAGACGCCTTAGAGTGGGGTCGAGGGTGGCGAACAACTGGTCGGCGGCATAGACATCGGATTGAGTCAACGCATTGAACAGCGTGGATTTTCCGGCGTTGGTGTAGCCCACCAGTGACACACTGGGCACTTCGGCACGCGAACGGGCACGACGGTTCTGGTCACGTTGGCTACGTACCTTGCTTAGCCGCTTGTGAATCGCCTTGATGCGTTCGCGCAGCAAGCGACGATCGGTTTCCAACTGGGTTTCACCCGGCCCACGCAGACCAATACCGCCTTTTTGGCGTTCCAGGTGGGTCCAGCCACGAATCAGGCGTGTGGAAAGATATTCCAGTTGGGCAAGTTCGACTTGCAGCTTACCTTCATGGGTTCTCGCCCGTTGGGCGAAAATATCCAGAATCAAGCCGGTGCGATCCAACACACGACACTTCAGCTCGCGCTCAAGGTTACGTTCTTGAGAAGGCTTCAAGCTATGGTTGAAAATCACCAGCTCCGCTTGGTGAGCGGCTAGCGTTTCACGCAATTCCTCCAGTTTTCCCGAACCCACGAAAGTACGTGAGTCGGGGCGCTGACGGCTGGCGGTGAGCAAGGTGGCAGGTTCAGCTCCTGCTGAACGGACCAGCTCGAGAAATTCGCCAGGATCTTCACGTGCCTGTTCATCATGGAAGTCCACATGAACAAGTACCGCCGTTTCACCGGCGTCGGGGCGTTCAAAAAACAATCAATACCTCACGGGCTGTGATACATCCATGGTGGCAGTGTTACACCTCTTCATCCGCTGGAGCGGCTGGATCTTGTACGGGCAAGCGTACATTGCGCGAGGGCACCACGGTGGAAATCGCATGTTTATAGACCATCTGGCTGACGGTATTACGCAGCAGAATGACGAACTGATCGAATGATTCGATCTGTCCCTGCAGCTTGATGCCATTGACCAGGAAAATAGACACCGGAATGCGCTCCTTGCGCAGAATGTTCAAGTACGGGTCTTGGAGGGACTGCCCTTTGGACATTTTGCTCTCCCTAAACTGTCGTTGGGGTTGTTTATGAGGGTGGCGTGCCCAGCTGGTGCTACGCCGGAATCTGGTTACCCGAAAGGCCTGATAGTCCGGCCGCTCGAATCCACTATCTTACGCTAAGCCCCGCATTCACGCACGATTTTCAGCACATCATCCAGTGCATCGGGGCGCTGTGCATCAATCCAGTGCAATTGTGGCCAACTACGCAGCCAGGTCAATTGACGTTTGGCCAATTGTCGGGTGGCAATGACACCACGCTCGACCAAGGCGGCCTTATCCAAGTCACCGTCCAGATACTCCCACACTTGACGATAGCCGACACTTTTCATCGCCGGCAACTCCAGGTGCAGATCCACACGCTGTCTCAGACCAGCCACTTCATCGATCAAGCCTTGGGCCAACATGCTAGTGAAACGCGCCTCGATACGCCGATGCAGTACACTGCGGTCACTGGGCGCGAGTCCTATGGACAACACCCGCCAAGGAAAGGTTTCCGGCTGTTGCTGCGCCCATAGCTCACTCATCGGCGTGCCGCTGAGATGATAGACCTCCAGCGCGCGCATCAACCGCTGAGGGTCGTTGGGATGAATACGCCGTGCCGACAGCGGATCGACCCGGACCAACTCAGCATGCAGACCCGCCAACCCTTGCGTGGCAACCTGAGCTTCCAGGCGCGCCCGCGTGGCTGGGTCGGCTGCGGGAAGATTCGCCACGCCCTCGACCAGGCGCTTGAAGTAAAGCATGGTGCCGCCGACAAGCAGCGGCAGCTTTCCCGCTGCGCTGATTTGTCGCATTTCGTGCAACGCATCCTCGCGAAAATCGGCGGTGGAATACGGTTCTGCAGGGTCACGAATATCGATTAACCGATGCGGCGCTCGCGCCAACTCCTCGGCGGAAGGCTTGGCGCTGCCGATATCCATGCCACGATAAACCATAGCCGAATCAACGCTGATCAGCTCCGCCCCCAGGCGCTCGTGAAGCGCAATGGCCGCATCGGTTTTACCGGCGGCGGTTGGGCCCATCAAAAAAACAGCCCAGGGTCGGGTATCGGCCATGCAGGCTCCTTTTGAAAATGAAGAAAAACGTATAGATGACATCCGTACAAGATGACTAATGACTACCCAAAGCCTTCATTGGCCACGCAGAAATAGGCTATCCAATGCTTTGAGGTTCATTTGTGTCCAGGTGGGGCGACCGTGGTTGCATTGATCGCTCCGCTCGGTACGCTCCATGTCACGCAGCAGCGCATTCATTTCATCCAGGGTCAGGCGCCGATTAGCCCGCACGCTGCCATGGCACGCCATGGTCGATAAGAGTTCATTGATATGCGCTTGCACCTGATTGGAGCGCCCATAACGTTCCAGGTCGGCGAGCATGTCACGTACCAGAGGCTCCGGGTCGGCTCCCGCCAGCAGCGCCGGCATTTGCCGTATCAACAAGGTTTCCGGCCCGGCCACATCGAGTTCCACACCCAAGCGCGAGATTGCTTCACGCTCGTTTTCCGCCGTGGCCACCTGAGTACGGCTGGCCGCCATTGACACCGGCACCAGTAGCGGCTGGGCGTCCAGGCGCTGCATCTGAACCTGATTTTTCATCCGTTCGTAAACGATCCGCTCGTGTGCTGCATGCATATCTACCAGCACCAGGCCTTGGGCGTTCTGGGCCAGGATATAAATGCCATGCAACTGCCCCAAGGCAAAACCCAACGGTGGCGAACCACCGGCCTCAGTCTCCATCGTCCCCCGGGATAACGGCGTTTCACGTACCTGATGATGATCCGCTGCAACCGGCGCAGTCGTTCGAGGCGTGAGTAATGTTTCTTCGTGCTCAGGGTGCAAAGCGCTATAGCCTTGCATAAAGCGCCGGACGCGCTCGGCGCCCGGATGACGCGCCTCTCGCTGAACATCCTGAGGTAATGCCATGCCCTGCTGCTGCCAGTCCGGCATATTATGCCTAGCCGCACCCCCCCCGATTTCATGCACAGGGTCGCTGGCTTCCCCTTCAGCGACAGCCGATGCGGTAGAACCTGACTGTTCCTGCGGCTGCGATTGAGCAAGGGAGTGATGCAGACTGGAAAAAAGAAAGTCATGCACCATACGCCCATCACGAAAACGCACTTCATGCTTGGTCGGATGCACATTGACATCCACCACATCCGGATCAAGGTCCAGATAGAGCACGAATACCGGTTGGCGCCCATGAAACATCACATCGCGATATGCCTGACGCACGGCATGCGCCACCAGGCGGTCCCGAACCACCCGACCATTGACGAAAAAATATTGCTGGTCGGCCTGAGCTCGGGAATGGGTCGGCAAGCCCACCCAACCGCTCAGGCGCAATGCGCCGACCTCGCGCTCGATATAACGCGCATGCTCGATGAAGTTCTTGCCAAGTAGTGCCGCTATGCGACGTTCACGTGCCGTCGCCGTGTCACCTGGGGGTAATTGATGCACCACCTTCTGGTTGTGTCGCAATACCCAAGCGATGTCATAACGCGACAGAGCCTGACGCCGAAAGGCCTCTTCGACATGCCCGAACTCGGTCTTTTCCGTGCGCATGAACTTACGCCGGGCCGGCGTATTGAAAAACAGATCCCGGACGCTCACGGTGGTGCCGCGTGGGTGCGGCGCCGGTGACACCCGGGACTCCATGGCGCGTCCTTCGGCCACCACGCGCCATCCTTGAGTGGGGTCATCCTGGGCATTGGAAACCAGTTCGAGGCGCGACACCGAACTGATCGAGGCCAGTGCCTCACCGCGAAAGCCCAGCGAGTGCACCCCTTCCAAGTCTTCCAAGCTACGTATCTTGCTGGTGGCATGACGAGCCAGGGCCAGGGGCAGGTCGTCTTCGGCAATCCCCCGCCCATCGTCGCGCACCCGAATCAAACGCGCTCCTCCCGTATCAATATCCACTTCGATACGGCGACTACCGGCATCGATAGCGTTTTCGATCAACTCCTTGGTGACCGACGCCGGGCGTTCGACCACTTCGCCCGCAGCAATCTGATTGGCCAGGCGAGGATCGAGCACATGGATACGCGGTGTGGAAACGGTGGACACAGGCACCTCGAAAGGGATTCTCGATAACGACATTCAGGAACTCGGAATTTGCAGCACCTGGCCGACACGTATCACGTCGCCATTGAGCTCATTGGCTTGTTTCAGGCGGTTGACAGGGACGCCGTGACGCACCGCAATCGCAGACAAGGTATCGCCGGTTTGAATGCGGTATTCATCACCACTCGGACTCCGGCTACGATTGCGCTGCCAGGCCAGCAAACTCGCCGGCGGTGGATTGCGCTGGAAATGCTCATGCAAGCCGCTGAACATGGAAAGCGCCAGACTTTTCTGATGTGATTTATCACGCAAGCGCCGCTCTTCATCCGGATTGGAAATAAACCCGACTTCGACCAACAGCGAAGGAATATCCGGGGATTTCAATACCATGAACCCGGCCTGTTCGACTCGAGACTTGTGCAGACGATTGACCCGGCCGAGCTGATCCAGCACTTGACCGCCAATCGACAGAGAGTCGTTGAGGGTAGCCGTCATGGTCAAGTCCAGCAACACACCGCGCAGCACCTGATCCTTGTCCCGCAAGGAAAGATTGCCGTCCACTCCGCCGATCAAGTCGGAACGGTTTTCGCTATCCGCCAGCCACTGGGCGGCTTCAGACGTCGCTCCTCGCTGGGAAAGCGCATATACCGAACTGCCCTGAGGCCTCGGGCTGGTGAAGGCATCGGCATGAATGGAAATGAAGAAATCAGCCTTCTGTTCTCGGGCAAGCTCAGTGCGTTGGCGCAACCCGAGGTAGTAATCGCCATCGCGAATCAGCACCCCGCGAAAACCATCGGTGGCATTGACGGTATTGGCCAGCTCGCGACTTATCTCCAGTACCACGTCTTTTTCACGGGTGCCACTCGGCCCGATAGCGCCAGGATCTTCACCACCATGCCCGGCGTCGATGGCGATGATGATATCGCGTCTGGGGTGCGAACGCGCCGGCTGGACTTCTTGCGGGGCCGGGCGCTGTACCGACCCGGAAGCGGCTTCATCGCCACTTACCCGAGCACGGGCAAGGGCGCGCTGGGCCTGGGTTTCCTGGTCGCGGATCATCGCCTCAATGGGGTCGATGGGGTTTTCTACTGCACTTTCGCCGGGATATTCCAGGTCCACTACCAGGCGATGCCCATACTGTTCATTGGGCGCCAGGGTAAAATGGCGAGGCTCGATGTGTCGGCTCAGTTCCAGCACCACGCGTAGCCCGTCACCGTTACGTACGCCGGTGCGAACGGCGGAAATCGCGCTGCCTTCCAATGGCAAGGTACTCGCATCAGCTGCCATGCGACTATCGTCCAGATCAATCACCAGACGCGCTGGATTGTCCAGAGTGAACACATTAGCCGTGGCCGCCTTGGAAAGATCGAACACCAGGCGCGCATGATCCGGCGCAGCCCACAGGCGCATGCTTTCCACATCAGCCGCCCTGGCTTGCGGGATCATGGCCAGCATTGCCAACGTCAAGGAGACAAGACATCCCATCGCACCACGGCGAGCAAAAGCGTTGAACTTCACCGTCATTGATCTGTATCGCTCTTTTGCTGGAGTTGAGAGATCGGTTGTTCAAGGCGCATCAGGACGTCTTTTCCCCAAGCGCTTACGCCTTGCAGGGTGATATGACGACCGCCGTCCTGCACTATCAACGATGCCTGTACATCTGCTGGTGGCAACCACCCTTCGCCGCGGCTCGGCCATTCGACAATGCATAAGCTATCTGCATCCAGGAGATCGCGCCCGCCAATGAACTCAAGCTCTTCAGGGTCTCCCAGGCGATACAGGTCCAGATGGTACAGCTGGCGCCCATTGATTTCGTAGGGCTCCACCAAGGTATAGGTGGGACTTTTCACCGCCCCCAGGTGGCCATAGGCACGCAGGATACCGCGCGTCAGCGTCGTCTTGCCCGCGCCCAAGTCGCCTTCCAGGTAAACGCGCCCCCGGCCTTGCAACACCTTCCCCAACGCTTCGCCAAACGCCACTTGAGCGTCTTCGTCATTCAATTGCACCTGCATGGTGACCGCCTTCAACCTGGGTTGACCAATTCTCGCGCATAGGATGCCAGATCACCGGCCAGCAAACCACGTTCACCCTTTTCGGCAACAGCACAATCAGCGGCCAGCGCATGAATCAGAGTGCCCAGCCAGGCACTTCGTTCAAGGCCCAATTGCTGGGCGAGTAGAGCACCGAGTATGCCACTCAGCGCATCGCCCATGCCGCCGCTGGCCATGCCCGGGTTACCGTAGGGACAAACCATCAGGCCGCTTGGCCCGGCAACCAGGCTCCCCGCCCCCTTGAGAATCACCACGCCGCCGCGCTTACGCTGCAAAGCCAACGCCGCCGCCGGCCGGTCTGCCTGCACCTCGCCTGCGGAAATACCCAGCAGCCGAGCGGCCTCCCCCGGGTGCGGGGTCAATATCCAGTCATCGCGGCGCAACGCCGGCCAGTGGGTGGCCAACAGATTGAGCCCATCGGCATCGATGACCAAGGGCACAATGCGTGGCGAGTCGCTCACTTCCTGCAAAGCGCTCTGTAACATCGCCTGTCCCCAGGCACCCTTGCCCAGGCCAGGGCCAACCACCCGCACATCCGCCTGAGCGGGCAATTCGCCCAGATCCGCCACGCCGCGCACTCCATGCGCCATGACTTCCGGGCAACGTACCAGGCTCGCCACGACATGTTCCGGCGCCGTTGCCAGGCTTATCTTGCCCGCGCCCAAACGCGCGGCGGTCTGGGAAGCGAGTATTCCAGCACCGCCCAGGCCCGGTGCGCCACCCATTACCAACACATGCCCCATGTCGCCCTTGTGCACGGTGCGCTGTCGAGGCGGAAAGCTCTCGGCAAGGATGGCTTCGTCCAACAACCAGGCGGCAGGAGGAATATCGAAAAACGCCAAGGCCTTGACGCCCAACGGACGAAAATCCACCTCACCGGTATAGCCCGGCGCCGCTCCGGTGTGCAGCCCCAGCTTGTCGCCGATAAATGTCACCGTACGGCTGGCCTGTACCGCCACGCCGAGTACCGCGCCGGTATCCGCGGCCAACCCCGAGGGAATGTCGATGGCCAGCACCGGTAAGCCACTCCGATTGATCGCCTCGATGGCACGCCGAAAATCACCTTTAACCTCACCGTCGAGCCCGGTGCCCAACAAGGCGTCCACCACCACTTCGCCGGTCAGTTCAAGTTCGGGATGCCAGGCCACACAGCCCACGCCCGCCGAGGTAGCCAGTTGCGCCGCACGCCCTGCGTCGCCCTGCAGCTCGCTTATTTCCTTGAGCACTACTCTTTGCACCTTCAAGCCCGCCTGAGCCGCCAGCGCCGCCAGCACATGACCATCGCCTCCGTTGTTGCCCCCGCCGCATAAAACACTGACGGCGCGCACCTGGGGCCAACGCCCGCGAAAGCTGTGCCAGGCACTGGAGGCGGCGCGCTGCATCAGCGCGAATCCCTCTATACCGCCGGCAATCGTGCGTCGGTCGAGCTCACCGACCTGGGCCGCGCGATAGAGTGGGCGAAGCATTGAAGTGCTTAAGCTAGTCACGATATCTCCTCATCCGTGTTTTCTTGGCGCCCGATGCATTAGCATAGCGCGGCTGATTTCATCTAGGTGATGTAGCATGCCTTCCACTGGCTGTATATCCGCTGCCGAACTCGACCGTCTGGCGGCACTGATCAAGACCTGGGGCCGCGAGCTGGGTTTCCAGCAAGTGGGTATTACCGATATCGACTTGCAGGCGCATGAAGCCCACCTGCAACACTGGCTGGATGCCGGCCATCACGGCGACATGAGCTTCATGGCCAAGCACGGCACCAAGCGCACCCGCCCCGAAGAACTCGAACCCGGCACAAGGCGCGTGATCAGTGCGCGTATGGATTATCTGCCCCCCGAGGTGGAAACCACCCGGGTGCTGAGCCAACCCCAGCGTGCCTATGTATCACGTTACGCCCTGGGGCGTGACTACCATAAGCTGATGCGCAAGCGCCTGGCGCGGCTGGCCCAGCAGATCGAGGCCGAAGTCGGGCGCATCGGTTACCGCGCCTTTGTCGACTCCGCTCCGGTCATGGAGCGCGCCCTGGGGCAGAAAGCCGGCCTTGGCTGGTTCGGCAAGAACGCCATGTTGCTCAACCCCCAGGCAGGCTCGCTGTTTTTCCTTGGCGAATTGTATACCGACCTGCCGCTGCCCGTGGACGCCCCCTTCGAAAGAGACCACTGCGGTAGCTGCAACGCTTGTCGAACCGCTTGCCCTACCGGTGCCATCGTCGATGATAAAGTGGTCGACTCGCGGCGCTGCATTTCCTACCTCACCATTGAGCTGCACGGTGCGATTCCCGAGCGTTACCGGCGCGCCATGGGCAACCGGATTTATGGCTGCGACGATTGCCAACTGGTATGTCCCTTCACCCGTTTCACCCGCGCCAGCCAGGAAGCCGACTTCGCCCCCCGCCATGACCTGGATCGCGCCGAGCTTCTGAGCCTGTTCGCCTGGAGCGAAGAAGAATTTCTCGCCAAGACCGCCGGCAGCGCCATTCGGCGTATCGGTTATGAGCGTTGGCTGCGAAATGTGGCTATTGGCCTGGGCAACGCCCCCTGGAGTACGGCTATTGAAGCGGCACTGATCGCTCGCCGCAGCTACCCCAGCGCCCTGGTGCGTGAGCACGTCGCCTGGGCGCTGGTAGAACAAGGCGCCAAACGCCCGGCGCTGATCGCCCATCGCTAGGGTTACTCCTCTTCGTCGCGAATGCTATCCACACGCAAGAAGGTCTCGCGATAGTGCGCCAGTTCCTCGACTGACTCCTTGATATCTTCCATCGCCAAGTGCACATTGCGCTTTTTGAAGCCGGCGATGGCCCCAGGGTTCCAGCGTTTGGCAAGCTCCTTGAGAGTGGAGACGTCCAGATTGCGGTAATGGAAGAATTCCAGGAGCTCGGGCATTTCCCGTTCCATGAAACGCCGATCCTGGTGGACACTGTTGCCACACATGGGAGACACCCCTGCCACCGCATAGGTTTTAAGAAATGCCAGGGTACGACGCTCAGCTTCAGCGGTATCCACCGTACTTTCCTTGATTCGCGTCACCAACCCTGACTCACCGTGGGTTTTCTGATTCCAGTTATCCATGCCTTCAAGCAGGCTATCCGGCTGTTTGACCGCCAGCACTGGGCCTTCAGCGATGATATTCAAGTCGTTGTCGGTAATCAGCGTGGCTATTTCAATGATACGCTCGCGATTGGGATCCAGACCGGTCATTTCCAGATCGATCCATATGAGTACATCCTTGCGCGGCTGGGGATTATCCGTCATTGGTCAGTGTTCCCGGTTCTTGAAAAAAGTGTCTTGAAAAGATGGCTTGTGAAAAAATGGCCTGGTAGGACGTTTCAGGCCCGATTTCGTCAATCTGAATATTCTCGTCATTATAACAGTGAAATGCATTAGCCAACCGCCTGTCCAGACACCATCCCAATCCAGGCAATTCAATCCGCCTTACGCAATTGGCGAGCATCTTCAATGATGCGATAAACCGCCGGCACCAGCACTAGCACGATCAAGGTCACAAAAAGCACGCCAAATCCCAGGCTGATGGCCATGGGAATCAAGAAGCGTGCCTGTAAGGATGTTTCGAAAATCATCGGCGCCAGACCGAAGAAGGTGGTGAGCGACGTAATCAGGATGGGTCGAAAACGGCGGGCACCGCCTGCCACGATGGCATCGCCGACGCCTCGCCCCTCCTGGCGCAGGTTGTCGACGGCCAGGATATACACCAGCGTGCCGTTAACCACGACCCCGGCCAGAGCCACCAGACCCATCAAACTTATCAGGCTGAGGTTATAGCCCATCAGGAGATGGCCAATAACCGCGCCGACCACGCCGAAGGGTATGGCAAACATGACCAGCAGCGGCTCCACGTAGCTGCGAAACGCTATCGCCATCAGTGCGTACATGGCCAGTAGCGCCAGCAGCATACCCCGGCCCAGAGCCTGCAAAGCATCCTGCTGATCGCGCAACTCACCGGCCAGGCGATAATCGAGCCCCGGCAGCTTATTTAGCAATCCCGGCAGCACTTGGGCCTCCAGATCGGCAATCACTTCATTGGGGGTAATGACACCGGCTTGCACATCGGCAGTGACGGTCAAGGTTCGGCGCCCATCAGTACGGGTAATGCTGCGTGGTGACCGGCTTTGTTCGATGATGGCCGCCTGTTCCAGCGGCATCTCCCCGCCGTCGGCAAGCTGGATAAGTAGCGTCTCCATGCTATGACGTGTGCCACGATCCTCCTCGGGCAGACGCACGAAAATACGCAGTTCATGGCGCCCACGTTGCTGACGCTGCGGCTCGGCGCCGAAAAAAGCCCCCCGTACCTGAGCCAAATCCTGAGGCATCAAGCCCTGTGCATAGCCTGCCGGTGACAGACGCAAATCCAGTTGTCGCTTACCCAATTCCACATCGTCATCGATCTCGATTACCCCACGATACTGCTCTAATTCAGCAGCCAGGCCACGAGCGGCCTCCTCAAGGCGCTCACGATCCTGATGGGCAAGCTCGATAGCAATGGCCTCACCGCTGGAGGGTCCGACATCGGTACTGAAACGCAAGGTACGCACCCCGGCCAATTCGCCCAATTGCTCACGCCAACGCTCGGCGAAATCCCCCGCGCCCACCTCTCGACGCCCAGCTTTCACCAGAAAAACCTGAACATAGGCGACATGAGCGCCTTCAACCCCTTCTCCCGCATCCATCGCATTCTCTTCGCTCCTTCTACCCAACTGAGCAAAGATCCCTTGGCTGATATTGCCAAGCTCCTCATCCACCTCCTGTGCGCTAGTCATCAGACGCTCTATGGCGGCACGAGTTTGTACAGCGGGGGTTCCAAAAGGAAATTCCAGGCTGACGGTGACCTTATCCCCTTCGATTTCCGGCATAAAGGTAAAACTGATACGTTCACTGGCAACGATTGCCGCCACTACCAGCAAGACAGCCAGACCCAAGGCCAGGGTCAAATAGCGCCATTGGATCGCCAGGCGCAAAAACGGTGTATAGCGCTCGGCGATGAAGCGTTCAAGCGCCTGAGTAAAGCGTTGCTGTAAACGCGAAAGCCGGTTGTCGGCAGTTTGACGGCTATGACCGATATGCGCCGGCAGGACGAAAAACGACTCGAACAAGGACAGCAAGAGGATGGGGATCACGATCAGCGGAATATTGCGAAAGAAATCCCCCGAGGTTCCGGGCACGAACAGTAAGGGTAAAAAGGCGATGACCGTGGTGGTTACCGCAAACGTTACCGGCTTGGCCATTTCGTGAACCCCGGCAATCGCTGCATCAAGCGAGCCCAGCCCGCGGTTACGATGGCTGAAGGCCGCCTCTCCCACCACAATGGCATCATCCACCACAATCCCCAAGGCAAGCAGGAAGGCGAACAAAGAAATCATGTTCAGGGAAACATCGAGCAAGGGCATGAAGGCAAATGCGCCCAGGAAGGACACCGCCATGCCCACAGTGACCCAGAAGGCCAGGCGGGGCATTAGAAACAGGCCCAGCAGCACCAACACCAACCCCAGGCCGATCAAGCCGTTACGTACCAATAAGCCCATGCGATCGGCATAGATCTCAGAATTATCATCCCAGCTGAGCAGCTGAACCTGCTCAGGTAACAGCTGGCGTTGTTGCGCTATTACAGCATGCACCGCCGTGGAAACGTCCATGGGGGTTTGCTGACCCACACGGAAAACATTCAAGCGAATGGCAGGCTGTCCATCCAGAAATGCCTCAAGCTTGTCGGTACTAAAGTCTTCGCGAATTGTGGCAATATCGCCTAATCGAACCTGGGTGCCATCGGCTAGGCTGACCACGGGAATGGTGGCAAATTGCTGCGTGCGGTCACGCTGTTCGGTGATGCGCAGCAAAATGTCACCTCCGCTATCCTGGATTTCGCCGGACGGCAGATCAATGGAAGCTTGGTCGATAAGACCGGCAATCTGCGGCAGGCTCAGGTTATAACGACGAAGGTTGGCTTGAGGCACTTCCACGCTGATTTCCGGCGGTTGCAGACCACCGATTTCCACCCGGCTGATATCAGGGTCGCGCAGCAGTGCCTCACGCAACTGCTCACCGAGGCGGTGCAAGGTATCGGGAGAAAGCGGCGCCGAGACCATCAGCGATACCACCTGCACCCTGGGGTCGGGTACCTGAATCACCGGGTCTTCGGCACCGGCTGGAAAGGTGACGATACGCGCCACGGCAGCATCAATATCGGTACGCGCCCGATCCCGATCGGCGCTGGTAAAAAGCTCCGCCACCACGGTGGCCCGGCCTTCGGCGGCAGTTGAGAGAACCCGTTCGACCCCTTCTATGCCACGCACCTCCTCTTCAATCGCCAGCACCACGCCTTGCTCTACCTCTTCGGGAGCAGCCCCGGCGTAAGGCACGGTGATGATGACCTGGTTGGGCTCGATATCGGGAAATACGCTCTGCTGAACATCGAAGACAAAGAACAGTCCGCCGATCAGCAGCAGTCCCATCACCAGATTGGCAAAAACCGGATGCCTGGCGGCCCATTCCAAGGGGCTCATCCGAGTAGAGGATTCATTCATTGCCACCCTCCTGCACGCGGCCTTTGGGGGCTTCGAGCCTCACCGGCATGCCTTCGAAGGCAAAAGGCAGCGGACTGAGAACCACCCTTTCACCGCCCTTTAGCCCCGAGCGTACCAGCACGCTTTCGCGGCGGCGCCAGACAATATCCAGATCGCGGACCGCCAAGGTGTTATCCGCCTCGACGACGTAAGCCCGCTCTCCTTCATGCAGCGCCCGGCGTGGCAGCTCGATCAGATTATCCATCCGCGGCCCGATAATGCTCGCTTCAACGAAGGAATCCAGCAATAGCGGGATACCTCTAAGTTCATCGTCGGGATGTTCGAGCCTTAGCGGGTCATCAATGCGGATCAACAAGCGGGCCATGCGTCCTTGTGGGCTGAGATCCCCCAGTAACCGCACGACCTTTCCCCTGCGTGTAAGCGTGCGCTCATCGAGAGGGTAATGGATTTCGACCTCGGCCCCGCTATCCGCCGTGACACCGGGAATAGCGATATGCGCCAAGCGCTCACGCTCGACCGACACCTGCAGCCAGAAATGGCTGGCGGCCACCAGGGTGGCGACGTCCGCCTGGGCACTCACCAACTGACCCAACGCCGCCTGCTCGCGCTCGACCCATCCGGTGAAGGGCGCAGTCACTTCGGTTCGCGAAAGCTGCAGGCGAGCCTGTTCAAGCGCCACACGGGCGGCATCCAGCCGCGAGCGTGCCGTTTCACGTTGCGGCACTCTTAACGCCAGGTCCGGGCTTGCGTCTTGAGAAAATTCGCCACGAAACATTTCCAGCTCACGCTCGGCCACTTTGCCACGCCCGAGCTCAAGACGCAGCTGGGCGTCTGCCTCGGTCACCCGAGATTGCTGTTCTTGTACGGCCAAGCGAAAGTCATCGTCTTCTATCCTGAGCAACGCTTCACCCGCCTCGACCACCCCGCCAGGTTCCAGGTCAGGATGAATCCAGTCCAGGCGCCCTGCCACCTGGGGCTGGATGACGACACGGCGGGCCGCGGTGATCGGCCCTTGAACCGCAATTTCGAGCTGATGGGTGCCAGACTCAACGGTGAGCGTTTCCACCAATGGCTCTCTAGGCCCCTCTTCCATTGTGGGAGGCGGCTGTTGCGTGAGCATCAGGGCTGCCGCCACGCCAGCAGCGGCGAGGATAATCCCTAGTGGCCAAAGCCAGGCTTTGACATGCTTGCGCTGAGGCGGGTTCATAAAGCGCTCGCTTTGCCGGAGGGTGCCAATTCCTCCGTCAGATCAGTTTCAGCGTGTGCGTAACCAAGGGCACGGCAAGTCTGTAAGCGGGAAGACAGGAGTTCACGCTGCGCCTCGATCAACGATTGCTGAACGTGCAGGCGCTGCTGCTGCGCATTGAGCACCCGAAGATAATCCACAACCCCTTGAAGGTAGTAAGTACGTGAAAGCGCCAGAGCACGGTCGGCATCTTCAGCCTGGAGCCGCAGGCTGTTGAGCTGAGAGCGTCGTCCCTGCTCCAACACCAAGCCGTTACCCACCTCCGCCAGAGCGGTGAGATAAGCCTGGGCAAACTGCTCCATGGCCGCTTCGGCCTGGGCATCGGCCATTTCAGCCTGGGCCTTGAGCCGTCCGCCATCGAACACCACAACATTCACCGACCCCAGCAAGTTCCAGAAAATC
The DNA here is from genome assembly GCF_009793355.1 of Vreelandella zhuhanensis. Lineage (GTDB taxonomy): Bacteria > Pseudomonadota > Gammaproteobacteria > Pseudomonadales > Halomonadaceae > Vreelandella > Vreelandella zhuhanensis. The sequence continues at coordinate 339,052 of NZ_WTKP01000001.1, forward strand.
TGCTCGAAGAGTTCAGTTACCGTGCGTGATTCCGCGAAGGCTTCTGCGGTCAGCTGCACCATGGGAAGCCGTTCCGCCACCGCCGCTGCGGCTTGTTGATCTGCTGCGGCCATGCGCTTTCCAGCAGCGGAAAGGTCAGGACGCAACTGCAGCAGATTGGCGGGAATGCCCTCCAAGGGCAACGGCGTCAATGGCGGCAAGCCACGCTCTTGCTGTTGCACGAACGTGTCTAGCGGGGACTCTCCCAGCAGGATCTGCAATTCATTGGTCACCATCTTTGCCTGCGCCTGTGTCAACGCCAGTTCTCCCTGAATGGTTTCAGTTTGCTGACGCTGCTCCACCACGTCCAAGCCCTGCGCCTGACCTTGCGCGAAGCGTAGCTGAACAAGCTCCAGCATCTGCTCGCGGGCCGCTACTTCCGTTTGAAGCAGGTCGATAACTTGACGTATTGCCACAAGCTCGAACCAGCGCTGTGCAACTTCCGCCGAAAGGGTCACCCGTGCAGCCTGTAAATCATCCCAACTGGCATCCGCCTGGAGCGCCACCGCTTCGGCTTCGCTGGCGACCCGACCCCAGAAATCCAGCTCGTATTGCATCGCCACACCCAGCCGGTAACGGCTGATGGTGCTATCCATACGCCTGCCGGGAGCAGCCGAGACACCGCCCACAGAAGCCAGACGACTGCGAGAGGCACTACCTTCCAGATTGAGATTCGGCAAACGTGAAGCACCGGCGGCACGGGCCGAGGCTTGTGCTTCACGCAGATTGGCTCGGGCGATGGACAGGTCGTGATTGTTCTTTAAAGCGCGGTAAGTCAGGCTTTTCAATGGGCTAGGCAGGTAGGCCTGACACCATTCACCCAGCTGCTGGGATTGCACTGTGGGTAACGCCGCCGTTTCCGGCAGTGGCGCCTGCAGATCCACACTGCCTTGCCGAGCACAGCCGGTGACCAACAGGGTGACCAACATGACGAAGCGCATCCCGTGCTGCATTGTAGCTAATCCATCAATTCATGAGGTTTACGGTGGGTTACTTTTCACTGAAACACACTATTGCACGCTCATGGAGCAACATAATGCATATTAATGAATAAACAAGCTGTCGTTTTGACGCCCAGTGCGATCACAGCAGGACAGTGGGTATAATTGGTGGTTACAATACTGCTACTGTAACGACCCTTCGGGTAATCATGAGCAAACGCAAACTTAGCCGTCAGCAACGCTGGCGTGTCGAAAAGATCCAGGCCGAACGCGCCAAGCGGGCAGAAAAGCTCGACGTCAAAGAGACCGACAAGCTCGCTGCCGGTGAATACGGCGCCGAGCAGACTGGTCGTGTCGTCGCCCATTTCGGCCGCACCCTGGAAGTTCACGATACCGACGGTACCCCGGTGCGCTGCCAACTGCGCGCCAACCTTGACGGTCTGGTCACCGGCGACAGAGTGATCTGGCGGGCCGCCAATGACGGCTCCGGCGTAGTGGTGGCGCAGTTACCGCGCGATACAGCCCTGAAGCGCCCAGACGCGCGCGGCCAGCTCAAGCCGGTGGCCGCCAATGTCGACCAACTGCTGATCGTCTTTGCCGTGGAACCGGCGCCGCATGCCAATTTGATCGACCGCTACTTGGTTGCCGCCGAAGCGACCGGCATTCCCCCGGTACTGGTACTCAACAAGACCGACCTTCTCCCCGAAGATGGTGGTGAACTGGGACGCTTGCTTGAACGTTACCGCGAGATTGGCTACCCAGTGGTGCGCACCACCACCGCCACGGAAAACGGCCTGGACGAATTGCGCCAGTTGCTTGCAGGGCGCACCTCGGTATTCGTCGGCCAGAGCGGGGTGGGCAAATCCTCGTTGATCGATCTTCTGCTGCCCGATGAGCAACTGCGCATCGGTGCACTCTCCGAAGATTCACGCAAAGGCACCCATACCACCACCACCGCCCGGCTCTATCCGCTGACCGGCGGTGGCGTCGAAGAAGGCGACTTGATCGACTCTCCCGGAATTCGTGAGTTCGGCCTGATTCACCTGGACGAGCAGGCAGTCACCGAAGGCTTCATCGAATTTCATCCTTTTCTGGGCTACTGTCGTTTCCGCGACTGTCGTCATCGGCATGAGCCGGGCTGCGCACTGCTCGAAGCCGTTGAGGCGGGCAAAATTCATCCTGAACGCTTTGCCAGCTATCGCCGCATACTCGATAGTCTAGAGGCAGGCCCCAGCCCACTCTGAACCGCTTTCCAGGAGACTGCCAGATGAGTTCCGAAACCAATGTCTTGCCGCTAATCATTGAACCCGAACAGCTCCAAGAACACCTGGACGAGCCGTCGCTGTTGATCATCGATGTGCCTTCGAATGCTGACAGTTATGCCCAGGGCCACGTACCCGGCGCGGTATTTCTGGACTTTCGCCAGCTGATGCGCGGTGAAGGCCCAGTGCCCAACGAGGTGCCGAGCGAAGACGCCTTGTCACGCCTGTTCAGCAGTCTCGGCCTGACCCGCGACGCCCATGTGGTGGCCTACGACGACGAAGGCGGTGGCTGGGCGGCACGACTTCTCTGGACGCTGGAACTGATCGGCCATAGCCGTTATTCCTACCTCAATGGTGGCATTCATGCCTGGCGCGATGCCGGCCTGCCCCTGGAACCCCAGCCCAACACGCCCACACCGAGCGACTATGAAGCCGAGATTCTCAATCCGCAGGTCGCAATTGACCGCGACGAGATCAAGGCACGGCTCAACGACAGGGATTTTGCGGTATGGGATGCTCGTTCACCAGCCGAATATGACGGCGAACGGGGCAACAACAAGCACCTGGGGCACATTCCCGGTGCGGTGAACATGGACTGGGTCGCCGCCATGGATCGCAACCGCACATTGCGCATTCGCGACTACGCGGAGCTGGTCACGGAACTGGAAGTCATGGGCCTGACGCCCGACATGGAAATTGCCACCCATTGCCAGAGTCACCATCGCAGCAGCTTCACCTGGCTGGTAGGTCGCGCCCTGGGATTTGACAAGATTCGCGGCTATGCCGGCTCCTGGGCCGAGTGGGGCAACCGCGACGACACGCCTATCGAAAAGTAAGGGTTATCGTGCGCGACAATTTAACGACCAATCATTCGAAAAATCCGCTGGTAAGGAACACGTTTCCGGGGAAGCTGTTTTCCCTGATCCAGTACCCACTGCCCCATCACGCCATTTCCCGCGCCGTTGGGCGGCTGGCCGACTGTTCCACGCCCTGGCTCAAGAATGCCTTGATCAGGGCATTCATAAAACGCTTCAATGTCGACATGAGCCAAGCGCTGGAGCCCGACCCCACCGCTTACGCCACCTTCAACGCTTTCTTCACCCGGGCGCTGAAAGCGGATGCGCGCCCGCTTGAAGCGGGGCTACTCTGCTCCACCGATGGCACGCTTTCGCAATACGGAAAGCTCGAGGACGGGCAACTGGTGCAGGCCAAGGGCCATCGGTTTTCCGCGCAGACGCTGCTCGGCGGTGACCCCGCCCTGGCCGAAGAGTTCAGCAAGGGCAGCTTCGCCACGGTGTATCTCTCGCCGAGCAATTATCATCGTGTGCACATGCCGCTCACCGGGACATTGCGCGAAACCATCTACGTCCCCGGTCGGATCTTTTCGGTCAACCAGGCCACCGCCGCCAACGTGCCCAATCTGTTTGCGCGCAACGAACGCCTGGTGTGCATTTTCGATACCCAGCACGGCCCCATGGCCATGGTACTCGTCGGCGCGATGATCGTCGCAGCGATCGAAACCGCCTGGGCCGGCCAGGTAACCCCGCTTTCCGGCACGCCCCAGCGCACGCGATTCGACCGGCCCATCCAGTTGGAAAAAGGCGAGGAGATGGGGCTATTCAAGCTAGGCTCCACGGTAGTGACCTGCTTCGCCAATCCGGTGGAATTTGCCGATCTTACCCCCAACAGCATGGTGCAGATGGGCCAGTCGATAGGCACGATTTCTGATCAACCATCAGCCATCAGCCATCAGCCATCAGCCATCAGCCATTAACCGCTAACAGCGAGGCGTGGCAAAGGCCATGACCTCGGCCACGCTTTTCTTGGCTAACGCCAGCTGAATCACACGGTCGATACCCAGCGCCACCCCGGCGCCTTCGGGCAGGCCGTGCTCCAGCGCCGCCAACAACCGACCATCGACATCCACCTCGGGCAGGCCCAGCGCTCGGCGCTCGCGATTATCTTCGCCAAAGCGGGTGCGTTGCTCCTCGGCATCGGTAAGCTCGTCGTAACCGTTGGCCAGTTCCAGCCCTTCCAGGTACAGCTCGAAGCGTGACGCCACCCAGGCGCCGTCTTCAGGGTCCTGGTGGCGGCGTGCCAGTGCCGCCTGACTGGCGGGATAATCCACCACGACGCTGAGTTCGCCCTGGCCCAGCCGGGGCTCGATGACCAGGCTCATCAATAGATCCAGACAGGTATCGCGGCTTTCTCCGCCCATATCCGTTCCGGCATGCTTAGAAGCCAGCTTCCCGAGTACCATAGCACTGGCGCTGAAAGGGTCGACGGCCAGATATTTGCGAAACAGGTCGCGATAGCGATAATGGCTCACGGGACCGGGCGATTGCGGCAGCAGCCGAACGATCAAGGCGGCGGTTTCCTCGATCAGCTGGTTTAGCGAAAACCCTGGCCGGTACCACTCCAGCATGGTGAATTCGATATTGTGCCGCCGCCCGACTTCGCCATCGCGGAAGCTTTTCGCCAACTGAAAAATCGCCCCGCTACCGGCAGCCAACAGCCGCTTCATGTGAAATTCCGGTGAGGTCTGCAACCACAGGCGTTCAGGGCCTTCGGGGGTGGTGGCAGTAACCTTGAGCGAGGCCAGCTGCACATCGGTGCTGCCACCGTGGCCCAGCACCGGCGTTTCCACTTCCCACACATCACGCTCAGCGAAAAACGCCCGCACCTCGCCCAACAGGCGAGCGCGGGCGCGCAGCGTTTCTAGCGTGGCAGTGGGTTGCCAATCAAGCATCAGGCGCGAGAAACGTAATCGCCGCTACGGGTGTCTATTTTCAACACTTCACCCTGGTTGATGAACAGCGGCACTCGCACCACCGCACCCGAGGAAAGCGTGGCCGGTTTGGAGCCGCCCTGGGCGGTATCGCCTTTCAAACCGGGGTCGGTTTCGATAACTTCCAGCTCGATGAAGTTGGGCGGGGTGACGGAAATCGCCTTATCGTCCCACAGCGTAATGGTATAAGGCACCTGCTCCTTGAGCCATTTGGCGGTATCGCCCAAGGCTTTCTTTTCCACGGCGTACTGCTCGAAGGAGCCATCGGTTTTCATGAAATGCCACATGTCACCGTCGGTGTAGAGATATTCCATCTCCAGGTCCATGACATCGGCGGCTTCCAGCGAATCACCAGATTTGAAGGTACGCTCACCCACGCGGCCGGTCATCAGGTTGCGCAGTTTGACGCGGTTGAACGCCTGGCCCTTGCCCGGCTTGACCAGCTCGTTCTCGACGATAGAACAAGGATCGCCGTCGAGCATGACTTTCAAACCGCCCTTGAATTCATTGGTAGAATAGTTCGCCATAGTGCCCTCGATAAATATTCAGCGAAGTTCAAGCTTCGCCCGTAATGACTGGTGCGCCGCATGATAACCCGAAGCCCCGCCAATGTGCAGACCAAGACTCAGGTAGTCGCCAGTGATGCACCGCCTCCCGCCAGCTGGCAGCGCCAGCTGGCGGGAGCCATTCGCGACCCTCGCGAGCTGTGCCGACGCCTTGGGCTTGATCAAAACTGGCTGCCCGGCGCCGAGCAAGGCCATGCCCTGTTCGAGATTCGCGTCCCGGAAGCATTTGCTGCACGCATGTGCCCGGGCGACCCTTTTGATCCCTTGCTGCGTCAGGTGATGCCACTAAGCGACGAGAGTCTTGCCACCCCCGGCTATGTCACCGACCCTCTTGCCGAAGCCGAACATCGTCCGGCCAGCGGGCTGATACACAAATACCCGGGGCGAGTGTTGTTGATTGCCAGCCCTGCTTGCGCGGTCAACTGTCGCTACTGTTTTCGTCGTCATTTTCCCTATGCGGAAAATTCGCCCTCCCGTGCCGAATGGCAACAAGCCTTGGACTACTTGCGCAACGACACCTCGATCAATGAAGCGATTCTTTCCGGCGGCGACCCCCTGGCGGCCAACGACCGGCAGCTCGCCTGGCTGGTCGCTGAGCTCGATGCCATTCCCCATCTCAAGCGGCTGCGCATTCATACCCGCCTGCCGGTAGTGATTCCCGAGCGCATCGATGACGCCCTGCTCGGCTGGCTGAACGGCACACGCTTGCAGAAAGTCATGGTGTTGCATATCAACCATGCCCAGGAAATCGATACGCCAGTGGTCGCGGCTTGCAAGCGACTCAAGGAAGCAGGCGTGACGCTACTCAACCAGAGCGTTCTACTGCGCGGCGTCAACGATGACAGCGACACCTTGGCAAGCCTTTCCGAGCGCCTGTTCGATGCCGGTGTGCTGCCGTATTATCTGCATGTCCTCGACCCGGTGGCGGGCGCCGCCCATTTCGATGTACCGGACGACGAGGCTCGCGAACTGGTCGCGAGCCTGAGAACCAAGTTACCGGGATTTCTGATGCCGCGCTTGGTGCGCGAGATTCCCGGCGAATCGAGCAAGACGCCGCTTTAACATAGAAGCACAGATATTCAATGACGGCATGCCACCTGTGTCCACGGAAGAAAAACTTGAAACACTGTCCGAGATAAGCGGACCACTACAGCTTGGCTAACGCACGGTTGGCGCTCTTAAAACATAACCGCACAACAGGCCCCAACAGCCACAGCAACGGTGTGAGTAGCCAGCGATAGACAAATCGCGCAATGATCAGTACCGGCAATAGCACGATCAGCCAGATAAGAAACTGGCCGAACCATACCGGCCAGCCGAGCCAGCTTGAGAAATTGACACCTAACGCGCTCACCAGACTGGGGTGGCGAATCACCACAAAGGTCGTGGTCGCCACCGCCGCGACTTTGGCCGTACGTGGCAAGGCCGCGAAACGACCGCCAGTGGCCAACGCGCCTTGGCGTAAACCAGTGCGAGCGCCCTGTGCTTCCATATTGCCCACCCGAGCGGCACGGGCGGCTCTCCCCACCCGCAGCACCTTGACGGTGCTGGCCATCACTAACAGATCCACCCCCGCCCAGCCTAGATCGCCTGAGCCAATCGCTTCACCCCGCCGCCACTGGCTTTCCAAGTCGCGCAAGCCACTGGTGAAGAAGTCGCTGACACCCGTCGCCACTCGCTCACCCTGTAACCACTCCACCTCGCCTTGGTCGCTTACCACAAACTGGTTGAGGAACGCGTGTCCATTGTCGTCGAGTAGTGCAATTCCCATTTGGCCACGGCGGTAAGGGGTCAACGGCGCATTCGTGGATACACCCTCGTCACTCCACCAGCGGCTGACTTGCCGATAGCGCTCGCCAATCCAGTGTTGCGCGCTCAGCGTAGCCACATCGTGAGTACGGAAGTAGCTCACAGGGAGCACAGTATCGGCGCCAAAGCGTACCAGCACTCGCTGAAATTGAGGTAATAGCCCATACTCCATCAACACTTCACGGGCCACATTTCCATGACGCAAAACCGCCAGAGAAGCGCTCATCCATAGTGCCTGCTCTGAGGCGTAGCCGAGAAACAGCGCGTTGATCTCCGGCGACTCCTGTGCAAGCGTCGGCGCCAGCGCAGGAAGTGCCCGCTGCGCGTCAAGGCGTACCAGCCTGGCCTCGAACGGCTCGTGAGAGGCTGCGGCTGACAACATCGCCGCTGCCACGATGGCTGTCACTACTGTCAACCACCCAGTATGTATCACCCACCCAATACGCATGACCGTTTCTCCCGTTGAGGCTGTGCTATCAGACTATTCAACAAACGTTATCGCCGCAGCCTATAAAAACCGACAGCCCTTTCGGGCTGTCAGTTTTCGAACATGCTTAGTCAACATAGTGCGCTACGACACCAGCGTTTCAGCCGTGACGTTGGGTGCCGGCACTTGGCTTGAACGGTGGCGGTTGATCGCACTCAACACCCCTTTCATCGAAGCGCTGGTGATACTTTCGTCAGTGCCCACACCGAAGACCGCCTTGCCATCGATACGCACTTCCACGTAGGCGATGGCTTCGGCATCGGCCCCCTGGCCGCGAGAGTGCTCGTGGTAATCGATGATTTCCACGTCATGCCCGGCAGCACCCAGCGCCTTGATGAAGGCGGCCAGAGGGCCATTGCCTTCACCCTGTAGCGTCTGGCGCTCGCCATTGGCTTCGATGACGGCCTCCAGGGTGACTTTCGGGCTATCCGGCTCGGATGACAGGCGATGATTGACCAGCGCCATCGGGCTGTCCTGCTCCAGATACTCGTCGGCGAACGCCTGGTAAATCATCTGAGAGGTAATCTCCTTGCCGGTGCGCTCGGCGACTTCCTGCACCACCTGGCTAAACTCCATGGACAACCGGCGCGGGAGCTCGATGCCATGCTCCTGTTCCAGCAGGTACGAGACCCCGCCTTTGCCGGACTGGCTGTTGACGCGGATCACGGCTTCGTAGGAACGTCCCACATCCAAAGGGTCGATGGGCAGATAGGGCACGGCCCAGATTGCTTCGGGGTCTTCACGGCGGGCAGCCATGCCCTTCTTGATGGCGTCCTGGTGGGAGCCGGAAAAGGCGGTGAATACCAGATCGCCCACGTAGGGATGGCGCGGATGTACCGGCAGCTGGTTGCAATATTCCACTTCCCGCATGATCGGCGTGATATTGGAAAAATCCAGCTGGGGATGCACGCCCTGGGTGTACATATTCATCGCCAGGGTGACGATATCCACGTTACCGGTACGTTCCCCATTACCAAATAAGGTGCCTTCGACCCGATCGGCGCCGGCCATCAAGGTCAGCTCGGCGGCGGCCACCCCGGTACCTCGGTCGTTGTGCGGGTGCACACTGACAATCAGGCTTTCGCGATTATTGACGTGACGGCAGAACCATTCCACCTGGTCGGCATAGTTGTTGGGTGGCGCTACTTCCACGGTGGCCGGCAGGTTGACGATCATGCGGTGCTCGGGCGTGGGCTGATAAGCACCCATCACCGCTTCCACGATCTTCACTGCAAAATCCATCTCGGTGGTAGTGAAAAGTTCCGGCGAGTACTGGAACGTCCAGTTGGTTTCCGGCGCCTCGAGCATGCGGTTTCGAATCTGCTTCGTGGCGTCTACCGCAATCTCGACACATTCGGACTTGTCGACATTGAACACCACACGGCGAAACATCGGGTCCGTGGCGTTATACACATGCACAATGGCATTCTTGGCACCCTTGAGCGCCTCGAAAGTACGGTCGATCAGGTGGCCACGCGCCTGGGTCAATACCTGAATGGTGACATCCGCGGGGATCCGGTTCTCCTCGATCAGGGTACGCACGAAATCGTAATCGGTCTGCGAGGCCGAAGGAAAGCCCACCTCGATCTGCTTGAAGCCGACTTTCACCAGCAAGTCGAAAAAGCGTTGCTTGCGCTCCTGATCCATGGGGTCGATCAGCGACTGGTTACCGTCACGCAAGTCGACACTGCACCATTGAGGCGGGGTTTCGATGCGCTTGCTCGGCCATTGACGGTCGGGCAGATCAACGGCGGCGAAGGGACGATACTTCTTGGAGGGATCAGACAACATCATGGCGGCTCTCCTGGTTAAACGGTAGCGAAAAAGAGGGAAAATACGTTGGCGGCGCAGACCAAAAACGCCCCATCGCAACAAGGTGCGAAGGGGCGTGGGAGTCAAACGACGAACAGCCTGAGTGGCTATTCATGCAGCAAGATCGGGACAATCGGGTGGCACAGGTTGAAGTAGTAAAAGTGATGTAAGACATTGAAAACCTCGCAACTGATAAAACAAACGACAATGCAGAAGGCATTGCCCGGCGCTTGAAGCTTCAGCGGCGGGCTAGTAGTCGTAGGTCTAGTGCAAGGCAGTTCAATGGGGTAGTCATACCCCTTAGAAAATCAGTCTGGACGATGCTTGTCAAGACTCTTTTTCTCTATCCCGACCTCTATCCTGACTGCTGTCTTGCAAAGCCGGTGTTTTCCAGGTCGCTTCCATCCGGTCGAGTTGAGCTTGCAAGGCGCGGACATCATCGCGTAGCCCATGCATCTCGGCCACTTCTCCTTCCCCGCTTTCCAGCTCTATCTGAGCGCTCTCCTTCTGCATGACATCCAGCACAATCCCGATCATCATATTGAGAAAAATGAAGGCATTGAGAAAGATGAAGGTGAGAAAGAAAATCCAGCTGTAGGGGTAATCTTCCATTACCGGATACATCACCGCAGTGGCCCAACTCTCGAACGTCGCCACCTGAAACAGCGTAAGCATGGCCAGGGAAATATTGCCCCAAAGCTGTTCATCCACGTCATTGAACAGGAAACTGCCGATGGCGCCGTAGATGTAGAAAATGATGAACATCAACAGCACTACATAACCCATGCGGGGAATCGACTTGACCAGGGCCGCCAGCAACATGCGCAGCTCAGGAATCATCGACACCAGCCTCAGCACGCGGAAAATCCGCAGCAGGCGCGCCAGCAGCACCATCTCCGAATCATCCATGGGAATCAGACTGGCGGTGACGATCAGAAAATCGAACACATTCCAGCCCCGCTTGAAAAAGCGCAGCAGGTTGGGCTCGGCGGCCATGCGAATCATTATCTCGATCAGGAAAAACACCGTAACCGCGATATCCAGGTACAGCAGCCACTGCTCGAAACGCGAGGTTTCCTCGTAGGTCTTGGCGCCGATCATCAGCGCTGAAACGACGATGATCGAAATCACCCCCATTTCAAACAGCTTGTTCGACCGCAGCCGCTCAAGGCGCCCCTGCCAACTGATGAAGGGCTCGTTTTTTGGCGCTTCGCTCACCGCTTACTCCTCCAGATCGACCTGACGGTAGCCGATCAAGTACAATACTGCATCGATTCCCAAGGTTGAAATCGCCTGACGTGCCTGGGCGCGTACCAGCGGCTTGGCGCGAAACGCAATCCCCAGCCCAGCCTTGGCCAGCATCTGAAGATCATTGGCGCCATCGCCGACAGCAATGGTCTGCTCCAGGCTGAAGCCTTCCCGGTGAGCAATTTCTTCCAGCAATACCGCCTTGCGGCTGGCATCCAGTATGGGTTCACGCACCTCACCGGTGACCTTGCCGTTCTCGATGACAAGTTCGTTGGCATGAATCTCGTCGAAACCGAGCTTTTCCTGAAGATGGCGGGCGAAATAAGTAAAACCGCCGGAGAGAATCGCGGTGCGATACCCCAGGCGCTTGAGGTGGCGCATCAAGCGTTCGACTCCATCCATGAGCGGCAGGTTCTCGGCGATATCGGCAAGCACCGATTCATCCAGGCCCTTGAGCTTACTCATGCGTTGGCGAAAACTCTGCTGGAAATCCAGCTCGCCGCGCATGGCGCGCTCGGTGATTTCCGCCACCTCATCGCCGACGCCATGGCGCCGCGCCAACTCGTCGATCACTTCAGCCTGGATCAGGGTGGAGTCCATATCGAAACACACCAGGCGACGATGACGGCGCCAAATGGAGTCCTCCTGCAGAGCGATATCCACGCCGTGCTGAGCCCCCAGTGCCAAGGCCTTTACGCGCAGGGCATCCAGGTCGACGGCTTCGCCACGCAGCCAGCATTCCACGCAAGCACCCAGTTCGGGGGTATCGCCATCCAGCGGCTCCCGGCCGGAAAGCCGATGAATCAGCTCCACCGTCAAACCGAACTCAGCAGTCAGGGCGCCTACTTCGGCCAGGATGCCGGCGGGCAGGCGTGGCGCGAGTAGCGTCAAAATCAAACGCGGCTGGCTGGCCTCACTGCTCCAGCGATAATAATCCTCGGCACTTACCGCAATCGCTTGCACATCCAGCCCCAGGGCATCCCCGGCGTCACTGAGAGCGGCTTCAAGAGCACTGTCGTGATCCAGCCCCACCAAGGCTTCCAGTGACAGCATGCCGAACGTCACGCTCTGATTGATATCCAGAAGCCGCGCACCACTGCCGGCCAGTGCCTTGCCCAACCCCGCCAGCTGGCCGGGACGCGCCATGCCGGTGGCGCGAATCAACAGACGTTTTGCCATGGGTTAGTCCCCTGCCTCAATTCGATCCACTTTCTGAAAGCCACGCGGCAGTTTACTGCCTCGCCGGCCACGTTCACCGCGATAATATGCCAGATCCACTGCTTTCAAGGTCAATTTGCGCTTGCCGGCATGCAGCACCAAGGCCGCGCTCCGGGCCAGCACCGTGATATCACGCACAAATTCTTCGCGCCGCGCCGCCCTCGGCCCGGGAATATCCAGCATCTTGTTGCCCTTGCCTTTGGCCATTTGCGGCAAGTCATCCAAGGGGAACAACAGCAGACGCCCTTCGTTGGAAACCACCGCCACCCACAAGGCTCGGGCTTCGTCCTCAGCCGCGCCCTCAACTTGGGGCACCGGTACGGGTGGCAGCACATTGCACCCCTTGGGCACACTCAGCACGGCCTTGCCCGCCTTGTTCTTGCCGGTCAATGCCTCAAGCGTAGCGATAAAGCCGTAGCCACCGTCGGATGCCAGCAGGAAGCGGCTTTGCGCAGGCCCCAACATCAATCCCGTCATTTGCGCCCCGGCCGCCACATTGGCCCGGCCGGTCACCGGTTCGCCCTGGCCGCGCGCACTGGGCAGGTTATGTGCTGCCAAGGTATAGGCGCGGCCGGTGTCATCGAGCAGCACCAAGGGTTGGTTGGTCTTGCCACGAGCGACCAGGTGAAAGCGATCCCCGGCCTTGTACGAAAGCCCTTCGGGGTCGATATCATGGCCCTTGGCGGCGCGAATCCAGCCCTTTTCCGAGAGCACCACGGTGATCGGATCGGCACCCAGCAATTCCACTTCGGAAAGCGCCCTGGAATCTTCACGTTCGACCAGCGGCGAACGGCGTGCATCGCCATGCTCCTTGCCTGCCGCGCGAATTTCCTTCTCGATCAGGTTGGTCAGTTTGGCTTCGCTGCCGAGCAAGGCGCTCAAGCGCTTACGCTCCGCTTCCAGCTCATCCTGCTCACCGCGAATCTTCATTTCCTCGAGCTTAGCGAGATGGCGCAGGCGCAGCTCCAAAATCGCTTCGGCCTGACGATCGGAAAGCGCGAATGCCTCTATCAGTTGTGCCTTGGGCTCGTCTTCTTCGCGAATGATCCGAATGACCTCGTCGAGACTGAGGTAGGCGATCAGCAAGCCTTCCAGAAGGTGCAGGCGATCTTCCACCTTGCTCAGCCGATGCTCGAGACGCCGACGCACCGTGCTACGGCGAAAACGTAGCCATTCTCCCAGCATGGCGGGTAGCGACATGACGCTTGGTCGGCCGTCCAGCCCGATCACGTTCATGTTGACGCGAACACTCTTTTCCAGATCGGTGGTGGCGAAGAGGTGCGCCATCAGCGCCTCGACATCCACACGATTGGAACGCGGCTCGATCACCAGGCGAGTGGGTTCTTCGTGGGTCGATTCATCGCGCAGGTCAGCCACCATGGGCAGCTTCTTGGCATTCATCTGGGCGGCGATCTGTTCCAGAATCTTGGCGCCGCTGACCTGGTGCGGCAGCGAGGTGATCACGATATGGCTGTCTTCGCGCACATAACGCCCACGCAGTTTCACCGAACCACGCCCGCTTTCGTAAAGCTTTTTCAGATCGCTGGGGGGCGTGATGATTTCCGCATCGGTGGGGAAATCCGGCGCCGGCAGGTATTCCATCAAATCCGTGGTGGTTGCCTCGGGATTGCGCAGAAGATGACAGGTCGCCTCCACCACTTCGGACACATTATGCGGTGGAATATCAGTGGCCATGCCCACGGCGATACCGGTGCCGCCGTTGAGCAACACATGCGGCAAGCGTGCCGGTAACACTACCGGCTCATTCATGGTGCCATCGAAATTGGGCGTCCAGTCCACCGTGCCCTGGCCGAGTTCAGCCAGCAATACTTCGGCGAACCGGGAAAGCTTGGCTTCGGTATAGCGCATGGCGGCGAACGACTTGGGATCGTCCGGACTCCCCCAGTTGCCCTGGCCATCTACCAGTGGATAACGATAACTGAAGGGTTGCGCCATCAATACCATGGCTTCATAGCAGGCGCTGTCACCGTGCGGGTGAAACTTGCCCAGTACATCGCCCACGGTGCGCGCCGATTTCTTGTATTTGGCGTTGGCGCTCAACGCCAGTTCGCGCATGGCATAAATGATACGCCGCTGCACCGGCTTCATGCCGTCGCCGATATTGGGCAAGGCCCGATCCAGAATCACGTACATCGAATAGTCGAGGTACGCCTTTTCGGTGTAGTCCCGCAGGGAAAGACGTTCGACGTCACCCTCCGCCACTTGAATATCCATTACCATGAATCGTTAGACCTCGATATCTGCCAGGTTGCCGTAATCTTCCAGCCAGCGCTTGCGGTCGCTGGCGCGCTTCTTGGCCAGCAGCATGTCCATCATTTCCATGGTGCCATCGCCAACTTCCCGGGTAAGTTGCACCAATCGGCGGGTATCCACCGCCATGGTGGTTTCACGCAACTGCAGCGGGCTCATCTCACCCAATCCCTTGAAACGCTGGACGTTGGGCGTGCCACGCTTTTTCTCCAGCTTCTTGAGAATCGCCGCCTTTTCGCTTTCATCCAGGGCGTAATGCACTTCTTTACCCAGATCGATGCGATACAACGGCGGCATGGCCACGAAAACGTGACCGGCATCCACCAGTGCGGGAAAGTGGCGCACGAACAGCGCGCACAGCAAGGTGGCGATATGCAGGCCGTCGGAGTCGGCATCCGCCAGAATACAGAGCTTGTGATAACGCAGCTTTTCCAGATTGGTGCTTCCCGGGTCGGCGCCAATCGCCACGGCGATATCATGCACTTCCTGGGAGCCGTAGATGTCGTGAGTCTCGACTTCCCAGGTATTGAGTATCTTGCCACGCAGCGGCAGGATCGCCTGAGTCTCGCGGTTACGCGCCTGCTTGGCGCTGCCGCCGGCGCTGTCGCCCTCGACCAGAAACAGCTCGCCCTGGGAGGGGTCCTGGCTGGAGCAGTCCGCCAGCTTGCCGGGCAAGGCGGGCCCCGACGTGACCTTCTTGCGCGCCACTTTCTTGGCTTTTTTCTGACGCTTCTGGGCAGCATTGATCACCAGCTCGGCCAGCGCCTCGGCCTGGTCGACATGATGATTGAGCCACAGCGAAAAGGCATCCTTGAGCACGCCGCCCACGAAGCCGGCAATGGTGCGCGATGACAACCGCTCCTTGGTCTGGCCGGCGAACTGGGGGTCGAGCATCTTCACCGAGAGCACAAACGAAGCCCGCTCCCACAGATCATCGGCAGTGAGTTTGATGCCTCGCGGCAACAGGCTGCGAAACTCACAGAACTCGCGCAGCGCATCGAGAAGCCCGGCCCGAAAGCCATTGACGTGGGTGCCACCCTGGGGTGTGGGAATCAGGTTGACGTAGCTTTCGGTGAGCGGCTCGCCACCTTCCGGCAGCCACTGGATCGCCCAGTCGACGCCATGCTCATCGTCGCTGAAATGCCCGACAAAGGGCTCCGCCGGCAATACCTCATAGCCATCGGTTGCCTGGGCCAGATAGTCGCGCAAGCCATCGGCGTATTCCCAGACGGTATCGTTGCCTTCGGCGTCACGCAACGTGACCTTGAGGCCGGGGCATAACACCGCCTTGGCGCGCAATAAATGGCGTAAACGAACCAGGGAAATTTTGGGGCTATCGAAATAGCTCACATCCGGCCAGAAGCGCACCAGGGTGCCGGTCATGCGCTTGGGGGCCTTGCCGATCAGTTCCAGCTCACGGACTTTTTCCCCGTGCTCGAAGGCGATGGCATGTCGCTCGCCGTTACGTACCACTTCCACTTCCAGACGCGTGGAGAGCGCATTGACCACCGAAACCCCCACCCCATGCAAGCCGCCGGAAAAGCGATAGCTGGAGGAGGAGAACTTGCCGCCGGAATGCAGCTTGGTCAAGATCAGTTCCACCCCGGAGACACCGTGCTCAGGGTGAAGATCGATCGGCATGCCGCGCCCGTTATCGCGTACCTCTACCCCACCATCCTCATGCAGTACCACATCGAGCTCGGTGGCATGACCGGCCAGGGCTTCATCGACACTGTTGTCGATGACCTCCTGAACCATGTGATTGGGCCGGGAGGTATCGGTATACATGCCGGGACGCTTGCGCACGGGCTCGAGCCCGGACAGGACTTCAATAGCGCTGGCACTGTAGGCATCGTACTGGGTCATGTAAGACGTTTCCTGAAGGGTAAATCCACTCGTGCAAACGCAGAAACGCCGGCCTGGCTACGCACAAGCGCAACCGGGAGCACCGGCGCTCATCTCAGGCCGCACAGCATAGCGAAAAGCTGTATATACAGCCAGAGGGCAAGTCACGTCATTCGTGATCCTCGGCTGCCCAGAAGGCTTCGATCAATCCACGACTGGAGGCATCCAGGCTTTGAATATCGCCATCATGTTCCAGGATTTTTTGAGTTTCACCGGCAATTTTCTTGCCCAGTTCCACCCCCCATTGATCGAATGGATTGATATCCCAGATCATCGCCTGGACGAACACCTTGTGTTCATACATGGCAATCAAGGCCCCTAACGTTGACGGGGTCAGCTTGTCGAGCAGCACCGTGGTGGAAGGCTGGTTGCCACGATAGCGCTTATGCTGCGGACGCGGGCCATCGTCATCAAGGGCGTCGTCACCCAGCATCAGCACCCGTGACTGAGCGAAGCAATTGGACAGCGCCAAGCGGTGCTGTGCCTTGAGATGCGCCCGAGTGTCACGGTTTTCGACTTCATCATAACGCCGCACAGGAGCGATGAAGTCGCACACTACCGGCTGGGTCCCCTGATGCAACAGCTGATAGAAGGCATGCTGGGCATTGGGGCCGAGCTGGCCCCATAGTACAGGGCAAGTGGAGTAATTGATTGGATTTCCCTGGCGCGTGACCGACTTGCCGTTGGACTCCATTTCCAGCTGCTCGAGGTAGGCGGCGAAATACTCCAGGCGACCATCGTAAGGCAGTATCGAATGGGCCCGAATATCCAGAAAATTGACATTCCAGATACCCGCCAGCGCAAGCAGCACCGGCATGTTGTCCGCCAGGGGTGCCTTGGCGAAGTGCTCATCCATGGCATGGGCACCGGCCAACAACTCATGGAAATTGGCCATGCCTACCACCAGGGCGATCGGTAGCCCGATAGCCCCCCACAACGAATAACGCCCTCCCACCCAGTCCCAGAACCTGAGCTGATGAGCCGGGGCGACGCCCCATTCGCTCATTTTTTTCGGGCAGGCGGAAACACCGATAAAGTGCTGACGTACCACCAATTCCGCACTTGCCGACATGCTTCCATACCGGCCGAGGCGGTTGGTCAGCCAGTCGCGAGCGGTACTGGCGTTGGACAGGGTATCGATGGTGGTGAACGATTTCGAAGACAGCACGAAGAGCGTGGTTTCCGGGTTGAAACGACTCAGATAGTCCGCCATCTGCGAGCCATCCATGGTCGATGCGAAATGCACCTCGATCGGATGGACGTCCTCGGGGCGAAAGTCAGCCAACGCATGGGTCACCATCAAGGGCCCCAGATCGGAGCCGCCCACCCCAAGGTTGACCACGTCCTCGATCGGCTTGCCGGTCGCGCCGCGCCATTGCCCGGCATGCAGCCTTTCCACCAGCTCCGCCATACGCGCCAGGCTTTCATGCACCGCCGGCACCACGTCTTCGCCGTCCACCACCAAGCTGGCATCGCGGGGCAAACGCAGAGCAGTATGCAACGCTGGGCGATTTTCACTGGTATTGACCCTTTTACCGCTCAAAAGCGCTTGAATCGCCCCTCGCACCCCGGCCTCTTCGGCCAAGGCCAACAAATGTTCCAGCGTATCCTCATCCCAGCGTTGCTTGGAAAGATCCAGCGTCAGACCTGCGACTTGCCGGGTAAAGCATTGCCAGCGGCCAGGGTCGTCGCCGAACAAGGTTTTCAGATGGACATGTTTGAGTTGGTTGGCGTGGGTACGCAGGGTTTGCCAGGCAGGCAATGTATCAGGAGTAGCGCTTGATGCTGAGGCCATGATTGTCTCCAAAGGCTTCGATCCGTGCAGCCGGGTCTTGGGGCGCGTAAAATACCTCTCCCCCAATCCAAATTCCGGCTTATCCATGAGTGATGCATCTTACCGTGACGCCATCTTTTCGACACCCCTAGACCGGGTGGCCCGCTTTTCTTTCGATGAGCAGGTAGTGGCGTGTTTCCCCGACATGATCCGCCGTTCAGTACCCGGTTACGGCCAGATACTGGGCATGTTGAGCTTAATCGCCCAACGCCATTTGCGCCATGGCGCCCAGGTGTACGACCTGGGGTGCTCTCTCGGCGCCTCTGGCCTGGCGCTGGCCGGGCAACTCAGCCCCGATGCGTTTCGCTACACGGGCCTGGACCTTTCCCCGGCGATGGTCGAACGTGCCCGGCAAACCTTCGAGACGGAATGTCCCGATCATCGCATGCAGGTAGTGGAAAGTGATATCCGTCGTTTCGACTACCAGCCTTGCGGTATGCTGATTCTCAACTTCACCCTGCAGTTCCTGCCCCCACAGGATCGCGACGCCCTGCTTGCGCGATTATATGACTGCCTGGAACCCGGCGGGGTCTTGCTGCTTTCGGAAAAGATCATCGACGCCGACGAGCGCGATAATGCCTGGCGGGTGGAACGTTATCATGACTTCAAGCGTGCCAACGGCTACAGCGACATGGAAATCAGCCAGAAGCGCACCGCCCTGGAAAACGTCCTGGTGCCGGACAGCCTCGACGCTCATCATGCGCGCCTGAAAAATGCCGGTTTCACGCGCTCTCTGACCTGGTTTCAATACATGAATTTCGCCTCGCTGATCGCCTTCAAGGAAGCCTGACGTGCCGATACCTCCCGCTCACCGCCCTCTGTACCAGGCGTTTGTCGACCAGGGCCTGGATAGCTGGCTTGCCCGGCTACCCGAGCAGCTCGCCCATGGCCTGGACCGCAAGCGTTTCGGCGACCTGCCCGCCTGGGAGAAAGCCGTGGCCAAGCTTCCTCAGCTGCCCTTGACGCGGGATGTCCACCTGAACGCCGATACCGTCACGGTAGAGCTTCCACTTTCCGACAGCCAGCGCCGCCAGTGCGACAACCTGCTGAGAAAATTGGCTCCCTGGCGTAAAGGCCCTTACCGCCTGGGCGGTATCCATATCGATACCGAATGGCGCTCGGACTGGAAATGGCAGCGTGTGGCCCCGCACCTGGCAACGCTGAAACATCGCAAGGTGCTGGATGTGGGCGGCGGTAGCGGTTACCACGCCTGGCGCATGGCGGGAGAAGGCGCTGACTTCGTGTTGGTGATCGACCCCTCGCCACGCTTTTTCTGGCAATTCCAGGCGGTGCGCCACTTTATCGGTGATGCCGACAATGGACGCACGCATTTTCTGCCGGTGGGCATCGAGGACGTTCCCGAAAAACTGGCGTTTTTCGATACGGTATTTTCCATGGGCGTGCTCTACCACCGCCCTTCACCGTTGGAGCATTTGCAACAATTGAAGGATGCCCTGCGCCCCGGCGGTGAAATGGTGCTGGAAACCTTGGTCGTGGAAGGCGACGTCACCACGGTGCTGTTGCCCGGCGAGCGCTACGCCGCCATGCCCAACGTCTACTTTTTGCCCTCTTCCCAAGCGTTGTGTCAGTGGATCGAGCGCTGTGGATTCGACAATGTGCGCGTGGTCGACGAAGCAACGACCCGCCTGGATGAACAGCGCGCCACCGACTGGATGACGTTTCAGTCGCTTGAAGACTTTCTCGACCCTAATGACCCTAGCCGCACGCTGGAAGGTTACCCGGCACCCCGCCGTGCGGTGGTGATCGCCAACAAGCCTAGCGCCTGAGCTTATCGCCTGAGAATGACCAGCCAGCGGCCCAGATTCATGATGCCGGCAAGCGAGGCCGCCACATAGGTGAAGGCGCAGGCGGTCAACACATGGCGCGCGCCGGGCATATCGTAAGGTGGCACATATTCTTTCAATAATGGCAGAGCCCGGTTGAAACTGGCGTCGAACTCCACCGGCAAGGTCACCAGATGCACCAGCGCCGCGGTGCCGAAACTGATGACCGCCATGGCCACCACCACCAACAGGCCGCCGGGCACGCGGGTGAGCAGGAACAGAAAAGGTGCTGCCATCATCAACAATGCGCCGAGCTTTTCGGCCTTCTGGGCGACCTTCACCATCCGGCTGCGCGCCAGCAACGGCGGATAGCCTCGGTGGTGCTGAATGGCATGCCCCACCTCATGGGCGGCTACCGTCACCGCCGTCAAGGAGCGCCCATGATAGATATCTTGGGAAAGCCGTACACGGTGTGCTTCGGGGTCATAATGATCGCCATGCTCGGTCAGCTCGACCTTGACCTCATCGATGCCCAGACGGCGCAACAGATGATCGGCAAGCTCGGCACCGGTCCCCGGATAATCATCCCGCCCTCGGGTATGACGCTTAAGCACCCATTTGGCCCAATAATTGGGCAGGAAAAACAACAGCAACACGATACCTAGCAATACCACGACCATTCCATCACTCCCGCGTACTCTGCGATTCCGGTAATGTCTCCCAGCTTACAAGAAGACGGCAAGCCCAGCGTCAACCACTGTGCCTTCATGTCACAGGCCGCCTTACGCCAATGGCGATAAGGTCGGCGGTTGCGCTATCATCGACCGCAGTCACTACGCCTATCGGAGCTTATCTGCATGAAGATGATCGAACTTAAAAAGCTCCTGCTGGGCCTTAGCCTATTGCTGGTAACCACCGCATCCGCCAGCGCCGAATTGCGGGTGGCGGTAGCCGCCAATTTTCTCGGCACCATGCAGGAACTTGCTCGGCACTACCAGGCGCATAGTGGGCAAAGCTTGATGCTGAGCTCCGGCTCCTCCGGGGCTTTTTATACTCAGATTCACCATGGCGCACCGTTTGATGTGTTCTTCTCGGCCGATAGCCGGCGCCCGGAACGGCTGGTCGCCGATAGCTTGGCGCTGGAGGCATCGCGTTTCACCTATGCTGTCGGCGTGCCGGTGCTATGGTCATCCAACTCACAGAGAGTAGACAGCAACGGCACGGTATTGTCACAGGGAGATTATCGTCATTTGAGTATCGCCGAGCCACGCAATGCCCCCTATGGGGCCGCCGCGCAACAAGTACTTCAAGAAGTCGGAGTATGGGAGACACTGACGCAAGAGGGGCGTTTGATTCGCGCTCAGTCCATCGGCCAGGCCTACAGCCAGGTCGCCTCGGGCGCGGCGCCGCTGGGCTTCGTGGCGCTTTCGCAGGTCAAAGCCGAGGATGGGAGCATTCCCGGCTCCTACTGGATTCCCCCTGCAAAACTTTACGACCCTATCACCCAGCAGGCGGTGATCCTTAGCGACACTCAGGACCTTCAAGCCGCCCAACGTTTCTTGAGCTGGATGCGTGAACCCCAGGCAACGGCAATCATCGAAGCCGCCGGTTACAGCGTCCCCCACTAGAACAGGAGCCAAGCCATGCTCTCGCCCCAGGATGCCGGCGCACTGTGGGTCACCTTCAAACTCGCCTTGATCAGTACCGCTATCCTACTGGTATTGTGTACCCCCCTCGCCTGGTGGCTTGCCCATACTCGCTGGCGAGGCAAGACCTTGATCGAAGCGCTGGTCATGCTGCCACTGGTGCTGCCGCCCACCGTGCTGGGCTTTTATCTGCTGATATTGCTTGGCCCTCGCGGCTGGGTCGGCGGCACCCTGGAATCGCTGGGGTTCAACCATCTGGCGTTCAGTTTCAGCGGCCTGGTCATCGGCTCGATGATCTATTCGCTGCCCTTCGTCATGCAGCCACTGACCGCGGCTTTTCAGGCGACCAGTGGGCGCATGCTGGAAGTGGCGGCGACGTTGCGCGCCTCACCGCTGGACCGATTCTTCAGCGTGGCAATGCCGCTGGCACGCCGCGGCTTTTTAACCGCAGCGGTGCTTTCCTTCGCGCATACGCTGGGTGAGTTCGGGGTCATCATCATGCTCGGGGGTAACATTCCCGGCCGCACCCAAGTCGCCTCAATCGCCATCTACGACCATGTGGAAGCCATGGATTACGCTTCCGCCCATACCTTGTCACTGATTCTGGTCGTGTTGTCGTTCGCCTTGCTGGTGGCGGTGTACGGGCTCAACCGCAAATTCAAGGTAGTGGGAATAGGCTGATGAGGCGGGAGATGCAAAACGAAACAACCCAAACAGAGCTGCTGACCCAAACAGAGCTGCAAGCGCGGTTTTACGTTGAGCACGGCGACTTCACCCTGGATGTGGAATTCTCAATTCCCTCATACGGGGTCACCGCGCTGTTCGGCCGCTCCGGCTCGGGCAAGACGACGATACTGCGCTGCCTGGCGGGGCTAGAGCGCCTGGACGGCAGCCGGCTACGGCTCGGCGATGAAGTATGGCAGGATGCCGAGCGTTTCGTGCCCGTTCATCAGCGTGCCCTGGGCTATGTCTTTCAAGAGGCGAGCCTGTTTCCTCACCTGAGCGTACGCGGCAATCTGCTTTACGGCTACCAGCGTGTCGCCACTGCCGAGCGCAGCGTCACCTTCGATGAAACGGTAGCCCTGCTGGGGCTTGAAAACCTGCTGGAGCGTTATCCGGACAAGCTCTCCGGAGGCCAGCGACAGCGGGTTTCCATCGGTCGCGCGCTACTGACCAGCCCCCGCCTGCTGCTGATGGATGAGCCGCTGGCCGCCCTGGACGACACCAGCAAGGCGGAAATACTGCCTTGGCTCGAGCGGTTGCATGAGTCCCTGTCGATACCCCTGGTCTACGTCAGCCATTCCATCGATGAGGTCGCCCGGCTGGCCGACCATATGCTGCTATTGGAAAACGGACGCGTTCTGGCCCAAGGACCGCTGCAGGAAATGCTTACCCGTCCCGACTTGCCGCTGGCCCGCAGCGGCAATGCTTCCACCGTGCTCAATGCCACCCTGGTCGATCAGGATGCACAGCATCATTTAAGCGTACTGGAATGTGGCGGCGAGCGACTGCTGGTCTCGCGACAAAACGCTTCGCCGGGACAACGCCTGCGCGTACGGGTGACAGCCCGGGACGTCGCCATCGCGCTCAGGCCACCGGCGGGGTCCAGTGTCTCCAATTGCCTGGCGGCACAAGTGGAATCGATAAGCGATGACCCCCAACCCTGTCATGTGCTGGTGGGCCTGGCTTTCGGTGACCAGAAACTGATCGCGCGCATCGCCCGTCACGCCCATGAACAGCTGGGGTTAACGCCGGGCATGCCCGTCTACGCTCTGGTGAACATTGCGCTTTCCTGCAGCGAAGCATCCTGGCGGTCCAGTGGCCTGTCCCACACGCCAAACTGCCAACACCGGAAGCTCAGCGCCCCTGACATCCTGGCATCCTACTGATTCAGCAATCTAGTTTCCTTTCCTGGGCTACATCCTCGCGCACGGCCTGCAACCCATAGATGGAAATATTCCCCTTCGCATAGGCATGCTCGGCCATCAGGCCACTGTCATCGGTCACCACCCATTCGCAGGCCGTATGGCTCAGTTGCTCTTGCAGCTTTTGAATGGCGCGCTCGCGGCTGGACTTGTTATCCACCCGCCGGATATAGATTGCCTTGATACGCTCTGGATAAGCCCTGAGGATATCAGCGTAGATTTCCGGGTCATGCTGGCCGCTGTCGCCTATCAGAATGCAAGGCATGTCTTCAAATAGTGCCAGCATATGCTTGATGACATCACGCTTGTGATCTTCGGCGCGGCGTGGCCAGGGATGGCGCAAGGTAAGGCCCCATTCGCGCAGAAACAAGATAGGACCTACCGGGATACGATTGAGCTGAAAGAAGGTTTCCAGCACTTCGTAGATCGCCCAAGGCCCGCGCGAAACGTAGAGAATCGGGCGTTCGCTATGCCCGCTGGCACCCCGATGAAGCGCCTGATAAAGCGAAGCCACGCCGGGAAATGCCGTGCGACGGTGAGGTTTTTCGACAAACAGGCGGTATAGCATACGGAACTTCTCGGCCACACCGGTAAACATCACCGTGTCGTCGATATCGCTGATCACCAGCAGATCGGTGGCCGGGGGCGGCACATACACTTCCCCCTGGATTCTTACCGGGTGCTCATCAACGGCGGAGACATGCACCTCGGCATAGTGCCAGGAAACCTCCAGAGAGAGAGGAATGGTCAACGGAATGTGGGCATTGAAGTAACCGTCACGATCCGTGATTACCCTCACCCGATTGTCACCTAAACAGATCTCGACACTGGCATCAGCCAAGCCACGCCGCGCGATACGCCGCACCACATCCGCCGTGTCGCGCAGCATACCCCGCCGTGGAATCATGCGTCCCAAGGACGCCTGATGAAACACGCGGCCCATCAGGAAGGCCTGTTTTTGAGAGCCGTACCCCCGATAGGGGTTTACCATCATTCCGCCTCGCCCGCTATCGCGCTTCACGGGCTTGGCAAGTACACGGATGATTCGCTGGACGAAACTCACGCCATGACGAAATAATTTCTTCAAGCGTGCTTTTCCATCTCTGCGCCCTGCTCGAGCGATTCAATCAACTTGGCGTTGAAGTCCTCCAGATCCTTTGGGGTACGGCTGGTCACCAAGCCGTTGTCGACCACCACGGATTCATCGACCCAATTTGCGCCGGCATTCCTGAGATCCTGGCTTACGGAAGATACCGAGGTCATACGCCGCCCTTCGACCAGGCCCGCGTTGATCAATATCCAGGGTGCATGGCAGATGGCCGCGACCGGTTTGCCTTGCTCGAAGAAACCGCGCGCGAAGGCCAAGGCTTTCTCGTCCAGCCGCAAGGTATCCGGATTGAACAGCCCACCGGGCAACACCAAGGCGTGATAATCGGACGGCTGGACATCATCAAGAGCCTTGTCGACCTGATAGACATCACCCCAATCGGTCTTTGCCCAGGCACGAATTCCTTGCTTTTTCGGGCTAACGACATCCACCTCAACACCTTCTTTCTGCAGTGCCGCACGCGGACTGCTCAATTCCGCTTCCTCGAAACCATCGGTAGCCAGGATGGCCACACGCTTTCCTTGTAGAGACTGAGACATTCGAGACTCCTTTTTTAGAGCAACTTTTGGTATTTTGCCTAAAGAAGTGTGAATCATCAGAGCCCTACGTCAAGCCGGGCATTTTATCCTAGCGCTTCAGGATGTTGCTTATATCCTTGGCTTCCCAGTGGGGAAAATGCTTGCGCACCAAGGCATTGAGATCGGATTCAAATGCTGCCCAATCGGTTTGATGCTGAGCTTTCTGACGGCTTTCGGCAACACCGCGAATCATGCCCGCACCCACCGTGACATTACTCAAACGGTCGATCACGATAAAGCTCCCGGTGCCGGGGCTGGTGCGGTAGTCATCCACCGGAATCGCGGCGGTAAGCTCGACCTGGCAGCGCGCAATCGCATTAAGCTCCAGCCGCTCGGCCGGATGCTTCTCCAGGCTGTTGACATCGATCTGGTAATCGATGTTGGAGATTTCACCGGATAGATCGCGCGTGGCCAGCTTGAAATCAAACAGCTTACCTGGTGTCAGCGCCTGCTCGTGCATCCAGACGATATCCGCCGCGAACAGATTGGAAAGCGGCACCTCGGCATCCACTGCCACTAGCCAGTCGCCCCGTGAAATATCGATTTCATCGGTCAAGGTCACGGTAATCGCCTGACCCGGATAGGCGGCTTTCAAGTCGCCATCGAAGGTGACGATACGCTCGACCGTCGAGCTCTTGCCCGAGGGCAGCGCCTTGACTGCCTGACCCGGATGCAGCACACCGGCGGCAAGGGTGCCGCAGTAGCCACGAAAATCCAGGTTGGGGCGATTGACATACTGCACCGGCAGACGAATGTCGCTCAGGTTCTGGTCGCGTTCGATCTCGACGCTTTCCAGCAACTCGAGCATTGCCGGGCCGGGGCTGCCATTGTGCTGGTACCAGGGCATCCGCTCGCTCACGTTGACCACGTTGTCGCCTTCCAGCGCCGACATGGGCACGAAGTGAATATCGGGTGCCTTGAGGTTGGTAGCGAACTGGCGATACTCGGCCTTGATTTCCTCGAAGCGTGCTTCGGAGAAACCGACCAGGTCCATCTTGTTGATCGCGATCACCAGGTGCTGGATCCCCAGCAGATCGGCAATGAAACTATGCCGCCGGGTCTGGGTCTGCACGCCGTAACGGGCATCGATCAGAATGATCGCCAGACTGGCTGTCGAGGCGCCGGTAGCCATATTGCGGGTGTACTGCTCATGCCCGGGCGTGTCGGCGATGATGAACTTGCGCTTGTCGGTGGAGAAGAAGCGATACGCCACGTCGATGGTGATGCCTTGCTCACGCTCTGACTGCAGGCCATCGACCAGCAGCGCCAGGTCCACGGTATCCCCGGTGGTGCCGCTGGTTTTCGAGGCTTGCGTTATGGCGGCAAGCTGGTCTTCGAAGATCATCTTGGAATCGTGCAACAGCCGACCGATCAGGGTCGATTTACCGTCATCCACACTGCCGCACGTGATGAAGCGCAGCAGATCCTTGTTCTCATGCTCATGCAGGTATTGCTCGATATTATCGGCAATCAAGGTTGACTGATGTGACATTAGAAATAGCCCTCGCGCTTTTTCTTCTCCATCGACCCGGCCTGATCGTGATCGATGGCGCGGCCGCTGCGCTCACTGGTACGGGTCAGCAGCATTTCCTGGATGATTTCGGGCAAGGTGGCGGCATGCGATTCCACCGCGCCGGTCAAGGGGTAACAGCCCAGGGTCCTGAAGCGCACCCATTTGTCTTCGGGCACCTCGCCGGGCTCAAGCGGCATGCGTTCGTCGTCGACCATGATCTGCATGCCGTCCCGCTCGACAATCGGGCGGGGGGCGGCGTAGTAAAGCGGCACGATGGGAATCTGCTCGAGATAGATGTACTGCCAGATATCCAGCTCGGTCCAGTTGGAAAGCGGGAAGACGCGAATCGATTCGCCCTTGTTGATCTTGGCGTTGTAAACGTTCCACAGTTCCGGACGCTGATTCTTGGGGTCCCAGCGATGGTATTTGTCACGAAACGAATAGACACGTTCCTTGGCCCGCGAGGCTTCCTCGTCGCGTCGCGCGCCACCAAAGGCGGCATCGAAACCGTGCTTGTCCAGCGCCTGCTTGAGCGCCGAGGTCTTCATGACGTCGGTGTACTTGGCGCTACCATGATCGAAAGGATTGATATTGGCGGCACGCCCTTCTTCGTTGGTATGCACGATCAATTCCATGCCCGCTTGCGACGCCATGCGGTTGCGAAACTCGATCATTTCGCGGAATTTCCAGGTGGTATCGATATGCATCAGGGGGAAAGGAGGAGTTCCCGGGTAGAACGCCTTGCGCGCCAGATGCAGCATCACCGAGGAGTCCTTGCCGATGGAATACATCATCACCGGATTGCGAAACTCGGCGGCCACTTCACGAATGATATGGATCGACTCGGCTTCCAACTGCTTGAGATGGGTCTGACGCTCGGCACCGATTTCGAAAGGCGCCTTTGACGCCCCACGCTGGGCCGTGGTCGATAAAGTAGAAAACTGGCTCATGGCCCGGCTACCTCGCAGGACAAATATCAAATGGTATTGTCGATTTAATCTGCATAGGGTAACGCCGAGCCAATCATAACCCAAAAGAATTAATAACTATCTTTTTAGACTTTTAAAATCTAACAACCTGAAAGCTCATATATCGACACGCTCGACCCATGTAAGCCAATCGCCATCATGCAGGTCCACTATTCGGTAGCCGGGGCGTGCGGCCTGGTCGAGGGCGAAGTCCTTGGCCCCGGCAAGAAACTGATCGGCAGTGGCCGGACAACCATAGACGCCCACAGGGTTGTGATTCAGCACCTGATAGTGGGCAAAGGCTTGATGAGCATGACCGAACAAGACCAGTTTGACTTGCGGGTAAGCCGATAGCATCTGCCAGAACGCTTCACGGTCCTGCAAACCAATGCGGTCCATCCAGGCACTTCCCACCGCGACCGGGGGATGATGCAGCACCACCAAAGTGGGCCGGGCGTCCTGCTCGAGACATTCGGCAAAGGCGGCCAGACGCCCCGGCCCCAGTTCACCTTCTTCCCGGCCTTCCACACGCGTATCGAGCAGCACCATATGCCAATGCTCAAGGTCCACGTCATCGTGCAGGGGATGTACCGCTTTCATCAATTCCGGTTGATCATGATTGCCCGGCAACCAGAACCATGGGCAAGGCAAGGCGGACAGGGTTTCCTTGGCCAAGATGTAAGAGGCAGAAGTCGCGTCCTGGCTGACATCGCCACTTATCACCACTACATCGGGGCGCTCGGCGATCACCGATTCGATCACGGTGCGAAACTGGCGCCACGGCAGACCTGCACGCGAGCGCCCTTGGGGGTCGGCATGCAGATGGGCATCCGTGATCTGAATCAGACGCATCAACGCATCTCCGGCAAATCGAGACTGCGTCCATGCGCCAAGGCGTGAGCCAGCCATTCGCCGAGAAAACGGTTGAGCTGCAGCTTCTCGTCCGGTTGATGCATGCGGGAATTGGGGTAGCGGTAGCGGCCATGAAAATGACGTTCACGCTGAAAGTGTGTCACTTCCGCCATGCGCGCATCATGATAAAGGTGCACGCGCATACGCTGCGCTTCGATCATCTCGTCCAGTGGCCCGGACTGAGAGACATTCAGCACGGTGGTATAGGGGGCTTGTTCCTGTACGTGCAGATGTAGTGAGCCGAACTCACGTCCTGAGGCGCCGCCCAGCGCAATCTCACGATGCTGACCGGCTTCCATGTCGCCCAGCAAGCGCAATAAACGCAAATAGTTGGCGCTACATTCTCCCTGCAGGGATCTCAAGTCGGTGACATAGGCATGTCTTGCCATGTTAGCTCCTTGTGTCCCTTGGTGAGGAACGCCGTGATGAAGCCATGAGTGAGGCACGCTGCGCAGCCAGCCAGTACAGGCTGATCAAGCACATGGCGTTATCGAGTCGACCCTGTTCGAGAAGTTCCCAAGCCCGAGCGTAACTCACCACATGCACGCGGATATCCTCGTGTTCTTCGGCCAGTCCATGAATGCCGCCCATGCCCTGGCTGTCAATCAAGCCGCAAAACAGCGTGACCTCCTCGTTACAGGCTCCGGGACTGGGATAATAGGTATGCATTTTGATCAGCTCACTGATGTCGGCGCCGGCTTCTTCGAAAGCTTCACGACGCGCCACCTCTTCCAGCGATTCGCTTTCCTTGATCAAGCCCGCCACAACTTCGAGCTTCCAGGGCGAGCGTGCATCGTCAATGGCACCAGGGCGAAACTGCTCGACCAGTACCAGAGTGTCGCGCTGAGCATCATAGAGCAGCACCCCTACCGCATCGAAACGTTGATGCACTTCGCGCAGCATCGTTTTGCTCCAACCACCACCGAAAAGGCGGTGGCGCAACTCCAGTTCCTCAAGGCGAAAGAAGCCTTGGTATAAACAGCGCCGCTGCTGCAGATCGACATCGCCATGCCCCAGCAACGGCCTATCCAACTCATCAGTGTGAGGCGTCGTAGACATCACGGCACTCCTGGTTAATGACTCGCAACATTATCAATGCTTGCTCCCGGGAATGCCAATCAACCCCATAAATTCAGTGATTCATAAATTCACTGATAACGGCTCACAGACGACGCTGCAAGGTTTGAGCTTGTTGGCGCAGCGCTTCGTCGGATGCCTGGCGGCTATCGCGTGCATTACCGTTCGCTGCACGCTCGGCATGCCGGCGCGCTGCTTGCAGCTCGCCCGCTTCTTCAAGATAGGTTGCGTAGTAATAGTTGACATCAATGCCGTCAGGGCGGATTTCCAAGGCACGCTGAAACATGCTTTCGGCCGTCTCATCATCGCCGAATCCCAGCGGCCAGCCAGGGGCGCGATCATAAAGCGCGCCAAGCGTCACGTATGCCGAGCCATTGCCACCTTCGGGGTCGAGCTCCAGGGCACGTTCGAGTACATCTCGGGCATCACCGGCACTGCCCAGTGCCCCCAGGCCGCTTTGCTCGCGAGCATAGGATGCCAGCACGATGCCCTGCCAGATCAAGACGTCCGCTTCATCCGGATGTTGTTCCGCCAGCACTTCCATTTCATCGGCCAATGCTTTCAACGCCTCACGTCGTTGTGTTTCGGCAAGTTGCGTAGTGCTGTTTTCCCAGCGATTTTTCAGCGAAAAAAGCGCATTTTCATATGCCATGGCGACACTCAAGGGTGTCAGTACTAGACCCACCAACAGGCTGCTGGTCAGTACGCATCGACGTAACGAACGATAATGTTTCATTCAATCTCCAGATTGTTGTTGTGCAAGGACTGAATGTAACGAACGTTTGAATGATTTTCCAGTCAAGAGACATCGCTGGCTCATAAGCCTGCAATCACGTATCTTGGACGCTCCGCTGTAATGATCGAGTAATACATGAAAGGCCGTAATATGACCCGCTGGCGCGATCCCGCCAAGGATCCTCGCCAGGAACCTAAAAGTAACCTGATAACCGTCGAAGGCGCCGCACGCCTGCGCGGCATTCTGGATCACCTTTCACGCATCAAGCGCCCAGCGCTTTCCGCCAAGGTAGGCGAAGCCGCCGCCCAGGGGGACCGTAGCGAAAATGCCGATTACACTTACAACAAGAAAGAGCTCAGCCGGGTAATCGCCCGCATCGTCTATCTGACCAAACGCCTGGACGAACTGCGTGTGATAGACCGTCTACCGGCGGATACCCAAAAGGTGTTTTTCGGAGCCTTCGTTTCTCTGGAGGATGCGCAAGGCGAGATCATCCACCTACGGATCGTCGGGCACGACGAGATGAAGCCGGAACAGCGCTGGATAAGTGTCGATGCTCCCCTGGCCCGCGCCCTGCTCGGCAAGATGCTGGATGACGAGGTCACCGTAATGGCACCGGGTGGCGAGGCTACCTATCTGATTACCGGCATTCGTTACACCAGTGCCTCCAAACCGGCTTGATAGACGCGAAAACGACGGTTATCAGCGAGCAGCGTGAAATGACCGAACGTCTTGTCAAGCAGATTCGGGTAAGGCAGGAAGGCATTGGCCACGACAATCAAGCGACCGCCAGGGCGTAAATAGCCAGGCGATTCCTGTATCAGGCGCCCGGTCGGACCATAATCAATTGCGCGTTCCTGATGAAACGGAGGGTTGCTGATGATGGCATCGAAACGTCGACCCTCCAGCGCCTGATAGACATCACTCGCCAGCACTTCACCGGCCAGTTGATTGGCGCTCAAGGTACGCCGCGTCGCTTCCACCGCAAACAGATTCACGTCCACCGCCGTCACACTGCGCCCTTGCTTTGCCAAGCTGGCGGCCAGGACACCATCGCCACACCCCATGTCCAAGACTTTATCGACACTGGTTGGCAGGGTTTGCGTTAACGTTTCCAACAACAGTGCCGTGCCCTCATCCAGCTTTCCATGACCGAAAACACCCGGGTGGCTTGCCAAGCTCAATCCGGCGGCGGAAAACTCTGTCCAGGCATCATCCGGCGACTTAGCAAGCTTTTCGGTCCGTGTGACGAACAACGAACAACGCCGCGCACTATCCAGTTTCTCGTTTTGCAGCCCCAACTCAGTCAACACCTTGGGCACCCGCTTGATTCCCCCATGGTTTTCACCCACCACGACAAGCGCTGTACCGCTTGGCAGCGCTTGGCATAACCACGCCAGCCACCATTGTCCCAGGCGATGCGCCTTGGGCCAAAACAGCACGCAGGGCCCAGTCGGGGCGGGCAAGCTGTCAAAGGGACTATAAGCGGATTTTCCAAGTGCCCGCCAAGCATCCAGAATGGTCTGATCGGCGCTCACCAAGGTGTCAGCATGGGTCTTCAACCAGGCATCCTGGGGCGGTGCGATCGCCCACAGGTCGGCGTGTGCGTCAAAATGACGTTCCAACAGTTTGCAAGCCGGTGTTTGTGCACTCATCAACTTTCCTCCGGTTTAATCAGGGTATAAAGCAGATAGCGCCCCAGGCGCCAATGTGGTTCACTGCGGCAATACCGACGCTCCAATGCCAGAAGATTGTCACGCTCAGCGTCAGTCTGCGGCGGTTGTCGCAGATAGTCCTGAAAAACACGGATTCCGGCCACCGATTCGATCTGTAACCGGTTATCCGCCGCCCAGCGGGTGATCTCATCATGCGAAACAGGCGAAATCGGTGTTAGCCGCTGGCGATGGCCGGTGCCGGCCAGACGATCACTCAAGGCTTTTTCCAGGTTGCCTTTTATCACGTTGGAAAAACGCAGCGCATCGCGATTGAAGACCATCAACGATAACTGACCTCCTGGCGCCAGCAGTGCCGTCAGCTGCCGCATGGCATCTTGCGGGTTGCCCAGCCATTCAAGTACTGCATGACAGGTGATCAGTGACCAAGGGCCGGGTGTTTTCGCCCGAAGAGCCTGAAGCGGCGCCTGCACGAATTCGATGGGAGTCATGGTTTCGAGCGTGGATAATGTCTCAGCTGCATAGGCCAGCATCTCACCGGATGGTTCGGTCATGGTGACCGGGTGGCCACGGGCGGCCAGCCACTGCGCCAACTGCCCCAGACCGCCTCCGATATCCAGCACCGGTTGTTGTTCCAGGCGCAGCATCTGCGGTAATAACTCATCCAGCATCGCCAGGCGCAGGTCTCCTCGCGGGGTGTTGTATAACGACCGGGAAAACTTGTCGACAAGACCATCGAAGTAGCGGTCCCCGGCAGAGGATAAGGGTGGTGCGGAAAATGACATGAGCAAGCGCCACAGCAATGAAAGTCGCCATGGTACTCGTTAATTTCATAGTCGTATCTATCGTCGCTAAACCACTTTGACTTGCTCAATCACAAACAAGAAGGCCGCTGATCGATGATCAGCGGCCTTCTTGGGTAACGTCCTGCCGACTAGACCTCGGCTAGCCGTTTTACTTGGCTGTCTTGGGAGCAGCCTGCTGTGCTTGCTTGACGTTTTCTTCGGTCAGCTTCTGGCCTTGCTGAACAAAATCCTTCTGCAAGGAAACCACTTTCTCGGCATCTTTTTTCAGACGCTCAGCCAAGTCCTGGGCAGCTTGCTGCTGGCCTTCCATGTAGCTACGTAGGCCTTCAGCATCCTTGACGTTCATGAGGCTGCGCAGCTGGGCCAGGCCGTTGTCAGCATAAGCCTTGCTGGCATCCAGCTGCGCGTTGACCAGTTTCTCGGTGAAGTCGACGGACAAGGCAGCGTATGCGCGAGCCGGACCGAACATCATGGATTCGATTTGCTGGGTATCGAACTGCTTAGGGTCAAAATTGAAGTTGTTCATCATGATAGGAACCTCCATAGGTTCTTGAAGTAGCGAACAGGAGATCCCTGCTCTGTTGCAATGCACAATAGCATGCTATTTGTGCATTGCAACAATATCTTTCACACTTCTCCACCAAGACTTATCAAGGCATGTGTTGGCAATGCAGGTAAATAGGATCGAATTGAGAAAACGTCTTCAATCGTTCCCAGTCATGAATCGTCAGCCGTTTCTTTTCCAGCGTTACCAGGCCTTCCTGGCGCAGCTTTTGAAGAACGCGGTTGGTATGTACCGATGTTAGTCCCATCGTCTCGCCGAGTTCCGCCTGGGTCAGTGGAAACTCAAAACTGTCGTTTTCAGCACAGCCGGCAATACGTGAGCGTATCAGCATTTCACAAAAGACATGCGCCACTCGCGACTCGGCCGAGCGAGTCCCCATATTAACCAACCACTCTCGCAAAACGGCTTCATCAACCAGGTTCGACCAGAAAAGCGCTCGCGCCAGGCGATAATGGTTTTCCATGATGTCGCGCATAGCATCTGCGGGAAACCTGCACAGCGTCAGGGGAGTAAGCGCCCGTATCGAGTGGTCCATTTCCTCAAGGATAGCGATATGCACATTACATAGATCCCCGGGGATCAAGTAGGCCATGATGTGGTTATCGCCATTTTCCAGAAGCTTGTAGCGACATCCCCATCCCTTTTCTATGAGGTAGACGTAGTCAGGCCGCTCGCCCTCGTTGATAATGACCTCACCTTTTTCGACGAAAGTGCTTTGGGCACCCACCTTCGCCAGCACCTGCTTTTCTTCTTCGGAGAGAGTCATGTAGTAACTCAATTTATTAATCAAGGGGTCAATCACTGCCTCTCTCCTTGTTCGGTTTGGCTTATTATAATAGTTATAGCTATCGCTTATATAGATAAAGGCAGTATCCCCGCTTAAAACCAAGGAGGCAGCGAACTAGCGTACGTCACGTCGCCACATGCTTCGGCACTGTTTCAGGCGCTGTCTTGCGTAAGATATAACTCAGTACGACCAGCACCCCCAGCACACTCATCATCGTAGCGGGAATCCAGGTGATAAGCCCACCGAGTTGTTGGTCAGTCTGGGGAGCAAGCGGCCAAGCACGGCCACACACCGAGTAAACATCAAATAGCAGGCGGTCGCTGAAGGTAATGACCGCTCCCAGAAGAATCTGCGGAATCACCACCAGCCATAGAATCAAGATACGAGTACCATAGCCCAAGCCGCCTTTGCCATGTGGGCGAGGGTCGAGCATCAGGCACCAGAAAAGCAACCCATCGATCAGCATGCTCCAATTCATGACGGCATAGAGCCGCCTGCTCAGCATCGCATCAAAGTGCACCTCGGGGATTAGCCAGAAATAGATCAACCCAACGAAGAGCACCGCCGCCACCAGCGGCTGTTGAACCAACCTATACAAGCGGCCGAGGACATAGGCCAGCGAACTGTTCTCCGAGATGCTTTTCAACCAGGTGGGCATACCCGCCGCCAGTACAGGAAGAGGCGCCGCCAAAACAATTAAAAAAGGCGCGGCATGGTGTAGTACCAAGTGCTGCGCGCGGTGGGTGAAGAACATGAACTGGGCGAGATAATCGTAGTGGGTTTGAGTGACGGTGTAGATAGCCCCCACTCCCACCAGGAAAGCCGTCGCCCGCCAGAAGCCGTTTGTCAGCCCCTTATGTCGCCTTGAACGCAGGCCACGCAGATAGAGCAGCATAGCCGCCAGACAACCTAGCGACCAACTCGGGGAAAACTCCCAAGGGAGAATATAGCTCGCTAAAACGCTCAATTCTTCCATCATGGCTGCGCTGCGCTCCTGGCCCGTGAGTGCCTACCCATACCGATAAGCGTAGCCTAGGAAATATTGATGCCTTGAAGCGCCTGTTGCCTTGAACCGAAACTGAAAAGCCTCTTGGTGTCTGCGCCCTGTTCGGATGTTTATAATTCAAATGAGTAAACAGTACATGAAGCGAGAAGGTTGGCTATTCAAGCTCGGCATGGTGGGCTCGGTCACCCTGGTCATGCTAGGAATCTGGTGGGTATTGCATAGGCTGGGAATGCCCAACAGCCTTTCGGCTCAAGCCATTTCCGAGTGGTTGAATGCGCATGGTCCTCTCGGACCGCTGTTACTCGTATTGATGATGATTCTTGCGGTAGTGGTGGGGCCTATCCCCACCCTGCCCATCAGTGCGGCCGCCGGGCTGGCATTCGGCATATTCCAGGGAACCCTGGTGGCCGCGGTGGGAGCGATGATCGGCGCGTTGGTGGCCTTTTTCGTGGCTCGCTTGCTGGGGCGCGAACTTCTTCGCAAACGGCTTTCGCATCATCCTCTTTTCTCAGCGGATGGGGCGCAGCATATGCTGTTCTGGACGGTCTTTCTGACACGGCTCATTCCACTCTTCTCGTTTGCCTTGGTCAGTTACGCCGCTGGCGTCACGGCCATCGCTACTTGGCGTTTCGCCATGGCCACGTTTCTGGGGATGCTCCCCATGACGGTTATATTTTCCGGTCTGGGCACCACTTTCGAGCTCAACCCCGTCCTGACGGTCACCGCAGCTCTGGCGGTGCTGACGTTGATGACACTGCTGCCTTACTACCTGCGCCGCCACCCTACTTCCCGATTGGCTCGCTGGCTTCACCTGGCCACTGATGCAGTCCCCAAAAATCGGCCCCGGCGTTAAACAATCAAACAAATAGACATGAGCCACAAAAAAAATCGGCGAAGACTGTAAGGCCTTCCTAGAGTTAACGACTAAGGATCAGCAAATAATAAAACCGGGTCATGGGAGGGTTCGGGAATGGCTGAGCAAAAAATGCCAAAACGTCGTTACTGGTTGGGAGGCAAACGCGCCGCTGAGCAGGACCGGTTCTTTCGGGAAGCCCTCGAGACTCAAGGCTGGGAGCCAGGCAATGCAGATGAGTGGGACGCCGGTTGGTACACGGGCATGCCCGACCCAGCCCAATTCAAGCATGTCTCCGCGCAACGCAAGCTCAATCATTTTCCCGGCAATAATGCCCTGACGGTAAAAAGTCGCCTGCATGACATTCTGGCGGCGCTGCGTTCCCGTATCCACGAAACCTTCGGTCCGAACCACGAAGCGAGTGCGCGGCTGGCCTTCTTTCCTCGGGTCTACTCCATGCCCAAGGATTACCATGCCCTGCAACAGGCGGCCCTTGCGCATCCCGAGAAACACTGGATTCTCAAACCCAAGAATGCCTCCAAGGGCAAAGGTATCCGCGTGCTGCGAGACGTGGGCGAGACACCGCTCGAACCCAACTGGATGGTTCAAGAGTATCTGGCCCATCCGCATACCATTCGCGGCCACAAATATGTGCTTCGCCTTTATGTGTTGATTGCTTCTCTCGAACCGCTTCGGCTGTATGTCTATCGCCAAGGGTTTGCCAAGCTGGCCTCGGAGCCTTATGACGTCAACGATGCAGACAACCCCTACAGCCAGCTGACCAACCCCGATATCAACGCCCTGAATACCTCGGCGGAGATTCCCGTCGAGTTCATCGACCTGGAACGCTACCGTGAATGGTTGCGTCACCAAGGCCATGACGACGAACGCCTCTTCAAGCAAATTCATGACTTGATCACCCTGACCGTGATTTCCGCTCTGGATGCCATGCGCCAACGCACGGCCGAGTTCGGCGCCGACTCCCAAGGTTGCTATGAGCTATTGGGCCTTGACTGCATGGTGGACGCCGACCTTAAGCCCTGGATTCTGGAATGCAACCTCAGCCCCTCGCTGGGCATCTGCGCCAAGCCCGAGGATGGCGGCATCGTCGAGGAAAAAATCAAGAATGGGCTGGTGAAGGATATGGTTGCGCTGGTGGGGATCGATGCACCCGGGCAGCAAACCGCCGAGACATTCGCTCAGCAGGCCGAACAGGAACTGGCCCGTGCCGGTGGCTTCCAGCGCCTGTATCCCAATCGATCGCCATCGCACTATCTGCCGTACTTCTCGCTGCCCCGGCTTGCTGATATTCAGCTGGCCGACGCCTTGGCAGGCCATCCCGTTCCACGCCCGACCTTATGCCGTTGGCAGGCAGCGGAAGTGTTCGATGATGACCAGCTCGCGCTCTACGCCACCCATACCGGGCATTACTATCGGCTCAACGATACTGCCGCCTTGATCTGGTTGCTGGCAACCGAGGGCCTGGACCCGGACGCCATCACCGAGCAACTCGCCTGTTCCGCCGGGCTCACGCAAGGGGAAACCGTCGATAGCCAGGCCTTGCGTCACGAGGTATGGACGAGCCTTGCAGAATGGTGTCGCAACGGCTTACTCAGACAGCAGGTTCCAAGACGGGAGTTTCCAAGACAACAGGGCGAGCAGCCTCCCTCCGGCCACGCTTTCTCCTCTGCCGATGAGACTCAGCCGAGTGCCTCTGAGGTGTCGCTGCCTTCCATGAAACTGCTAGGCAAGGACCAGCAATGGCAACTGCACACTGACAGCGCCCCCGTTCTGGCCCGGCTGGCGCCGCTGCTGTCGCCCATGGCTGAAGATGATTACGCCAAGGGCCTGCCTCGCCTTGAAATCCTGCGGGATTCGCCGGGTTACACCCTGGTCACCCATGGAGAAGTGCTGGCTTCGCGCCTGAAACTGGCCTCGCTAGCGCCTGCACTGATTACCTATCTGGCCCGCCAGGCGGCATCGACACACCAACTGGTGATCGATGCCGGCTTGCTGACGACGCCGGAAGGGACAATGGCGCTATGCCTGTTTGCCACCCCTGAAGAAGGCGAGGCCTTGGCAAAACGCCTTGCGTCATCTTCGGCGCTGTCATTGACGCGGGGAATCCGCCTGGATACCACTACCTTCATGCAAGCAGAACCCTTGGGACTGCCGATATCGGCCACCCTGCTGCGCGAAGCCACAACCTCGCTGCTGGTGTTACCTGAAAAAGGCCAAGTGCGACAGGTGATATGGATCAACCATGAAAAAGCCCAAGAAGCTTCCCCGGCCTTATCCGAGCCCCTTTCAAGCCTGGATGCGCTGGGGGCGTTATTGCCCTGCTGTTACGCCCCCCATGGCAAACCGCTGGATGCCGATGCCATCACCGGCCTGAACGACTGGCTCTCCCAATGTGAGCGCAGCGTGATCAATCTGGAGGACGGCAGCGACGCGACCCAGATACTGACACAGCGACTCAAGGCTAAGCCTTCAGCCGCCCGAGCAGAAGCCGAGGATGAAGCCGAAGCCGAATAATGCAGCAAAGGCAGCTTCATCCTGGGCAAAACCGGAGTCGGCCCAGCTGGCTGACTTCATTGCGGGACGACATACAGCGTATGTCAATCGAGACCATCCAAGGAGATAGACCATGTCATTACAAGATCAAAAACGCCGCAGCCTGCTGAGTCGTCTGAGCCGTCAGCTGGGCTATACGGCCCCGGCATTGGCGCTTATCGCCGGCACCGCGGCTTTCCAGGCCGTGGCAAGCGATGAAGCCACTCAAGCAGGGTTTAGCGCTTATCAGGAAGAAACCCTGTTGCTGGCGAGTATGCACGCCGAAGGTGAAGCCGAGGGAGAGGGTGAAGGAGAAGGCGAGGAAGAGCATGAAGCTGAGGGCGAGGGAGAAGGCGAGGAAGAGCATGAAGCTGAGGGCGAGGGAGAAGGCGAAGGCGAAGGCGAAGGCGAAGCGGAAGCTTCCTGATCCCGAGCCGTTGCATCCAATGGAAAGGCTGGTGCTGTCCGGCTTCAGCCTCTCCCTTTCATCGCCGTGGCCCCAGAGGGAGACAGTGCAATGGCAATAAACGACAAGGCGTTGGCGTTGGAGGCGCTCATCGAGGAAAGCCTTCATCCCCTTGCTCAACTCAGACAATTCCTCAATAGCCTATCGCCTCATCACTACCAGGAGGTCCTGGGCGAACGCAAGATGCATACCCTGGGGAAACACGTTCGCCACATTATCGATCATTACGATGCATTGCTGGATAAAGACATTTCATCCTTCCCCGATAGCCTCAACTATGAAAACCGCGAGCGCGATGTCGCGCTGGAGCAATCGCCGCCCCTGGCCGTCGAGCACTTGAGGTGGATTGAGCGCGGCTTGCAAGCCCTGAAGCAAGGCTCAGCTACATCGCATCTTTCCTTGACCTACCCTGACGCCCTCACCACCTTGACGCTCGATTCGAGCCTTGAACGCGAACTGGCCTTTCTCACCAGCCATACCATCCATCATATGGCGCTTATCGGGTTGTTGGCTGAAAGTCTCGGCTTGCGCGTCCCTGAAACCTTTGGCGTTCACCCTTCCACCCTGCGCCACTGGCAACGCGAATCGCTTGAAACCTCTGCAAGGAGTGCCTGATGTCTTACCATACTCGATCCATATCCACCTCTCGGCAGCATTCGAAATTCTGTCACATTGGCGCCGCCTTGCTGGCCGCCATGCTCATGCTGGCGGTGGCCTTTCCAGTGGCTGCCGAGACTCAGTGGCCCGAAGAAGGCTGGCAGGTAATGCCCACTCAACAGAGTTACGCCGAACTTCTCGAATCTCTACGTGAAGCCGTTCCCGCCGAAGGCATGGCGGTAGTGACGGAAGCCGGCCCCACCGAAGCGGCCGCGCAGCGAGGTGAAACGATTCCCGGCAACCGCGTCGTGGGGGTGTTCCGCAATGACTTTGCCGTGCGAGCTCTGCGCAGCAGCGTACCGGCGATGATAGAAGCGCCTGTGCGTTTTTACGTCACGGAACAGGCCGATGGCACGGCCACGTTATCCTGGAAAACCCCGACGCATGTCTTCGCGCCCTATGCCCATGAAAGCGATGAAAACCTGCTCGAACTCGCGAAGGAACTCGACGCTATTTTCATGGCGATCGCCGAGCGCGCCACCCAACGCTGACATTGTTCTTTCTTGCATGCCGACCTTGGAAATTGCGGGAAGTGGCTTGATCCTATATTCCTAAAAAATATAACAAAGTTATTATTAATTCTTCTAAAGCATATTGAAAATCTCGACAATCCTCGGATAATACCAATGCTTATACCCGACCCAAGAGATCAAGATTATGCTCAAGCAATTATTCATCAAACCGGCCTTGCTCGCTCTGGGCATGGCTGCGTTTGCCTCGCATGCTTTGGCTATCGAACTCCCTTCGGCCCTGGTAGACGCAGAATGGCTCAGCAATCATCTGGAAAATGATGACCTGGTGGTCCTCGATGTACGTTCCGGGATCGATAATGGCGGCGATCGTTCGACCTTCGAGCAGTCGCATATTCCCGGCAGTCTTTATAGCAGCTATACCAATGATGGCTGGCGCGAAAAACGTGGCGATGTCGCAGGCCTTCTCCCTCCAGAAGACAAACTGAAGCGCTTGATCGGCGGCCTGGGCATCGGCAACGACGATACGGTAGTGATTGTCCCGGCAGGCACTGGCGCGACTGACTTTGGCAGTGCCGCGCGTATCTATTGGACCTTCAAAGTACTCGGCCATGATGACGTTGCCGTGCTCAATGGCGGGTTCAATGGCTGGAAAGAGCAAGGCTACGAGGTGGCAAATGGCTCTCCGGCCTCGCGGGAGATGACTGTTTTCGACGTCGATTTTCGCCAGGAACTGATCGCCACGCTGGAAGAAGTCGAAGCCGCTCGTAACACTCAAACGCAGCTGGTGGATGCCCGGCCTTCCGATTATTTCACCGGCGAGACGACCTCGCCTGCGGTTCGTTCCGCCGGCACCATTCCCGGTGCCACTAGCTTGCCCCACAACTCGCTGATGCAAAACCGTGACAGCGCCTTTTATCTGGATACGCAAAACCTGCAGGTACGCATCAACGAAGCGCAATTGAACAGCAATACTCAGACCGTAGCATTCTGCAATACCGGGCACTGGGCGGCGACCGACTGGTTCGTGCTCAGTGAAGTGGCAGGCTTCGATAACGTTTCCATGTACGACGGTTCAATGGCGGAATGGACGCTCAGCGACAGTCGCCCGGTGCAAACCGCCAAACGTGGCCTCGCGCGCGTCATCGAATTCTTCAACTAAGACGCCTATCGCCCTTCGTGCTTTCCGCCCTGCCTGAGCCTTCATGCAGGGCGGCCTTCATTACGGAAGAGACCTCTCATGAGTCAAGCAAGTACTCTCACTCCCACTCGACAGCCCTTGCAGATCGACCGTTTCGTGGTCGGTGTGGCTCTATTCGGGCTCGCCCTTCTCGGCTTTTTGATCTGGCTGGAAACCGCCCCCTTCCTGGTAGTCTTGTTTGCGGTGGGTACGCTTCTCGGGGTGGCGCTTTACCACGGCGCCTTTGGGTTCACTGCCGGTTGGCGCAACCTGGTGACAAAAAAACGCGGGGCGGGAATGCGGGCCCAGCTGTTGTTATTCGCCCTGACCTCGCTGCTGATGGTGCCCCTGTTAGGTAACAATCCCGACGACTTGATCGGCGCGGTGGCTCCGGTAGGCACTTCTCTGATAGTGGGTTCCTTCATTTTCGGCGTGGGCATGCAACTGGGCGGAGGCTGCGGCTCAGGAACGCTATTCACCGTGGGTTCGGGCAATATCCGCATGGTGGTCACGCTGCTGTTTTTCATCATTGGCGCGGTGATCGGCTCGATTCACCTGCCCTGGTGGCTGGACCTGCCGGCGGTGGACCCTATCAGCCTGATCGACGGCTTGGGCATTCCCGGTGCCATTGCCGCACAGTGGCTGGCGCTGGGTGCGATAGCCTGGTGGGTAACGCGCATCGAACGGCGCGCGCATGGCAATGTCGAGCGTGCCGAATGGCGTTTTCGCAGTGGGGATAACGGCTTTTTACGCACCCTTCTTACCGGTCGCTGGCCGTTTTTCTGGGCAATTGCCGTGCTTGCCATCGGCAATACCTTG
Source organism: Vreelandella zhuhanensis (assembly GCF_009793355.1). Classification (GTDB taxonomy): domain Bacteria; phylum Pseudomonadota; class Gammaproteobacteria; order Pseudomonadales; family Halomonadaceae; genus Vreelandella; species Vreelandella zhuhanensis. Next base: position 381,314 of record NZ_WTKP01000001.1, read on the forward strand.
ACCCTGGTGCTCGGTGGTTCGCCCTGGGGCATTACCTTTGCCTTCAATCTCTGGGGTGCCAAGGCATTACAGGCCGTCGGCGTCGACATGAGCCAGTTCGAATTCTGGACGTGGGATTACCCGGCCATGGCCTTGGCCGACTCCGTGCTGGTCAATATCACCTCAGTGATGAACTTCGGCTTGTTGCTGGGCGCTATGCTCGCCGCCGGCATGGCGAACCGCTTCAATGAGGCCAGCCGCACTCGCCCCCAAGGGCGCCAGTTCCTGGCGGCTATTGTAGGCGGCTTGATGTTGGGATACGGCGCGCGACTGGGCTTTGGTTGCAATATCGGTGCGCTGTTTTCAGGCATCGCCTCGGCCAGCCTGCACGGCTGGATATGGTTTGCTTCAGCTTTCCTGGGGTCGATGATGGGCATTCGCCTACGCCCCTGGTTCCGTCTACCCAACTGAGCACTGGAGAGATTCATGCAAGCCGTTTACAGACGTAGCAGCGTGTTGATAGCCCTAGCGGTGATCCTGGTGCTGATTATGGCCGATCATCTGCAAAGTCCCACCTTTGCTTTCAACATGGGACGTGGCAATGTCGAAACCACGTTGATGCAGCAAGACAGCACGGCCTGTGCGCCATGCGGGGCACCCTGCCCCTCTGCTCGGGAGTAACGTTTTTCAAGATCAAGCCAATGAGCGATCAGGCAACAGGAGGAAGAGATGATGTTTCAGGGCTTTCGTACCTTTGATATCGACAATGACGGCATCCGTATCCATGGGCGTATCGGTGGAGAAGGCCCTCCCCTCCTGCTGCTGCATGGCCACCCCCAGACACACCTTATCTGGCATCGGCTGGCTGAGCGCCTGGCTCAGCACTACACCGTCGTGGTAACCGACCTGAGAGGCTATGGGGATTCTTCCAAACCGGCGGGAGAACCCGACCATGCCAATTACAGCAAGCGCTCGATGGCTGCCGATCAGGTAGCGGTGATGGATGAATTAGGCTTCAAGGATTTTTTTCTTTGCGGGCATGACCGGGGGGGACGAGTCGCTCATCGACTGGTCATGGACCACCCGCAAGCAGTCAGAAAACTGATGCTGCTGGATATTGCGCCGACCCTTGCCATGTACGAAAAGACCGACCGCACCTTTGCGACCGCTTATTTTCACTGGTTCTTTCTGATCCAGCCTGCTCCACTACCGGAAACGCTAATAGAGGCTTCTCCCGCAGACTACATCAAACGCACCATGGGTGGCCGTCATGGCAACCTGGAAATCTTCGATCCTGTGGCGATTAGCGAATATCAACGCACTCTGGCTCAGCCAGGCGCAGCACATGCACTTTGTGAGGACTACCGAGCGTCAAACACCATCGATCTTGAGCATGATCGTGACGATCGCGTTGCAGAGCGGCTAATCAGTTGTCCTATGCGAATTCTTTGGGGCAAGCACGGCATCATCGAACGTTGTTTCGACCCCTTGCAGGAATGGCGTTCGGTCGCAAAACATGTTGATGGAGAACCCCTTCCTTGCGGGCATTACATTCCTGAAGAAGTACCCGATATGTTGTTCCAGCACCTCTTGGCGTTCATGCAAGCATGATGCTTGATCTCGCCTTAGCTCAACTACTTCGTATTAAGGTATTAAGACCTTAATATTAATAAAAAATTAACATAAGTTATATGACTTTTATTGCCTGAAAATTATTTTAGAAGACACGATAATGAGCTTCAGAGACTGGTTAATAAATAACCAGTCAGCTGAAATTTTTATTACTCTTCTGAGAATGGCCATGATTGAACAACGCGTTCGTATCGATCTTGCTGATGGATCAGCCTGGTACTTTCACGCTGATGACACTCCGGAAAAACGGGCCTATCTGATTCTTGACCACGTCCGTGAGACTCTCGAGAACATGACCCTGAAATCCGACGATGCTCGGTATATGCCCAATGATCAGTTGTTCCCGTTGCTCCAAAAGCTTGCCTATGACATGGACTTTGCTAACGGACTCCTAGAGATAGATGGCTACTCCGGTGACGGCATACCTCTCTCGCCTTCTTGCCCGAAAGACGCGAGGAAATGCTGATCAGGCCAGGATTTTCAAAGGGGGCTCTGCTTAAGATGCGCAGGCCCCTTTTACTTGTGATCTTCTGCAGACCTCACCTTTGCTGCGTGCCCTTCTCTTCAAGAACCCACTGCTCTGCATCTTTCAAATCATCAAAGGGAAAATGCCTGATCTCGGCTGCGACAAAATGATCGGCCACTTTTTCTCCTACCTTGCCTACCGCGGAATCCGTGACGAGGGCGACTTTGGGAATCTTCTCGTGGTAATCGCGGATGAAGCGAAAATGCGTGAGCATGGCATTGAAGGACTCCCAGCCCGGAAAGTCGCGAGTATTGATGATTACCCCCTTTATCTCTCCACCCTTTTCCAGAAACTCATCTGCCAGGCGCGTAGCGTACTCGAAATCCGCCTCACGCAACTCGTCGCCTGGGTGGAGCGTGATGATGCCTCGGTTCTCGTCGAGTTTACTTTCCAGCATGAAACCTCCTAAATCGCTATGGGTCTTTCCTGCCAAGACAAGGTGTCTTCTCAGTGTAAGACATAGAGCGAGACCCTGCGCGGACCGCAATAAGCAACCGACCACCGCTTACGCCCTTCATGGGTTCAATGCGATGAGGATGTTAAGCTCTTTCTTACCGATGCCGTTTTAACCGACCCGCCTATCCTTGGAGCTTCCATGATTCGCGTTCATCACCTGGAAAAGTCGCGTTCACATCGCATTCTCTGGCTGCTGGAAACGCTAGCGCTTGAGTACGAAGTCATCACCTATCAGCGTGATAGCGATACACAGCTTGCGCCTGAGGCCCTCAAGCGCGTTCACCCGCTGGGTAAGTCGCCGGTCATCACCGATGGTGAAATAACGGTTGCAGAATCTGGCGCCATTATCGACTACCTGCTTAGCCGCTACGGTGAGGGCCGCTGCCAGCCAAGCAGTGACGATATCGCGGAGTGGGCCAATTATCGTTATTGGATGCACTACGCGGAAGGCTCGCTGATGCCGCTGTTAGTCATGCGCTTAGTGTTCGCTCAACTACCCAAGCAGTCGCCGTGGGTGATCAAACCGATTGCCAAGGGCATTAACGACACGGTGAATAAGCGATTCATCACGCCGCAGTTAACCCAGCACCTGGCCATGATAGAAAGCCACCTTGCCAAGCGCCGGCAGTTCTCCAGCACTTGGCCGAGCGGGGCCGATGTGCAAATGAGCTTCCCACTAAAGGTGCTGGCGATGTCTCAATCGCTTGATGACTACCCAGCGATTATGGCTTTAGTCGAGCGTATCGACGCCGATTCCGGGTGGCAGCGCGTGGTAGAGCGTGCGGGCCCGCTGACACTGCCGGGGCAGTAGTTTTTTCGGGCAGCAAGAGCGTCAATAGAGCCCGACATCTACGCCCAAACACCTATCCTCAAATACCTGTGCTCAAACACCTGCGCTCAAACAAGGTCGCGCGGGATCTCCTCGTCCCAACTCTTGGTAAAAACCAGGCTATCGCCCTCAAAGGCATCCAACGTCGCACGCAAACGAAAGCTTGCTGCGTTGGACGTCATCAAGGTGCGGGTCACGCTGCGCACTTCCCAGTCGCCGCGTCGGAAACGGCGCTCCCACTCGGTCCAGCCGCTCAGGCTGTCATAGTTGCCGTAGGCATAGGTATAGCACTCGGCGACCCGTGACGAGAGTTCGAGATCGATATCATCGAGACGGAAGGTCCCTTGGTCATTGATGACTTCGAGTGTGGTCTGGTCATTGGCCAGGTCACGTATCACTCGCCAGGCTTCCTGGCTCGGCTGTATCAGAGTCATCGCTAACGGCGGTGCGGCCTCGGGTGGACCAAATGGGGGCAGTGCCGCTTCTTCCTGAGGTCGAGGCTCGCGGCATGGCAGGATCAGTCGGCAGCCGGCAGGGTGCACTGTCAGCTTGACGGGAACTGGCGACGGCCAGGCCACCGGCCAGTAACTGGTCGAGAGCGAGAGCCGCATGGCGTTGCCGACGGAAAACTTCTGCGCGATGTGTTTAAGTGGCACACGCACCTGATAACGTTTGCCGGGCTCCAGGGGCTGGGGAAATTCGTCACTGTCACGATGGGTCAGGTTGAGCAGGCCATAGGTAATCCGGGTCGCCTGGTCATCTTCTGCAATGTCGCTGAGCCTTAGCGCCACCATCGCCACCGGCTGATCTGATTCGATGTCGAGTTCGACAATGGCTTGCCCGCAAATCTCGATGTCCTGATCGAGTCGTGCCGTCTGGAATATCAGCGCACCACCATCCTCGTCGCGTTGGTCGTGAGGCAGATCCGGCGGGGCATTGTAGGAACACCATTTGCCGCCAAACAGCCCTACCGATAGTGGCGAGCGAACAGTAAGAGGAACATCATCGCCCGATACACAAGCCGCGGGTTCCTCCAGGGTAGGCACCAGGTCATGACCACTGGTGAGGCGGAAGTGCTTCGGCTCGATCCGCGGCGATGGCCAAGTCGGCTCGGCAACCCAGCGTCCCGGGCGTACCTCGTAGCGGGCCGACGGCGGAACCGATTCCTGCATCCATACGCGCAGCATCGGCTCGTCCATAATGCCCGTTTCCTTACCCTTCAACCAATAGTCCCACCAGCGCAGCGATTCCTGCAAAAAGCCGATGGCCGGGCCCGGAACGCCGAGGTGGGGATACATGTGCGCCCAAGGGCCAACCAGGCCCTTACGTGGCACGTCGAGCCCCGCAAGCAACCGGAACACGGCATTGCAGTAACCATCAGCCCAGCCGCTAACGGCATAGACAGGGCAGCGAATGCGTGAGAAGTCTTCGCAGACCGAGCCATGCTTCCAATAGTCATCGCGGCGCTGATGCTGGAGCCAGGTAGCCAGCCACAGCCCACTATCCTCAAGGCGCTCACGCCACATGTCCCGCCAGCGCTCACCGACCAATAGCGGGTCGGGGGGGCAGGTATTGCCATCGAACATGGTCGATGCCCATGACAAGTTGTCGCCGAGCAGGCAGCCACCCATGTGGTGGACATCATCGGCGTAGCGATCATCGGTCGAGCACAGCGTGATGACGGCCTTAAGCTCGGGCGGTTGCAGTGCCGCAACCTGCAGGCCATTGAACCCGCCCCAGGAGATGCCGATCATGCCGACATCACCGGTACACCAGGGTTGCTCACCCAGCCAGTGCAGGACTTCGACGCCATCGTCGAGTTCCTGTTGCAAGTATTCGTCGGTCAGCACGCCGTCCGACTCGCCGCAGCCGCGGATGTCTACACGCACCCCGGCGTAGCCGTGGCCGGCCCAGTAAGTGTGCGTCTGAGCGTCGCGCTCCGCCGTCAGGTCTCGCTTGCGATAAGGCAGGTATTCGAGGATCGCCGGCACCGGATCGCTTTCGGCATCCACCGGACGCCAGATGCGTATGCCCAGCCGGCAGCCATCGGCCAGCGTGATCCAGCCTTCCTCCTCCTGCACTTCACGGGGAAAATCGCTGACGATATGCATGAGCCTGCTCCCTTTTTCTTCACTGGATTTCTTATGATTCATGCCCGCGACGAGACCATGTCAGCCGACGATGTCCTCGAACGCGAAATGCAGCTGCTCGGCAAGTCGTGCATAGTTCTCTTCCAGCGTGACGTCGTCGTCTGCGCCCATCCACACGTAAGCCAGAGCAAAACTGTAGCTGTCCTGCTCAGGCAGGGATGACAGGCGCATACCGACCTCGACCTGTAGCGTGATCATGGTGCCGGGAAAGGCTTGCTGCAGTGTCTCGACCTCCTCGGCACTCGGTACTTGGCTGACGGTGGCGTCGGCGAAGAACACCCGATAGAAGAATTTCGCTGCGACCTTGAATGCCCCTTGGCGGTAAGGCATGTCGGGCAACTGCCCCAGCGCCAGGTCCACCGTCACTTGCTGATGACTGATTCCATCGACTTTTTCGAACAGGTCGCAATGCGATTGTGCAATGCGGGTATTGATCTCCAGCAACCAGATGCGATCCTGCACTTCATCCCAGAAGTACTCGATGTTGAAAGCCGCATTGTCGTAACCGATATGGGCCATGATTTGACGAGTCAGTTCTTGCATCTTTTCCTGAATAGGGGCGGGGAGCCGGGATGGATAGCGATAAGAGAAAAAACTAAGGACTTGCGGATAGCGCATCGAATCGACAATGCCATAAGGGACGACGTCACCTTGGAACACGTATCCCTCGACCGTACATTGCCACCCGCCGATAATCTCTTCCGCCATACAGTGGCCGCCATCGACCGAGCGTACGTCGTCAGGCAGGCTGGCGTGCTCCAGCACGTAGTTGAAAGGCTCTGAAATCGTCCCGATGTCTTCACATAACCGCGCTACGGCATGGGCGAAGTCTTCGGGGCTTTCGATGCGAAAGCCCAGTCGCGAACCTGAGGATTTGATGGGTTTGACGAAGAAGGGGAAATACAGGCCCGCCTCCCCTATCTGCTGCAGTGCCTGGGCGTCAAAGGGGTCAAAGGCGGTAAAGCGGGGAATATAATCGGCAATCACTTCATGCTGAACGAGCCGACTCCAATACTTGTGCTCGCATTTGAGCAGACTTTCGAGACTGGTGGAACGCGTCCCCAGTCGCTCGCAGAGCAGCGGCAGCATGGTCGAGACGGGAAAATCCATGTAGCCAACGACAGCATCGATAGGCTCACTGAATTCTTTCAACTGGGTTTCGGCTCTGGAAAGCATCTCTTCGATAGGAAAGATTTCCGTATCATAGACTTCCGTTGGCTCGATCACGCCATGGAACCGGTACTTCTCGGCCCCACGTAAATGCTCGAGCCGTTTACGATTGTATTCATCCAGCCCGACTACAAAAATATTCCGTACGCTCATGATCGCCTCCTGGCGCAAGCTCGGCTATCGCAGCCCTCGCCGCTTAAGCGCAGCAGGTTTGGCGCTTACCTTCCTGACCTTCGGTCAAGGCTTAGGGAAGGCCGTTTATCGAAGCATAGCGGGTTATCGTTGCTGCGCTGGGGCAATACGCAAAAATACGCAAAAGAGCAGGAACTCCACTTATTCCACAGGCGGGATTTAGCCAGGCCGAGGGTTCATTATTAATCTGGCTAGGGCGGTTTTCAGCTGTTATAAGTGAAGAGGCGGGTTAAAGCATCATACGATACGACATTGCCGGTATCGGTAATGATTTAGCGTCCCTCAAAAGCGTCGCTGGGCGACGAAAGGAATATGGCCTCTCCAATTTTCTTGGCATCCGGCCACCTCGTCGCCATCGGCGGTGCCGAGGACAGGACCTCCAATCTCGAGATCCTGAAGAAGGTCTTCGTCCTGGCCCCCGAGGGTAACCAGGAGGTCGCGGTCATTGCCACGGCCAGTGGCATTCCCGACCAGATCCTGCCTGAATACGAAGCGGCCTTCTCTCGCCTGGGCGCAAGCCAGGTCCATTCGCTGGGGATCCGGGACCGCCAGGAGGCAGCCGATGCCGAGACGGTGCACCTGATTGAGCAGAGCGGCATCATCTTCTTCACCGGCGGTGACCAGCTGCGCCTGACCAATGTGCTGGGCGGCTCGCCGGTTCTGAAGGCCATCCGCGAGCGGTTGAGGGCCGGCGCCGTCGTGGCTGGGACCAGTGCCGGCGCCGCGGCCATGCCAAGCACCATGATCTATAACGGTGCCGCTGCTGACGCCCTGCGCAAGGGCGCCGTCAACATGACCTTTGGCTTGGATTTCATCGAAGGCCTGATCATCGACAGCCACTTCCTTGAGCGCGGGCGCTTTACGCGGCTGATGGAGGTTGGCGCCAGCAACCCGGAACACCTAGGCGTGGGCCTGGGTGAGGATGCCGGCGTGATCATCCATCCCCACGGCATTCTCGAAGCCATCGGTCCGGGGCATGTCATCCTCATCGATAGCCGGGAACTGGCGAGTTCCAATATCGCGGAACTGGCCATGGGTGAACCGGTGTCCGTCGAGCACATGATCCTCCATGCGCTGGTTAGCGGCCAAGGCTACGATGTCGAGGCCCGGCGCTATCTCGTCCCTCATGAACTTGGCGCCATTCTCGCGGAGAGTCGATGAACATTCTTGAGCATCGAGCGCTACGCGGTCCGAATTTCTATAGTCGCTATCCGACAATCTTCATGCGACTGGACATTGGTGAGCTCGAGGAGCGGCCAAGCGATACCGTTCCCGGCATCGCAGAACGCATCACCGAACTTCTGCCGACCCTATACGAACACCGCTGCTCGGTGGGGCGGGCCGGCGGGTTTCTGGAACGGCTCGAGCGGGGCACCTGGGCCGGCCATGTGGTAGAACATGTCGCGATCGAGCTACAGAATCTGATCGGCTTTTCGGTGGGCTACGGCAAGACGGTCGATTCCTACGAAACCGGCATCTATAACGTCGTCTATCGTTACCGGGACGAGGCCTGCGGTCTGGCGGCCGGCGTGGAAGCCGTCGATATCGTCGCCCGGCTCTTCAATGGCGACGAGATAGATATCGCCTCGGCAATCACCCGTCTCAAGCAGGTGCGCGATGCGCATATGCTGGGGCCATCCACGGCATCGATCGTGGATGCCGCCGTGCGCCGAGGGATTCCCTGCATCCGCCTTGACGAGGACAGCAGTTATGTCCAATTGGGGCACGGCTGCCGTCAGCAACGCATCCAGGCGACGGTGACTTGCCGCACGAGCCTGATCAGTCACGGCATCGCCGATGACAAGCACTGGACCAAGCAAGTGCTCGGCGAGGCCGGGATTCCCGTGCCGCTCGGGCGCGTTTGCCACTCGATCGAGGAAGCGCTCGAGGCCGCTCACGATATCGGCTATCCCGTTGTCGTAAAACCGCTGATCGGCAATCACGGCCGCGGTATCAGCACAGACATCTCCGACGAACCGGCATTGCGGGAGGCGTTTACCATCGCCTCCCTGCAGAATTCATCGATCATCGTCGAGAGGTTCATCAAGGGAGAGGATCACCGGCTGCTAGTGATCGATGGCAAGCTCGTCGCCGCCGCCAGGCGGCGCCCGGCACATGTGGTCGGCGATGGACAGGCGACGCTGCAGGCACTGATCGACAGGGAAAATCAGGACCCGCGCCGCGGTATCGGTCATGAAAACCTGCTGACACAGATTCACCTGGACGAGCAGTCGCACCGGCTGATAGCTCAGCAGAATCTGACCTTGGAGACTGTCATCACGAAAGATGAGGTCATCTATCTGAAGTCCACGGCGAACCTGAGCACCGGGGGCACTGCGACGGATGTCACCGAGGATGTCCATCCTGACGTGAGGTACACGGCAGAGCGCATCGCCCGCCTGGTCGGACTGGACATCATTGGCATTGACCTGCTCGCCGAGACTCTGACGATGCCCTTGGAGGAACAGTCTGCCGCGGTGGTCGAGGTCAACGCTGGTCCGGGGTTTCGGATGCATCTTTCGCCGACCCATGGCACGGGCCGGGATGTCGGTCATCACGTCATCGAGATGCTTTTTCCGGATAGCGAAGACAACGGGCGGATACCCATCGTTGCGGTAACCGGCACCAATGGCAAAACCACCACGGTGCGCCTGATCTCGCACTTGCTCCGCCAGGCGGGACGCAGTGTCGGCACGGCCTGCACAGGCGCCATCGAGATCGACAACCACACCATCATGCGGGGAGATTATAGCGGGCCGCAAGCGGCCACGACCGTGCTCCGCGAGCCCACCGTCGAGTATGCCGTTCTGGAAGTCGCACGAGGCGGCATCTTGCGTCGCGGCTTGGGCTTCGATGAATGCCAGGTCGGCGTTCTGCTGAACATTGCGAGCGATCATCTGGGGGAAAACGACATCCATACCCTAGATGAGCTGGCACGCTGCAAGACCGTAGTTGTCGATGCGGTCAGCCCCGAAGGGACGGCTGTGCTCAATGCCGATGATCCGCGCGTGCTGGCGAGCAGGGAATGGGCCAGAGGAAATGTGATCTATTTTTCTCTGAATCCCGACTCAGCGCCTGTCCGTCAGCATGTGCAAGCCCATGGGGTCGCTTTCACGGTTCATGACGACTGCATCGTGCTGCGCCAAGGAAATGTCGAAGCTAGCATCATTTCGGTGGTGGATGCCCCTATTACCTTCGAAGGCCATGCCCCTTTCAATGTTGCCAATGCCCTGGCCGCCAGCGCCGCGGCCTATGCCTTGGGGCTAAGCATTGCCGATATCCAGCTGGGCCTGCAGACGTTCCACCCGACGCCGGGGCAGAATCCGGGACGTACCAATTTTATCGACGCCGGCAACATAAAAGTGCTGATCGACTACGGCCATAACGTGCCGGCGCTTAAAGCCTTGAGCGAACTCGTGAGCCGTATCCCCGCGCAGCGGCGTATTTGCGTGGCCAGCGCCCCGGGCAACCGGCGTGACGAGGATCTGTATAGCCTGGGCGCTCAGCTTGCCAGCATGCATGACATTGTCGTTCTGTATGAAACCGACCCGCGAGGCCGCCCCGCCGGTGAAACCGTCAACCTGCTGCGCGCTGGGGCGCAGTCAGGATCCGGCACCTGCCGAGTCGAGGTGGTCATGAAAGAACATCACGCCGTCGACAGAGCGTTCAATGAGGCCAGGGAAGGCGATCTGCTGGTACTGCTGATCGATGACATCGATAGCGCCACCGAACGCCTGCGTGGACGCCGGTTCCTGCCGGATACACCGGCGCCGGGTAGCGATGCAGGTGACCGACCATGACATCCCGCAATGCGTGTAGTCCCGGGCTCATGACCCTGCTGCGTGTCGGCGGCGTCTTTTCGCCCGAACGGCTCGAGGCAACCGATATCCTCATGGCGGGAGGAAAAATCATCGCCTTGGGAAACGACTTCAGTATTCCCAAGGACTGGCCTATACGTGTGGTGGAGGCCCGCGACCTTATCGCCGTTCCCGCCTTCATTGACCAGCATGTGCATGTTACCGGAGGCGGAGGCGAAGGCGGTTGCGGTACCCGCTGCCCGGAGATTACGGCTCGGGAAATCGCAGCGATGGGAATTGGCACGGTGGTGGGTGTGCTTGGCACTGACAGCATCAGCCGCTCCCCGGCAGATCTGCTGGCCAAGGTACGGGGGCTGGGGGCCGAAGGCATCTCGGCCTTCATGTATACCGGTGCGTATCGTGTTCCACCTCCCACCCTGACCGGCGACATTCAGCGCGATCTGGCCTGGATTCCTGAAGTCATCGGCCTGGGCGAAATCGCCATCTCGGACCATCGTTCGAGCCAGCCACGTCAGGATGAAATCGAACGGCTCGTCAGTGATACACGCATCGGTGCCATGCTGGCCGGCAAGCGAGGTATCTGTCATTTCCATATCGGTGGCGGAAAGCGAGGACTGGAGCCGCTGCGCAGATTGCTATCCGAGACCGAGATTCCCGCCGATCAGGTGATTCCCACCCATGTGAATCGCCACCCTGCCTTGCTCGAGGAAGCCGCCGACTATGCCTTGGCGTTCAACGCCAGTGTCGATGTTACCGCCTTTGAAGATGCTGGCGACGGCCTCTCCGGTTTCGACGCGGTGTCTCGGCTATTGGAGCGCGGCGTAGCCCCGGAGCGCATCACCATGAGCTCCGATTGCAATGGCAGTTTGCCTGAATTCGATGCCGATGGGGCGTACCTGGGAATGAAGGTAGCCAAAAATACGACCTTGATTGCGGATTGGCAACGTCTCGTTCGTGAAGGTGTACTACCTCTCGAATCGGCCTTGGGCCTGATTTCCACCAATGTGGCCCGGGTACTCGGTTTACACACCAACAAGGGATATTTAGCTATCGGCTTCGAGGCTGATGTGACGCTACTCGACCGTGAACTTCAGCCGCAGCAGACGTTTGTGGCGGGGAAATGTATCTATGACGTGAGTCGCACAGAATAACTCAAGACATTCACCCTTATGACGACCTAGCGAGCGTAACGACAGCGAGCACGGCGGTACCGTGCTCGCGTCAGGCCCATTATGTATGGCGCGATGCAGAGCTTTAGGTGCTCTGATCGACCAAGTCGTCTTCACTCATGCCTTCTTCATTGCCCACCACCTCGAGCTGTTCGAGGAAGAAAGCGCGGGCGGCCTCACCGTCAACACCGCGCTCACCGGCCTCGGCTTCCCACTGCTCCGGCAGGTCCGCCACCATCTGCTGGAAGCGTTCCACTTCTTCGTCAGGCAGCTCGATAAAGGTGTTGCCCTGCTCCTCGGCGAACTCGATGCCGCGCTCGTCCACCACATCCATCATGTAGCCGAACAGGCGGGAAAGCCGCTCGCCCGAGACCTCTTCGATGGCTGTACGATCCTCTTCGGAGAGCGACGCCCAAGTATCGGGGTTGATCACCAGCGAGAAGCTGCCACGGTAGAAGCCACCGGGCATCTGCACGGTGTAGGGCAGCACTTCGGCCAGGCGGAAGCTCTTGAGCCCTTCTAGCGTCAGCATGGCGCCGTCAATGACGCCCTGTGTGGCGGCCTCGTAAGTGCCTGCCGGAGGCAGCGCCACACCGGTGAGATCGAGTGCATTGGAGATGTCGGCCATGGTTCCGCCGCCGATGCGCACGCGCTTGCCGTCAAGATCATCGAGGCTGTCGATCGATTCGTCGAGGTAGAGCGCGCCGGGTCCGTGCACCCCGAGACCAATTACCTCGACGCCGCGGTGCTCACCGGCCTCGGCCAGGTACTCGTTATGGGTGCGCCAGTAGGCCACCGAGGCGTCCTCGGAGGAGAAGTCCTCGAAGGTGGGCAGCTCGGGCAGTTTGGTCAGCTCGAAGCGCCCCGGCATTAGACCATGGAACAGCCAAGTGGCATCGGCCACCCCGTCGGCCACCAACTCCATTTGGGCATCGGGCGGACCCAGGTCGTGGATCACGTTGACGGTGACGCGACCCTCGGTAGCCTCCTCCACCCAACTGCCCCAAGTCGGCCAGACGATGGTATTGACGCCGTGATTAGGCCCCGCCCAAGTGCTGACCTGCAGCTCGGTGGCGGCGGTGGCGCCTTGGAAGGCCCCTAGGGTCATCAGGGCGGAGACTGTCGTCAGTGTTGCCAATTTTTTCATTGTTGATTTCCTTTGTTATTCACTTCAGGTTTGGCGTACGCCTCGGGCCGTTTTGATTATCGTCGGTATTAGAGAGAGAGCACCAGGCGCTTGTCCTTGGCGCGCGAACAGCAGGCCATCATACGGTCATTGGCGTCGCGCTCGGTACGGCTGAGCACCAGGTCACGGTGATCGATGTGGCCCTCGACCACAGCCACTTCGCAGGTACCACACAGGCCTTCGCAGCAGTCGCTAGGCACATCCACGCCGGCCGCCGTTAGCGCCTCGAGCAGGGTCTGATCGTTGCCGACCTGTACCGTCAGGTCGGAGTCCGCAAGCACCGCTTCGAAGGCATGTTCGTTCGCGGGATCAAGGATGCTGGAGCGGGCGGTGAAATGCTCAACATGCAACGTTCCCTCGGGCCAATTCACCGCCAGCGTCTCGAGCGCCTCCAGCATGCGCTCCGGGCCGCAGGAGTAGACCTGCTCACCCTCGGATAGCCCGCCCAGTACCCTTGGCAGGTCGAGTCGACAGCCTTCGTCTCCCGCATGGACAGTCAGCGCTGCGCCGTGGTCACGCTCGACCCTATCAAGAAAGGCCATGGTTCGCCGCCCGGCGCCGCAATAGTGAAGCGTATAGGGCTTGCCGAGCGCCTTGAGCCGATCGGCCATGGCAAGGATCGGTGTGATACCAATACCACCGGCAATCAGGGTATAGCGCGTTGCCGTCTCGTCCAGATGGAAGTGGTTCTTGGGGCCGGCAATATGCAGCACATCACCTGGTTTGACGGTGTCGTGGAAATGTACCGAGCCGCCGCGCCCCTCTGGCTCGCGCAGGATGGCGAAGGACAGGCGGCTACGATCCCCGCGTGTCCCGCATATCGAGTAGTAACGACGCCACTCGCCGGAGACCAGCTCGACATGCGAGCCGGGGGACCAGTCGGGCAGATCACGTCCATGTGGATCGACCAGATCAATGCGGATTACCGCCTCGGCCTCGCGTTCCACCTCGGTGACCACGACCCGGCGCAGGATGTCATCCTTGATAGGCGCACCAATATGGAAATGCGTGGGGTTCTCCAGCACCGAGCGGGTGCGCCGTTCAGGATTCTGTGCCGGCTCCCATTCCACCCACAGCGACGTGGCCCCCCGGAACGAGGTATTGGGCAGATACTCGAACGTCTGGTCCTCGACCAGATGCACATGCGGTAGACGTCGGACAAATTCATCGAGGATGACACGCATCTCCATCCGGGCGATGTTCTTGCCCATGCACTGGTGCGCACCGTAGCCGAAGGTCAAGTGCTCCGCTGCGTTATGGCGGTAGATATCGAAGTCGTCGGGATTCTCGAAGTGGCTCTGATCCCGGTTGGCCGACGCCTGCACGATCAGCAGCTTGCCACCCTTAGGAATCTTCTCTCCACCCACGATAGTGTCGTCGGTAGCGATACGACGCCAGGCCACGACCGAGCCGGCAACACGCAGACACTCCTCGATCGCGCTGGGAATCAGCGCGGGGTTCTCACAGATATCGTTCCAGGATTCACGGTTCGATAGCAAGGTACGAAAGGCATTGGTGGTGGCGAAGGCGGTAGTTTCATGCGCAGCCACCAGGATCGCCATCATCATCGAGCGCAGGTAGCTCTCCGGGACGATGGCGGGATGCACCTTGTGCATGCGGATCGAATCGTACATCCAACCCTCGCCGGTAGGCTCGGCATACATGCGGTCGAGGATATCCTGAGCCGTCTTCCAGAACCGGCCGACATCCTCGGCAATCTGAAGCTGCTGCTCCGGAGAGGGGCGGCCCCAGGTATTAAGCGTATGAGCGACAGAGAACTTGCGAAGCTCCTTGGCGTCTTCATGGGGTACGCCAAGGAAGCGCAGTGCGACGGTCATGGGAATTTCCCGAAACATCTCACCCACCAGATCCGCACGTCCCTTATCGATGAAGAGATCCATATAGTCACGCACCAACTCACGTACCCATGCCTCGTGCTGTTCGAGATTCTCGGGCAGAAAGGCATCCATCAGCAGGCGGCGGCGTTCCATGTGGTCCGGTTCATCCTCGTTGACCATGGTGCGGCGCATTGCGAAACCGTAGCTCTCGAGGATTTTCGTTGCCTCGGGTGGTGCCGGAGTGAGCTTCTCCAACGCGATGGATGGCGAGAAGGTAATGTTGTCGCGAAATACCGCCTTCACGTCATCAAAGCGGCTCACGACCCAATAGCCAAGCTTGGGGCTGAAGAACACCGGCTCCTGCTCACGGGACCAGCGCAGCGCCTCGGCGGGGTCGAGCTGGTAGGACGCGCCGAAGGGGTCGAAGGCGGCCGCCTCGGGCGAGACCGGGCAGCCGGTAGGCGACTTCATCGTCACCTGATCGTCGGCATGACCTGGCTGATGAAAAGGGCAGCCTTCTGCCATGGTCTCGGGTTGATGAGAGGATATCGTCATGATGGCTCCAAGGTACGGTCTGCTTGCCAGGGCTTTTTTTATTGTTACTTTTATCGCACACTTAAAATCGTTTAGCGCACATATGCAAAATAGGCGAAGTCACCTACGCCGTCAATACATGCCTGCGGCCGTATGCACTGCGCCATGCTTGCCGATCACTAACCATCCACGTTGTTACGTCAGCACGAGGGGCACCACCGATGTCTTCCACCCTGCAAACCCTGGATCGCGGCCTGCTCGCCCTGGAAATCGTCTCCGAGCATAAAGAGGGCATCACCATCGCCGGGCTCGCCGAACAGCTGGGAGTGCACCGGGCTATCGCCTACCGCATCGTCACCACCCTCGAGGCACACGCCCTGCTCACCCGTACTCCCGAGGGTCCTGTGCGGCTGGGCGCCGGCATCACTCTGCTCGCCTCACGCTTCGAACCGCAGCTGCACGCCGTGGCGCAGCCGCTGTTAAAAACACTAGCCAAAGCGACTCGCGCCACCGCCTTCGTCTCCATCGCCCAGGGAAAGGAGTGCGTGGTGACGCTGGTCGCCGAGCCCGACGAGGGGATGCTGCGGGTGAGCTATCGAGTCGGCAGCCGCCATCCGCTGACCCAAGGCGCAGCTGGCATTGCGATCCTGGCTGGGAGAACCCCGCAGGATGATGACAGTCCCGAGGTATGCCAGGCCCGCGCCGAAGGCTACAGCCTCACCCGCGGACAATTACAGCGCGGAGCCGTGGGAGTAGCCAGCCCCATCGTTACCGCTCGTCTGCGCGCGGGGATCGAAGCCTGCGTCGGGGTGGTGGCGATGGATGATCTGGATACCGAGAGGGCGATCCGAGAGGTGAAGGCCTCCGCCAGACAGCTGGTCGAACTGATTGGGCAATAGGCAAAAGCGACAGGTGGAAAATCTTGAGTTTTGTAGCGATCAACGGATCATCGCCACGGATGGAGGCGAGAGGTCGCAGTCTGAGCTCTGACACTCACCTTTCTTTATCTAAGCGGAATCGCGGGAAAATTTTCCGGTTTTCCTCGCTATGTAATTCTGGCGTCCCTGGCAGGAGTCGAACCTGCGACCTGCCGCTTAGGAGGCGGCTGCTCTATCCTACTGAGCTACAGGGACTTAGGCGGGCGGGTAGTATAACTTCTTGCCCTCTCCAGGCCAACCACTGCCTTAGATCCAGCCAAGCAGGCTCAATCCGAAAATCCCCAAGGTAACCGTGAGACTGGCCATCAAGGTGGTGAGCGCAATGATGTTGGCCGCAAGCGCTGAATTGCCCCCCATCGCTTTCACCATCACGAAGCTTGCCGCTGCCGTCGGGCTGGCAAAGAACAGGAACAACAGCCCTAACTCGCGCCCCGAAAAGCCATACAGCCGGGCGGCGATGGTGGCCACTATCGGCAGCACCAGCATCTTCATGCCGGCGGCGCTGAACGCCACTGCCTGGCCTTTGCGCACCTCTCTAACCGAGAGCGTGGCACCGATACAAATCAGTGCCAGCGGTAGCGTCAGGGAAGCAAAATAATCGCCGGAGGTCATCAGCCAACTAGGCAATGGAATTTCCCAGGCGGTAAAGGGAAGCGCCACCAGCACTGCCAGAATCAAGGGATTTTTCACCAGGCTATATGACAGGCTGCGCCAATTCGTGGACTGCTCAGGCTGGTAACTGGAAAGCACGATTACCGAGAGAATGTTAAACATCAAAATCACCACTCCCAAGAGCAAGCTACCTGTCGAAAGCCCATAGTTGCCATACATGCCCGCCGCTAGCGCCAGCCCCACCACGCCGCAATTTCCACGAAATGCGCCTTGCACATAGACGCCTCTGTCAGCCGCGGGCACTCGATAATGCGCCCAACCCCAACTCAGCAGGAACTGGCCTAGCGTGGCAAAAGCAAAGAACAGCAACAGCTCCACATCCAGAGCCACCTGAAGGTCCGCCTTTATCAGGCTCAGAAAAATTAGTGCCGGCAATGTTCCCTTGAATACCAAGGTCGAAGCGGTGGACACAAAGGCGCCATCAATCCAACCTAATTTTTTAAGCCCCAGCCCGATAAACACCATGGCAAATACCGGTAGAGTGATATCCAAAGTACGAGAAAAAAGTTCGACCAGGCTCATCAATAAGCTCTCGCGCAAGTAAGCAAAATGCCATACTCTACCGTTCGCTCAGCTTTGTCGACAGGCTAGACAGTACCTGCAACTTAATGGAAAGTAGGCAAAAACATGCACGCTACTGCACAGGCTTCGTATGCTCCCGGCATCTTTTCATCCAATGAGCCCCAGCGATTACAGGCATTTAATCAAGCCATCGACCACCAGCAAGCTTTCAGCGATACCTACCAAGTGAATGCACCCACGAATCATGCGGCGCGTTTATCTGCACCGCAAGATGACAGCGGCGGTTGATAACCAGCGTGGGAGATTTCACCGTGCCAAGAAAATGGCGCTGGCGCACCGCCTTGATGGCGACGTCGTGCCATAGCCACTCGTTGCTATCCCAGAGTTTGAGGCTTGCTGTAGTGAAGCCATCATCAAACTTGGCCAGTTGCCCGCGATACATCACTGGATAACAGCCCGCGACCGGGTTAAAGCGTGGCGGCTTGGCATCGCGCCGCTTGCGGTCACCCGACTGCCAGCCTTGGCGAACGCTATCAGCCTGCCCTTCACCATCGAAGGCCAGCGGCTGAAAGTCACCACGAGTAGCGATATCACTCATTATCCGCAAGACAGTGCCGACCCTAACACCTTGATTCGCTGGCAACATCTTGAACGTGGCTTACTTCCTCCCCACTTGTTATTCCTGGAAATCCTCGAATCCGCCACGCTGCAAGCCGAACATTGATGATGAGCTGGGCATTACCTAGACCAGCTTGCGCGGTATGCTGACATCCCAGTTTCGAGAACAGACACGCAGCTCTCCCTCGTAGGCATCCAGCGTGGCATGCACTATAAACTCCTTCGAATTAGAGGTAAGTATCGTCCGGGTGACGGTTCTAACCTCCCAGTCACCGCGCTTTAATGAACGATCCCAACGTGCCTCCCCCACCACACTGTCGAAGTCGTCGTCTTTCGAACGGTAGCACTCCACTGCTTTGGTCTGCACTTCAAGACCCGAGTCTTCCAGACGGATGGTCCCATTGTCATTGATCACTTCAAGCGTAGAGGAATCCTCGGCCAAGTCACGATGCACATACCAGTTGTGATGGTCGGGCTCGAGACGCTTCGCCGGAATCGTGGGAGCGGCTTCGGCTTCTTCAAAGGCCAGTTGCTTATCCTCCGCCCGTGGCGTTCTTACCGGTAATTCCAGAGTGCTATCGCGTTCTATTACCGAAAGACGAACATGTTCGGGGGGTGGCCAGGCAAGCGGCCAATAGGAGGTGGAAACCGATAGACGCAATCGATGACCGCCCGGAAATACCTGAGCCACATCATTGAACTTGACCCGCACAGTATAATGGCGGCCGGGCTCAAGCGGTGCTGGTGACTCATGGCTTTCTCGGTGTGTCAGGTTGAGCAAGCCGTAGGTCACGCGCGTGGCCTTGTCATCGGGGGCAACATTGGAAAGGCGCACCGCCACCATGGCCACTGGGCGATCCACCGAAAATGCCAGTTCAAATACCGGCGCACCCATGATTTCCAGGTTCTTCTCCAAGGGTGGGCTCTCAAAGATCAAGGCTCCCCCGTCTTCTTCACGCTGGTCATGGGCCAAATCAGGCCCTGCCGCATACGAGCACCACTTGCCAGCGAATAGCCCACAGCTCAACGGCGACTGTACGGTCAACGCCGCTTTTTCATCCGTTCGGGTGCCGTCGAGAGACAATGCTTTTTGTGCCAACGGCAAACGCCAAGTAGTAATATCAGAAGAAGGCCAGCTCGGCTCCATCACCCAGCGACCGGGGCGGCAGCTGTAACTGGTGGTGGGTGGAATGCTGTCCTGCATCCAGACCCTGACTGCCGGGTCTTCCTTGACGCCGGTTTCTTCGCCCTTAAGCCATTGATCCCACCAGCGCAGGCATTCCTGCAAGAAGCCGATAGCCGGACCGGGCTCGCCCAGATGTGGGTACTTATGGCTCCATGGCCCGATCAACCCTTTGCATAAGCCAGGCATGTTTGCTACCAGCCGCTTGACGGCATTCGAATAGCCGTCCGCCCAGCCACTCACTGCCAGTACGGGCGTTTCTACCTTCGAAAAGTCTTCGCAGATAGAGCCATGCTTCCAGAAAGCGTCCCGGTGAGGATGCTTGAGCCAGTTGATCAACCAAGGGTCGTTGCCCTCCAGGCGCTCATGCCACATTTCACGCCAGGCATCTCCGACCACCGAGGGGTCGGGAGGCAATGAATTATAGGCGAACATGGTGGATGCCCAGGAAAGGTTATCCCCCAGCAGACAGCCCCCCATGTAATGCACATCATCGGCATAACGATCATCGGTAGAACAGACGCTGACTACCGCCTTGAGCGCGGAAGGCTGCCGGGCGGCAAGCTGCAAGCCGTTGAACCCGCCCCAGGAAATGCCGATCATTCCGACACGCCCGGTGCACCAGGGCTGATTTTCCAGCCAGCGAAGGATTTCCTCCCCGTCGAGCAGTTCCTGCTCCAGGTATTCGTCTTTCAGCAAGCCCCCGGAATCACCGCTGCCCCGTAAGTCGACGCGAATCGAGGCATAGCCGTGCCCGGCAAAATAATGGTGATGCATGGCGTCTCGCCGCGCGGATCCGTCGCGCAGGCGATACGGAATATACTCGAGAATCGCCGACACCGGCCGCTCATCGGCGTCTTCCGGTAGCCACAGGCGCGCATTGAGTTGGACCCCGTCACTCATGGGAATCCATACCGGGTCACGGCACTCAACGCGACGGGGAAAGTCAGTTACCTCTTTCATTGAGCTTTCTCCTGCTATAACGGCTCGATATCAAACGTCAACATATCGCGACACTGTTCAATCCGCTCTTCCAGGTCGTCTCGATTCTCGGCGCCGATAAACAGCACCCCAAGCTCATAAGAATAAGAATCCTGGTGAAAAAGCTCCGACAGGCGCACGCCTTCGCGTACATTGAGAGAGAAAATCGTGCCCGGAAATGCTTGTCTGACCCGTTCGATTTCCTCTTCCGAGGGTACTCGACGGACAATGCCATCCTCGAAAACCCGCAGCATCTGTTTGGCCGCCAACGGGTAGCGGCCCTCACCGCGAGGCATGCGCGGCGTGATGCCTATCCCCAGATCAACCATCACCTGAAAATGCGGTGCACCATCCACTAACTGGAAGATCGCTGCATGCGAGCGCGATAAACGCGAATTGATCTCCAGGAGCCAGAGCTTGTCATTCTCTTGGTCATGGTAGAATTCAATATTGAAGGGGGCGTTATCGTAACCAATCTGGGTAATCACCCGCCGGGCATAGTCGATGATCCGTTGCTGGACGTCATCGGGAAGCGCAGAGGGATACTCGTAACGCAGCAACACCGAGCGGTGACCCTTCCGCACAGAATCAATCATTCCGGTCACCTGGATCTCGCCATTTTGCACGAAGCCTTCCAAGGTGCATTGCCAGCCAGCGGAGATAATCCCTTCGGCGATACATTGATTCCCCGATACCGGCGCGATGTCATCAGGCAAGTCGAGATATTTCATCACCTGATTCAACGGCTTCCCGAAACTTCCGATACCTTTGCGGATGGTGGGTAGCACGGATTCAAGCTGCTCGGCATTTTCGATCAGAAAGCCGAGGTATGACGAGTGCGCCTTCACGGGCTTTATCCAGAACGGATAGTCAATCTCGATGGTATCGACAGCATTTTCATCGAAGGGGTCGACCGCCTGAAACGGCGGCACGCAGTCCGGCACAGCCTTGGACTGCTCAAGACGACTCCAATACTTATGCTCACATTTTAACACTGCCTCCAGCGAGGGCCCCGGTAGTCCCAAGTTCTCTCGCAATATCGGGAGTAAGGCGCTGGTAGGAAAATCCCAGTAACCCACGATGGCATCCACCACGCCGGAAAAATCTTCCAGCTCCCGCCTGGCATCTGCTACCAGCTGATCGAAATCATATTCGGCGGCATGAGCCACTTCATCCAGTGGCAATAGGCCACGGAAATGGTAGTCCTCCACATGGCGCAGATTGGGCAATAATTCCTTGCCTAAGTCGTCATATCCCACTACGAAAACATTCCAGGTCATGTTGCCTCCATACTGCTGGTAAGCTCAGATAGTTTTTCCGCTTATATTTCTACTTACCTTGTATTTTAAAAGTAGACGGCTTCGCTGTTCTATTCAAAGCAGGAAAAAGTCAGGCTGGCTAACCTGAGACCGTGAATGGCCCATATCCCAGACAAAGAGGCGATAAGATGAAGCGACTCTTCTCGATACCCGTCGTAATGGTAACGATTACCCTGGCCGGTTGCTTGTCGCAAATCGCTCGACAACACCCCGGGCCGGGTACCGAGAAGGCGCGCATGGAAAAGCAGCAGGTCATCGCTGAAGATGGCTACCGGCTCCCCTTGCATCATTGGCCAGATGAAGATCTATCGAATAAGTGGCAAACAGAGAAAAATCGTGCCGGCGAAGCAAAAACACAGCCACGAGCGGTGGTGTTGGGAATACATGGTTTCAACGATCATGGAGGTAGTTTTTCGATACTCGCCGACGCCTTAACGCCTCATGGGATCGAGGTCTATGCTTACGACCAGCGCGGCTTCGGCGCTACCCGGCAACGGGGCATCTGGCCCGGACACCGACGCCTGGTTGACGATGCCACGCTGGTTGCCGAGCTGCTACGCAAGCGCCATCCCGACGCTCCACTCTACCTGGTCGGTGAGAGCATGGGAGCGGCGGTGACTATTCTGGCACTGAGCCGTGACGATGCTCCGCCGGTGGCGGGTAGCGTCTTGATTGCTCCGGCGGTTTGGGGGTGGGAGGCAATGCCCTGGTATCAGCGCCTGGGGCTGTGGTTAGGCGTACGCCTATTTCCGTCAATGCGTTTTTCCGGTGACTGGGTACGCAACTTGGGTATCGAGCCCACCGACGACCCCGAAATCAAGCGCAAGCTGGCTGAAGATCCACTGATACTGCGCCATGCCCGCGTCGATACATTGCATGGGCTAACCCACACCATGGATAAAGCGCTCAAGCGCGCATCGGACCTACCTCCTCCGGCCCTGATTCTTTACGGTGACGCCGATGACATCATTCCACCGCAAGCGATCTGCGCTCTTCTCGCCCAGCTACCGGAGCGAGACGGGTTTCGGATCGCATTTTATCCTGAGGGTTATCATATGCTGACGCGCTACACCCAGCGCGAGCGTACCGAGATGGATATGCTTGCCTGGTTGCTAAACCCCGAGGCCTCACTGCCCTCTGGCCATGAAGTGACCCAGGACGAAGCCTATCAAGCACTATGCGAGAATTGATTAGCGAGTGAATTCGCATTCAACACAAGGCAGCACGCCGCTCAGGGCGGCTGCCCATCTTGCCAAGTCGCGCTTGTAGCTGGGAAAGCCTGTCCTTCTCGCTTGTCGCGGCGGCCTCCAGAACCGTATGGGCCCAGCCGGGCAGATCGGGGGCTAGGCGGTAATACACCCACTGCCCTTCGCGTTCATCGAGCAACAGGCCGCAGTTGCGCAACTGCGCAAGATGCCGCGAGACCTTAGGCTGGGACTCCTGCAGCACGTGGGTCATTTCACAGACGCATAGCTGCTCTTCGTGACGAATCAACAAGGTCAGCATCAAGCGAGTTTCGTCGCTCAGGCATTTAAAAAAACGGAAAGTGGTTACCACGCGGGGATTCTCCTGCCTCATCAAGGGTCAACAGCCAGAAACGATAATCTACGCGAAGCGGCCACGGCTCGGTAGTCACTTGACCGTTATCTATCGTCAGTCACTTGAAATTTATTTACAGGGTTTCGGAAACAGCTTTTTCGGCACCCAATAAAGGTATCCCACCATGCCAAGCAATTCGACCAACGATTGAAACACCACCACGATCACGGTCATTTCGAACCCCGCAGGCAAGGCCAGGGCGATGGGTAACACCACGAAGGAATTGCGCGTCCCCAAGCTGAACGCCAGCACGCGTCCCTGCGCGACAGGTAAGCGAAAAAGCCACGCCAAGCCCCTCGCAAGAAACCCGGCTCCCAGCAAGAAGAGGCTGAAAACCAGCGCCAAGCGAGGTAGCTGTGTCGTTGCTTCCAGGACAGTATTCACCTGCGTCAAGGCGATGATTCCCACCACCGTCCCCAGCAGCGGTACCGGCAGCCACCCCAGCCGTGTCAACCATTTTGCTCGTTCAGCGCTTCGTTCAGGGTGTCGTCCAGCCGCCGCCCAGCACTGAGTCAGGAACGCCAACCCCAGGGGCACCAGGATCACTAGCGCAAATGCTTGAAAGGTGTCTGCCAGGGCGAGGTCCAACGCAATATCGCTCCCGACTAACCATCCCAGGTAAAATGGTAGCAACATCAGCTGAAGCAAGAGACTCAAGGGGGCGAAGGCAATCGCATGCCGGGTATCCCCGCCGCCCAACTGGCTGAACGTTATGAACCAGTCGGTGCAAGGCACCAGCAACACCAGCCCAACACCCAGGCGCAAGGCGGGGTCGTCCGGCACCAGCCAAAAAAGTGCCGCAACCACGAATGGCAGGCACACAAAATTGCCCACCAGAGCGGCCGCGAAAAAATTGCGGTCCCTGAAGGCAGCGGCCAATCGAATCAAGGGGATTTGGCTAAAGGTAATGTAGAGCAAGGCAGCCAGTAACGGCCATAACAAAGCATCAAAAGCGTCAGGCACCTGAAAGACAGCACCAAGGGACAGCCCGACGGCAATCGCGAGAAGGTAAACGATAACTTGGTAACGTTCGAGAAGCGCCAGAGGCATCACATCAGAAAAGCGGGATTAGCCACAGAAAGGGACGTACATGTCACGTTGGCTCCTCGAGCAGGACTCGAACCTGCGACCCAATGATTAACAGTCATTTGCTCTACCAACTGAGCTATCGAGGAATTATGCTGACGTGAACTAGACTTGCTGTTAAGCGACTTGCAGAAAAATGCGGTGCTTGGCTCCTCGAGCAGGACTCGAACCTGCGACCCAATGATTAACAGTCATTTGCTCTACCAACTGAGCTATCGAGGAATTATGCTGACGTGAACTAGACTTGCTGTTAAGCGACTTGCAGAAAAATGCGGTGCTTGGCTCCTCGAGCAGGACTCGAACCTGCGACCCAATGATTAACAGTCATTTGCTCTACCAACTGAGCTATCGAGGAACAATGGAATCCGCATCATGTGCTGTTGAAATTGGCTCCCCGAGCAGGACTCGAACCTGCGACCCAATGATTAACAGTCATTTGCTCTACCAACTGAGCTATCGGGGATCTGCCTTAAGCACGGTGCGTAGTATACGTATTGTAGCCTGGAGGTCAAGCCTCATTGACCTCGAATGCTGGCCCCCTATCGCCCCTGTCCGTATAATAGCGCATCTCCATATCAGTGGCGAAAAGCCACCCGAATCCTGGTTGACGGCCTGCTGCCAAAAGCAGGCAAATTCATCACTCGTCCTTTGACGACTCACAGACGACAGGTACCGATGGCGAAGAAGCTCTTCATCAAAACGCACGGCTGCCAAATGAACGAGTACGATTCCTCCCGTATGGCGGATCTACTCGGCGTATCCCATCAGCTTGAGTTGACCGATAACGAGCGGGAAGCCGATGTCATTCTGCTGAATACGTGCTCGATTCGTGAAAAAGCCCAGGAAAAGGTCTTTCACCAACTAGGGCGCTGGAAAAAGCTCAAGGACGCCAATCCGGATCTAGTAATCGGTGTGGGCGGCTGCGTGGCCAGCCAGGAAGGCGAGGCACTGCGCAAGCGCGCCCCTCACGTGGATATGGTCTTCGGCCCGCAAACCCTGCACCGAGTGCCTTCGATGCTCGATGCTCGGCGCAATAATCAAATTGCCGCCGTGGATGTCACCTTCCCCGAGATCGAAAAATTCGATCACTTGCCCAAGCCCTCTTCCGATGGAGCCACGGCATTCGTCTCGGTGATGGAAGGCTGTTCCAAGTATTGCACCTTCTGCGTGGTGCCCTATACCCGCGGGGAAGAAGTCTCTCGCCCCTTTGAAGCCGTGATGGATGAAGTCATTCACCTGGCTGACCAGGGCGTGCGCGAGATCAATCTTCTGGGCCAGAACGTGAATGCCTATTGCGGCGAAAACCTTGTCGGTGACGAAATCGACCTTGCCGAATTGATTGCTTGCGTCGCCGCCGTTGATGGCATCGACCGGGTACGCTTCACCACCTCTCACCCGGTGGAGTTCACCGACAGTCTGATAGACGCTTATGGCGAGATCCCCGAACTGGTCGGCCACTTGCATCTGCCGGTGCAATCCGGCTCCGACCGTATCCTCAGCGCAATGAAGCGCGGCCACACCACTGAAGAATACGTCGACAAGATGGAGCGTATCCGCGAGCAACGCCCGGATATCAGCTTTTCATCGGACTTCATCATCGGCTTTCCCGGGGAAACCGAAGAAGATTTCGAAGCGACCATGGACCTGATCCACCGTATCGGTTTCGATCACTCCTTCAGCTTCGTGTATTCCGCACGCCCCGGCACGCCGGCGGCGGCATTACCGGACGACACCCCGGAAAGCGTCAAGAAGCAGCGCCTGGCGATTCTGCAGGACCGAATTATTCAGCAAAGCATGCAGATCAGCCGGCGCATGGTGGGTAGTACCCAGCGCGTACTGGTGAGTGGCTTTTCTCCACGCGATCCGGGGCAGCTTTCCGGACGCACGGAAAACAACCGCGTGGTCAATTTTCGCGCCGCCAACCCGACCGAAATGATCGGTTATTTTGTCGATGTGCAAATCACCGAGGCGTTGCCCAACTCATTGCGTGGTGAGCTTGCCTCTCCTGAGCGCTATTGATCAATCAGCATGATTGCCCCGGCACCCGCCGGGGCAGTAAGCTGAGTGTCACATACACCAACTTACGGGTTTCCTTGTCTTGAGCCAGCCATCTACCCAGGCCAACCGCATTATTACCCTGAGCCTTGAGCCCAACGATCCCCAGCGTCTTGCCGGGCTATGCGGCCAGCAGGACGAGCATCTCAAGCTGATTGAAAGCCGCTTGGATGTCACACTACGCAACCGCGGCAACATTTTTCAACTAGCGGGTCCCGCCAATCGTATCAAGGCTGCGGCCAACGTCCTTGAGCACCTCTATCGCGAAACGGGCGCCGAGGAACTTTCACCCGACACCGTTCACCTGTTTTTACAGGAATCCGGCCTTGAAGCTCTGGACGATGAAGAGACCCCGGAAGATAGCGATGAAGTGGTGCTGCGTACCCCGAGAACCATGATCAAGCCGCGTGGTCTCAATCAGCAGCGTTACGTGCAAAGTATCCGGGCTCACGACATCAATTTCGGTATCGGGCCCGCCGGCACCGGCAAGACCTACCTGGCCGTTGCCGCTGCTGTGGAATCTCTCAATCAACAGGAAGTACGGCGTATTCTTCTGGTTCGCCCGGCGGTGGAAGCCGGCGAAAAACTGGGTTTTTTGCCCGGCGATCTGGCCCAGAAGATCGATCCTTACCTGCGTCCGCTGTATGACGCCCTGTACGAAATGATCGGCTTTGAGCAAGTCGCCAAACTGATCGAACGGCAAGTTATCGAAATTGCTCCTCTTGCTTATATGCGCGGGCGCACGCTCAACAACGCCTTTATCATTCTGGACGAGAGTCAGAACACCACTCCCGAGCAGATGAAGATGTTTCTGACGCGGATCGGTTTCGGCTCCACAGCGGTGATCACCGGTGATGTCACCCAGGTCGACTTGCCGCGTGGCCAGCGTTCAGGGCTCATTCAGGTGCTTGATGTGCTCAAAGGCACCCCAGGCATCGGGGTGACGCATTTTGCCGCCAAGGATGTGGTACGCCACCCCTTGGTGCAACGCATCATCGAAGCCTACGATATGTTCGAGTCCCAGCAGGAAGTCGAAGAACGTGCCCGCGACGATGCTCGTCGGGAAGAGCGCGAAGCACGGCTTCAGGCGCGTGACAACCGGCAATCCGGAGCTTCTCGCGAATGAGCGATATGGACCCAAGGGAGAATACGGACGCAGTGGACCGCGAAATCGTAGTGGATCGTCAAATTGCTTGTGCTGAGCAACCACCTGCCTCGGCACTGCCCACTGAAAATCAGCTCACCCATTGGGTGAGCGCTGTGCTGCAGCAGCATCCTGACGAGCTACGCGGCGAACTGACCATCCGTTTTGTCGAAGACGATGAGAGCCGTGAACTTAACCACACCTATCGTGGCAGAAACAAACCCACCAACGTTCTCTCCTTCCCGTTTGAAAGCCCACCGGAGATTGATTTGCCGTTGCTTGGGGATCTGGTGATTTGCCCTGCCATAGTGAATCGTGAAGCAAGTGAACAACACAAGACGCCGGTACACCATTACGCGCACATGGTGATTCATGGCACCTTGCATTTACTGGGCTACGATCATATTGAAGATGATCAAGCCGAGATCATGGAACAGCAGGAACGCGATATTTTGGCTACATTGGGAATTCCAGATCCTTATACCGCCGAGGATGGCGGGAGTTTCCCTCCTGACGACCCAAGCCACTGAGAGGCGTATTCCAGCGCTCCAGTCCATGACTCGCACGCACGCAGACAAAGACAAGAGAACCGACGCATGAGCGAAGACCGATCGAGCAATTTAACGCAAAAATCCTGGCTCGAAAAATTCTTTGGCGCCCTTACCGGAGACAACGAAGAACCCAGTTCTCGCGATGAACTGATGGAGTTCCTTCGCCACACCGCCAGTCGGTTGAAGCTTGACCAGGATGCCATGATGATCATCGAAGGTGCCCTGCAGATCAGCGACCAACAGGTGCGTGAAATTCTGATACCCCGCTCACAGGTCAATGCTATCGCCCTGGATCAAACCAGCGATGGCTATCTTCCGCTGATTCATGAAACCGGACATTCACGTTACCCGGTTATCGGTGAAAACCTCGATGACATCAAAGGGATTCTGCTGGTCAAGGATCTCTTGCCGTTGCTTTCCCAGACCCAGGAACAGCGCGATAACTTTCAGCTATCCGATGTGATTCGTCCGGCCATGTTCATTCCTGAGTCCAAGCGCCTGAATAGCTTGCTCAAGGAGTTTCGTGACACGCACAATCACATGGCTATCGTGGTGGATGAATACGGTGGGACTGCCGGTATCATCACCATCGAGGATATTCTGGAACAGATCGTGGGCGATATTGAAGATGAGCACGATATCGATGAAGAAGAAGATATTCGTGAACTGGAGAACGGCCGCTACGCCATTCGTGCCTTGACCCCGATCGAGGACTTCAACGAACGTTTCGGCACCAACTTTTCCGATGACGAGTTTGATACCCTCGGCGGTCTGGTCATGCAGCAATTCGGCCACCTTCCCCGCCGCGACGAACATGCTTCCTTCGGGGGTTGGCATTTTACCGTTCTCAATGCCGATAACCGCCGAATCCGGCTTCTCGAAGCGCAGCGTGACTCCTCCTCTCAACGCGAAGATTAGTCCTTTCGATGAGCAGCTAACAACTCACCGCTTACCCACGTAACGTCTGGTATGGAGGCACATGTCGCGCACTGCTGCTTTTTTCACTTCGTTTGACTCCCGCGGTCTTAACCCCGGCCTTAGCCAAGTGCTCAACTATGTTGCGGCCTTGATAGCTGGAGGCTTCACCACCCTGACCGCTTCGCCTTTCGAGCTGTGGTGGCTGGCACCTGTTGCTGCTGGGCTGATGTATGCCGGTGTGCATAACCTCACTCCCGGCCAGGCCGCTTTCAAAGGGTGGTTATATGGCGTGGCACTGTTTGGTTCCGGGGCATCCTGGGTCTATGTCTCGATCCATGATTACGGTTATACCGGAGTGCCGTTGGCGGTATTTCTCACTCTGCTCTTCGTGGGTTGTCTGGCCTTGTTCTTCGCGGCCACGTTCTGGCTGTATCGCCGCCTGACCCGCCCACGCTGGGCGGTGCTATCTTTTGCCGGGGCCTGGGTGCTAGGCGAGGTCCTGCGTACTTACCTGTTTACCGGTTTTCCTTGGCTGCTGCTGGGCACCGGGCTCGTGGATTCTCCGCTCGCTCCCTGGGCGCCGGTAGGTGGCGTTTACCTGCTTTCTTTGCTGGTCGCCCTCAGCGGTGCCTTAGGCGTCGAGCTGCTTCGAGCACGCTGGTGGGCTCTGGCGCCCTTGGCGGCAATATGGCTTGTGCCTTTCGCCTTGCCCAGCCAGTGGACCACACCCGGCCCTGAGCCCGTCCGTGTCGCCCTGCTCCAAGGCAACTTGCCTCAGCTGATCAAGTGGACCTCGGAAGGCCAGCGTGTCGCCGCCAATACCTACAGTGACTTGACCCGCGACCTTGATGACGACATCGACTTGATCCTATGGCCGGAAACCGCCTTACCCATGATGGAGACCCAGGCACGACCGGTACTCGAACGGGTGCAGGCCAACCTTGCTTCGGAAACGGCACTGGTGACCGGAATCGTTCAGCGCAACGCAGAGGGGCGTTACTACAACAGCATGATCGGTGTGGGCAATACGCAAGGCAGTTACCAAAAAGAGCATCTTGTGCCTTTTGGTGAATACCTGCCGCTGGAAAGCGTGCTGCGTGGTGCGATTGATTTTTTCGATTTGCCCATGTCGAGCTTCACCGCTGGCGATACCGACCAACCCCCCATGCAGGCTGCCGGCCTCAAACTGGGCAATGCGATTTGTTATGAAATTATTTATCCACAACTGGTTGCCAATCGTGCACGTGACAGTAACGTACTGGTCACGGTCTCCAATGACACCTGGTTCGGCGCCTCTATCGGTCCACTTCAACACCTTCAGATGGCCCGTTTGAGAGCCTTGGAAAACGGACGTTACGTTATTCGTGCCACCAGCAACGGCATCACCGCCATTATCGATCCCCAGGGCGAGCTCGTGACACGGGCACCGCAGTTTGAAACCACCGTCCTGGTCGGCGATATTCATGCCATGCACGGCATGACGCCGTTTACTCGGCTGGGCAGCTGGCCAGTGTGGCTACTGGCCACCCTCATGATGATACCGAGCCTTGCTTTTTTCGAGGGCAAAAAGCTCGTCAAGCGCAAGACCTGAAATCCGGCATTTGAAATCCAGTATCAAAAAATGAAAAGGGCGATAAAAATCGCCCTTTTTCATTTACCAAGTTGGCATTTCTACTTTTCGATATCTGGTTTTTCAGTACTCGGCTTTTCAGGACTTTGCTTTTCAGTACTCGGCTTTTCGGTACCCTGCTTTTCAGTACTCGGCTTTTCGGTACCCTGCTTTTCAGTACTCGGCTTTTCGGTACCCTGCTTTTCAGTACTCGGCTTTTCGGTACCCTGCTTTTCAGTACTCGGCTTTTCGGCACCCTGCTTTTCAGTAATCGGCTTTTTTGCACCCTGCTTTTCAGTACTCGGCTTTTTTGCAGTGGCTTTTTTCATATCCGGCTTGTCTGCAACTGGCGTTGGTTTTTCACTAGCCAGATTCTTCTTTTCTTGAGCTTCTTGCTTGTGTGGCGAGGAAGACCGCTCACTGGACATGGACTGCGAAGATGCTGCCTTTTTCTCCTCAGTTGGCTGCTGAGCTTTTGCCGGCGCTTCTTCCTTTACGACTTCTCCCAGCACTTCAGGAATAGTCTGCTGCACATAGCGGCCAGGTGCCGGCTCGATGATAGCCAGTTCGCCTTCACCAGGCTGACGAGCCGGCACCATTTTCTCCGGGTCGGCATAGCCATTCGAGGTTACCCACTGCTGCCAGTGCGGCCACCAGGACCCTTCGTTGAAGTCAGCATTTTCCAGCCAGGTCTCGTGAGACTCGGGCAATTCGTCATTGGTCCAGAAGCCGTACTTGTTCTTGTGGGGCGGATTGACGATGCCCGCAATGTGCCCGGAGCCTCCCAGCACAAAGGTAGTCGGGCCCTTGGGCAACAAGGCACCGTAATAGGTACTGTTCCAACGGGCAATATGGTCTTCTTTCGTCGATACAAAATAGCTTGGCGTGGAAATCTTGCGCAGGTCTATCTTGACCCCATCAAGCTCGATCCCGTCCGGCTGTACCAATCGATTTTCCAGATACATATGGCGCAGATACCAGGCATGGGTACCTGCCGGCAAGTTGGTGCCGTCGGTGTTCCAATACAGGAGGTCAAAGGCCGCGGGCTTTTTACCTTTCAAGTAATTCATTACATAAAACGACCAGAACAAGTCATTTTCACGCAACAGGTTGAAGGTATACGCCATCGAGCGTCCATCCAGATAGCCCTTCTCCTCCAAGGTTTTCTCGATGCCACTCAAGGCCCTTTCATTGAGGAAGACCCCGAGCTCACCCGGGTCACGAAAGTCCTGCAACGTGGCCATGTAAGTCACTGACTTAACTTTTCTTCCTCTACGGGTACTGGTCAGATACGCCAAGGCGGAAGCCGCTAATGTGCCCCCGATACAATAACTAAGAAGATTTACTGACTTTTCACCGGTGGCTTTCTCAATCGCCTCAATGGACTCAATCAGGCCCATTTGCATGTAATCAGCCCAGGTGAGGTCACGCTGCTCGGGGCCAGGGTTACGCCAGGAAATCAAAAATACCGTGTGACCTTGCTCGACCATCCACTTGACCAAGGAGTTGTCTTGGCGCAGGTCGAGAATGTAATACTTGTTGATCCAGGGCGGCACGATCAGTAGCGGCGTCTTGAACGTTTTTTCCGTGGTCGGCGTATATTGAATCAGCTGGATAAGTTCATTTTCATACACCACCGCCCCGGGCGTCACGGCAATATTATCGCCGATCTTGAACGCCTCGCGGTCAGTCATACTCACATTGATTCCGGCTGCGGAATTGGCCAGATCCTCGCGTAAGCGTGTCAGCCCATCAATCAGGTTCTGTCCCCGCGTTTCCATGGTAAGCCGCATGACTTCGGGATTGGTCGTGACGAAATTGGTCGGCGCCACAGCATTGACCAATTGGCGCGCATAAAACTCCAAGTCGCGCTTTTGCTTGTCGTCCAGACCATCCAGCTTCTTGATCAGTTCTTCGACGGTTCGAGAAAACAACAGATATTGCTGCATGATCGCCAGATACTGAGGGTCTTTCACCCATGCCTCATCATTGAAGCGACGATCACCCTTGGCCGGAGTTATCAACGGCTCGACCTCTTCACCCGCCATCGCCCGCATGCTCTGCTGCCATAGCAACCACTGATCCTGTGCCAGACGAGCCTGGGTTTGCCATAACAGCACGGGATTTTGCATCAAAGAGTAAGCACCGGCCTTGAAGCTCTCACGCATGTCCTTGAGAACGGAACTATCACCTTGATTAGGCTCCATTCGGGTCAGAAAATCCTGCATTAAACCTTGATATTGCTCACCAATTTCTTTGAGCTGTACATTCCAGGCGATTAAATCAGCCTGTGATGCAGTATCCCACCCTGGCTGCATACCCTATCTCCCCTAGCATGTCATGGCGTGCGGTATTACGCCGAGGCAACCTGACCTGTCATTCGCATAACCTGTCATCAACATGAAACAATGCGCGGCGCTTTATGCATGCGCCGCGCATTGTTTCATGGCTCAACTCTTGCGTGAGCCTTGGCTGGTGGACTTGGCGGGCTGTTCACTTTTGGCAGGCT
The DNA here is from genome assembly GCF_009793355.1 of Vreelandella zhuhanensis. GTDB lineage: Bacteria > Pseudomonadota > Gammaproteobacteria > Pseudomonadales > Halomonadaceae > Vreelandella > Vreelandella zhuhanensis. The sequence continues at coordinate 414,497 of NZ_WTKP01000001.1, forward strand.
GTTCGCTTTTACCGGCTTGCTCCCCTTTGGCGGCAGCATTGGCTTGATCAGTCATTTTCTGACCCGCCTCACTGAACAGTTTTTCCATTTCAGATTTGAACTGAAGGCTCATTTCGCCCATGGCGCGAGCATCTTCCTGCATCTGCTGGGAAAGCTCATTCATCATTTCTGCCTGACGCGTGCCAAAGTCGCGCATGCTTTCGGCATCTTCAATTTCCGTGGCACTACGAATACGCTCCGTACCCATTTGGCTGTAACGTTTCATGGATTCCAGCTGGTACTGGGTCATTTTTTCCATGTTATTGAGCATCAGCGAATTGAGCTTACGCATCGGCTCGAATAGCTGGCGTGTCTGGTTGTTGAATGCTTCCGTCATTTTATCTTGCATGGTGGCTCCTTCTTTATTATCAATATTACCATCTGCCAACCTCTAGTAGCTGGCAATATTCAAGGCCAATCACTCAGCCCCTATCATCGAAACTCGTTATTGACAGTCGTTCTTAACGCTCATCCTTGACAACAAGCCCGCTCTTGAAAATCCCGCTCTTGAAAATATTGCAACCAAGCGACTTGCTGCACCGCAAAAAGATTAGTGTGTCACCTAAGACTTTGCAATAGCGCTAAGGTTTACTTTGTCTACACTTTCGTCAGTCTTTCTCGGTTCAGGGGTTTCGCTTACTACGCGATGATGCCGCTGCCGGCTTAGGTTTTTCATTGGCCTTGGCATTGTGCGCGCCACTAGCACTTTCCGTACCGCCACTTTCGGTGGATGAACTCCTGTCGGTTGAAGAATCCCGGGAGGTATGGCCAGAGGTTTGCCTGCTTTGCGCATCGGGATTTTCATTATCGGAGCTCTCAGCCTTTGAGCCATAGCTGCTCGCTCCTGCCTTTTTCAGCATATCCATCATCATCTGTTGGTAGGTGCCAAAGTTGGTCATTCCTTGAGACAGACCCTGCTGCAACGCGGGCTGTTGCATGAAAGGCCTCATCAAAGTCATCGGGTCGTAACCTTCCACTCCCGATTCCATTTGTTGCTGGATCTGCTCCAGTAGGCTTTGCTGAAATGCTTCCACATTCGGCAGTCCCAAGGCCTGACGAAACTCATCAGGAGTGAGATCGAACTCAACGTTGATCTTCATGGCCAGCTCCTTAAACCTATAATCAAAGTGTAGCAGTATCCGCTAACAACGAAAGTTGGCTCGCTACTATCTCGAGTACTGTTCCAAACGCGGCGTATCCACGCTTACCTCAGCATTTTGAGCTCGATGACGCAACCAGTGGTCCATCAACGTAAGCGCCATCATCGCTTCGGCAATCGGTGTGGCACGAATTCCTACGCAAGGGTCGTGGCGGCCTTTGGTTATCACGTCTATCGCCTGACCGTGCACATCGATCGAACGGCCCGGCGTGGTGATGCTGGAAGTAGGCTTGAGCGCTAATCTTGCAATGAGGGATTGTCCCGTGGAAATTCCACCCAATACCCCACCCGCATGATTGGAAAGAAATCCATCCGGGGTCATTTCATCACGGTGCTCACTTCCTCGTTGGCTGACGCAGGCAAACCCGGCCCCTACTTCCACCCCTTTTACCGCATTGATGCTCATCAAGCCGTGTGCCAGATCAGCATCCAGACGATCGAATACCGGCTCACCCAGCCCCACCGGCACCCCCTCGGCAATCACGGTAATTTCCGCACCCACCGAGTCCTGGTCGCGGCGCAGCTGATCCATGAAGGCTTCAAGTTCCGCGATTTTTTCCGGGTCAGGACAGAAGAAAGCATTGTTCTGCACCGCCTCCCAGCTCTTGAATTCGATAGGCAGGGGGCCGAGTTGGCTCATGTAGCCACGCACCTGAATTCCTTTGGCGGCCAGGTATTTCTTGGCAATGGCACCGGCGGCAACACGCATGGCGGTTTCCCGAGCGCTGGAGCGGCCTCCTCCACGATAATCGCGAACCCCATATTTATGATGGTAGGTATAGTCGGCATGCGCCGGGCGGAACTGGTCCTTGATCTTGGAGTAGTCCTTGGAGCGCTGGTCGGTATTCTCGATCAACAGACCAATCGGGCAGCCGGTGGTAACGCCTTCGAACACCCCGGAAAGAATACGTACTTGATCCGGTTCCTTGCGTTGAGTGGTGTGGCGTGAGCTACCCGGACGACGACGATCGAGATCGTGTTGCAGATCGGCTTCACTCAATTCCAGCCCTGGTGGGCAGCCATCCACAATGGCTCCCAGTGCCGGACCATGGCTTTCGCCAAATGTAGTCACCGTAAACAACTTGCCGAAGGTATTGCCTGACATCTGGGTTATTTTCCTTGTGTGAAAGACGCCGCATGGGCGTCGAGTTCAGCGGCGCTCAAGGCAAATACGCCTTGGCCGCCACGCTCGAATTCCAGCCACATGAAAGGCACCTCGGGGAAGGCGGCCTCCAGGTGGTGATCGGAGTTGCCGACCTCAACGATCAGCCAGCCATTCTCGGTAAGATATTCGGGTGCTTCACGCAAAATACGCCGCACGATATCCAGTCCGTCGTTGCCAGCACCCAATGCCAATGCCGGCTCGTGTTGAAATTCCGCCGGCATGGTTCGCAAATCACGCGCATCGACATAGGGCGGGTTGGAGACAATCAGGTCGTAACGTTGCCCTTCCAGCCCCGAAAAAACATCCGACGTCACCGCTCTGACTCTTTCTCCCACAGCGTGGCGGGTGATATTGCGACGAGCCACGGCCAATGCCTCCTGGCTGATATCGGCCAGGTCCACTTCGCAACCAGGCAGATGCAAGGCCGTGGCGATACCGATGCAGCCCGAGCCGGTACACAGGTCCAGCATCCGAGCCGGTGGTTCCTCAGGAAACCAGGCTTCGAAACCGTCTTCGATCAGCTCGGCGATGGGTGAGCGCGGAATCAGCACGCGCTCATCCACATCAAACGGGAAGCCGGCGAAAAACGCTTCCCCGAGTAGATACGGCAAAGGACGCCGACTAGTGATACGCTCTCGCGCCAGTGTCACGATCCGCCGACGCTCCGTCATCAACAGGCGAGCTTCCAGCACCGCCGGGTCGACATTCCAGGGCAAGTGCAGCGCCCCCAGGGTCAATGCTACCGCTTCATCCCAGGCCGAGGCTGTCCCATGGCCGTAATGCAAGCCGGCCAGATGAAACTCGCTGGCGAGCCAGCGCAGGTAATCTCGCAGGGTAATCAAGTCACTGGTGATGTCAGCCTCGTCCAGGTTCAACGTGGAGGCGGCGGACATGCCGGCGTTACAAGGTTCAGCATTAGCATCGGTACTGGAAGAGACAGAATCGGAAGAAATAGAACCGGAAGAAATAGAATCGGAAGGCGCGGCCACGGGATATCCTGCATTGCAAAAGTCGAAAGTGGATGCTCGCTCCCCCAAGGGGAGATGAACGATGAGGGTTGCAATGATTGTACCTTTCACGCTGCCCGGTTCACAGCTACGCTCAGCCCGCTATACTGAAGCACTTGACTGAAGGACTTAGCGAGCCAATACGCTCACGTTTGTCACAAACTTGACCGAACCACTGACACTTCAATCATTACACCAGAGCCTGCCATGACACGCCGCCCCCCTTTACCCGACGATGATGAGATCAATGCCTTTCGCCAGGCATTACAAGCCGCCGGGGTGCGTCGCTTGCCTTCCAACCGTGCCGACCCGGGCAAGCCAAGAAAAGATAGCTCGGCACATGCCGTGCGCCGCCAAGCTGCTGTCGAAGCCAATACGCTTCAGGCCAACGGCCGCACCTCAGATGGCCGGGTGGAAGCCGTACGACCTTCGGAATACCTGGAATTCAGTGTACCCGACCTGCCCTGGCGTACGTTAAGCCAACTCAAGCGCGGCCAGACTGCCTGGCAAGCGGGGCTCGACCTGCACGGCTATACCCTGGAAGAAGCGCGTATCGAGCTGGAAAGCTTCCTGCGTGAATCAGCGGGGCAAGGATTACGCTGCGTACTGGTGGTGCACGGCAAGGCATGGGGCACCACTGCCGATTATCCGGTACTTAAAAGCCATACCAATACCTGGCTGCGCGAATGGCCCGGCGTACTGGCTTTCTGCTCCGCCATCGACATGGACGGCGGCACCGGCGCGGTTTATGTATTACTGCGCAAGCCGGGACGCTAACTTTCAAGATGTTACCTTCCCTTTCGGCATGTGCCGTGAAAGCCCCTGTTCGGTCAAATGACGCCCCAACCGTATCAGCTCATTCGCGCGATGAAACTCATAAGCGCCACATACCGTCCTGGGTATTTCAATCAGCATGTCCGGGGAATAGCCGGCCACCTTGTACTTGGCCAACGCCGCCTGGGTGACATCAAATGACTCAAGAATCATTGCCAGCTTGCTCCACTCGCGTTTGCTGCGAGCTTCCGGCGCTTCCTCTTTGCCGACTTCGCCTTTATCTTGGGATCCCCCATTGCCTCCAAACCCTTCCCATAATCGTTTAGTGGCTTCCCGGGCATCGTTCACCCAGCCCCCAACGGGGCGCATTTTTTCAAGCTCGGCTTCGCTGGCCAGGGAGTCGGTATCCGGCAACAGATCTTCCAGCATCACCGGCTGTGGAGTATGTGCCGTGACGTTGACCGCTACTACAAAGTCCGCTGCATGAGCGGCCCCCACCGGCATCATGGGAAGGGGGTTGAGCAGCCCGCCGTCCACCAACACCTGGTCGCCCAGATGTACCGGCGTAATCACGCCAGGCACAGCAATCGAGGCGCGAATGGCACGCAACAAAGGCCCGCTTTGAAACCAGACTTCGCGCTGACGGACCAGATCCGTGGCTACCGTGGTCACCGGTATAGGCAAGTCTTCAATCAAGACATCACCCACCAAGACTTCAAGCTTGTTCATTATTTTGCTGGCCCGCATGGCCCCCATGGGACTCCAGGTCACATCCACCAGCTTGAGGACATCGAAATAGTCCAGCCCACACACCCAGTCACGATACGCCGGCAGTTTTCCCGAGGCATAGATGCCGCCTATCAACGCCCCCATGGAACACCCCGCCACGGAGATAATTTCGTAGCCTCGCTCTTCGAGTACTTCAATCACCCCGATATGGGCATAACCGCGCGCTCCGCCACTGCCTAACACCAGCGCCACCTTATTTCCTTTTTCGGGAGCCATCAGCTTATCCATGCCCTCTCCTTGCTCAAACGCTTCACGTCGGCAATGTCGCCTGATGATCGGCTTCGATCACTTCCATGACCGCATCGACTATCCCTTTTTCCAAGTGTAGGTGATGGCCGCCCTTCATCACGTGGCGGGTCAAGCGAGTGACCACTCGGCGTGCCTGTTGCGCTGATTCGCGCTCTCCCAAAATACCGCTATCACCTTCGATCAACAGTACTGGACAGGCAATTGCTGCCAATAGTCCATTCACCTGCTCTGGGCTGAAACGTACCAACGACGGCTTGAGCAATCGGCTATCGGAACGCAGCCTGACACCGCCGGCGTCTTCTACCACCAGATTACGCTTGACCAGAGGTGCTGCGGTATCAAAGTCGATAGGCGTGACACCGCCGGCGACACGCGCGGCAATCGCGGTATCAAGATCAAGGTAATGCGGAGGGAGAGACAGCGGGCGTCGATGGGAGACAAGCCCTTTGCGTAACTGCGCAGGGGTGTCTGTCGCCGGCGTGCTCAATGCACCCAACCCATCGAGCAATACCAGTTTTTCGGTGCGTTCAGGAAAGGCTGCGGCAATCAGGCAAGCGACTGCTGCGCCCATGGAATGCGCCAGAAGTGGCACACGCGCTACGCCTAGCTCCTCCATGGCATCCAACAGATCGTGGCAATAGTCCCAAAGAGCGTAATCAGACCCTTCGGGGGCCGGTTGGGAAAGCCCATGACCACGAAAGTCGAGGGCGACGATACGCACCCCAAGCCGGGTAGCCAATCGGGGGGCCAGACGAGAAAAGCTGGCGGCATTATCCAGCCAGCCGTGAAGCGCCAGCCAAACGGGTGCCTGGGGATCACCCCAGGCAAGTGCCGCCAAACGCCCCTGACAGAGGGTAAGTGGGAGGGGCTCGGGAAACGACATCATCAGCATGCTATCCGGTTGCAAAATTTTCAGTATACGGCCTCAAGGTGACGAAACCAGCCTGAAAGCGTTACCATGCGCAGCCAATATATCCCTTCGCCACCGGTACCTCCCATGAAAAAACACCGCGATACCCGCGTCCGTAACCTGGTTTTCCTGATTGCGGTGACCAGCGCCATTGTGGTCGGCTTGTGGCTGGCACGCTAGGCGCCATGGAAGAGACTGGCTAACAGCTGGAAATGGCCTGTGGGAAATGCCTCTTAAAGACAGCGCTTAAAAAGTCGTTTTATTGCCCAAGGCCACGAGCACTTTTCGCACCCGCTCCTCGGTACTCAACGCCGTGGTATCTTCCAGTCCGCCGAAATCACCGCGTAACGCCTTTAGCGCATAGCGCTCAAGATCAATTTCCGAGGAGGTTCGAATGCCTCGCTTTCGCAGGATCACAATAGGTGGACACCACCCCTGCAATGCATGTTGCAGCAAGAATCCCGAGACAGCGGCGGGTAGTATTAACCAACGTCGGTAGCCCGCGGCGGCCAAGGTGATGCCCACCAGATTGAGCGTGGATGCATTGGCTTCAAGCGTGCGTTCTATGTCCCATTCTTGTTCGAGCTCATGGAGCCTCAGTTCTATTTTATGAGGATTTTCAGCGAAATAGGCTATATTTTCTTCTGTTCTCTGCTGAATTTCCCGGTTGACGCTTGCAGCGGTATTACGCTCTACCCGAGACGTCGTGGACGGCAACATGGTGTCCTCCTTATTGATCCATAATGGCGGTGATAACAGGCTTCCTTCTACCTACCGCCAATCGGCTTGTGCGGAACTTTCCTTGAAACTTTCCCCATGTAAATGGCGATAGCCATTTCACTATAGAAGGGGATGGCGCAACGTGCTCAGCGTGTCCGGCCTCATTTATGCGGATTGCGCTTTGGGACAGGAAAATCTACATCGAAGCCCCGGGCATCGAGTTGACGGATATGGCTCGGGCGCCCTTGTTCGTCAAAATCCACCAGCCCGATGCCCGAACCATTCCACAGGCGCTCGCCAGCTCTTGCTCGATCAGGGTCGCGGGGGTGAATTTCCAGGCGTCGGCGTTTTGTGAACCAGTTAAGCGGTGACCAAGGCGCGTAAAGCCAGCGATTGAGCCGATCGAACCAATCAAGCAGTGTCTCCGGGAAGGCGTTCTTGATACCGCTGGAGGTAATCTGCCAAAGCCGGGGTCCCTTCTCACGCAAACGGCGAAAGTAAATATCATAGGCAAAGGAATAGTGCACATCCCCGGAAAGGATCACATAGTTACCTGGGGTACGGGCGTGGCGAAAGATATTGAGCATCACATTTGCGGCGCCGCGATGTGCCATCCAGTTTTCGGCATCTACCAGTAGCGGCTTTCCAGCCAAGGTAAACATCTTCTGGATCGTTTCGATCAACTTGACCCCGAACATGGGGGCCGGCGACACAATGATCACCGAGGGCGCATCCAGCATGGCGTGCTGTAATTCAGTCAGAGACTCCCAGTCCATCAACCCTGAAGGATGCCCCAGGTTATTTTCACTGCGCCAACGCCGAGTGCGGGTATCGAGCACCAGCAACAACGGTGTCCCCGCCACTTGGTAATCCCAGCCTTGGAACTCCAGCAGTCGCTGGATATGCTCGTCATGCGCTAGCCCAGGCAGCCAACCCTTTTCGTCTCTTGCTTGCTCCAGCAAGGGAGTTAATTGATTTATCGGTTCAGCGAGTCGGTCCGGGGCATTTCCCCACCCTTGGCAGAGCAGATAGCCCATTAGAGCGTTACCGATAATCCGTTTCGAAAATGGATGACCATAGGCTGTATTTTCCCAGTCCGGGGTAAGATTCCAATCATCAGTAATATCATGATCATCAAATATCATCAGGGTCGGCAAGTGTGCCAGCAGCCGAGCACAGGCAGGTAAGCCTTCTACGAAGCGTTCAATGATTGCCCGTTCTTGCTTGAATAACCCGAGATCGCTTTCATTGAGCGATGGCTCGGACACATTGATCAGCTGCCAAGGCGTCGGCGACCATACCAAGAGGTACATGGCGATGACTTCGGCGAAGGTGATCAAGTGATTATGTGCATTCGCCGAGGTAAAGACGGGCTTGCGCACTCCGCCGAAAAACCGTTCACGCAAGGCCGCACTGCTCTCGGCATCGGGCAGCAACGCTTCGCGATGATAATAGGTGGCAGCAGCGTTATACAGTGCCTGGCTATCAGCAACCGTGGCGCCAGCCAAAGGTTCGTCGAACAGTTCCAGGCGTTGGATCAGCGCATGAATGGCAACCAGCATGGGGCCTGCCACATCATCGGCGTAGATCTGGTCACCACTCATCAATAGCCAAGCGGGCCATTCACTTGGCGTGGCGCGCCGCTCGGCCAACCAGGTATCGGCTCTCACCAGGCCATCCGGGCCATCGTAATGTGGCTTACGGCAAGAGCCATGCAGTAAGCGATGATGCTGCTCCGCGATCACGAAGCCCGGGTAACCAGCGCCTTGCTGGAGCAAATGTGGCGCCCAGTCGGCAATGCCGGTTTCGCCCTCGGCATTAATGATTTTCAGGTCATAATCGATACGAACCCCGGTGGGCAAGGGAGTTGCCAAGCTTACATCTATCAAATGCAACCAGGCATGGCGGCCAAGCGGTAGGCGCCTGAGCCGCTCGGCGTTGAGATTCAACCGGCGCGGAGGCTTTCCCGCAGGTTGCAACAGCAAACTAAGCTCAAGAGCACATGAGCCCACCAGCCAAATCAACAGGCGTTGTGGCGTTATGCGTCTTAATAAGGGACCCACTAATACGTCAGGCAACGGTTCATGAGAGGAATCGAAATCGGTAGATGTCATTTACGACCTGTCCTATTCATGTCATGGCGGCACGGCAAACACTCAGGCCAACAACCGGCCTTGGCACTGAGCCAGAGCTTATCAGCGAGACAGCGTCAGGTCCTCTTTCAATAAAGTTGACATCACCCCACAGATGTGGGACTATCACTTGCAGTTGGTTAGCAAGAAGTGAATATTGTCAGTTGTAGTCGATTCTTTCGGTGGCCTGGTCATATCCCCTTGTTTTACCCGCTACACTTTTCGGGGCAAAACCCGGCAACTTGTATACAGCGCTAAGCGCAAAGGAATTATCACATGGCAACTGGCACAGTTAAGTGGTTTAACGACGCTAAAGGTTTCGGCTTCATTACTCCTTCTGACGGCGGCGACGATCTGTTCGCTCACTTCTCAGAAATTCAAGCCGAAGGCTTCAAATCCTTGCAAGACGGTCAAAACGTTTCTTTTGACGTGACCCAAGGTAAAAAAGGCCTCCAGGCTTCAAACATCCAGCTCGCCTAACTAGCATTTAGTTACGAGCTTCGAGCCGAAAGGCTTCGAAAAACCAGGCCCGCTTATGCGGGCCTGGTTTTTTTGTGCCTGCTTGCCAATTTGTGCCTGCTTGCCAAACAGTAACTGCTCAAACGGTGCGCACCGCCTTCGGGTCTCCCAGACCCCATTGCAATCTGGCAAACTGAACGCATAGTTATTAACGTCTAGTTATTCCTGAATCAACGAAAAGAGTAAGCCCAATGAGCGAAGCGAAAAAGCCCTGGACTCAACCGATGCCGAAGCAACAGTTCAATCTGATGCGCAGCATTCTGGATGCCCCAAGCCCGGTTGGCCTGGAAGGCGCCATGACTTACGGCGTGCTCAAACCTTATTTCGAGACCTTCGCGCCCAAGGACTGGCACATGCACCAGTACAAGGGAAGCGCCGGCGTGGTACTGGATACTCATCCGGATCGCGACGACCTGTTCAAAGTGATGCTCATCGGTCATGCAGACAAGATTCGCATGCAGGTACGCAGCATCGGCGAAGACGGCAAGATCTGGATCAACACCGATTCTTTTCTGCCGACCGTGCTTGTCGGCCACGAGGTCAAGCTATTCAGCGAAGACCCGGAACAACCCGGCAGCTACCGGGTGATCGAAGGCGGTACGGTGGAGGCCTTGGGCGCCATTCACTTTGCCGACCCGTCGGTTCGCGCGGGTGATAAAGGTATCAAGAAAGAACAGATCTACCTGGATCTGCAGATTCATGGAGAGAACAAGAAACAACAGATATTGAACCTCGGCGTTCGCCCGGGTGACTCCATCATTCTGGACCGCCCCATCCGCCCGGGCTTCAGCCCCGACACTTTCTATGGTGCCTATCTGGATAACGGTCTGGGTTGCTTTGTCACCACCGAAGTGGCGCGTCTGATCGCCGAGGCAGGCGGCACGCAACAGGTACGCGTCCTCTTCGCCATCGCAAGCTATGAGGAGATTGGCCGCTTCGGTAGCCGCGTGTTAGCCGGTGAACTCAAGCCGGATGTGGTGATAGGGGTGGATGTAAACCACGATTATGTGGCGGCACCCGGCATTGGTGACAAGCGCATGCAGCCGCTGGAAATGGGCAAAGGCTTCACCATGGCGGTGGGCTCTATCGCCAGCGAGCAATTGAACCGGATCATCGAGACTACCGCCAAGAAGTACGACATTCCCATGCAGCGCGACATGGTGGGCCCGGATACCGGCACCGATGGCATGGCCGGGGTATTGGCCGCAGTGGATTGCGCCGCCACATCCATTGGCTTCCCGATCCGCAACATGCACACCATCTCCGAAACCGGCAATACTCAGGACGTACTGGCAGCCGTTCACGCGCTGACATATACCCTCCAGGCCTTGGATGCCCTGCCCGACCTTCAGCGTGAATTTCTGGACAACCACCCACGCCTGGACCAGGCCGGAACCCTGCAACACCAAGGGTCGGCCAAGCCGGAAAAAGACGAAACGGATGCGGAAACGAAACCGCCCAGCGCCTAAAACGCTTGCCGGGCGATGACATCGGTCAGGAATCAGTAAGAAAATCAGTAAAAAGAAAAGCAGCACCGGCCTTGCACCGGTGCTGCTGGCGTGGGTTCAGCTCTTGTGACGGGCGTTGTAAATCGTTTCGTCGAGTTCGCCTTCGCTCTTGGCGACCAGAGTGGTGACCATCAGATCACCCGCCACGTTCACACTGGTACGTGCCATATCCAGGATACGGTCGATACCCGCAATCACCGCAATCGCTTCCAGCGGCAATCCGATCTGTGCCATCACGATGGACAGCATGATCAGACCTGCACCGGGGACACCGGCGGTCCCGATGGACGCCAAGGTACCGGTGAGAATGATCATCCCGTAATCCATGAGGCTCAAATCGACGCCCAGCAACTGGGCGATAAATACCGCCACCACGCCCTGATAGATAGCGGTGCCGTCCATGTTGATGGTGGCACCCACCGGCAACACGAAACCGGCCACGCCTTCCGAGACACCAAGGTTCTTCTGGGCACAGCGCAGAGAGACCGGCAGCGTGCCCGAGGATGAAGCCGACGAATAGGCGACAACCAGAGCATCGAGAATCCCTTGCAAGTAACGCACCGGATTGAGCCGGCCGATCAATGACAGCAAACCGGTATAAACCACCAATACGTGCAGCACGCTGGCCAAATAAGCCACGCCGATGACCTTGGCCAGCGGCAACAATACTTCGAGCCCGTAACTGCCGGAGACATGTGCAATCAGGCCGAACACGCCGAACGGCGCGAGCGCCATGACGAAGCTGGTCAGCTTGTACATAGCCTCGGCGAAGCTTTCAAAAACACGAATGACCGGCTCGCCCTTCTCTCCAATCAACGTCAAGGAAATGCCTAAACCAATGGCAAAAACAATGATCTGGAGGATGTTTCCCTTGGCGAGAGCATCGATTGGGTTCTGCGGCACCAGGCCCACCAGAATTTCAATCAGGCTAGGCGCTTCACTGGCTTGCACATCGGACTCGAAGCTCATCTCTAGGCCTACGCCAGGCTGGAAGATCAGCGAGGCGAGCAGACCAATGGAAATCGCAAAAGCGGTAGTGACTAGATAAAGCCCGATGGTGCGAACGCCGATACGCCCCATTTTCTGCGGATCGCGCATTGCCGTGATGCCTACCACCAAGGTGGAGAACACCAAGGGCACGATCAGCATCTTGATGGCACTGATGAAGATATCGCCGATAGGCTTGAAGACGCTGGCGTTTTCTCCCATCAAGGCACCCGCCAGAATACCCAGCACGAGGCCGGCGAGGATTTTTTGCCACAAAGGAATACGTCGCCACAAGTTACCGTTGGCGTTTTCTGGTCGATTGGTCAAGGAGATACCCCTTTCTGTAATTATGTTTTCACATAGGTCATATTAATGAAGGGGCGCGATTATACAGAAAAAAACGCAAATTAAACGCAATAATCCATTGTTATATCTCTGCATGACGATGCCTTTTTGTTTGGCTGCTTTATGCGCGACTGAGTGGGCTTCAGCGATGGAAGTGGCAGTAGGGATAGACGTATGTTCAATCCAATAAGCTCAAATAGGCTGCGATATTCATCGCATCCTGTTCGGTAACGCCTAGATCCGGCATGGCTGTAAGGGGGTCCACCTCGGTGGGGTGCTGGAGCCAGTGCACCATGTTGTCGAAATTATTCGTCAACACACCAGCAATGTAACGGCGCTCGCCAATGCCTTCCAACGGCGGGCCGACATCGACCTGCGGCCCGACCAAGCCCGGAATCCGGTGGCAGGCGATACAGGCATAGCCGTACATTGCCAGTCGGCCGCGCTCAGGGTCAGGTGTAGAGACCGGCGGCGTCGCGGATGTGCTTGCCTTTTTCACCTCGGCAACCCATGCCTGGTAGTCGGCCGGAGAAAGCCTTGGCATTTGCATGAGAAAAGCCACGATTTCCCAGATTTCCGCGTCGGTGAAGATGAACTGCCAGCTCGGCATACCGGTCATCTTGATACCGTGTTTAATGGTCCAGAAGATTTCAGCAGGGCTCCGGCTGCGCGCCGTATGGGCCAGATTGGAAGGAACAGGCGTCATGCCCTTACCCACGTCGTCCCGGCTGATACCAGGGGCGCCGTGGCATTGCACGCATTTTTCCCGATAATAACGCAGCCCCTGCTCGGCCATTGCCGGATCGTCCAGAGGCGGCACTTCAATGTCTTCGGCCCGCTGACGAATGGAACGATTCAAGGCCGTATTGAGCAAGGTATAAACGGGCTCGGTGTGTTGTTGCAATGCAGAGACATTATAAGCTCCCCAAAACACGAACGTAGCCGCACCTGCCACCATGGCGATGGCTACTGCCACTCCGATGATGGTGAGACGGACCACTAGGCGATGGCGGGCCCGGGCGACTAAACGCTTAGGGACTCGATCATTCATTTCAGTGTGTACAGATAAGCAGTGATATCGCGTGCGTCGTTTACGCTTACGTCCATGTTCGGCATGGCCGTAAGCGGATCTATCGCTTCAGGGATGCGTATCCAGCGCATCATCTGTTCGGGTGTGTTCGGCAGCACCCCCGCCAGATAAGTGCGTTCGGCGATACGCTCAAGAGGCGGGCCTGTACGGCCATTCGCTCCCAGAATACCGGGGATGGCGTGGCAACTCCCACAGCCGTAGGCGGCAATTGCCATCTTGCCTTTCGCCGGGTCACCCGGCAGCGACATCACCTCGCTCTCGTTACAGCCCACGGCGAAGAACAAGGGCATGAGCAAAACAGAAAAAGCAGGTTTCGTCGTCATAGGCATGCACTCAAGAAAAAATTGGGGATGCCTTCGGCCACGATGAGCAGTGCCGATAGCCCACTTATCATCAAGCCTCCCACTGCCATGAAACGTATCCTTGATGTCTGGGCCTGGGGGTCGCCAGCGTCCGGCCACTGTCGTCCGACCTCGCTCCACTGCCGCCAGGCCACCCATCCCCCGGCGACACTCATCGCCAGGGTCGCTAATGTCACGCCATGCAATGCCCAGTAATTGCCTGTGGCACATACCCATGACACCAGGAGGTAACTTGCGATCAGGTGCAATGTCCAAGCGATGATCCCGACTACCCAGCCGGTCCATAACCGCAAGGGATGGCGAGTCACTCCTTTTCGCGCTTTAGCCGACATAAAGACGAGGCACCCAATAGAGTAGTAGGTAAAACGGAATCCAGGCGATGCACACGAAGTACCAATAATTGGTATCCACCACGACGCCGATCTGCCGCTCCCTGGTGAAGTAGCCACGCCATGCCAGGATGGCGACCACCGCACTACCCACCACGATGGAGGTTACGTGAACATAGTGAAAAACGGAGATGGCCCAGACGATCGAACCGTAGGCATGATCTTTCCAGCTGAACTCGTAAGCCATGAGCTCCAGCGAACGCAGCACTAACACAACCGTGGCCAGCAACACGCTGGTAGTGACCCCGATCGCTAGAACCCGCTTGTCACCACGGTTGATTCCCTGTCCGGCCAGATACATGGTGAAGCTGCTGAGCAACAGTAGCCCCAGGTTAATACTCGGCCAAAGTATCGGAGGCACCTTTCCTGTCGGTGGCCAAGTCTCGGCATAGGCCGCCAGATAAAGATAACTGACGCAAAACGTCAGGACGACGGCCGACTCGATGGTGATCAGGCCCAGAATCCCCCACCACAACGGCGCCCGCCGATCCGGATTGAAACGGCTCATGCCCGACACGTCGACGGCTTCGAGTACGCGCATCAGTCATTCCTCCAAGGCCGCCTAGGCCAGAACCAGGCGACCAGACTGAAGAACACCAGAAAAAATCCAATCACAAAGAAGATTGGATGAAAGATGATGCCGATAAAACCCGTGGAGGCGGCCACCGCCGAGGCAAACGGCCAGATGCTGGGTCCAGGCAATACCTGCACGCCCACTGGACTAGCATCCAGCACGCTTGTCAGCACCACTTCTCGGCGGTCGTTGCGCAACCCCGTGACCACCCGGCGCTCATCTTGCCTCTGCCAGTCCCACAACGGCCAGCGGCTTTCCACGACGGGAATATGGCGGAAGTTGTAGGATGCTGGCGGTGATTCGGTAGCCCACTCCAGCGTAGGGGCATTCCACGGATTCGTGCCTGCCGGACGGCCGCGAGACACACTCCAGATCGCGTTGACCAGCGTAATGCCAAAACCGACAGCCAATACCAGAGCACCAATCGTCGCCAGCATATTGAGATCCCCCCACCCCATCTCGTCGGCATAGGTGTAAATACGGCGCGGCATGCCTTCGAGTCCCAATTGATGCATGGGGAAAAAAGTGATGTTGAAACCGATAAACGCCAGCCAAAAGCTCCACTTTCCCGCCGTCTCGTTCATCATTCGCCCAATAATCTTGGGCCACCAGTAATAAACCGCCCCGATCAATGGAAACACGGCCCCACCGATCAACACATAGTGGAAATGCGCGACCACGAAGAAGGTGTCATGGACTTGGGTATCGAAGGGAATCGAGGCGACCATCACCCCAGTAAGCCCGCCGATAACAAAGATGGCGAAGAAACCCAGCACCCATAACATAGGGGTGTGAAAACGAATCTTGGCCCCCCACAAGGAGGCGATCCAACAAAATATCTGCACCCCGCTGGGAATCGCAATCATCGCACTGGCGGCGGTAAAGAAACTCATGCCGAGCTGCGGCAAACCGGTGGTGAACATATGATGCACCCACAGGCCGAAACTCACGAAGCCGATCGCTACCACCGAGAGCACCAGCGCCGTGTAGCCGAAAATCGGACGTCCGGTAAAGGTGATAATGATTGTCGAGATCATGCCCAGTGCCGGCACTAAAATGATGTAGACCTCCGGATGCCCGAAATACCAGAAAAGATGCTGCCACAACAGCGGCTCCCCGCCGCTTTCGACAATAAAGAACTGGGTATCCACCAAGCGGTCGAGAATCAGCAAGGTACTACTGACGATCACCGCGGGCATGGCGAACACGATCATGAAAGACATCACCAGTGCCGCCCAGACGAACAGCGGCATACGGTTCAGCGACATGCCCGGCGCGCGCATTCGCAGAATGGTCACGATCAGCTCCACTGCCGCCGTCAACGCCGAGACCTCGATAAAGGTGATCATGGTGGTCCAGACATCCACCCCATAGCCGGGCGAATAGAGCTTTCCCGCCAAGGGCACATAATTGAACCAACCGGCATTCGGTGCCATGCCCAGCAATAGCGACCCGAACAGCACAATCCCGCCAATCAGGTAAACGTAATAACCGAAGGCATTGAGCCGGGGAAAAGCCATGTCGCGGGTACCGACCATCAGCGGCACGATGTAGATCGCAACGCCTTCCATGACCGGAATGGCGAAGAAAAACATCATCACCGTCCCGTGCATGGTAAAAAACTGATTGTAGAGCTCCGGCCCGAGAAGCTGTTGCTCGGGTGCGGCCAGCTGGAGCCGCATCAGCAAGCCTAGAATCCCTGCCAGCAGAAAGAAGATGAAGGCAGTGATGATGAAGCGTTTACCAATCATTCGCTGGTTGACCTGGGTAAACCAGCCGGGAAACCCACGAGGCGAATACCATGTTCTGGCCAGATGTGCCGTTTCCTCCGGCGAATCGATGATGTCGCGCTGCTCGGCGGCTTTATGGAGGGTCATTCCAGGCTCCCCAAGTAGCTAAGTAGTGCCTGTAGATTAGCTGGCGACAATTCGGTCGACGGCATCTGATTGCCGGGCTTGATGTGCTGAGGATCGGTGATCCAGCCGCCGAGATGGCCGATACGATTGGGAGTCGTGGCTGCGGCCAACGTCCGACGGCTGGCAATATGCGTCAGGTCCGGGCCGTCCTGCCCCTCTGCCGATGTGCCGCGAATGGCATGACAGTCAGCGCAATCCTCGTTTAGAAACACCTCACGCCCAAGCATTTCTTGAGCCGTTGCCGGCTCCATAGCCGGTTGTCGCTGACCCTCCAGCCAAGCCTCGAATGCTTCCGGCTCCTCGGCGACCAGCAAGAACGCCATCAGGGCGTGTTGTGTACCGCAGTACTCTGCGCACTGCCCACGGTAAATGCCGGGCTGGTTCGCCGTCACCGAGGTCACATTCGTACGGCCTGGCATCATGTCCGTCTTGCCCTGAAGGTTGGGCACCCAGAAGCTGTGGATCACATTGTCCGACTTCAGCAAGAACCGAACCGGTTCATTCACGGGGATATGGATTTCGTTGGCGGTCGTGGCGATTCGGCCTCCCGTTTCGTCCAGGTAATGCACCTCCCACCACCACAGTTTTCCCACCACCTCCACGGTCAGGGCGCCATCGGGAAGCGGAGCATCAATCTCGCGCCCGATGGAAAAGCTGGATAGGGCAAAGGGGATGGTCGCTGCAAGCGGGAGAATGATCCCGCAGGCGATCACCAGATTACGGCTCTGACGCGCACTGAGCGGAAGAGCGGCGCCTTTCTTGTGGGCGCGAAAGATGGCCACCAGCAGCAGTGCGAGCACCAGCATTGTGACGAGGCTGGCAACGACCAGGGTCGGCCACCACAGCCTCGCGATCAGGTCGGCCGCCGACCCTGCAGGATTGAGAGCCGACTGCGAACCGGAACAGCCAGATAGCAGTGTGGCAATGCCAGCCCCCAGTATTACGATGGCCCTTGAGCGCGTCCCTGGAATCATTCCCTTTCCATTTTCGGCGTATAAAAAGGCGCATGTGTCGATACGCTATGATGTCAGTCTAGCCAAGAATGCTAATCCAGCCATGGCGTGCCTTTCTCGGCATATTGCTATGCTTGCCACTGACTATGCTTTCCACTGGCTACCCGATTACCCAAGGTGATAGGAGAACAGAAGATGTGGCGAACTAGCCGACAAAGGGGTAGAAAATTTCTATTGCTCGCGGGGATCATGTTGCTTGGCGGCTGCTCCGAGCCAAGCTGGCAGACCAAGGATATCTCCGGGCTCATGTCCCCGCTTGAATTCGAGCTTACCAACGAGCAAGGAGAAACGGTCAGTGCTGCAGATTATCAAAACCGAATCACCCTGCTGTTTTTCGGCTTCACCCACTGTCCGGATATTTGCCCGACGACGCTCGCCAACCTTGCGTCAGTCTCGAATGAACTGGAAGAAGAGCTGGAGAAAGAGCTGGAGAAAGAGCTGCGCGATGACCTGCGCGTACTGTTTGTTTCAGTGGATCCGGACCGAGACGACCCTGAGACATTACGCGAATATACCGAGTCCTTTGGCCCTGAATTCATCGGCCTTACCGGTGAGAAGGCTCAGCTGGAAACACTGACGCGCCGCTATCGCGTTACCTACGGCTATGGAGCCAAGGACGATGCCGGCAACTACGATGTGTCGCACTCAAGTGCGGTTTTTGCCTTCAATCGTGACGGAGAGGCGCAGCTACTGATGCGAGAAAGTGATCCAAGAGACGCCGTGCTTGCCGATCTACGCCAGCTGCTAAGCACCCAATAAAAAGGCGCGCATAGTTATTCTGCGCGCCTTTTATAGAGCTCGGCTGAGCCTTCAAGGTACTACTGAGCATAGATGTCACTTATTGGATTTCAGTTTGCGGCTCATTTTCCTCCCCAAGATCGGGGCCTGGATTGCGGCTTTCGCGTCCTGGCTCATGATCCCAGCTTTCAGCATCTTGCGTTACCCCTTCTCGAGACCTTTCCAGCTGCGACTCGGCTTCGTCTTGAATATCAGGGCCTGGATTGCGGCTTTCGCGCCCTGGCTCATGATCCCAGCTTTCAGTGTCTTGCGACATTCCATCACGAGAGCCTTCAAGCTGCGACTCGGCCTCCTCGCTAATATCAGGGCCTGGATTGCGGCTTTCGCGCCCTGGCTCATGATCCCAGCTTTCGGCATCTTGCGTTACACCTTGAGAGTTTTGCTCTCCTCCTTGAGTACTGTAATCACCTTGGCTGTCCTGCTGCGCAAGGACGGGAGCAGCACCGGCGAGCGCTGTGGTTATCGCCGCTGAGATAAATATCGTCCTGAACACAATGTTCTCCTTCTAGCCCTTCAAGCTAAGCGAATGAATCAGTTTTAACCCCTTGCTTTCTTCACAGGCATTGATAAAGAAAGCACACAAATCATGTTAGACGATAATCGATCATCGCAGCCGATAACCCACGCCGGTCAGCGTCTCGATCCGCGCAGCCTGGCTGCCAAGTTTGCGGCGCAAGGTACGCTCAACGGCGTCGACCACGTTGCTGCCTCCCTGATAACTAGTGCCCCAGACATGCTGCAAAAGCTCACTGCGGGACACTGCCTTACATAGTTCAACAACCGCTAGACTGCCCATCCCATGACTGGATGCGCTGACTGGCGTCCTAAGCCAGACCACGGGAGACAACGAAAGCTTGATGACGCTGGGTTGTGTCGCTCCAGGCAGTCCAGGCAGCTTTCATGCAAATTCAAGCTAACCGTATTGTTATATTACGTGAAATATCGGCCAATCTAGATACATAAGTCTATATAAAGCAGCTTTTCCACACTTTATTTTCACGCTTTCTTATCAGATACCGCATGTTTTTTGTCAAGGCGTCTACACTACTTGTCAGGATGGTTACACTATAATGAGTGAGCTTGCTCTCAACATTGGGGTTTTCCGGCGTAACACTTTTATTCCAAGCATTTGAAATAAAAAGAAAAGTTTCCATTTTACACATCAATGTTAAAAAAATTAAAGAAATGTCGCACAGATGCGTGTTGGTACTATGCTGAGCAAGGCATTATTCACCCTGCCGTACAGCGACAGCGTGAGCACAGGGGGAACATTCATGATCGCTCATAACTACATGCTAATAGTATTGCGAACCCTGCAGGAACCGATCGAAGATGGATACCATGATGCCCTGAAACGGCAGGGATACCACCTCGAGATCGTTGCCCCCGGACAGGATCCGCTTCCATTGATGAAAGCCAGGCCGCCCATCGCCGCCTGCTTCCAGTACGATTATCCGGACCTCGACGGTCTCGCCAGCCTGCGTGAAACCAAGCAGGCATTTCCCTCCATTCCCCTGCTGATGGTCACCCAGGCCCATTCCGAGTCCCTCGCGGTCTGGGCTTTTCGTGCCAGGGTATGGGACTACTTCGTCCAACCCTTCGAGATGACGCGTTTCCTTGAAGTGTTGGGCACGCTCTACAGCATGCGCCTGCCGGAAAAAGCCAAGGCACTCCAGCGCGCTGTTGTCGAGGTCAAGAATCACATCCCGCCAGAGGCACGACTCCATTGCTCGGGACTTGGCGACGAGCAAGCGCGTCTGCAGCGCGCCATCTCCTTCATCGACCAGAACCTTCACAGCAAGATCACCCAGGGCGAGGTCGCCGAACTCTGTGGGCTGAGCGGATTTCAATTCAGTCGTTTCTTCAAGCGGTTGACCAGCATCACCTTTCAGGAATACCTGCTGCACCGGCGCATCAGCGAGGCGATGCGGCTGCTGGCCAACCCCAAGGTCTCAATTACCGACGTCTGCTTCACGGTAGGCTTTCGCGATCTCTCCTACTTCACACGTACCTTCCAGCGCTATGTCGGCAAACCCCCTTCCCGTTACCGGCTGGAGGCCACCGAATTGGCAACCGCACGGGCGAGGGCCGAATTTCCCGCCCCACCAACAGCACTGCCCGACCTTTCCCCTCTGCTGAAATCGCTCATCCCCTGAGAGCAAGCATCCAAGCGACGCGAAAAGGCTTAAACAAAAGGAACGCCGGCGGAGCAAGACTCCGCCGGCGTTCTGCTAAACAGTCATATCTGCCTGCTGGTCAATCCACCAGTACCGGTATCTGTGCCAGGATGCCGAAGTTCTCGCCACCCGTCTGGCCCTTGGGCTCGTGATAGCTGCAGCTGGGCAGGAAGTAGATGGTTTTTTGCCGCCAGCCACTTTCTTGAGGTTCGGAAGCCCAATAGGCCAGGCTATCGTCGGAGTCTCGCAAATTCATAGTTTCGACAAAATCATCCCAACGCGTCACGCCATCGGGATCAGCGTTGCTCCAGGTACCGGGAGAGATCCCATCGCTATCTTCCGGGGGCAACTCCATTTGCAAGGGGGCATCGTCGTCGATCTTATTACTTTGATCGACGATCCAGGCAATGTTCAGGTTTACCGCACCCACCAGCGGATTACTCGGCGCGATACCCTCCTCACAATCCACGACCGGCAGTGTCAAACTCCACAGGCGTTCCTTGTCGGTTTCCTCGACCCAGCAATCGTATAGCGCTTGAAAAGCCGCCTGAACCTGACCGTTGTTGGTGGCGATATCCTCTCCAAAGCGCAACTCATTAGGGTTGCCATCGCCACAAATCAGCTCCTTGAGGTCATTGGCATTCGTCGCACCGCTATCGTCATGCTCGAAATTCGTCCAGCCACCGGTTTGGTCTCCCTCGGGAATGAAGCGCCCCACGTCACAGGAGTATGAGTCACCGTCAAGCAGGGCCTGGCGACACATGGCAATCGGCTGGTCGACATCTTCGGGGCGAAGCGCCCCGGCAAAGCCTATATAGGCGACCGAGCGAGCCATGACGTCAACGTCGTCAATACCTAGGACACGGGCAAAGAAGGTTTCTACAGGTGTTTGCTGGCGCGCCGAGACGACTTCAACAGCATTGATAAAGTTGAGATCCAGATCCAAGTCTGCGGTTGACTGGGTCAAATCAGGTGGCGTTGTCAAAGAGCTGGCCGTAAATTCTCGGGTAGTGAAACTCCAGTGGCCCCGCCGCGCGCTGATGACTTCAACCGTGCTGTTCTGGCTCTGGTTGGCTTGTGCCGCTGTAGTTGCGATCTGATCGGCGCTGGATATTGCTTCGACACAGGTCCCGTCATTGACACTGCTACCGTCCTCGCAATAGAGAAACCGCGCACCTGCCAAGGAACCCGCATCCGCGGCATTATGTAACTCATTTCGCGCTACATAGAGATTGCCAACATCGATCGCCAACGCTGCAAAACCCAACAGCACGAGAAGAGATACAGCCACCAGCACCGTCGATACACCTCGCTGATGTTTGCTTCCCCCCAAGCGGTTATTCCTTACGTTATGGTTGTAAGTTTTCATGTTTATTCCGCTCGCATGCTGGTTATAGCCTGTATCTCAATAATGCCGCCCAAGGTACCAACAAATCCCGGCAAGAGAAGAAAACGGTAGGGGTAATCAACAGTAACGATCACCTCACTTCCAGGTGACATGCTGGTATCGGATCGTAAAATATCAATCGTCATTTCTGCAGGGCCACCCAGAGAAATCAAGTACTGCTCGGCGTAGTCGCGAATCGCCTGTTCTATGGCGGCGTCTTCCGCCGTCAGATCCCGGGGTCCGGGCTTGAAG
Organism: Vreelandella zhuhanensis; assembly: GCF_009793355.1. GTDB lineage: Bacteria > Pseudomonadota > Gammaproteobacteria > Pseudomonadales > Halomonadaceae > Vreelandella > Vreelandella zhuhanensis. Next base: position 436,758 of record NZ_WTKP01000001.1, read on the forward strand.
AGGATCCCTTCCCTGGTCCCTTCCCGGCTGGCATTGGTCAAAACGGCCTTGTCGTAAAGCGCCACGCTGAACTCGATAATTCCGAAGAGGATGATAAACAGCAGAATTGATGTTATGGCGAATTCGACTGTTTCTGCCCCTTGCTGCTTGTGTAACGACCGTATCCTTTTCATGACCGCCCCTCCCCTCTGTGCACTAGTTGATAGACAGCTTATTACCGTTGCGCCGCATCAGACTATCCAGATTCTGGGCATTCTGGCTGGCGGTAACGTAGTACGCCGGCGAGAGCCGCATCGCCTCCTCGAAGAAACCCATGGCGTCGTTATAGCGACCTTCCAGCATCGAGATATAGCCGATGTCGTTGTACGCCTTGGCCCGATCGCCGTTGCGCGCCACCGCCTCGACCGCGGTTTCGAAGTCGCCTCCTCGGGCATAGACCAGGCCAAGATTGCGCCAGGCCAGTTCATAGCCGGGGTTGACGCCCACCGCACGGCGCAGCGCCCGGCGGGCCTCTTCCCAGTCACCCGCCAGATACCGCGAGTAGCCCAGGTTGTTGAGTACCAGCGGGGTGCCGGGGCTTGCCTCCAGCGCTTTCTCATAATGGCTCTGTGCCAGCGTGTACTCACCGCGCATATCGGCAATCACCCCCATAGCGTTGTACGCCTGCCAAGGAGCGCTGCCCCGTGAAACCAGTGGCTGCAGCTGCTGCTCGGCGGCGTCGAAGGCTTGTTGCTCAAGCAGGGCAACCCCCAACGCCGTGCGGGCGCCCACGTGGCTGCCGTCGATCTCCAGCGCCCAGAGGTAGGCCTTCTCGGCCAGATCATGATTGCCCCGACCGTGATGAATAATCCCTACACGATAAAGCGGGTCGGCCTTGGGCGTTCTTTCCATGCGCAACCCTCGCAGGTACTCGAAGAGCGCCCGGTCGGGGTCTCGAGCGCGCAGCGCCGCAGCCCCGTTGCGGTAGGCCTCTTCTGGCGAGGCCACGGGGAAAGCCGTGCTGTACTCCACCGAGGAGCCACCACTGCCCAATGCCGCGTAGGGATCCGAGCCTGTCTGCTGGTTGGTCGTCGCACAGCCACTGAGCCCCAAGGTCATCAGAAGAACAGCACAGCCCGCTTTGTTAATTTTATTCATTATCGTATAACTCCTTAAGTACTCACCCCGCCATGGCAATGATCACTTGAAAATCACAACCCATTCCGCGAGAACGCAGCGATCACACCAAGTATCGGCGGCCCCAGAGTCACCAGCATGAAGCTCGGCAGGATGCAGAAAATCAGGGGAAAGAGCATCTTGGTACTGACCTTGGCGGCCCGCTCCTCGGCCTGCTGGGTGCGCTTGTCGCGCAACTCCACGGCGAAAAGTCTCAACGTCATGGCGATGCTGCTGCCGAAGCGCATGCTCTGCAGCAGGGTGGTCACCAGACCGCGAATGTCATCGACCCCGGTGCGCTCTTCCAGGTCGCGCAGTGCTGTTCTGTTGTCCATGCCGGCACGCATCTGAAGGGTGTAAAGGTGCAACTCATCAGCCAGCTCCGGGTGACTGATCTCCAGGTCGCGGGCAACGCGCTGGATGGCCGCCCCTAGGCCCAACCCCGCCTCGCTGCACACCACCAGCAGGTCGAGGGCATCGGGCAGGCCGCGGCTGAGCAACTTTGAGCGCTGCTTGATGGCCCGCTCCAGCCAGAAGCGCGGCAGTAGATAGCCCGCTATCGCCAGGCATGCAATCAGCAAGGCCCCGACGTTGAGCGGAATACGCAGGAAAGGTAGCACCAGCAACATCACCAAGGGTGGCACCACCGTGAGCAACAGGCGCACACCGAAGAAGAGGTTGATCGCGCCAGGAGAACGCTTGCCGGCTCGGCGCAATTCCTGAGCGATGCGGCTGCGAGTTTCCTCCTTGGTGGGCACCAGCCGCTCGCCCATGGGTCCGAGCCATTCATGCAGACCCGATTCCGTACTTGCCGTGCCATCGCTGCCGCTCACCTCCAGGCTGCGCAGCCGCCGGCGCAACGGATCAGAGGCACCCATCACCACCATGGTAAGCGCAATAAGGAGGGTAAAGATGGCCAGCCCGAGCAGAGCGGCAAAGCCCATCTGTGCCGCTGCAGGGTTTTCCAGCCAGTCATTCAGTGGCTGAAGCCATACCAGGAGTATTTCCATTGCGTTTCCTCCTTACACCTCGACGCGCACGATCTTGCGCAGCCATAGAATCCCGATGACCACCATCACGAAAGCCGCGATTACCAACTGCCGACCCAAGGCATCCTGGGTCAGCATGGGTATGAAATCCGGATTGATCAGCGTAAGGATTCCCCCCATGCCGAACGGCAGTAGCGAGAGAATCCATCCGGCCATTCGCCCCTCGGCCGAGAGGGTGCGCACCTTGCGCTGAAAACGAAAGCGATCACGTACCACGGCGGCCAGGTTATCGAGCAGCTCGGCCAAGTTGCCGCCGGTTTCCTTCTGGATCAGTACAGAAGTAACGAAGATCATCACCGTCACGCTCTGCACGCGCCGCAACAGTCCTAATAGTGCGCCGCGCACGTCGCCGCCGTAGTTGATCTCCATGAAAGCGATGCGAAACTCACCGGCGATGGGCTCGGCCAGCTCCTCGGCTACCAGGTGCATGGCATCGCTGAAAGGATGCCCGGCACGCAAGGCCCGGGCCATGATGATCAGCGCATCGGGCAGCTGCTCCTCGAAACGAGCCAGGCGGCGCTTGCGCGCACGCAGCAGGCGCATGAAGGGAAACGCCGCCACGGCCAATCCCAGCAGCACGCCCAGCATGGGCTGAGGCAACAAGAGATAGCCTGCCACCCCGCTGATGCCTCCCAGGCAGACCGAGTAGAGCACCACGCGATAGGCAGGTATTTCCTGCCCAGCCTGTTCGATAAGCTGATGCAGGCGCTCCATGCCGGGTAGGCGCTCCAGCATCCGCTCCAGGGGCGACAGCTTCCTCAGGTACTTGCTCTGAATTAACGAGCCGCTGCTCTGCTGACCCTCACTGGAGATCGCCCGCAGGCGTTTCTTTAGGCGCTTTTGCGCCTGGCGGTTCTCGCCGAAGGCCGGTACCAGAAAGCTCTGCATCAGCAGGAAGACGGCGATAAACACCATGCCGATGACGATCGCCCGGTCGGAGATCTCGATATCCAGCAGGCTGCTCAGATCCATGGCCGTTGGCCTCCTCCGGTGTTCTGGAAGATCTCCAGGCCCGGGTCGAGCCCACGGCGCTTGAGTAGGTCGTGGAAGCCCGGCACCACGCCGGTAGCCAGGTAACGGCCCACCACCTTGCCCTCGGCATCGAGGCCTTCACGCTCGAAGCGGAAGATCTCCGACATGGTAATGACATCGCCCTCCTGGCCGTTGACCTCCTGCACGCTGACCAGGCGGCGCACGCCATCCTCCTGGCGCTCGATCTGCACCACCACGTCGATGGCCGAAACGATCTGTGAGCGCAGCGCCTGAGGCGGCAGCTGGTAGCCGCTCATGGCCACCATGTTCTCGATGCGCGTGAGGGCATCGCGCGGGGTATTGGCGTGGACGGTGGTAAGCGAGCCGTCGTGGCCGGTGTTCATGGCCTGCAACATGTCGAAGGCTTCACCGCCGCGCACCTCGCCCACCACGATGCGATCGGGGCGCATGCGCAGGCTGTTGCGCACCAGGTCGCGCTGGCTGATTTCACCCTTGCCCTCGATATTGGGCGGGCGTGTTTCCAGGCGGCCCACGTGGGGCTGCTGGAGCTGCAGCTCCGCCGAGTCCTCGATGGTGACGATGCGCTCGTTGTGGGGAATGAAGCTCGAGAGCACATTGAGCAGCGTCGTCTTGCCGGCGCCGGTGCCGCCGGAGACCAGTACGTTGAGCCGCGCCTTGACCACCTTCTCCATCAACTGGGCAATCTCCGGTGAGAGGCTGCCGTAATCGATCAGGCTGTCGACACCCAGGGTTTCCACGGCGAAGCGACGAATGGAGAGCATGGGACCGTCGATGGCTAGCGGCGCAATCACCGCATTGACCCGCGAACCGTCCTTGAGTCGCGCATCCACCATGGGCGAGGACTCGTCGATACGCCGGCCGACACCGGAGACGATGCGATCGATAATGCTCATCAAATGCGCATCGCTGTCGAAGCGCAGCGCTGTCTGCTCCAGCTTGCCGCGGCGCTCAACGTAGATGGGCGTGGTGCCGTTGACCAGGATGTCCGAAATCGTCTTGTCGGCGAGCAGCGTCTCCAGCGGACCCAGGCCCAACACCTCATCCTGTAGCTCGGTGACGATACGCTGACGCGTCCCGGCGTTGAACGGCAGCGTGTCCTTGCTCATCAGCGACTCGCACACCTGCTGCACCTGCTGGCGAGCCTCGCGCTCAGCCAGGCTGCTCAGCAGGGTGAGGTCCATCACCTTGACCAGCTTGCGGAAAAGCTGCTGCTTGTACTCCTGCTCTTCCTGGGACAGCCGCCCGGCGCCGCGGCTGGCCCAGCTGGCGCGCAGTTCGCCATCGGTTTGCGGTGTCGTGCGCTCGTGCAGGTTCATGGCAGTTCTCCTGATGGATGACCTGATGGATGATTCGTGGTCCTGCTAGTGCCTCGCCGGCAGGGCCCAGCCCAGGAATGAGCGCTTCCTGACGGGTTCAGCGCTCGGCGATGGGGCCTCCAGCGCCTCGGCAAGTGCCTTGAGCTGGCGTGTCAGCGGTGCCTTGGGGGCAAGGTCGCGCAGCGGGCTACCCATATTGATGCTCTGGCTGGCACGCTTGAAATCATTGGGCAGTGTGCGCAGCGTCAGTCCCGGCAGGGCATCGCCGATCGCACCAAGGCCGATGTCGCTTCTCTTCTCGAAGCGGTTGACCACCACGCTGATCCGCGAGGCGGGAATCATCAGCTCGTGGACAATGATGTCGCGCAGGCGCTGGGCATCGTGCAGGTGAGCCACACTTTGCTGCATCACTATCAGTATATTGTCGGCGCGCTCCAGCACGCAGGCGGTAGCGCCGTTGAGCCAGCGCGGCAGGTCGACCACGACTTCCTCGTTGGCGCTTCCCAACACCTGCAGCAGCTGCTCGACCTTCGATTCGGGTACCTCGCCGAGCCCCAGATTATCGCCCGGCGACGAGGCGAGCAGCGCCAGGCCGCTTACGTGGCGCTGCAGGTAGGCTTCCAGCGCCAGGACATCGAGGCTGTCGGCGGACTCCAGCGCCCGTACCAGACCATGTTCTGGCACCACGTTGAAGTAGAGCGGCAAAGAGCCGAACTGAATGTCCATATCGACCAGCACCGTGTTGTGCCCATTGTGGGCCAGGCGGTGGGCCAGGTTGGCCGCCACCAGGCTGGCACCGGAGCCACCCTTGGCATTGATCACCGCCGTGGTACGGGCCGCTCGCCCCGGCTCCACCGGACGATCGCGAGTCAGTTCATGCAGGAACTGGATGATCTCGCTGTCGTCGATGGGCGGCGAGAAGAAGTCGCGGGCACCGGCGCGCATGGCCAGGCGAATCAGTTCCACGTTGCCCTTGGGTCCCACCACCATCAGTGGCGGGCGCTCGCTGGCCGGGCGCTCGCAGAGCGCGGTCAACTCGGCCTCCCACTGAGATTCGCCCACCAGCAGCACCAGGGCATCGGGCAGGGACGATACTTCTTCCAAGGGATCGACACTGCCGTTGACCATCAATCGTGAACTCACCTCTATATCCCCTTGGCTGCATAGTAGCGCCTCCAGAGCCTTCAACTCCTCCTGCCCCCTTCCCGCCAGCAGTATCTTGAGCCGTTTGCGCATCATGTCACCTGCCTGTCATCAAAAAGTGAATCGCTCACTGCGTGGAACTGGGTGCCTGACCGCCCCCGGCTGGCGAAATGCGATAGGTGCGCATCGCATCGGCTGCCTTGGCGCCATGCAGCGGCGGCACCTTGTCGCCGGGTTCGTAGGTCTGGAGCGCCTTGGTATGGCGCACACTGTCGCCGTAGGGTGGCAGGTCGGCGCCCGGGCGCGGCGCGCAACCGGCCAGCGCCAGCGCAAGGGCGACTACACCTAATGCCTTCAATCCGCTCAATCCGCCGAGTCCGCGGTTCGTGACCCGCTTGGCAGCTCCCCTCACTGGGGCAGTCGTTCTGGCCGTGTCAACGCTGGTCGTGTCAAAGCTCGTCATGGTGTGTTCTCCCTGGCTGGGCCGTAGCCTTTGCCGGCGTAATACCCTGTGTCGATATAGTAGTGAAACTTGCGGGCGATCAGAGATCATGGCCAAAGCGTCCCTCGGTTCCGCCCTCCTCGCGGTTTGACATCAATTCCAGGTCGAGACTCGAAGGCCTCGGCCGCGGGCTGGCACCCTCCGCGACGGGCTGGAAGCTTCCCAGCAGATAGAACTCCAGATCGCTTGGCGGCACGAAGGAGCCGGTGGGCAGGCGCACCTGCTCGGGATTGAAGGAGCGCGCCAGGCGCGGCGTGACGAAGATCACCAGCTCCGTCTGCTCCTTGATGAACTCCTGGCTGCGAAACAGCGCCCCGAGCACCGGCACTTCACCCAGGCCCGGCAGCTTGGAGACGTTCTCGCGCAGGCTCTCGTTGAGCATGCCGGCGATGGCGATGGTCTGGCCGGAAGCCAGCTCCAAGGTGGAGCTGGCACTGCGCTTGGTCAGCGCCGGCACGAAGAACTGCGTGTCTACACCGCTTCCCACCCCCACCTGAAGGCTGTTGGCCGACACCAGGTTGGAAACCGAGACATCCACCTTGAGGTTGATGATGCCGGAATCCAGCACCACGGGCAGAAAGCCCAGCCCCACGCCGAACTCCTTGTGCTCGATGGCCACCTGGCCATCACCCTGGGGCACGGGAATCGGGAACTCGCCGCCGGCTAGAAAGCGCGCCGGTTGGCCGGTGAGCGTGGTGAGATTGGGTTCGGCGAGGATTTTGGCCACCCCTTCGCGGCTCGCCGCGTCCAGCACCAGGTTGAGCAGGTAGTCAGCGCGCTGGTAGCTGGCGAAGATGCCGGTATCTGCGATGGTCGCGGTGGCCGGTGCAAACTCATCCACGACAGGCCCAACTGGTGTGCCACCGCCGAAAGCCGGCATTCGGCCACCACCGACGCCATCAAAATCATCAAAAATCGCATCCGGGAAGCTGGCCCCGCCGCTGACCCCACCGAGCCGCAGTGCTGAAGAGCCGACGTTGAAGACGTTGAAATTGGCCTCGAGCCGCTTGACCAGCGAGCGTGATACCTCCGCCACCTTGACATCCAGCATCACCTGCTGGGCGCCACCCACCTGCATCAGGTTGAGCACGGTGTCTTCCTCGCCGCCGGCGAAGCGATTGGCCAGGCGCATGGCGGTTTCCAGCCGTGCGGCGCTTGAGACCTCGCCACTCAGCACGATGCCCTCTTGGGCCGAACGCACCTGAATACGCTCGCCAGGCAGCAGTTCATGCAGGTGGCTCTTGAGTGTTTCGAGGTCGTGGGTGACGGTGACGTTGAGCGTACCCTGGAGGTTCTCGGAGCGGTCCCACAGCACCACATTGGTGGTGCCGATCGATTTGCCCAGTACATAGAGCTGCCGCGAGCCCATCACCACGATGTCGGCGATCTCGGGGTTACCCACCGAGACCACCCGCACCGGGCGAGGAAACTCCAGCACCTGCCCCTTGTTGATCGCCACGGCCACCGACACTGCGCGGCCCTCCAGCGGCATGGAAACGCGGCGGGAATTATCCATGTCCGGTCGCTGCTGTGCCGGAACTTGCATACCCCAGCCTGCCGCCAGCATTGCCACCAGCGCCAGGGCCAGCCCCTTCATGGCCCCGTGGCGCCCTCTGGGCTTGTTATTGATGATCATAGTAATGCTCCCCTGTTCAGCCTCGTGGGCTGTTATTCTTAGTCTAGTCTAGTTACGTACATTGACAGAGCTCATCTGGGTGCCGCGCAGCACGCTCACCCGATGCTGCACCGGGGCGGCACGCCGGGGCGGCGGCGCGGGTTCGTCACGCTTCTCCAGTGTCGGCAGGTTCAATACCGAGCGCTGTGCCGCCATCATGTCCCCTTCTTCTTCCTTCTCCAGTGGGTTGCGCAGGGTGAGCAGCACCTTGCCTTCCTGGGTGGCCTTGACCAGGGTCTCGGCCTGTTTGGAGGTCACCGCCAGGGTGACCGCGCGCACGATCACCGGGCCGTCGCGCTCCTGGCCGGTGATCTGATCCACGGCCAGCACCTTGAGGTTCTGCAGCACTGTCTTCGACTCGACGCTGTTGCGGCTGCCGTTGCGCCTGGTGGAGACCACATCGACCCGGTTGCCGGGCAGCAGGAAGCCGGCCACCCCCACTATGTCATCCACGCGCACGCTCATCGCCCGCATGCCGGGGTCGAGAAGCGCCGCCAAGGCACTGCCGCCCAAGTGCTCGGAAACCCGCCCCTCGAGTACCACTTCGCCGGTATAAATCACCTGGTTGCTGACCCGCCCCACCACGCTCTCGATATCGGTGAAGCTGTTGGGCGGCACCACATCCTTCGGCATATTCACCAGTTTCAGGTCGGAGGCCTCCACTGTGGTGCCGAAGGGTACCTGCAACGCGGCCACCACCACTTGGTTCACATCCTTGCGTTCATCGTCGCCGCCCTGTTCCTGCATCCAGCTCATGGCCACCACGGCGGCCCCCAGCGCCATGATCAGCGAGATCGCGAACATGGCAAAAATACCCTTGCGTTTCATGGTGCGTCCCTCCGGTTGGCAGTGCTTTCTTCATCAGTACCGACAGCGTTGCTAGTTGCGTTTTCAGCCTCGAAGAAGTCACCGAAATAGGTCCGCCAGGCCCAGCTCAGGGTCTCGCGGTCGGGGGCCGTTAGCCCCTGGTAGTCGAGCTGGTCCTGGGCGAGGCTCAGGATGTCGCGGGGGTGGCAGGCGAGCAGCGGCACGTCATCTCGTGCGTGCAGCTCGTCGATGACGAAGTCGGCAAGCGCCTGCTCGTAGGGCCACCCCTGCGCCTGGCACTGCTGCTGCCAGATGGCCAGGTAGGCCTTGCGTTCGAGCGGCGCGAAGCGAATCTTGTAGCCGATGCGGCGCAGAAAGGCGGCGTCGGCCAGCGCCAGGGGGTCGAGGTTGGTGGAGAAGACCAGCGCCACGTCGAAGGGCACGCTAAAGTGGTAGCCGTTTGCAAGCGACAGAAAGTCGCGGCGCTCCTCCAGCGGCACGATCCAGCGGTTGAAGAGTTCGGTGGGCGACATGCGCTGGCGGCCCAGGTCGTCGATCACCAGCATGCCGTTGTTGGCCAGCAGCTGCACCGGCGCCTGATGAATGTGGGTGGCGGAATCAAACTGCACCTCGAGGCGCTCCATGGTCAGCTCGCCGCCGGTGACCACGCAGGGGCGGTGGCAGCGCACATAGCGCGGGTCGTGGCCCTGTTCCAGGTAGAGCTGCACGGCGGGCGAAGTCTCGGCCGGGTCTTCCAGGGAGTGGTGTACGGCGGGATCAAAACAGCGCACCGCCTTGCCGCCCACCAGGATGGCGTGGGGCACCAGCACCTCGCCCTCCAGCAGCCGCACCAGGCGCCTTGCGATATAGCTCTTGCCGGTGCCGGCATGGCCGTGGATGAACATGGCCCGGCCGGAGTGCAAGCCGGGGCCGAGCTGATCGAGCAGCGCCGGGTCGATCACGGTGTCGGCGAAGGCCTCCATCACCGTCTCGCGGCGAATACCCACATTGGAGAGTGCCTGCTCGTGCACCCGCTCGTTGTAGGCTTCCAGGGTAACCGGGGCCTTGCCGCTGTAGCCGTCGCGGTTGAACGCCTCCAGCGCCGAGGCGCGGCCGCGGTCGGTGAGGCCGAAGCGCAGCGCCCCTCCCGTTCCCTGGCCGCGTACCTCCGCACGCCCCTCTTCGCGCAGAAAGCGACACACCTCCTCCACCACGCTGCCAGCCAGGGCGCTCTCGCGGCTCAGCTGGTGCAGGTCGAGTGCGCCCTGCTCGAAGAGATGCTTGACCAGCAAGTCGCCCAGATAGAGCAGCGACAGCCCGGTTTCCGCCACCGTACCAGGGCGCGGCGCCCGCCGGGCCGCCGCACGGCCTTCGGTAACATCTTGTAACTGCTGCACCTCTTCCTGGAGCATGACCGACCTCACAGTTATTGTTACAAATTGTAAAAGAAGCAATCCGATGGCCTGGCGATGATCACTGAACTTTAAGCTTTATCGTGACTAACTTTGGTTGTAACTAGCTCAGCGGCCATTGCCAGATCATCCAACCGGTTGTGCCGATGGCAATGGCCACCGCAAAAGGAAACTTACGCCCCATCACTTCGCCCTTCTCAGGAGCGATATAGATCGGCCTTCCTGTCGTTACCAAGGTTTTAGCCATCAGTCCATAACGCGCCATGGGTGAAGCTGTCTGACGAAACAAAACGGCAAAGACGATATACCCAATAGCGATAGCTGAACCTGCCAAAATACTTGCCAATGCCGCCTGAAAGGCACCCAGTGGACCAAGGAAGGTACCCACCGCCGCCATCAGCTTGGCATCCCCGGCGCCGGTAAAACCCAGCAGGTAACCGGGAATCAGTACCGCCAAGCCCACCAGCAAGCCAAAGACAGCGGTCAGGATACCGCCCGGGCCTGCCAGCGCTCCCAGTAGCAGCCCCACAGCAGCCCCAGTCAGAACAACCATGTTTGGAATCTTGCGATGTTTTAGGTCACAGACGGTTGCAGTCATGACTAACAAAAAACATATAACCATCAATAAAGAAAAATTCATAAAATAAGCCGAATGAAGAACCATTACAAAATCTGAGGGCAGCATAAGCCCCCAGAATATTTAATTTTACTATCATCCAGGTGGTGTGGCTGCACCTGTAAGGTGAGTTACTATATCGTCAAAAAGGGTTCCTATTGCACCTGACAGAGGGGTATACGCTGCAAGGAACCCAGCTATAATCAAAGCACAAACTAGTACCCACTCTACCGTTTCAGCGCCTTCCTCATCCTTCCAGAAACGCTCGATACCTTGCATCAACTTGTTCATGACATTTCTCCTAGGCGTTTGCCAGTCAACTTGTTTTACTTCGTTGAGGAGCGCCGGCCTTTCCGAACGCTCACGTGATTGATCATTGCTGTTACTGAGCAGTTACGCTTGAATTATCTTGCAACACTATAGAAGGATCTTGCACAGACAGGTGAAATGCGCGAAAACGCATAGTCGGGAAGGGGCAAGGGGGCACAGTCATCTCGCTACCGAACGGAACCTTTTCATCCGGTACATATCGTCATCCGCATGGCTTAGCAGGGTAGCGGCATCCTCCCCGTCAGCGGGATAACTGGCCACGCCGATACTGCAGGACGGCATTCTGAGCCCACCGAATTCAGCGTCCAGCGGCTCGGCCATGACCATGTGAATCTGCTCCACCTTCTTCGAAACGGCATCCGCGGACTGGATGTCGGTCAACAGAACCGTGAATTCGTCACCGCCCATGCGGGCTAGCGTGTCTGTCTCGCGTACGCAACTTTCCAGCCGACGTGCCACCGTACAGAGCACCGCATCACCCACCGCATGGCCATGGATATCATTGATATATTTGAAGTCATTGAGATCCAGGAAAAGCAACGCCAGGCCGTTCTGGTGGCGACGGGCCGCACTCAGACCCGAGTCCAGGCGATCGTAGAACAGCGATCGGTTAGTCAGCTTGGTCAGGGGGTCATGATGGGCGAGAAAGCGCAATTCCGCCTCGGCCTGCATAAGGGCCGTCACGTCCCGCGCGACACCGATCCGCACCCCCTCCTCCTCGGACCAGCGCGCAGACCACAGGATATGTACGATACTGCCGTCCTTGCGGAGATAGCGGTTGCGGAAATCGAGGTGGGGCTGACCGTTCATGACCCGCCGAATGGAGGCCTGGGTGACCGCCAGGTCGTCAGGATGCATGTGGTCGGTGATCAAGGTGCCGATCAGCTCGTCGGCACGGTAACCTAGCAGTGACTCACAGGCATCACTCACAAAGACGATCTGGTGGTCCCCATCGACTACGAAGACGGTGTCCAGCATCAGATGAATCAGCTTAGGGTAGAGCGATTGCAGGTCAATGGGCATAGGTCAGGACAATTCAGTTCTTGTCTCTCGCTTATAGCACGATCGCGAAGAGGACCGGTAAGAAATCCTGCAAGCTTCCAGGGGCTGTTGAGGTCTAGGCTGTTAATGTAATTAAATAGCCAGCTTTTGACTGGCTCTTTAAGAGACTAAGAAGAAACTGATTCAGGCGATTTGCCTCTGATTAATTTCAGAACTTGAAATTAAGCCCCGCGCTTAGGGCTGTGACTTCAAATTCTGACTTGTCTAAATAGGAGACATACTCAATCGTTCCCGAGGTGACTGGATTAAATTGCACCTGCCCACCTAAGCCATAGGAAAAGTCTGAATCGGTATCACTCTCTGACATGGAATAGAGCTCTGCTGTTGCTTCGGCGCCTGTATATCCAATTAGCGCATAGACAGAGAGCATATCGGTAAGCGGCAAGTGACCCACTCCGTACACGCCATACAAGTAATCTAATTCAACCGTTTCTCCTGTTTTATAGCCATTCCATTTTACGTCATCATCGTCAAGGCCCATACCTGCCCGAACTTCGATGGCAAAATAATTATTCGCAAAATGCCCCACCCTGCCTATGACTGCACTTGGCTCAGTTTCAACGTTATGATAATCATTTTCGTAGTTAATCTTTGCGTACTGTAATCCTGCATAGCTAGTTCCAGCGGCTTCCCCAAAAGCCGGGCTAGAAATCATGCCTAGCAACATGAGCGCATAAATTTTCTTTTTCATTTTTAGAATTTCCCCTTGATAGTTTCTGCGTAGCTCTGTCGTTTACAAAAAATGACGGAACTACTAGAGGCTAGCGTATTGCTCCCTTTCTGGACAGTACTTATCCACCAGACGCTACTCATCAATTGGTGGGGTCACGCAAGGCTATTAGCTGTCACCGGCGAGCCAATGACCCAGCTGTCAAGGCGTGAGTAAAGCTAACTGAGAACAGTAGGCAATTGCTCTGTCAACCGAACTAAAAAGTCGGGCTATGATTATGAGGTGGCGCAGAGAACATCTAGCCGGCCCCCACGACTTGGGCCCCGGCGTGGATGGTGCCTTCAAAAAAGGTACCCGCTTGGAGATCTGCGAGCTCCAGAGCCCCGGTAACCAGTGGATGGATCACCATCGCCATGGTCGAGAACGTGGTCACCCCGACCACCGTTATGGCTTACTCAGTTACGACTGTAGTATTAGGCAAGCATATTTGCCTCATCCAACAACCATTCACGAAACTGTCTGGCGATGGGTCGCTCCAGGCCTGCGCCCGCGCTGACCACGTAGTACGCCTGGTCGCAGTTCAGCGGGCTATCGAAGGCTACCACCAGCTTTCCTGTACTCAATTCCGCCTGATGGAGGTCCCGACTGCCGAGCAGCACACCCTGGCCGGCGAGGGCCGCCTCCAGCGCCAGCAGCCCGTTGCCAAACCGCAGCTCCCGGAACGGGCCGATTTTACCTCCCTGTTGCCTGAACCACTCCTTCCAGCCGCAGGGCTCGTCGAAGCGGGTAAGGGTGCTGTCGCACAGCAACGGCAGCCCGCGCAGTGTCTCGACACCGTCCACGTTGGCGGCCAGTTCCGGTGCGCAGATGGGCACCAGCTCCAAACTCATCAGCCGCTGAGGCTCTAAGTCCGCGTAGCTACCGTAGCCAAGGCGCACGGAAACGTCGATGCCGGCGCGCTTGAGCTCGGCCACCCCGAAGTCGCTATCACGGGCGCGGTCCACCGTATGCAGGCTCGCCTGCAGCCGCACTTCGGCCTCCGGGCAACGGGCGTAGAAACGGTGCAGGCGCTGCACGATCCATTTGGTGGCGAACAGGGGTTCGGCGCAGACGGTGACGATCAGGCGCTCCTCGCCATAGGCGCGGATCTTGTCCACCGCGCGACCCAGCGTCTGAAAACCTTCTTGAAGCTCCGGCAGGGCCAGGCGCGCGGCCGGGGTCAGGCTGACCCGCCGGTGGTGGCGGACGAACAGATCGACGCCGAGATACTCCTCCAGCGCCTTGACTTGGTGGCTGATCGCCGCCGGCGTGACATTGAGCTCCTTGGCGGCCGCGGCGAAACTCTTGGTTCGCGCGGCGACTTCGAAATAGGAGAGTGCGATCAGGGGTGGGCGTCGTAACATGACCAATACTCGCAAGAATGGCGGTGGGGCACGGCGCGATCAAGTGTCCCCTTTGAGGGCCACTATAATCGCTGCTGGTGCGTAAGCCATACCGCTTACCCCATGGTTCTATTTCAGGCCCTCTTTCCCGACCGACTCAGGCGGAAAGACTGGCCTCGAGCTGCTGGCGCAACATGAACTTCTGGATCTTCCCGGTCGAGGTGGTCGGCAACGGCCCGAAGATCACCTTTTTGGGCGCCTTGAAGCGGCTGATATTCTCCTGACAGAAAGCGATCAGGGCGGCTTCGCTCAACTCGCTGCCGGGCCGCAGCTGGACAAAGGCCGCTGGGACTTCACCCCACTTGGCATCCGCCATCGCCACTACGGCCGCGAGTTCGACGTCGCCGTGGCGCTGGATGATGTCCTCGACCTCCAGAGAAGTGATGTTTTCCCCGCCCGAGATGATCACGTCCTTCAGCCGGTCGCGAATCTTGATGTAGCCATCCGACTCCACCACGGCCAAATCCCCGGAGTGAAACCAGCCGCCGGCAAAGGCTTCGCGGGTGGCGGCTTCGTTGCGCAGGTAGCCCTTCATGACGATATTGCCCCGGAACATGATCTCGCCCACCGTCTCGCCGTCGGCGGGGACGGGTTCCTGCGTGACCATGTCCAGCACCGCGATGCTTTCCTGCAGCGGGTAGGTCACCCCCTGACGCCCGTTGAGCCGGACCCGCTCCTCCAGGGGACGTTGATCCCAGCCATCCTGTTTGGCGCACACCGAAGCGGGGCCATAGGTCTCGGTCAGGCCGTAGACGTGGGTGAGCTCGAAACCGATCTTCTCCATCCGCTCCAGCACCGATGCGGGCGGCGCCGCGCCGGCGATCAGCCCCGACACCTTGTGCTCGATCGGTTCCCGCGCAGCCACTGCGGCATCGGCGATCATGGCGTGGACGACGGGGGCACCGCAGTAATGGCTGACCCTATGCTGCCTGATCAGGCCCAGGATCACCTCCGGGTCGACCCGGCGCAGACAGACGTTGGTCCCGCCGATCGCCGCCAGCGTCCACGGGAAGCACCAGCCGTTGCAGTGAAACATCGGCAGCGTCCAGAGGTAGACCACCTCCCGGGGCAGCGTCCAGGACAGGACGTTGCTGACCGCATTCAGGTAGGCGCCGCGATGGTGGCTGACGACCCCCTTGGGGTTGCCGGTGGTGCCGGAGGTGTAGCCCAGCGCAATCGCATCCCATTCGTCGGCCGGCAGTTGCCAGTCGTCCCGCTCCGGTTGCTCGGCCAGCAACGCCTCGTACTCCAGGTCACCGATAAAGCGCTCTTCGCCCTGACTCGGGTCGGACACGTTGATCACCATGGGTGCCGGTCCTTTTAACCGGGCCAAGGCCTTTTCGACCACGTCCACGTACTCGGGATCAACCAGCAGCAGGCGCGAGCGGCTATGATCGAGAATGAAGGCCACGGCTTCCGGATCAAGGCGGATGTTGATCGCATTCAATACCGCTCCCACCATGGGCACGCCGAAGTGGGCTTCGTACATGGCCGGGATATTCGGCAGCATGACGGCCACCGTATCGCCCCGGCCGATGCCGAAATGCTTCAACAGGGATGCCAGTCGACAACAGCGGGAGTAGGTCTGCCGCCAGCTGTAACGCCTCTCGTTGTAGATCAGCGCCGTCCTGTCGGGATAAACGGCGGCCGCCCGTTTGATAAAACTCAAGGGCGACAGCGGAACATAATTGGCCGTTGTCTTTTCGAGGGCCTCATTGAAATCGCAGATATCATTCATGGTCTTTCCCCTGTTGTTTTTATTGTGCGAAATACTCGCTAGCAGCCCGGTAGTGCCCAGACGGGTTTACGCTTTCCGAGAAAGGCATCAATCCCCTCGCCTGCGTCAGGACTCAGCATGTTTTCGGCCATCACATTGCCGGCAAAGTCGTAGGCGTCGGCCAGTGCCATCTCGCGCTGGGGATGAAACATGGATTTTCCAAAGCGCACCGCCGCAGGACTCTTGCTCAGGATCTGTTCCACCTTGTCGGCCACGGCAGTCTCCAGATCGGAGTCAGCGGTGACATCACTCAACAGCCCCCACTCCAGAGCAGTCTCCGCGTCGATAAACTGGCCTGATACCAGCATGTCGAACGCCCGCTTGGGAGAGACGTTGCGTGACAGCGCCACGGCGGGGGTCGAGCAGAACAGGCCCACGTTGATGCCCGACACCGCGAAGCTGGCCGATCGGGCGGCGATGGCCAGGTCGCAGCTGGCCACCAACTGGCACCCGGCCGCCGTGGCCATGCCCTGGACCTTGGCGATGACCGGCACCGGCAGCGCGACAACACTCTGCATCAGCCGGCTGCAGCCGCGAAACAGCGCCTGGTAATAGGAGTGGTCGGAATTTTCACGCATTTCCCGCAGGTCGTGACCGGCGCAAAATCCCCGCCCCTTGGCACCGATCACCACACAGCGGACAGCGGGGTCGGCGGCGATCGCATCCAGCTCCCGCTGCAAGGCGGCCAGCATCGTTTCGGACAGGGTGTTGAATTTATCCGGCCGATTCAATGTGAGGTAGACGGCTCCATCCTTGTCCTCCCTGAGAAGAATGTCTTCCGACGCTTGACTGTGACTCATACATGACTCCCGCCAGAGATGGCTGGTTAAAGATGATTGATCGTCACCTCGGCGGTGATCGAATTGCGGATAAAACAGTTTTTATGGGCGCTGGCGTGAATTCTGGATATCGCCTTCTGGTCCGGCATCTTGTCACCACCGAAAGTAATGCGCGGCGACAATTCAATACGCGTTATCTTCAGGCCTTTTTTATCATTGCTCTCCAGATGGCCGACTGGGTCGTCCTCATAGGATTCGACCTGATAACCCTGAAAATCGGCGATGGCCAGGAAAAACAGCATATGACAGCTGGACACCGAGCTAATCAGCATTTGTTCGGGGTCGGCACAACTCGGGTCACCTTTGAATTCGACCGACGCGGAAACATTGACCTCCTGGCCACCATTCAACGTGACGTGATGATTGCGCGAGAAGGTGTTTGCATCGGTTTCGTGGGGTTTGCGCTGCCAACTGATGGCGGACTGATGAACTGACATAGATAAGTCTCCTGCTTGCGAATGACGTCACCGTAAGTGATTCGGGAAATACCTGTAAAACGACGATTACTAAGCAGTTAGATTAGCTTAGCTAATGTGAAATCTTGCAAACTGCTTTATCAGCGGGCTGGTATCCTCACACGAGGTCAGAAGGAGGCCCACCGGCCAAGCAGCAGTGCATGGATTACAAAAAATAAGCCAAACGCTTAGAAATGATCGCTTTACCCCGTAAAAGGCCCCGGCCAGTCTGTACTTGCCCTTGTTCATTCAAACAGGAGACGAAGCCAAAACCGACAACACCCAATAAAAAGACGAGGAGTCCCATGAGTGAATCTAGTATGCAGACCCTGAATGTTGAATACGCGATCATCGGCGCCGGCACCTCGGGGTTGGGCGCCTACTCGAAGATCAGCCGCAAGACCGATAGCCTGGTGATGATCCAGGACGGTCCCTACGGCACCACCTGCGCACGGGTCGGCTGCATGCCCAGCAAACTGCTGATCACCGCTGCCGATCACGCGCACCATCTGGCCACTAGCGATTTTTTCGGGGTGCCGGCCTCGGGTCGCGTGGATGGCCGCAAGGTCCTCGAACGGTTGCGCCGGGAGCGGGATGATCGATTTGTCGCCAACAACCTCCGCTACGTCGACAAGATTACGGCCCATCACAAGCTGGAAGGACGCGCCCGGTTCATCGCACCGGGCCGCCTCAGGGTGGGCGAATCGGTCGAGGTCAATGCGAAGAAGTTCATCCTCGCCTGCGGCTCCCGGCCTGTGGTCAACGAGGTGTTCGAGCCCGTGATGGCCCGCGTCCTCACCAGCGATACGGTCTTCGAGCTGGAGGACCTGCCCCGCTCGATAGCCGTGATCGGCATGGGCGTCATTGCGCTGGAACTGGGGCAGGCACTCCATCGACTGGGCGTCGAAACGACAATCTATGGCCGCTCCGGAACGATCAACGCCCTCACCCACCCGGCCATGCAGCAGGAAGCGCTTGGTAGCCTCGCCACCGAACTGGATATCTACCCAAGCGGCCAGGTGATGAGCACCTGGGAGGACGCTGAAGGCGCCTGGATCGAGTACGAGCAGTCGAATGGCCAGCGGGTCACCAAGGTGTTCGACAAGGTACTGGTCGCCACGGGTCGGGTCTCCAACGTAGACCGATTGGGCATGGAGCATAGCGGCGTGGAATTCACTGAAGCCGGCGTGGTGACAGTCGATCCGCAGACGATGCGCTGCTCTGGCCATCCCGTTTTTATTGCCGGAGATGCGACCGACCACCTGCCGGTGTGGCATGAAGCCTTCGATGAGGGACGTATCGCCGCCGATAATGCGTTGAACTACCCGGAAGCGGTGCCTGCACAGCGTAGACCGCCATTGATGGTATTCTTCACCGATCCTCAGATCGCCATCATCGGCCAGAGTTTCCGGCAACTTGAAGGTCAGGAGATTGTCATTGGCGACCTGCCATTTACCAGTCCCCGCCATGTGGTCTGGAACAAGATCCAGGGCCGTATTCAGGTCTACCTGGACGCGCGAACCGGCGTCATTCTAGGAGCCGAGTTGCTGGGATACCAGGCTGAACACCTGGCACATCTGCTTGCCCTAGCCATCACACACAGCATGACGGCGGAGCAAGTCCTATCGATGCCAATTTACCATCCCAGTGCCGAAGAGCTGTTGCGGGATGTTTTGATCGACGCTCGGGAAAAGCGCAGGCGTTACCTGATTACGCTTGCTGATCATGCTATTACGACAGTCTGAGCTATACTGGAACCCTCTTGTCAGTCAAGGATTTAGCGCCATGGCCCGTAACTTCATCCAGTTCCAGCATGGGCGCCTCATCACCGTCAGTGGCCGTGCCAGCGCGCAGATC
Organism: Vreelandella zhuhanensis; assembly: GCF_009793355.1. GTDB lineage: Bacteria > Pseudomonadota > Gammaproteobacteria > Pseudomonadales > Halomonadaceae > Vreelandella > Vreelandella zhuhanensis. The sequence continues at coordinate 455,879 of NZ_WTKP01000001.1, forward strand.
CCCGCCTTCAACGGGGCCAAGACCGTGCTGGGTTTTGGGATCACAATGAAGGCTGCTAATAAATGAGAAAAATTGCTATTGATGCTGCGGACATTCGCATTCTTTGCGCAGTGCAACAGCATGGGCAGCTCAGCAAAATCAAGCTGTCAGAGCTAGTCAATCTTTCTCCGACGCCATGTTGGGTTCGCTTCAACCGATTAAAGGCAGCTGGGCTGATACGTGGATATCATGCGGACATCGCGCTCGATAAAATCGCGGCTGTCACGACGGTGATTGTCACAGTTTCGCTCAAGGAGCATCGCAAATCGGATTTCGACCGCTTTGAGAATCATATCGGTCAAGTGGATGGGATCGTCGAATGTATAGCGACGGGGGGTGGCATGGATTACGTCTTGAAAGTAGTCGCGCCTAGCCTTCCCGCTTTTCAGCACGTGATGGAAGAACTTCTTTCAGCGGAGCTGGGGATCGACCGCTACATGACTTACATCGCAACCAGAGAGATCAAATCGACTCAACCCAATCTTGCTAACCTGATGACTGACCCAGGGAACTGAACCGGAAGGAGCGTCTGCTCCAGATCCTCGCCTATAACGCCGCCTTGGCGGCGTCGGAATCGATCAGGGCATGATCTGAAGGTCAGGCCAACTGACGCCTTGCTGCGCGTGTCGTATTCAAAAGCAGGCAAGCGATCGTCATCGGGCCCACGCCACCGGGCACCGGCGTAATTGCACCAGCGATCCGGGCAACCGATTCAAAAGCCACATCACCCATGAGCTTTCTCTTGCCATCAAGATCAATGGCGTTGATACCGACATCAATGACCGTTGCACCAGGCTTGATCCAGTCAGCGTTGATGAGCTCCGCCCGGCCAGCCGCCGCCACCACAATATCGGCATTGCGGCAAAGTGATTCGATATTCTTCGTTCGTGAATGTGCAATAGTGACAGTACAGTCTGCCTGCAACAGTAGCGCAGCCATCGGCTTCCCCACAATATTAGAGCGCCCCACCACCACAGCATTTTTACCACTAAGATCCGAATGGACCTGACGCAGCATGATCATGCAACCTTGTGGCGTGCACGGTACTAGCGACGCTCGCCCGGCAGCCAGTGCTCCGACATTTAGCGGGTGAAAGCCATCAACATCCTTGACCGGATTGATGGCAGCTATCACCTCCTCCTCATCGAGATGCGAGGGTAGTGGCAGCTGCACCAGAATGCCGTGCACCTGAGAATCATTGTTCAGAACATCGATTAGCTGATTCAGGGCATCCTGGGTGCATTCGGCGTCAAGGCGGTGCGCAATAGAACACACCCCCGCTTCTTCCGCCCGCTTTACCTTATTTCTCACATACACCTGGCTGGCAGGATCTTCGCCCACCAGCACCACAGCCAGCGTCGGCACTATGCCATACTCGGCCCTGAGCAGTTCGACTTCAGAAGCAACCTCTTGCAGAACCTGAGTCGAGAGCTGTTTTCCGTCAATTAATTGAGCCATGACTCCCTCTACTTCTATTTGAAAATAACGGTTTTGTTACCCGAGAGAAAGACGCGGTGCTCTGTATGCAATTTCACCGCGCGTGCCAGCGCCATCGTTTCGGTATCCCGACCTAGAGCAACCAGTTCGTCCGGGTAGTAAGCATGGTTAACCGGCTGCACGGCCTGTTCGATAATCGGACCTTCATCCAGGTCACCGGTCACATAATGCGCAGTGGCACCGATCAGCTTAACGCCACGCTCAAACGCCTGATGATAAGGTTTGCCGCCTTTAAAGCCCGGCAGGAAGGAATGATGGATATTGATGGCCCGGCCGTGCAACTTCTCACAGAGCTTATCGGACAACACTTGCATATACCGCGCTAGCACCACCAGCTCGGTGCCGGTCTGGTTGACGATATTGAGCAGCTCAGCTTCCTTTTCCGGTTTGGTTTCTTTTGTCACCGGCAGGTAAATAAAGCGAATGCCTTCATGCTCGGCTATCGGTCTAAGGTCCAGATGGTTGGATACCACCGCGACAATCTCGATGTTTAACTCGCCCTTGTGATAACGGTAGAGAAGATCAACCAGACAGTGATCAAACCGAGATACCATGATCAAGACTTTTGTCGGGCGGTGGGCCTCATGCATCTCCCACTTCAGGCCGAATTTATCTGCAAGGTCAGCAAACCCGGTGCGCATCTCTTCAAAGGAGCAGCAGGAATCAGGAAGAGTATTGAACACAGTACGCATGAAAAACTGGCCGGTGACTTTGTCATCGAATTGAGATAATTCGTAGATATAGCCGCCATGCTCTGACAGATAAGATGTAATACCGGCAACAATATTAGGCCCAGTTTCGCAGCTGACGGTAAGAACAAATTGGTTAGTGTGGTCCAGATTTTTTGTCATAACAGAAAGCCTATAAATGTTAGTGATTGTTTTTCTATTCGCTAGACACAAAAATCTGAACACTCTCATCTGATTCAGTGAAACTTCAGACTCAATTGTTTAGCGAGTTATTCACTTTTCAACCGGGGAATATAATCACTTATTATTTAAGCGCGGTTCCTCCTAAGCACTTCGTCGCTGGAGGGAGACCATAGCTGTCGTTCATCAAGCACTCCGGATTTTTCGATAATTTCTGCTACAGTATCTTCCTGGCGATGGGCCATCACGTGGACACCGCTAACTCCCTCAATCTCTCGCAGCTGCTGGATGAGCTCGATACATATCTTCTGCCCCTCTTTTTTCTGATCCTTTGCGCCTTCCAGACGCTTGATCACTGCGTCCGGAATGTGAATCCCCGGGACATTATTACGCATCCAGACTGCCGTTCGCGCTGAAGCCAGCGGCCCCACTCCGGGCAGGATAAAACACTTTTCCAGTAATCCCAGATCACGCGAGCGGTCCATAAACGTTCTGAAACGCGGTAGATCGAAGCAGTACTGTGTCTGAATAAATTGAGCACCTGCTGCTATTTTTTTCGCCAGCCTATGAGGTCGGAAATCGTAGGGCGGAACAAATGGGTTTTCTGCCGCACCGAGAAAAACCCGCGGCGGATCACTGATCTTTCGACCGCTGCAAAACTCATTCTTATCGCGTAATCTGGCTACCGTTTCCAGCAATGAAATGGAGTCGAGATCAAAAACCGGCTTGGCTTCCGGATGATCCCCTACCTGCACACCATCACCCGTCAGGCAGAGGATGTTGTTGATACCCAGTGCTGCACCACCCAGCACATCCCCCTGAATGGCAAGCCGGTTTTTATCGCGGCAGGAGATCTGCATCACCGTCTCATAACCTACCCGTGACAGCAGCGCACACATCGCAACGCTTGACATATGACAGTTAGCGCCGGAGCCATCGGTAGCGTTCATACCGTCCACGTAACCGTCGAATACTCGGGCCCGGGCGTAGACCTCCTCCGGGTTCGCCGAGTCAGGTGGAGCCAGTTCGGCGGTGACCGCAAAATGCCCGGTCCTCAGCACCCGTTCCAGTCGTCCGGCAGAGCTATAGCCCGGTTTCCTTGATACTGGATTGCAATCATCAGCTCCATCGTTAAAGCTCACTTTGAATCCCCCTTATATTCTTGTTGTTTTAGATCCGATGCCCTACGTGCCACGCGCAACCAAGACGAACTGCCCTTCTGACTATGATCAACCGGCAGTTGCACCACCTGAATCTGTTCGCCACCTTTCATCTTCTGACTTCCCTCCCAGGCTTCGACCCAGACGCATTTCATTTCCGGCTTGACCTCGCAATTGCCGTTGGCGCGTACTCCCCCACAGGGACCGTTGCGCATAGTTTTAGGGCAGTTCATCGGGCAAGACATCCCGGTAGAGCTGAGGATACACTGACCACACATCTTGCAGTCGAACAGCAACCCCTTGCTGAGCTTCTCCAGCATGCCCACCGGCTTTTCTGCGCGCTGGTAACCTACCGACTTCCACAGCGGGTGCAACTTGACGATCACCGGTTCGAATATTCGGTAGATGACCTCAAAAAATCTCGCGTGCCGCGCGGCCCAAAGACGAACAGAATACACAAGCCTCTCCTACCACGGCAGCACCGCCGTGGAACCAATTATTGCCGCTGTCGTCGTACTCGAGCACACACTCAGGCGCTCGCATAACGGGCTGGCGTTCAAGCGGATATAGCGATCTTCTTTTTGGGGTCGAAGAAAGGCTTTTCGACAACAACAGCTTGCACTGGCCCGGATAGGGTTTGAACTTCCAGTTCATTGCCAATCCTGGCATGTTCAGTAGCAACCATGGCCAGAGCAATATTCTGTTCAAGACGTGGGGAATAAACCGCAGACGTCACCTTGCCGACTGTTTCGCCATCTTTGCTAAGCGGCCAGAATGTAGTGTTGGGTCCTTTGAGGGGCGCCATGTCGATACACAGCCCGACCTGCTTGCGGCTCACGCCATTTTCACGGATGCGCTGCAATGCGGCCTTGCCGATAAACTCGGCCTCCATGTCGGGGTTCACCAGACGGTCCATCCCAAGTTCGTAAGGGTTGGTGTTGATGTCCGCGTCAGCGTGATAGGAAAGCATCCCACCTTCGATGCGGCGAATCGTAGAAGTATGACCAGGTTTCAACCCAAAGGGCGCACCTGCAGCCATGATCTTTTCCCAGAGTTCGTCCCCTCGAGTGCCGTCACGCAGATAAAGTTCATAGCCCAGTTCGCTCGACCAGCCGGTGCGCGAGACAATCAGTGGGATGCCGTCAAGTTCGACCTCGCGCAACCAGTAGTAGCGCAGATCCATGATACTCTCGCCAAAGAGTTTCTTCATCACCTCGCCCGACTTCGGACCCTGCAATTGCAAGGGGGAAACATCAGGTTCGCGAATACTCACATCCAGCCCGGCATGAACCGCAACACCTTGCGCCCACAAAAGGATGTCGCTGTCAGCCAGAGAGATCCAGAAGTGATTTTCTGCCAGCCGTAGCAGAATCGGGTCGTTCAGAATGCCACCGTCCGCATTGGTGATCAGTATATATTTGCACTGCCCAACAGCCATCTCCGACAAATCACGCGGGGTTAGACTCTGCATGAATTTCGCCGCATCCGGGCCGGTGATTTCCACCTGCCGTTCGCCGGCAACATCGCAAAGGATAGCCTCATTCACGAGGTTCCAGAAATTCTGTTCCGGATCCCCGAAGTCACGCGGGATATACATGTGGTTGTATACTGAAAAACCTTTTGCCCCCCAACGGACTGTTGCGTCAAAGTAGGGGGACTTTCGGATCTGTGTTCCGAAGCCAAAATCATCTTCTTTTTCCATGCTGATTATCTTTCTTGACGTAACATTTGCCATGCTGGTTACCTTTCTTGTTGTAGCATTCAATTGATCGCGCGAACTCATTGATATTCGGCAAAACCAACTATAACCGCACCTGGCATTACAATGCGGACTGAAAATCACAGACAAATAAGCCTGAACAGGCCAATTGTTAACCAAGCGCAGGCCGTTTGGTCCTGCTCTTGCGAATAAGCCTCCTCCCGGTTCAGTTTCCTGGGTCAGTCATCATCCCGGCGGCCATCAGTTGGGGTCGGACCCTCCGCAGCGCCACCGAACGACAGGCGGTACCATCTCAACACTGGGCAGCGCTGCGTATATAATTTAATGAGCTGATAATAATGACCTTAATCGCCTATGGTTATTTATTTTCCACAAGCAATTATCGGCCCGAGCGGCCGATTCATGGTGTGTCATCCATGGCAAGACACCCATCGAATTTATCTTTGGGTGACAGAGCCCGGGAAAGGTCATTCAGCCAGTCACCATGCCGACTCCCTGCGGGGAATTTCCATATGTTCATTAGCCTGCCGTGGCATGAGAAGCATCCTTCCTCGCACTAGAAGTACGAGGTTTGACGCGCAATTTGATCATGAAAACTTTGGCGAGAGAGGCTACCACTGAAAAATATTGCGTCGGTCAGCAGGTGGGGAGAATCACAGTATGTTGACAAAGACAAACGTGAAAGTTGTGCCAAATACCACAAGCGCAAGCAGTACCAACAAGCCGTCGTGCACGACTAGTGAAAGCCCCAGTGTCAGCAGCGCCAGGCCGGCGGCCGAGGCTGAAAACGGTACCAGCTCCATGAACGGCATGCACAGGCCGACGACCACACATAGCGCGGCAATTCCGTAGCTGCCGCCTTTATTATGTACCAGAAATGTCAGCCGCGGCTTGAGAACCCGGTCTATGTCCCGCGCCGGCTTGTTGAGCCAGTTCAGCGCCTTCTGCAGCTTGCCACGCTCAATTGAACGGTTGAGGATGTAATGTGGTAACCAGAACTGTTTTCGGCCGATCAGCATCTGTGTGGCTATCAGCAATACGAACGACGCCATGAAGACCGACATGCCCGGCACACCACTCAGCGGTGAAAAAAGCGTGATACCGATGAGCATCAATAGCGGCCCGAAAGAGCGACTGCCAATCGACTCGACGACCATCCCGATAGAGACCTGATCGTTGTCGCGTGCCAATTCGCCAATTCGATCGAGCAGTTCTTCGAGGTTTTGCAACGGCCGGGGCATCGAAGGTCTCCATAAGAGCCGGTACGACATCGGCGATGTTCTTACCGCCACTGCCAGAAAGCGCGGGACATGGCCTTGAGGTCATAGCGCCTATTGAAGCGGTACTCGAACCTCGGCCAGAATGATACCAGCGGTGAGCGAGGTTTGATGATGGCAGTGATGACACTGAATGGGATTGTGAGCCATGGCACTAACTCCTTGACCGTCCATATGACTCCAATATAGACCCGGGGCGGCATGATAGCTGATCAACATGCGTAATCAGGTGCTGACCAATAAAAGGGCCGCCGATCATAGATCGGCGGCCCTTGATATTACCCTTTCAGTGCGCCGGCCATGCCGGCGCCTGGATCAGGCAGATTTAGCGGTCTTGGCGGTGGTATCAGCAGTCTTTTGGGTCTGCTTGACGTTCTCTTCGGTCAACTTCTGGCTATCCTTGACGAAGTCCTGCTGCAGGGCCACGACCTTCTCGGCATCACCCTTCAGGCGCTCGGTCAGGTCCTTGGCGACTTGCTGCTGGCCTTCCATGTACTCGCGGAGGCCTTCGGCATCCTTGACGTTCATGAGGTTGCGCAGCTGCGCCAGGCTAGTCTCGGAATAAGCCTTGACAGCGTCCTGCTGGGCGTTGACCAGCTTCTCGGTGTAGTTCACGGAAAGCTCGGCGTAGGCGCGAGCCGGACCGGAGAACATGGATTCGAATTGATTGGTGATCTGCTTGGTGTCAAATGCGTTGGTCATGATGAGAACCTCCGGGTTCTGAATGCGATGGAACGGGAGATTCCCGCTCTGTTGCAGTGCACAATAGCAGGGTTTTTTGTGCAGTGCAACATTTCGGAAGGCAGGGCGTGGGAACCGCGATTTCGAATGAAGGGACGAGAAATCAGCGCCGAGCCTTCCTTGCTGTCATGCGCTGGACCGTCCGCCAATACACGAAAGGATGACATCGCCGCACGACACTCAATCAGTCCTTGTCAATGCACCGTCGAGGCGCTTGACACTGGCCACAAAGTCGCTGAAACGCTCGCCCTGGATCAGCACGTGGTTGCGCATAAGACGTTCTGCAGCTCCGGTGTCGCCGTCCTCGATGGCGGCCAGAATTTTGCGGTGCTCAGCCAGGGAGGTGCCCATGCGATGGCGCACCTGCAGTTGCAGGCGTCGGTAGGGCTTGAGGCGCTGTTTGAGCTGGCTGGCTTCGTCGGCGAGGTAGCGGTTGTGGCTCGCCGCGTAGATGGCTTGGTGGAAGCCCTCGTTCTCGTAGTAGTACTCATCGGTATCGCCGGCCAAGGCAGCAGCCTCGCAGCGCGCATGAGCCCGCTCCAGCTCGGCGAGTTCTTCCTCGGTGATGCGTCGCGCGGCGAGTCGCCCACACATCCCTTCCAGCTCGGCCATCACCTCGAACATCTCAACCAGCTCGTCGAGACCCACCCGAGCCACGAAGGTGCCCTTCTTGGGCGAGACAGTGACTAGACCGCTGGCCACCAGTTGCTGGACGGCCTCGCGCACCGGCGTACGCGACACCTCGAACTCCCGACACAGGGCGTCCGGGTCGAGCCGCTCGCCGGGGAGGCGGCGGCCATTGATAATGTCGTCCTCCAAGGCATCCCGAAGCCGCTGAGCATTGGATCGTTTCATATCGTCCCTCTTTCCTTGTCCTATTGTGTCATGCCGGGCAAGGCCAAATTTACACCTTTGTCTAACCCATCGAAATTGACACTAGTATAATCCACGGTGTATTGATGTATATATCAGACTACCTGATAGATATTTCAACACTACAACAACAATGCACTGGAGAGATACTATGACACGTTCACTCACCCCCACTATCGCTGCCTTGACCTTGGCTGCCATCGCCTTCAGTAGTGCCGCCTCCGCTCAGACCGTGCTGCGAGCCTCCCACCAGTTCCCTGGCGGCCAGGGCGACGTGCGCGACGAAATGGTGCAGATGATGGCTGACAAGGTTGCCGAGGCCGATGTCGGCCTGGAGATCGAGGTCTACCCCGGCCAATCGCTGTTCAAGGCCAAGGAGCAGTGGGGCGCGCTGGTACGCGGACGCCTGGACATAACTGCCCTGCCGCTGGACTACGCCAGTGGTCGCCATCCCGAGTTCTCTGCCACCCTGATGCCCGGTCTGGTACGCAACCATGAGCACGCTCAGCGCCTCAACGACTCCGAGTTCATGGACATGATCAAGGAGGTCATCCAGGAAGGCGGCGCCCGGGTACTGGCCGATGCCTGGCTCTCGGGGGCCTTCGCGTCCAGCCAGAACTGCATCACCTCACCGGAGACCGTGGAAGGCCAGAACTTCCGCGCCGCCGGGCCCGCCTTCGAGCAGATGCTGGAAGCCGCCGGGGCCTCGATCGCCTCCATGCCCTCCTCCGAAATCTACACCGCCATGCAGACCGGCGTGCTAGATGCTGCCAACACCTCCTCCATGTCCTTCATCTCCTACCGCCTCTACGAGCAGGTGGACTGCCTGACCGAACCCGGCGAGCACGCCCTGTGGTTCATGTACGAGCCGGTCCTGATCTCCGAGCAGGTCTGGCAAGGGCTCGACGAGGCGCAACAACAGGCCCTGAAAGCGGCTGGCCAGGAGGCCGAGGAATTCTTCGCCACCGAGGCCGCAGCCATCGACCAGCAGATGGTCGAGGTGTTCGAGGAGAACGGCGTCGAGGTGGTCAGCATGAGCGAGGAGGACTACAACGCTTGGCTGGAGATCGCCAAACAGAGTTCCTACAAGAACTTCGCCGATAATGTGGAGAACGGCCAAGCCCTTATCGACGCCGCCCTCGCGGTGGAATGACGCCGACGTTGCGATCCACTCGGACCCGACCGGCCGCCCTGCGAGGGCGGCCATCCCGTCATATCGGAGGGCTTCATGGAACACTCCCACACTGACGCCACGACGCCCGGCGGGCTCGTCGGCGGCTATATACGCCTGATGGATAGACTCTCGCGCGCCACCGCCTATCTCGCCGCGGCGCTGTTCATCGCCGGGGTTGTGGTCGTCTGCCAGATGGTGTTCGTGCGCTACATCCTCGGCATGAGCACCAGCTGGCAGACCGAGTTCACGGTCTTTTCCGTGACCGCCGCCATGCTGTTGGGTAGCCCCTATGTCCTGATGACCGGCGGCCATGTCGCCGTCACTGTGCTGCCCGACAGCCTCTCGGGTCTGCCGCGCCGCCTCATGCGACTGGCCGCCTCGCTGGTCGGGTTCGGCTTCTGTGCTGCCCTGGCCTACGCCTCCTGGGTCTATGTTGCTGAGGCCTGGCACGGTGGCTGGACCACCGGCACGGTGTGGAATCCCCCTCTGTGGCCGGCGGTACTGCCCATGGCTGTGGGCAGCACATTGCTAACGCTACAGTACGTTGCCGAAATCATGCGCGGGGAGGTCTGACCATGGATCCTGTTACTGCCGGCATCGCCGTTGCCATCGGCCTAGTCGTACTGATGGCCATCGGTACGCCCATCGCCTTCGCCTTAGGCGGCGTCTCGCTGGTCGCCCTAGTCGCCGACCGCGGTGTGTCTGAACTGACCTACTTCGGCGAGACCTTCTTCGATCGCATTGCCGAGTTCGGCTTCGTCGCCATCCCCATGTTCATCATGATGGGCGCTGCGGTAGCCTCCTCACCTACCGGCCGCGATCTCTATCGCTCGCTGGATCTCTGGCTGGGAAAACTGCCCGGCGGACTGGCGATCTCCAACATCGGCGCCTGCTCGATCTTCGCCGCCCTTTCTGGCTCGTCACCCGCCACCTGCGCGGCCATCGGCAAGATGGGCATCCCCGAGATGCGCAAGCGCGGCTATCCCGACGGCGTCGCCGCCGGCTGCATCGCCGCAGGTGGCACCCTGGGCATCCTGATCCCGCCTTCGGTGACCATGATCATCTACGGCATCTCCACCGAGACCTCGATTGGACGACTGTTCATCGCCGGCGTGGTCCCTGGTTTCATGCTCGCCGGGCTGTTCATGGTCTGGACCCTGATCGCCTGCAAGCTGGCTGGCGGCTATGGCAATCCCATGGAGATCGCCTCCGAAAGCATCAAGAAGACAGTCCGAGAGAACGTCGATGCCAATCTCAAGGCTTTGGTGCGGGTACTGCCTTTTCTGGGCGTGGTGATCGGTATTCTCTTCGCCCTTTACGGCGGTGTGGCAACGCCCTCGGAAGCCGCCGGCGTGGGTGCCTTCCTGTGTCTGGCGCTGGCGATCATCATCTATCGCATGTGGCAGGTGAAGCCCATCAAACTGATCATGCGCGATTCTCTACGCGAAAGCGTAATGATCATGCTGATCATCGCCGCCGCCGAGGTGTTCGCCTATGCCCTGTCATCTCTGTTCATCACCCAGACCGTGGCTGGCGCCATCGCCGATCTCGAGGTCAACCGCTGGGTGCTGATGGGAGTGGTCAACGTCTTCCTGCTGGTGGCCGGTTTCTTCCTGCCCCCCGTAGCGGTGATCGTGATGACCGCGCCGATCCTGATGCCGATCATCCTGTCCGCCAACTTCGACCCCTACTGGTTCGCCGTGATACTGACCATCAACCTGGAGATCGGCCTGATAACGCCACCGGTGGGGCTGAACCTGTTCATCATCAACAGCATTGCGCCGGACATCTCGCAGCGCGACGTGCTGATGGGCAGCCTGCCCTATGCGCTGTGCATGGTACTGGCCATTTTGCTGCTGTGTCTCTTCCCGGAGATTGCGCTGTGGCTACCCAATCTACTCATGGGCTGAAGGAGAACACTCGAACATGAACATAACTTTCCTGCAGGAGCTCTTCAGCAGCATCACCCGACGTGATGCCCTACTCAGGCGACGCACCGACGATCGTATTCATTTCGACCACACCCACCTGCTCAAGGCGTGTCACGCACTTCTGAACAGCGACGGCGAGGCATCCAGTATCGCTCTGGCCAGCCGCGTCCTGGCTATCTATGCGCGGCTCGACGTCACCGAGAAGCAGCGCTTCTTCGAGCGACTGACCGTGGAGTTCTCCGCCGACCCCGAGCGCGTCGACACGGCCTACGCCGCCTACCGGGACTCGCGCGACAACCGCGACCTCCAGGTGCTGTTCGATGCCTGCGAACCCAGTCGCCAGGAATTGCTGCGCCGCCTCAACCTCACCAGCGGCGGGACCCACGAGATGGTGCGCATGCGCGAAGATCTGCTGGGGCTACTGCGCGACAATCCCGAACTCAGGGCCCTGGATGCCGACTTCGCCCACCTGTTCGGCTCCTGGTTCAACCGTGGCTTTTTGGTACTCAAGCGCATCGACTGGAATACTACCCCGGCAGCGATACTGGAGAAGATCATCCGCTACGAGGCGGTTCACGAGATCCAGGACTGGGACGACCTGCGCCGACGCCTGGATTCCCGCGACCGCCGCTGTTTTGGCTTCTTTCATCCAGCGCTCGGCGACGAGCCGCTGATCTTCGTCGAGGTGGCGCTGCACAAGGGGTTGCCGGACCAGATCCAGGCGATCCTCGACAGCGACACCCACGATATCGAGGACGCCGAGGCCGCCGACACCGCCGCCTTCTTCGGCATCAGCAATTGCCAGACGGGGCTTCGCGGCATCTCCTTTGGCAACTTTCTGATTAAACAGGTCGTGCAGGAGCTCAAGCAGGAACTGCCCGGTTTGAGATATTTCGTCACCCTGTCGCCGGTGCCCGGCTTCCGCCAGTGGCTGGAGAGCGCCTATCGCGGCGACGACAGCCCCCTGGAGCCCGAGGCACGGGCGCTGCTGGCCCAGCTCGACGACCCTGGTTGGCCCGATGATCCGGAGCGCTCAGCCAAGCTGCGCGAGCTTATCATGCCGCTGGCCGCTTACTATCTGCTTCACGAGAAGAACGCCAAAGGGTTACCGCATAATCCCGTTGCCCGCTTCCACCTGGGTAACGGTGCCGAGTTACATCGCCTCAACTGGCTGGGCGACACCTCGCGCAAGGGCATGCAGCAGTCCGCCGGACTGATGGTCAATTACCTCTATGTGCTCGAGGAGATCGAACGCAACCATGAGCAATACACCACCAACGGCACGATCGCCCGTTCCTCAGGCGTGCGCGACCTGAGTCGCAGGGCCCGCAAGCTGCTCAAGGGAGACACCGTCAAATGAACCATAACCTCTTTGCTACCTTCGCCCGCCGGATGCAACAGCGCGGCGACGCTGATTTCATCACCACCCGCGAGGCACGCGGCTACTCCTATGCTCAGGCGCTGGCGACCACCGCTCATCTAGCCGCTGCCCTCTCCGAGCTGGGGGTAACCCCGGGAGACCGGGTGGCGGTGCAGGTCGACAAGAGCCCGGAGACGGTCTTGCTCTATCTCGCCTGCCTACAGGTGGGCGGTGTCTATCTGCCGCTCAACACCGGCTACACTGGGGAGGAGATTCGCTACTTCCTCGGCGACGCCGAGCCGGCGCTGTTTGTCTGCCGCCCGGGTAGTCTCGACGAGGCCCAGCGCATTACCGCCGAAACCGGCTGTCCCCAGGTGGCGACCCTGGGCAGCCATGCCGACGGCAGCCTGATGGAGACCGCCGCTCATGCTGAGCCTCGGGAGGCGATCGAGCCCCGCGACGCCAACGACCTGGCGGCGATCCTCTACACGTCTGGCACCACCGGGCGATCCAAGGGCGCTATGCTCACCCATCGCAACCTCGCCTCCAACGCCGAGACGCTGGCCGAGGTGTGGCGCTTCACCGAGACGGATCGGCTGATCCATGCGCTGCCGATATTCCACACCCACGGCCTCTTCGTGGCCTGCAACGTCACCCTGATGGCGGGCGCCAGCATGCTCTTCCTGCCCAAATTCGACGTCGAGGTGATCTTCGAGGAACTTCCCCGTGGCACAGTGATGATGGGGGTGCCGACCTTCTATACTCGGTTGGTGGCCGACGATCGCCTTACCCCTGAGGCGACCGCCAACATGCGTTTGTTCATCTCCGGCTCGGCCCCGCTCACCACCGAGACCCACCAAGCCTTCGAGGCGAAGACCGGCCATGCCATCCTCGAGCGCTACGGCATGACCGAGACCAACATGAACACCTCCAACCCCTACGATGGTGAACGTCGCGCCGGCACCGTGGGCCTGCCACTTCCGGGAGTAGAGGTTCGCATCACCGACCGTGAGACCCATGAGGAGCTGCCCCAAGGCGAGATTGGCATGCTCGAGGTGCGCGGCCCCAACGTCTTCACCGGTTACTGGCGCATGCCCGAGAAAACCCGCGAGGAGCTACTTGAGGACGGTTTCTTTGTCACCGGCGACTTGGCGATTGTCGACGAGCACGGCTATGTGCACATCGTCGGCCGCGACAAGGACTTGGTCATCTCAGGAGGCTACAACGTCTATCCCAAGGAGGTTGAGCAGGTGATCGACGAGCTCGACGAGGTGGAGGAGTCCGCGGTAATTGGCCTGGCGCACCCCGATTTAGGCGAGTGTGTCACCGCTGTGGTGGTACCGCGAGCAGATGCCCAAGTGGACGAGGCCCGAGTGCTCGACTTCCTGCAGGGCCGCCTCGCCAAGTACAAGCAGCCCAAGCGGGTCTTTTTCGTCGACAGCCTGCCGCGCAACACCATGGGCAAGGTGCAAAAGAACCAGCTGCGCCAGCAGTTCCAAGATACCTACCGCTGAACCGTCGAGGCTTTCCCCATGCCCCACCTACCGGATGTTCAAGGAAATGGGGCTGGCGCCGGTGGTGCCCAACGCCGCGGCCCAGAGCCTCCACTCGCTCGCCTTGCTGTTGAGCGAGACAGTCCTGGTGCAGAGTCACGTCATAAGCCAAGCCATGCATGGCATATGGACTGTTGACGTAGATGGCCTCTGTCGCAAAAAAGTGGCTCAATACGTTTAGGTCAAGTGGGCTGATTTAGCGGCGCTTACCTTCAATAGCGCTGCACTTGGAACTTGAGGCCGCTTTGCTTTCACCCCTTTGCGCTCACCAATAAAAGGGCCGCCGATCATAGATCGGCGGCCCTTGATATTACCCTTTCAGTACGCCGGCATGGCCGGCGCCTGGATCAGGCAGACTTGGCAGTCTTGGCGGTGGTATTGATAGTGTCAGCCGCCTGCTTGACGTTGCTCTCAGCAGCCTTTTGGGTCTGCTTGACGTTCTCTTCGGTCAGCTTCTGGCTATCCTTGACGAAGTCCTGCTGCAGGGCCACGACCTTCTCGGCATCGCCCTTCAGGCGCTCGGTCAGGTCCTTGGCGACTTGCTGCTGGCCTTCCATGTACTCGCGGAGGCCTTCGGCATCCTTGACGTTCATGAGGTTGCGCAGCTGCGCCAGGCTAGTCTCGGAATAAGCCTTGACAGCGTCCTGCTGGGCGTTGACCAGCTTCTCGGTGTAGTTCACGGAAAGCTCGGCGTAGGCGCGAGCCGGACCGGAGAACATGGATTCGAATTGATTGGTGATCTGCTTGGTGTCAAATGCGTTGGTCATGATGAGAACCTCCGGGTTCTGAATGCGATGGAACGGGAGATCCCGCTCTGTTGCAGTGCACAATAGCAGGGTTTTTTGTGCAGTGCAACATTTTAGAAGACAGGGCGTGAGAACCGCGACATTTCGAATGAAGGGACGAGAAATAAAAATTGCCCTGCGGGCAGGCTAGAAAACAGGACAATGGAAACAGGTATGGGGCAAGGCCTCCTGGCCATATCGAGCGTATCCTTGCCCGTCACCCCATGTCGCCAAGGTAACTCCCCTAACCCAGGAGCAAATTGATCTAGGTTAAGTTAGCCGTGCTCAAAAATTCAAAGTCGCTCTGAAATGACTCAGATCAAGAAAAGCCTCGCCTCACCTGCCTGGAATTCAAGATTCGCGCCTATCGTGAATTTTTAAGGCAGTTTCCGGCTTCCAGATTGAATATTTATACGCTCACGATCCTCGGTGGGTTGCTTGCGCAATCCAACCGTGCAATGTCTGTGGTCCACAGCCAATTTTGGGCGCAATCGACTTCAAGCGCGCTTACCGCAACGACATCCTGATTCGCAGGATTACGAGCACGAGGTATTCAGCGTGCTGTTCCTGGATAGCCAGGGCCAAAAGCGATCTTTTAGCACTTCTGCATATGTGTCAAAACTCTTCTATAATCACTCATTAATACCACTATTTTCAGGGCTAATTTACCTTTCTGGGGCCATCCTAAATCTTTCACCTAGGAGCGATGCTGTGCAGGCGAAAGCTCGTGACTTCACTTCCCCTTGACCGAGACGAGCTTGATTGCCTGTGAAACGTGCACTTAGCCCTTTGTAAGCTGGCTCTGACGCTCGGAAACACCTTTCCAGTTGAAATACAGATACTGGAGCCCATTTCCTGATTATCAATCCCCATTCACATCGACGCGGCACTAAAAGGAAGACGTCATGGTTAATTCGACGAACAAGCTTGAAATCAGAATCCAAGACACACTGATCAAGGATATTAAACGTCACCGAGGCTGGTTTACGGGCCTGGGCATCGTTTTTCTGCTACTCGGCATCGCGGCGATGATCTTCCCTTGGGTCGCGGCGCTGTCCATCGATATCATCGTCGGTCTCTTATTGCTCGTCGCCGGTATTGCCCAGATGTTGCAGTCATTTTCCATTCCACGCTGGAGAGGATTCCTACTAAGCATTGGCTTGTCAGCGATTGCGATCATTGCAGGCGCGCTGATGGTTTTTTTCCCACGGGCAGGTGTGATGACACTGACAACACTCGTGATGCTCTTTTTTCTCCTGTCAGGGGGGCTCAAAACCATTTTTGCGCTACAAGTCAGACCGGCCATTGGCTGGGGATGGATTCTATTCAGTGGTTTGATGTCATTGGCTCTTGGGTTTCTCATTCTGCTGCTATTTACTGAGGCGCTACCCTGGGTTCTTGGCGTGCTGTTAGGCGTCGATTTCATCGTCACTGGGGTCTGGATGTTGGCACTAGCCGCCAATGCTAAAAAGATTTGATAATGAGCCACTCCAGCCAGCAACTCTGCTCCTGAATTCATAGAATAACCGCGGCACTTTGGACCACACGGTAGAGGCAGGAGGGTCAGCCACCACACGGCTATCCCCTACGATGAAGTTGCTGTCTTCATGGCCGAGCTCCAAGGCGCTGCAGTTCCTGATCCTGACGGCAACGCGAACTTCGGAAGTTCTGCGCACGGACTGGCCAGAAATCGACCTCGAGAATGCCACTTGGACCATCCCAGCCGAGCGCATGAAAGCACGCCGCGAGCATAGAATTCCACTATCTACTCAGGCAGTGTCACTGCTTTAACTTGCCGCGGGTGCAGGGTAATTTGTACGTATCCACCGGTGCACAGATTGGTAAACCCTTGTCGAATATGGCGATGCTACAGTTGATGCGTGATATGGGGTATGGAGTCGGGGGGTAATCGTGGTGAATATGTGCCGCACGGCTTCCGCTCTAGCTTTCGTGACTGGACCGGTGAAATCGCCAGCTACCCCGCGACGTCTCAGAAATGGCGCTGGCTCACACTATAGAAAACAAGGTGGAAGCAGCTTACCGGCGCGGTAATCTGTTCGAGAAGCGGCGGGCGATGATGCAGGAGTGGGCGGATTACATTGCAAACTAGACAGACTTTGCATGAGCCAAGGGATGCTCACTCCTCTGATCGAGGCTAATGGCCAACCGCAGTACTTCGTCCGCGCTGAAAGCATCGAAGTCTTCAGCGTGCTCGAGCTCCGGCCGGCCCTTTGCCAGGGTTCCGGTCTTATCGATAATCAGGATGGTTACCTTCTTGAAGTTCTCGATCACAGCCGCAAATCGGAACATGAGCCCCCTATTAGCATCCTTGCCAGTGGCGATTATCACCGTTATGGGTGTGTGGTCAGTCCGAGTACGTAAGGGCAAGCTATGATCAGCACTGCCTACTCTGGTTCGTACCTATACCAATCGAGACATCCGGCGTTCAAACCCTGCTGAAGAGAAAAGTGTAGCTCTGCTGTAATGAGCGCTCCTGGTTCCGCTAATTCTGGTTGCCCTTCTTCATCCGAAGCTAGCCTCATCGTCAAACTTTCTGCTGTGAGTCCAGATGCTTATCAATTGATCAACAAGAGATTATCCATTAAAAGCCCGGTCACTTGGCCGAGCTTTTTGTCTTTCTCTTTATTTTTTACAAAGTAATCTTTTGATTCTGAAAACTTTTTACGCCTCAGGTACAAAAACATCCATTATTTCCGTGGCCTCAGCTAGAAATAACGGATTCCAACAAAAACCGATGCCAGCTATCAGCACTACCTGCCGGATATTTCGCCGCTGTCATAGTCCTGATCATCATCAGGATCCGAGCCAGGTTCGCTCGAGGTGGCGCGCTCAAAGTTGCGTGCGGCCTCGATGGCTTCGGGCTCGTTGTCATGTCGGGAAACCTCGGCGGGTCCATTCGGGTCACTCACGTCAACAACACGCCACCCCGACACCAGTATGCTGTCATCTCGCTCTTCCTTGATGGGTTCGACACGTGCCGTGCGAGTCATAACACCTCCTTGACCAATACTCCTTCTTTGTATAGCCCAAAATGGCGCTATGTAAACACCCTGGGCCGCTCCAAATCTTTCATGTGTTGAAGATGCTCACCGAGTAACACTCTTTTCCCGAACAGTTGCTGCAATGCATTACAGCCCAAGGCCAACTCGACATCGACGTTGTCGAGGCCGTAGCGCGCTCAGCTTGTGTGCAGATATGCCCTCGCTGGCCTCTTCCAGCGCCTCGTCGGCGAGTGCATACCACAGCTGCAGGGCATACCACAGCTGCAGGGCATACCACAGCTGCAGGGCATAGATCCGCAGCATGCGTTCCAAACCGATGGGTGATCGACCCCACTACCTGCCGAGTTGGGAAATAAAACAGCGACAGCACCTCTATCAATCGTTGCCATGGGACCAATTCATCTATTGTCAGGCTCAATGTCTTGCCTATTTCAGTCAGCTTTTTATTCTCGGAACAATCGTTCATGTCGTACATGAATGACCCATCAACTTTAATGGAATCAAGCGGAAACTTCTTCAACCTGGATAGTGCAGTGCTTAGTCAGGCATTGCCATCGGCCCGGCCTGGTCTTCGAAACCGCTCTAGGGCCCCGTTCAGATGGCAAGTCATGGCAGCCTTGGCCCATTCATCGTTGCCCGCTTGCAAAGCCGCGATGATCTCCTGATGCTGTCTGACGCTTTCTTCCATCTCGTCGCGACTATAAATGAAGAAGCCACTTACCATGGGAAGATGCAGCAGCGTGCGGGCAAACATTCGAAGATATCCCTGCCCCGAGGCGTCAAAGAGTCCCTCATGGAAGCTCTTATTCGCCTCGGCGATATCTTCTATCCGGTCGTTGCTTTTTCCGTCAATTGCTTTTCGCATCCTGACGTTCGCCGCGATGATGGTGTCGAGCTGTGTGGCAGTGATATGACATGCAGCAAGCGCTGCGGCATGGCTTTCGAGCAGAATTCTCAGTTTGAATATGTCCTCGGTATCCGACTTCTGCCACCCCGTAACTGTTGCTCCCCGGCTTTTTCCTTGGCTTAGCAGGCCCTCGGAGATCAGTCGTTGAAAGGCGTTCCTGACCGGGGTACGGCTAACGCCGAGCTCTTCAGCCACTACTTCCTCACGCAGATGCGTACCCGGTTCGTAGTGGTTCACCATGAGCTGACGCCGCAGCGTTTGGTAGACACGTTCGCCAATTTTCATTGCAATATCCGAATTATGTATGCCTTGAGCCGCGACAGTTTATCCGTTGCCGTAGATAGGTGACTCGGCTATGAAGAGCTGAGCCCGGGTCGATTACAACTCAGAGGAGAGAAGATTGACGCTGGATAGTAACCGACCGTACATCAAGCATCCAGAGTCGTATTGGTTTGCAGCGGCGCTTATCCCCCGGCAGCCGGGGGACAGAAAGGTAGCAGGAAAGGGTTACTGTGGGGACGGGCCGTTACTCCCGCGAGAGGTGCGTTGCTTCTTGAAGCGCTTCCATATCGGCACAAGCACTGTCACCGCGATCATGGTGATGATGATCCATGAAATCCAGCTCTGGACCAGGTAGTCAAAGGAGCCTCCGGATATCAGCAGGGCACGGCGCAGTGATTCTTCAGCCATGGGACCCAGGATGACGGCGAGCACTGCAGGCGCCGTGGGTATGCCAAGCCGCTCCATCCCAAAACCGAGCAGTCCGAAACCGAGCATCAACCAGACTTCGAACATACTGTTGTGGATCGAGTAAATTCCGACGACTGCCAGGCTGATGATCATGGGCGCCAGAAGCGCGGGAGGTGCCTTGAGGACGTGCACAAAGGCTCGAGCGCCAAGACGCCCGATCACGAACATCAGGATCGCGGTAACGAGCATGCTCAGCATGAAGCCGAAAACGATTTCAGGATCGTCCCTGAACAGCTGCGGGCCCGGGCGCAGGCCATGAACCAGTAGTGCACCGAGAATGACCGCGGCGACGGCACTGCCGGGAATGCCAAGCGTCAGTGCAGGGATTAGGGTAGCAGCCGTGTCGGCGTTGTTGGCGCATTCCGGCGCGGCCACCCCTTTGGGCTCTCCCTTACCGTAACGGTCATTGTCGGGATCGGAGCGGCGCTGCTCGTTCCAGGCCAGTACAGCAGCAATATTACCGCCGAGTGCGGGAATGATGCCCACCACGACTCCCAGTATCGATGACTTGATCCAGACCGGAATGAAGGAGCGCCAGCGAACCTTTTCCTGGACTTTGTCGAGCTTGGCTCCTTTCTGGCTGGTCATGCTGTTTATTGCCAGATCGATGGCAGGCGGAATGGCAAAAAGACCTGTTAGAAGGACGATGATGTTAATGCCGCTCAGCAATTCAATGTTGCCGAAGGAGAAGCGTTCCGCGCCTGTCATGGCATCTATTCCGACAATACCGACCACCAGGCCAAGACAGGTGCTGAGCAGTCCCTTGACAGGATTGCTGCTCAAGAGAACAGCGATGGCCGTCATGCCGAACAGGGCCAGCCAGAAATAATCCGCAGGGCTGAATTTCAAGGCAATGGCGGCCAAGGGTGGTGCCAGGGCCAGGAGCGCGATAGCACTGACGGCACTGCCGATGGCGGATGATACCAGCGAAATCTTGAGTGCCAGAGGTGCCTGGCCCTTCTGGGCCATTGGATAGCCGTCAAAGACCGTGGCGATGCCAGCTGGCGTGCCGGGTATCCGCAGAAGAATGGCCGGTATGGAGCCACCGTACATGGCACCATTGTAGATACCGGCAACCATTCCCAGAGCGACCAGTGGCTCCATAGTAAAGGTTAGAGGGATCAGTACCGCGATGCCCATCGTGGCAGACAGTCCCGGGAGGGCGCCTACCATGATGCCCACTGTCGTGCCGATGACCATGGCAATGATGACATTGACCGAAAATATCAGCGGGAGTGCTGTCAGTATGTTGTTGAATATATCCATTAGTTGGTACCGACAAGTTGGAACAGAAGCTCGTCAGGCAGCTGCACCTGCAAGACAAGGCCGAACAGGAGATAGAGAAGGACGACAAAGATGACGGGTGCGCCGAACAGGACGGGTGTCTTTCGGTATCCCAGCAGCAATGTCACCGCCGGTATGAACAGCAAGGTGGCAGTGAAGTATCCTAGAAAAGGAATCAGCACGATATAGGCAATCGAAAGACCGATGAACACTGAAAGCCTGGGCAGGTCCGTTCCCTTTTGCGAAGACGCGCTTCCTTCCTTTCGCCACTGCAGGGCACTCTGGAACGCCCAAATCAGCGCCAGAAGAAAGCCAAGCGCCATGACTGTCTTGGGCAGGTAGCCCGAAGGCCCTGCATAGCGTATTGCTTCGAAAAATCCAGCGATACAAAGTCCGCTCACGAGCAGTGCGCACAGCAGCTCTATCAAAGGCCTTGGCATGGTAGATTCCAGATATCAATGAAGGAAAAGGGGAGCATGCCGGTCGAGTCGGCATGCTCCGCTTCAGGATTATTGGTTCTGTGACCAAGGCTGTTCTTCCCAGAGCTCCTTCAGTTCAGCATTCAATGTCTCCAGCTGCGAGCCAAACGCTTCTGGTCCCTGGAATGCGAGAGGCAGACCCTGCTGCATGGACTTTTCCTGGAACTCGGGATCAGCGACGGCCTTGGTCACTGCTCCGCTCAGTGTCTCGAATACCGCTTCCGGCATGCCGGCAGGCGCGCCGATGCCGCGATGCGAACCCATTACCACGTCATAGCCAAGCTCTTGGAAGGTCGGCACCTCAGGGGCATTTTCCCACCGTTCTTCAGCCATTTGCCCAAGGATATGCAGATTGCCTGCTTCCATATCGTCGACAGACTCGCTGATGTTCATGCTTGCCATCGTGATGTGTCCACCGAGGGTGGCAGCGCGCAGATCTGCAGCTCCGGGGAAGGGGATGTGTCTCAGCTCGATGCCCGCCTTGCGCTCGAAGGAGAGCACGGCCAGGTGGTCATCCGAACCGATTCCGGTGGTGCCGTAGGTGACGGTGCCGGGATTTGCCTTGGCTTCCGCGACCAGCTCTTCAAGTGAGGTGATATCGCTGTCGGAGCGGACGCTCAGGGCGCCGGCATCATAGACGATCTGTGCTACCGGGTCGATATCTTCCAAGGAGTAGCGCGCTTCTCGCTGGATGGGAATAGCCAGCATGTTGGGGATGTTGATAAAGCCGAAGGTGTAGCCATCGGGATCCGCCTGGGCGAGGGCCGTGAAGCCAATTTCGCCACCGGCGCCCGGACGGTTCAGCACCGTGATGGACTGGCCGAGATGCTCCTCGATGTAGGGTGCCAGGGTGCGTGCTGCGACATCTGTTCCACCGCCGGCGCTATAGGCGACGATCATGGTGACTGGGCGCTCGGGATATTCGGCCCAGGCACTGCCCATGGTGGCGGCACTCAGCAGACCTGCAGCAAGCCAAGTGATCGGCATCTTTGTTTTCATTGGAAGTATACCTTGTGGTTATGTGTGGGCATCCAATTATTGGATACAGAGAACATTGTATTGAAGCTTCCGATGTGTCAACAGAAATACCCATCTGTCAGCCACTCACTCCTTCTTTTAATAAAATAAATCAACAATATCATTATATTGTGATTTGTTATCCTTTGGTATTATGCGCATTTAAGTATTATTGATAAAAATAATCTTGCCTGACCGGCACCTCCAATGTACTTTTTATGTACTCTAATAGATCGTTTAATGACCACCATGCAGGCTGCATTCATGAGCGCTTGCATCCTTTGTCGAGGGTCGTGGCAGGCCACGGGTGATGGTTGTCAATACGTTATGACGAGGGGCATGGCAGGCAGTGCCGCTAAAGCCTCTCGCTTGCCTTCATGAAAACAGGAGTACAGGAGATGACCGGATCCGACAGCGGTGGGCGATTCACCGTGCATGTGCTGGAGCCTATCCACGAAGAGGCTCTTGCTCGGCTTCGCGCCAAGGTGAATCTCGTGACTGCGGAAGATGCATCCATCACCCGGTGGCACGAAGCGGCCGATGCCATCATCGTTCGCAATCATCCGGTAGATGAAAGCGATATCAGGCGAGCCAGGCACCTCAAGGTGATCGGCAAGCACGGCGCGGGCACCGACACGATCGATATCGAGACTGCGGCAAGCCTGGGCATACCCGTGGTATCGACGCCGGGTGTCAATGCTGCCTCCGTTGCCGATTTGGCGCTTGCCATGGCGTTGTCACTGGCACGGGATCTGACGGGGCATACCCTCGCTCTTCAGAGGGGAGCACCGCTCACCGGAAAGCGTCGTGTGGGCTATGAAATTGCGGAGTTGCCGGCCGGCATCATCGGGCTGGGGGCTATCGGCAGGGCCGTGGCTGCACGCCTTCAGTTCGGTTTTGGCGCTGAGGTCTCGGCATACGATCCGGGCATTCCCGCGGATGCCTGGCCTGAAGGCATCAAGCGAGCCGAGACCCTCGAGGAGCTTCTGGCAACGACTCGGCTTCTGTTCCTTCATGTCGGATTGAACGAAGCGACACGCAACATGATCAGTGTCGAAGAACTCGCGATGCTGCCCGAAAACGCTTTTCTGGTGAATTGCGCACGCGGCGGCGTTGTCGATGAAGCGGCTCTTGCCGAGGCCCTGGCTCAGGGTCGCCTCGCCGGAGCGGCCTCGGATGTGTTCGTGGAAGAGCCCCCCTCTCCCGATCTGCCGCTCCTTCAGCAGCCGGGATTCGTGGCTACTCCCCATGTCGGCGCCTCGACCCAGGAAGGTCTGCGACGGACCGGTCATGAAGTCGTCGGCAAGGTGCTGGATATCCTCGGCCTCGAATGAGACAGGGTCCCTATCTTTCTTGATTAAGTTCAGAAAAAAACATGCGCAAAAGCGCGGAATACAGCCACATGGCAGGTAATGAACCGATGAACATTGGATTTCGTGTACTGAAAAGAAGAGAGGCGGTCGCGCCTGAACTGGCAAAAGCATTCGACGATGTTCCTGTCGCCAATGTCAGTGATTCAATGGCAAGAATGACGTCGGCCGGAACCCGCTTGCGTCCCTATCACGGGGGTGGTCGCAGGCTGTCGGGAGCGGCACTGACTGTCAAGTCACGCCCCGGCGACAATTTGATGTTTCACAAGGCGCTGGACATGGCTGAGCCGGGTGACGTCATTGTCGTCGACGCTGGAGGTGATCTGACCAATGCCATGATGGGGGAGCTGATGGCTCACCACGCAGCGGCACTGGGACTTGCCGGGATCGTCATCAATGGTGCCATCCGTGATCTGGATGAGATCCGACAGCTAGGACTGCCTGTCTATGCAGCCGGTGTCACCCATCGTGGCCCCTACAAGGACGGCCCGGGAGAGATCAATATCCCTGTTGCCATCGACGGCATGGTAGTGATGCCCGGTGACCTAATCATCGGTGATGAAGATGGCGTGCTCTGTGTTCCACAAGCCCAGGCCGAGGAAATCCTCGTGGCGGCTCAGGCGAAGCAGAGCGCCGAGCTGAAAGAACTAGAGCTGATACAGGCAGGACGAAGCGATCGCAGCTGGATCGACCAAACGCTTGCACAGAAAAACTGCAGTTTCGAGTCCTCCTAGGGCCAACATGGGTAGCCATAAAAAAGCCGCAGGCCAGTGCCACCATGCTTTCGTAGTTTCGCTTGAGCTTATCGTAATGCGTCGCGGTTTTAATCGGGCAAATGCATTCTCGACCAGATGACGATAACGATAACGATAACGATATAATTCTCGGCCTAACCCCTCATTTCCTTTTTTCGAGTTGCGCTTGCGTGGAATCACGGAGCGCATTCCTTTTACTTCGATCTGCTCGCGGATACGCTCGCTTTGATAACCTTTGCAGCGCACCACTCAATGGCAATTTGTCGATCAGCGCCGAGCCTTCCTTGCTGTCATGCGCTTCGCCTACCGTGAGCCTGAAGGCAATAGGAAGCCCGTAAGCATCAACTGCCAGATGAATCTTGCTGGTATTTGATGGCCTAAGCATCGTCACTGGCCGCGCCTGCGATGTGCAGATGCGTCTTGATGTAGATGCCATTGATGAAGAGCCATGCGACATCAGGATCTTCCACCAAAGCGTTGAAGATAGCCGTCAACTTGAGACCAATGATGCCTGCACAAATCCGGTGCCGGTCATAAACTGTTAAAAAGTGATGTGACCAACTCCGGACATTTGGCCATTAGTGCCATAGCATTTCATAGCTCAGGAGGCCGGTTAAAGAAGCGTATAGCAGGGAAGCGGGCGTTGAAGCAGCTCAGTCCCTCACTGACGCGGCAGTACTTCACTTAGGACTCCCAGACAAGCGTCGATTTCGTCGACACTATTGTAGTGCGCCAATGAGACTCGTGTGACCGCCTTCAGCCCGAGCGGACGCAGGATATTACCTGAGAAGACATCGTCGCTTCGAGCATGGACACGGATGCCCCGCGCACCAAGCTCGGAGACGATACGCTTGGCTTCGATCCCCTCAACGGCAAACGACACCACCCCCTCGCGCTGCGGCGCATCCGCTTGGCCAATCAGATGTAATCCGGGATAGTCGCAAAGCCCTGGCAGGCCTGCACCACCATGCAGCAGCCGGTTGACCAGGGCGCGCTCATGGGCTTGCATCGCCTGGCCGGCTGCGAGCAGGCGAGCACGGCGTGGCACTTCATCGGTAAAGTGCGCGCCGAGCCAGTCGAGATAGTCGACCATCATGCTGACACCGACCAGGGCCGACGGGTCGCGGCTGCCCAGCTCCCAGGCATCGGCTGGCTTTCCAGAGAGACGATCATGCTCAATCACGCTCAGCCGACCTGAGAGCCAGGCATAGCCGTTGTTGAAGCGGCAGTATGCCTTGTAGGGCGAGATGACGTAGGCATCGACACCATAGTCATCGACGGCCAGGAAACCATGTGGCGCATGCTGGATACCGTCGACGATAATCATGCACTCCGGGGCCACGGCACGAATGGCCTGTACGATCTCGGCGATGTCCATGCTCATGCCGGTGACCGGACTGGTATGCAGGATCGTGGCAATGCGGGTATCGGGACGCACGCAGTCGGCGTAATGCGCCGCCGTCACTAGGCCGGTAACAACATCGAAGGGCACCTCGATCCAGTCGCGCCCCGTGCGTCGCGCCCACTGCGCCGCGGCATCGAAGGTCGCCGGGTGCTCCACTGCGCTGGCAAGGACGCTGCCGCCTGCCTCGACGGAAAGCGCCGCCGCACGAATCACCCGGAACAGGCACTCGGTGCCTGACTCGCCGCCGAAAATCACCCCACCACTGGCGCCAAAGAAGGTAGCCAGATCGTCACGCCCCTCGGCCACGATCGCCGACATGGCGCGGGAGGCCGGGTTATCGCGGTGTTCGTTGTCAGGAATGCCAGCGACCTCTGCGCCACGTGTCACCACAGACTCAAGCGTCAACGAGCCACCGGCATTTTCAAAGAAGATCCGCTTGCCGCTGTAGGGGCAGATATCGACGTGCAGGAAACGCTCCCGCACCTGGGTCAGCAGTTCTCCAGTAAGGAAGGTCCCTTCTGCCGGAAAGGGGTTCAGGGGAGTTGGCTTCAGTGTCATGTTGATATCTCAAGTGTCAGTGATATGGATGCCCTGGTTCGCGAAAAGGACGTCAGAATCAGCGCTGGAGCTTTCGGCGGCGCCACTGGGTCCAGAGCGGATAGGCCAGCGCCAGCACCACCAAAAGGCACAGCGTCAGTGACAGAGGGCGGGTGAAGAAGGTGGTGAGGTCCCAGTGGGAGATCTGCATCGAACGGCGGAAGTTGACCTCGAGGATCGGCCCCAGGATGAGAGCAATCACCAGAGGAGCGGCCGGATAGCGCCAACGTTCCATGAAGTAGCCCACCACCCCGAAGCCAATAGCCAGCCAGACGTCGAAAACCGCGTTGCGGAGCGCATAGGTGCCTATCACGCTGAACACCAGGATCATCGGCCCCAGCACTGCCCCCGGTACCTTGGTCACCACCACCAAATAACGACATACCCAGAGACCCAGAATCGCAAACAGAACGTTGGCGAACAGCAGCGAGAGGATCAAGGTATAGGTGGTCTCGGCATGGTCGGTGAACAAGCTCGGCCCCGGAATCAGGCCATGAATGGTCAGCCCACCGACGAAGACAGCCGTGACCGCATTGCCGGGAATGCCCAGCGTCAAGGTGGGAATCAGGGTGCCACCGGTCACGGCGTTGTTGGCCGATTCCGAGGCGGCCACCCCTTCCAGCTCTCCCTTCCCGAAGCGCTCAGGGGTCGGCGAATGACGTCGAGCTTCGTTGTAGGAAATGAAGGAAGCGATGCTGGTCCCCGCACCGGGCAGGATACCCACCACCGAACCAATCACCGAGGAGCGCAGCATAGTGCGCAAACTGCGCCGGACATCGTGCCACAGCGGCAAACTGCGCCCCTTGAGCTTTTGCTCATTGCCTGTCAGCACGCCACCGCCAGCGGGCACGCAGAGGTTGAAGGCCTGGGAGACCGAAAACAGTCCGATCAGCACCGGCAATAGCGGCACTCCATCGAACAACTCGCTCTGTCCGAAGGTGAACCGCTGGACACCGGTAAAGGCATCCAGTCCCACAGCCGCCAACACCAGCCCCACCGCTGCCGTAAGAACACCCTTGAGCGGACGATCCGACGCCACACCGACGATGGTCACCAGCCCGAAGATCGCCAACACGGTGTACTCCTGGGGACCGAAGGCCAATGCGACCGTGGAGAGAGGGGGGGCAATCGCGATCAACACGATCACACTGAACAGCCCACCAAAAAGTGAGCCGAGTGTCGCCATGCCCAGCGCTTCCCCTCCGCGTCCAGCCTCGGCCAAGGGGTAGCCGTCGAGCGCAGTGGCGATGGAAGCGTCAGTGCCTGGCGTGCGCAACAGGATCGCGGTCACGGAACCGCCATAGACGGAGCTGACGTACACCGCGCCAAGCAGGATCAGCGCTAACTCTGGTGGCATGTTGAAGGTGATGGGAATGCACAGCGCAACGCCCATCGTGGAGGAGAGCCCCGGCAGCGCGCCGATGGTCATGCCAGCCAAGGTGCCAAGAATCAGTGTCAAGAGAGCCATCGGCGCCAGCACGTTGCCGAGGGCGGGAAGCAATACATCCATGGAGAGTCTCTCGGAGTGATGTCGACTGACGTTAGTCAGTCAGCCAACCAGCGGGCAGCGGGACGGCCAGAAGGTACACAAAGACCACGTAGATCAGGACGGAGAAAGCGATGGCGATCATCAAGGCCGCCGCCCATCGCAAGTGACCCAGCCACCGCAGGCTGGCAAGCAGGAAGAGCGGCAGCGCCACAAACGTGCCGACGGTCACCATCAGCCCCAGCAGTCCCAGAATACATAGGCACCAGATGGTGAAGCGGTGCCAAGGCAAGGAGGGAGGTAATTCGTCGGGGGGCCGGCTGCGCAAGGTGTCAAGACCAATCCCCATACAAGCCAGAAGCCCTAGCGTGGCAGCGATCGCGGGGAAGAGCCCCGCGTCGCCGCGCATCCCCAGGCCCACGACCACCACAGCGCCACACAACACGCCCACCAGCATGGCCACACTACGATCGATAGTGTCGAGGGTCATGGAGCGATCCTCCTTCTAGTGGCCGTTTACTGTTCGATCCAGGGATCTTTTTCCCAGAGCGACTTCAGTCGATCATGGCTATCGTTGATGAAGTCGACGTAATCCTGCCCGTAGATGGCATTGATCGGCATGTTGAGCTGATCCATCTCTGCACGGAATTCCGGATCCTCGACAACCTCACGGGTAACGGCCAGAAGCATGTCATAGACCTCCTGGGGCACGCCGGCCGGTACGGCGAAGCCGCGGGACGCCGCCGCCTGGACGTCATAACCTTGTTCCTTGCCGGTAGGCACGTCGGCAATGGGCTCGACCCGCTCGTCGGACCATACCGCCAGGCCACGCACCTTGCCTTCCTGGATCTGAGAGGCCGCCTCTGACATGTTGCCTTCGAAGGCCGTGATATGACCGCCTAGCAGCGAGGCAGTCGCTTCGGCATTACCGTTGTAGGCCACGAAGCTGAGGTCGATGCCGGCTTCCTCGGCGAAGTTGAGCGCCGCAAGGTGATCATCACCGCCAAGACCCTCATGGGAGATGACGACCGATTCCGGATCGTCCTTCACCGCCCCAACAAAGTCATCTAGGGTCTGGTAAGGACTGTCGGCAGCGACCGCCAGCACGCCCGGATCAGTGATCACGTTGGCCAACGGACGGATCTCATCGAGGGAGTAACCGACTGTCTCTTCGCGAGTGAACGGATAAACCTCCACCACCGGCGAGTTGATAAGACCCAGGGTGTAGCCGTCCGGCTCTGCGTTGGCCAGGTGCACCCAGCCAATTTCGCCGCCTGCTCCGGGCCTGTTGACCACCACTATTCGCTCGCCAAGCTCTTTCTCGGCGTATTTGGCGAAGATCCGCGCCATGGTATCGGTGCTGCCGCCAGCACCGAACGCAACGATCATCTCGATCGGCTTGGAGGGGTAGTCTACCGCCAAGGCCGAGGTACTCAGGCCGCCCACCAGGACCGTCCCGGCCGCTCCCAGCACTATCGTCCGCAACAAATTGGATTGCACCCTCATCGCCTTACTCCTTGTTACTGTTATGTTTTAGAGCTTCCAGGTCGCTTGCCGTGGTGCGTAACCTAGCTTGATGCTACAGAACACTAACCACTTAAAAGCATTTTAAACTTTCAAAAAAGCGAATAAAATTCATATATTATAAGTCGTTTTATTCATTTTTAGGTGACCCATGTTGACTCTCAAACAAATCGAGACTTTCATCCAAGTAGTCGAGCTAGGCACTTTTGAACGCGCCTCCCAGCGCCTCAATGCGACACAGTCCACCGTTTCCAAGCGCATATCTGAGCTAGAGCAGGCCACTGGACTACAACTCTTCGACCGCACGCGCCGTAACGCAAGGCTGACTACAGAGGGCGAACAGTTGCTAGAACTAGCCTACAAGACAACTGAAAGTACGAAGCGAATCCTCGAACTCAACAACAAACCTGAAGGCACGCTCCATCGTGTACGTATCGGCTTCACCGAATTGGCTGCCCTGACTTGGCTACCGGGCTTTCTACGGAATTACACCACCGAGCGCCCTGACATCCGGCTGGACATCACCATCGATATGAGCCGTACCCTGTATCAACAGTTTCAGGATGGTGAGTTGGAACTGGTAGTAATACCGCAGATCCCAGAGGCCTTTGCCCAACCGGGTGTGGAAACGCGGCTGCTGGAGGAAGTGGAGATGGCCTTCATGGCTAGAGAGGGCTTAGTGAACGGCCCTCGCCCCATACCCATAGGGGCGCTGGAGCGCTACACTCTGATCAGCCAGGGCAAACGCTCGGGGTTCGCGCAGGATGTCAATCGCTGGCTTTCTCATCAGGGCATGACCGCTGCCATCCAGACAGCCGATAACTTGCTTGCTCTCGTTGGCCTAGTGACGGCGGGACGTGGCATCAGCGTGCTACCAAAATTCTGCGTACAGCGTTTTGCCCAAGAGCAGGGACTAGAGACCCTAGACACGATGCCTCAACCGCCCATGATTGGTTATTATGCGCTGTATCATAGTGGGGTACGTATCTCGCTGCTTGAGGAGCTCGCCCTTCGCCTTTTCGATGCAGCTGACTTCACCCGCCCCTTTTTTGCTTCAGAGAAGCACTTTATTCGTGGCTGAATTACAAGCTATCCGGTTTAACCCATAAGGATTGCACATGACGCGATAGCATAGAGCCACGCGCTTTCTTTCGAGAAGCGCCGTGACTCCATCTGAGTTATTTTTTTATCTGCTTTCGGCCAAAAGCGATCTTTTAGCACTTTCTGATGCACACCCAGCCCTTCTTTACCACACCGTATTTAAAGTCCGCTTTACCGGAGCAAATCACATATTTTGAACCATCCTAAGTATTCCATCCTGGGAGGGCCCATCCATGGATACCACCTCCATCACTCGCGGCGCGCCTTGGAACAAAGGTAAGCTGGTCGGGCAAAAAGTCCCTTCGTCTTAGAGGCATTTAGGCAATTCCGCTTGAGTCAAATCAAATCAGACTTTTAGTGTCTATTCTACAATGACTTAAAACACATGTCTGAGCTTGGCGGCTAGGCTGAGTGATGACAGAGTCCGTTTGCTACTTTTCCAGAAGCCATGTCAACGCTCATATGCTGTCCAAGCACTATTCCTTTATTTTATAAGGAAGTCGAATGAAAACACCGCGCAATTACTCAGGAATCTCGACTCTCAACCACTGGATCACCGCCCTGTTGGTGATCACCATGCTCGTATTAGGGTTTGTGGCCGCCTACGCACCCGGCGAAAACACAGGGCGTTATGTCATGAGTGTTCATATCGCCCTAGGTTTTTTCGTTTTCTGGTTCATCCTCTGGCGAATGACCTATCGTCTCTATGAGGGCTTCCCACCCAACCAGGGACGCACACGACTGGAGTCTCAGGTGGCCTACTGCGTGCAAGTCGCGATGCTGTTTGCACTGGTTCTACAGGTGATAACCGGTCCTCTGTACATTTTTACGGAAGGTGAAGCCATCAATGTGTTCGGTTGGTTCCGTGTTGCTCTGCCCTTGGAATCACTTGAGGTGCTGCATGAGCCGGCTGAAACCGCCCATATCATGCTGGGTATTTACGTGTTGCCCACCCTCATAGCCCTGCATTTTCTGGGAGCGGCCAAACACTATCTGACAAAGCGTCAGGAGACACCTGCGGACCTTTCTTAAAAACGTGATACGTCTCACTTATAGGCTCTTCGACGTTGGGTGTGGAATTCGTCCCCTGAGCTGGGCCAGAATATGACCTCCACAACGGCAGTAGGTATGACATGGACGGCACCCAGATTTTAACGCTCGGCCTGGGCTTGGAAGCGCCCTGGATCCTCAAGGACCAGCACCTGGATACCGCCGTGTCGCCCCACCGCCTGGAACTCTATGTCGAGGCGGAACGAGGCAGTCTCTATCCCTGTCCGGAGTGTGGTAAAGCCTGCCAAGCTCATGACTTTGCCGACAAAACCTGGCGGCATCTGAACTTCTTCCAGCACCACTGTTACCTGCATGCTCGTGTGCCTCGCACGAAGTGTCCTGAACATGGCGTCAAACGCATAGAGGTTCCCTGGGCGCGGCCGGGCAGCGACTTCACCCTGCTGTTCGAGCAAGCGGCCATGTCACTGGTCAAGGAGATGCCGGTGCTGGCTGTCTCCCGGCAGCTGGAGATTTCTGATAAACGACTATGGCGCATCGTGCATCACTACGTGGGCCGCATGCTGGGGAACTGGACCTGTCCAATGTGGCGACTGTCGGCGTGGACGAAACCGCGTCTCGGCGCGGTCATCGCTATGTCACGGTGTTCCTCGACATGCAGCGCAAGCAGGAACCGGTTATCTTTGCCGTCCCAGGCTGCGGCAAGGATGCCATCCAGGCTTTCAGCGCCTTCCTGGCGGCCCATGGCGGCCCATGGCGGCGATACGGACAATGTGGTCGAGGTCGTCTGCGACATGTCGCCAGCCTTCCTTAGCGGCGTGACCGAGCACCTTCCCAAGGCAGAGGTAACGGTCGACTGGTTCCATATCGTGCAGACCTTCACCAAGCGGCTGGACGAGGTACGCAAGAAAGAGCGCCGCGAGCAGGGACACCCCAAGTCGCTGCGCTGGGCACTGCTGAAGAACCTGGACAACGAGAACCTGACACCCAAACAGTTGGCGGCGCTCCAGGAGTTGGTAGCCGATCAAAGCGCCACTGCCGATGCCTGGGTGATCAAGGAGAAGCTACGCTGGATCCAGAAGGCCCCGACGCCCAGAGCGGCTCGGTGGCGCATCACGAATTACCTTAAGGTCATGCAGGCGGCGGTTTCTGAAAAGCCACTACTGAAGCCGATGGGGAAGGCCCTGGCGACGCTTGAGCGGCACGCCGACGCGGTGGTCAGACGCTGGCACTCGGGATTGACGAACGCAAGACTGGAAGGAATGAATGGTCTGTTCCAGGCGGCTCGGTCACGGGCACGCGGCTACCGGAACGAGATTAACTTCATCGCCATGATCTACCTGATTGGCAGCCCGGTGGGCCGCCTGTTCGATCAGGCCAAATCCACATGAAGTGACGAAGAGCCTTTTTTATCTGGTTTCGGCCAAAGCCGATTCTTAAGAATATGCAAATATACATCAAAATCCTTCTACTCCTTCATGGAGCTAACAGACTTCTATCTACACCTTTTGGTCACTATCCTGATCGCAATCCTCGGCACTGTTGTCGTCAGCGAGACGATATCGGCGCGGGTGCGTTACGCACTGATCTGACTCTGACCACTAAGCGGTATTAGGCTAGCTCCTGCTAAAGAATCTGCTAACGTGGCAGCATCTTTCGATCATGCCTGAGGTTATCAACCCATGCCCCATTTCCTAGTGTTCTTAGGTACCATCCGCAACAGCACCCCTCCTGCCCCCGCTCGGCTCGGTCTGCGCGTGGCTCGTACCTGCGTGCAGCTGCTTGAGGCCGACGGCGCCAGCGTAGAGCTGATCGACCCGCTGGAGATCGAGTTCGGCGCCGTCTTCAAGCCGCACTTCGCCTACGCGAAGGCGAAGGTGCCCGAGACTCTGGAGACCCTGGCCGACAAGATCGAGGCCGCCGACGGCTACATCATGGTCAGCCCCGAGTACAACCACTCCATGAGCCCGGTGCTCGCCCACCTGCTTAACCACTTCGGCAGCTCCCTCTACGCCTTCAAGCCCAGCGCCATCGTCACCTACTCTGCCGGCCAGTGGGGCGGTGTCCGGGCGGCGGTTGCCATGCGCACCTTCCTCGCCGAGCTCGGCTGCCTGCCGGTCTCGGCGATGATCCACGTGCCGAAGGCCCAGGAGGCCCTCGATGAGGACGGCCGCTTCCGCGAGGACCCGGACCGCTGGGCCAGCTACTTCGGGCGCGCCCTGGGCCAGCTCGGCTGGTGGGCCGAGGCCGCCGCCAGGCACCGCGAGATCCAGGACCCCAGAGAGGTCTCGCCGGCCTTCCAGCGTGCTCCGGAGCAGCGCAACGCGCCGGCATCCGAGTGACGACATTGAGCATATATGATTTTCCATATATGCTGAATGGCACAACGCCCTGATGGTCATCCCCGATGAGCGTCTCGATGGAGACACCATGAACGTACTGTTTCTCTGCACCGGCAATTCCTGCCGATCCATCTACGCCCAGGCTCTGTTCAACCACCTGGCCGAGACCCGGCATCGCGCCTGGAGCGCCGGCAGCCACCCGACCGGCGAGGTCAACCCGCTGACGCTGATCTGACTGGAGAAGAATGGCATTTCCACTCGTGGGCTTTACAGCAAGACCTGGGACGATCTCGAGGTGATACCGGATGTCGTTATCACCGTCTGCGATGATGCCACCGGCGAGGCCTGCCCGCTCTTCCTCGGCAGGGCCGTGAAGGCCCATTGGGGCGTGCTGGACCCCTCGAGAGCCGAGGGCAGCGAGGCCGAGGTCGCCTTTGCTGGCACCTTCGGCGCCCTGCACCGGCGCATAGAGACCATGGTGGCCCTGCCCCTGGATCGGATGTCCGACGACGCCCTGCGGCAGGCCTTGGAGGAGATCCACCAGCGCGCATCCCGCGAAGAGATCCGACAAGGAGATACCCCGTGACGACTCGTCCCCTCGACGACCTGCCCAACATCGACCGCGAGCTGTTCCGGGTGCCCGATGCGGCCAGCCTTGGCAGCCCCGGGGACCGCGAGCATTCCCCGCGCATCCTGCTGCTCTACGGCTCGCTCAGGCAGCGCTCCTTCAGCCGGCTAGCGGCGAAGGAGGCCGCCCGGCTGCTACGTGCCATGGGCGCCGAGACCCGCATCTTCGACCCGCGAGGGCTGCCGCTGCCCGACGCAGAAGAGGCCAGCCACTCCAAGGTGGCGGAGCTGCGTGAGCTTGCCGAGTGGGCCGAGGGAATGGTGTGGTGCTCACCGGAGCGCCACGGCGCCATGACCGGCATCATGAAGGCGCAGATCGACTGGATTCCTCTGGCGCTGGGCGCGGTGCGCCCCACCCAAGGCAAGACCCTCGCCCTGATGCAGGTGTGCGGCGGCTCCCAGTCGTTCAACACGGTCAACCAGCTGCGCGTGCTGGGGCGCTGGATGCGTATGGTGACCATCCCCAACCAGTCCTCGGTGCCCAGGGCCTTCATGGAGTTCGACGACAACGACCGCATGAAACCCTCGCCCTTCTATGACCGCATCGTCGACGTCATGGAGGAGTTGGTGAAATTCACCCTGCTGGTACGTGGCCGCAGCGAGGCGCTCACCGATCGCTACTCCGAACGCAAGGAGTCGGCCGAACAGCTCTCCGCTCGGGCCAACCAGCGCGCCATCTGACAGGAGCCACACCATGACCAAACACCAGGAATCCCAAGCTCCTAGCGCCACCGAGGGCATGGGCCGTTTCGAGCGTTATCTTTCGGTATGGGTGGCGCTGGCCATCGTCGCCGGGGTACTGCTCGGCCAGTTCGCTCCGGCGGTGCCCGAGACGCTGTCGCGCTTCGAATATGCTCAGGTATCGATTCCAGTGGCCATCCTGATTTGGGCGATGATCTTTCCCATGATGGCGCAGATCGACTTTACCGCCGTGCTCGGTGTGCGCCGCCAGCCCAAGGGGCTGGTCATCACTACCACGGTGAACTGGCTGATCAAGCCCTTCACCATGTTCGCCATCGCCTGGTTCTTCCTGATAGTGCTGTTCCGACCCTTCATTCCAGAGGAGCTGGCGAGCCAGTACCTGGCCGGCGCTATTCTGCTCGGCGCTGCGCCCTGTACCGCCATGGTCTTCGTATGGAGCTACCTGACCCGTGGCGATGCCGCTTATACCTTGGTACAGGTGGCGGTCAACGACCTGATCATGCTGTTCGCCTTCGCCCCCATCGTGATCCTGCTGCTCGGCGTGTCGAACATCCAGGTACCCTACGACACGGTGGCGCTGTCGGTGGTGCTCTACATCGTCATCCCGCTGGCCGCCGGTTACCTGACCCGGCGCACCCTGATCGCCCGACGCGGCATCGAGTGGTACGACAACGTCTTCATGAAGAAGGTGGGACCGATCACTCCCATCGGCCTGATTATCACCCTGGTGCTGCTATTCGCCTTCCAGGGCGATGTCATACTCAACAACCCGCTGCATATCGTGTTGATTGCCATCCCGCTGATCATCCAGACCGTGCTGATCTTCTTCATCGCCTACGGCTGGGCCAAGGCGTGGAAAGTGCCCCACAATGTCGCCGCCCCAGGAGCGATGATCGGTGCCAGCAACTTCTTCGAGCTGGCCGTGGCCGCCGCCATCGCCCTGTTCGGCCTGCAGTCCGGTGCGGCCCTGGCCACGGTAGTTGGGGTGCTAGTAGAGGTGCCACTGATGCTGGTGCTGGTACGCATTGCCAACCAGACACGCCACCATTTCCCTGAGGCCGATGCGTCAACTGCCGCCGGGGCCAGGGGCTGACCCATGGCCATCAAGGTCAGTGATCGCGCCCGCGAATGGCTGAAGAGCAAGGGCGGTGTGGCCACGGTTCGCCTCTCGCCCCGCCATGGTTGCTGCGGTGGTGGGGCCGATATCACGGTGGCCGAGGCCAGGGTCCCGGATGCGCCGGAGCGCTATACCTGCGTTGAGCAAGAGGAGGTGACATTGCATATCGACCCGGCCTTGGTCGATCAGGACCTGAGGCTCGACGTCGAGGGCTTCATGGGCATGAAGAAGTTGTTCGTAGAAGGCGCTTCACCCACCCGCTCGAAGCAGTAACCCCATATTCAAGCACATTCTGATCGTCGTGGATTTCTCTCCCGCCTGGTCGCCGCTTCACGCACGATGAAGGCACTGACCGCCTGGGGTTTGATGTCTGTCGGAGCAATGTCACCCATTCACTGCTATAGGTGAGAGGTACACGAAAGCGGCCTTCCCGGCCTTCCGACCGACTCACTAGCTGGAGAACATTCATGTCATCTCGCGATGTCGTCATCTGCCACCCCGTGCGCACGGCCATCGGCACCTATGGCGGTAGCCTCAAGGACACCCCCGCCACCGACTTGGGCGCTCGTGTCATTCAGGAGACGCTTTCCCGTTCCGGGCTTGCTGCCGACAAGGTGGAGTCACTGGTGATGGGTCACGTCATTCAGGCGGGTTGCCGGATGAACTCGGGCCGTCAGGCCGGCATCGGCGGCGGACTTCCCGTGGAAGTCCCGGCGCTGACCGTCAATCGGGTCTGCGGTTCCGGCGCCCAGGCAGTGGTCAGCGCGGCCATGGAGATCTGGAGCGGCATGGCCAACTGCACCATCGCCGGCGGCATGGAGAACATGGACCGCGCCCCCTATGTGATGCCCCAGGGGCGCTGGGGCGCACGCATGGGCGACGTGACCATGCACGATACTATGCTGCTCGACGGCCTCAACGACGCCTTCAGCGGCAAGCACTCCGGCTGGCATACCGAAGATCTAGTGAGCCGCTACAGCATCTCCCGCGAAGACCAGGACATTTGGGCGCTGCGCTCTCAGCAGCGCTTCTCCAAGGCCCAGGAAGCAGGCCACTTCGATGCTGAAATTGCCGGGGTGGAACTCACCAGCCGCAAGGGCACCACCACTTTCGCCCGCGACGAGCACAACCGCCCGGATATTACCCTGGAATCGCTGGGTAAGATGAAGCCCGCCTTTCGTAAAGAAGGTACCATCACCGCAGGTAATTCCCCCGGGCTCAACAGTGGCGCTGCGGCGATGATCGTTGCCGATCGCGACTGGGCCGAGCGGCAGGGCCTTACCCCGATAGCCCGCCTGGTGGCTTTCGGCATCGGTGCCGTAGAGCCTGGCTACTTCGGCATCGGCCCGGTTCCGGCGGTCAAGCAGGCGCTTGAGCGCGCCGGCTGGTCGGTAGACGATCTGGACCGGGTGGAAATCAACGAGGCCTTCGCCGCCATTGCCCTGGCCTGCCAGCGCGAACTCGGTCTGCCGGAAGAGATCGTCAACGTGGAGGGCGGCGCTATCGCTCACGGCCATCCGATTGGTGCCTCCGGCGCGGTGCTGACCACCCGCCTGTTACATGCCATGCAGCGCAACGGCGAACACCGTGGCATCGTCACGTTGTGTATCGGCGGCGGTCAGGGCATCGCCTTGGCGCTGGAAACCCTCTGACGCCCGGCCGCTGGCATGTCACGACGCGCCAGCGGCTTACCATAAGTTTTCTGTAGAGAGACAAAATGACGGCCGAGCCCCAGCGATACCCCTGCATCGAATCCGCCTGGCAAGCTCACCGAGACGAACTCCGTGGCTTCCTGATCAGACACGGCGGCGATCACGATGTCGCCGACGACCTCCTTCAAATCGTCTATACCAAGGCGCTTGCCCACCGTACCCGTTTCTGCCAGCTGGACTCTCCCCGTGCCTGGTTATTCCGTGTGGCCCGACATCAATGGATCGATCAGCAGCGCCGCTCGGGACGCTGGGTGGCCGGCGACCCACCCGAGCTTCCGGCAGCGACCGAAACCCACGCCCCCGTGGATAGTCTGATCGTCTGTATCGCGCGTGCGCTCCCGCATCTATCGCCGGAGGACAGCGATATCCTGAGTCGCTGCGACCTGGAAGGTCTTCGCCAGGCCGACTATGCCGAGCATCATGGTCTAGGCTTGCCGGCCACCAAGGCGCGGCTTCGTAGAGCCAGGCAACGGTTGCGCGAACGACTGATCGAGCAATGTGGCATCATCTTTGATGAGCAGGGGCGCATCTGCTGCCATCGTGCCGACCACGGCTAGACGTATCATTTCACTTCGAGACGGTATCCTTTTGCCTTGTACTGCGTCTTCTTGTGTAGCGACACTTATTACACAAGGAGAGCATGGCAATGCTGGAGGTCTTTACGTGGCTGGCCGACTGGCTGGTCTATGAACTGATGGGCCTGGACCCCACCAGCAAGCTGGGTACCTCGCTGCATTTCTTCGTCGAGGACACCACCAAGATATTCGCGCTGTTGGTGATAATGATCTACGTGATCGCGCTGATGCGCGCCTCGCTGAATCTGGAGCGGGTGCGCCACTACATCCAGCAGAAGCCAAGAATGGCCGGTTATGGGCTCGGTGCCGGCTTCGGCGCCATCACCCCCTTTTGTTCCTGTTCGAGCATTCCGTTATTTCTGGGTTTCACCAGTGCAGGCATTCCGCTGGGCATCACCATGGCTTTTCTGTTCACTTCGCCGATCATCAACGAGGTCGCGGTGATCATGCTATGGAGCCTGCTCGGCTGGGAGTTCACCTTGGTCTATGTCGTCATCGGCATGGGCGTGGGCATCGGCGGCGG
This sequence comes from Vreelandella zhuhanensis, assembly GCF_009793355.1. Classification (GTDB taxonomy): domain Bacteria; phylum Pseudomonadota; class Gammaproteobacteria; order Pseudomonadales; family Halomonadaceae; genus Vreelandella; species Vreelandella zhuhanensis. The sequence continues at coordinate 495,162 of NZ_WTKP01000001.1, forward strand.
CATGCTCCTCGATACTCTCAAGGGCGAGCGCTGGCTGAAGGATTTCGCGGCCAAGGCCTACCAGCAGGCCACCGCGACGCCCCATGATGACGAGCCCGCCCCCGAGACGCCCACGCTCACCCTGAAGGACCGCCACGAATTTGCCCGCGACGAGCTCAAGGAGATCGTCGGGCGGATCTGGAAGTGGGTGATCATCGGCGTCGGCCTGGGCGCCGGTCTGCATGGCTTCGTGCCCGACGGCTGGTTCGCCGACAACCTGGGTAGCGGCCAGTGGTGGAACGTACCGGTCGCGGTATTTGCTGGCCTGCCCCTGTATTCCAACGCGACCGGGGTCATTCCCGTCATGGAAAGCCTGATTCTCAAGGGGCTGCCGGTAGGCACCACCCTGGCCTTCTGCATGAGCACCGTGGCGGCCAGTTTCCCCGAATTCATCATGCTCAAGCAGGTCATGCAGTGGCGCCTGCTGGCCACCATCTTCGTCATTCTGCTGGCCAACTTCATGATCGTTGGCTGGCTGATCAACCTGCTGAGCCCCTGGCTGTTCAGCGGACTTCAACTTCAATAAGCGCAAAGGAGCAAGACCATGAAGAAGATCGAAGTACTGGGTACCGGCTGCAAGAAGTGCGTGACCACCGCCGAGCAGATTCAGGCGGTGGCCGGCGAACTGGGTATCGAGGTCGAGGTAGAAAAGGTAACCGACCCGGCCGCCATTATGGGCTATAAAGTCATGTCGACCCCGGCCGTGGCCGTCGACGGCACGCTGGTGCACAGCGGTAGCGTGCCGGACCGCGGCAAGATCGAGACTCTGCTGAAGACCTGAGCAAGGCCTTTCGTCCTTGCGCACCTGTCAAGGCAGGGCTAGCCTGAATTGCATGCATTAAATACATATAACCATATATCACTCCTGAACTGCCCGGATTCGGGCTTTCCTAACAACAACATCGGAGTGCCAGACAATGTCTCGACTGAGTCGCCGTAACTTCCTGAAATTGACCGGTAGCAGCGCTGCTATAGGTACCCTTTCGCTATCTCCCGTTGCTCGAGCACAGCCAGGCAGTCCCTCGTCTCCCGCCGGCAGCACGACCCTCCCCTACCCGCGAGAGGTGATCGCCCGGCTAGGAGATGTCAACGTCAATCAACCCATCTACTTCAATTATCCCGATAACCGCTCGCCCTGCGTGCTGATACGCAAGGGACGTGAGGTCAAGGGAGGGGTAGGTCCTGACAGGGATGTGGTGGCCTACAGCACCCAATGCACACATATGGGCTGCCCGGTCAATTACGACAAGGAAGCGGAAACCTTCAAGTGTCCCTGCCACTACAGCATCTTCGACCCCGATAACGCCGGCCAGATGGTGATCGGTCATGCCACCGAAAGTCTGCCCCGGATACTTCTGGAGTATGACGAAGCCGAAGATACCCTATTTGCCGTATCGGTCGATGGCCTGATCTATGGTCGCCAGGCCAACATCATCTGAATCGGGAGAATAATAATGACGCAATTCAAGGACCGAATCCCTCTGCCCCCGGCGGATGCCCAGAAGACCAATATGGCCTGCCACTTCTGCATCGTCGGCTGTGGCTACCACGTCTACAAGTGGCCCGCCAACCAGGAAGGCGGCAGGGCCGCCGACCAGAATGCGCTGGGACTCGACTTCACCCGCCAACTCCCTCCCATGCAGATCACCATGACGCCAGCCATGGTCAACCGAATTCAGAATCATGATGGTCGCGAATACAACATCATGATCCTCCCCGACAAGGAATGTAGCGTTAACCAAGGACTGTCTTCGACGCGGGGTGGCCAGATGGCCAGCGTGATGTATTCGGAAGGCACTCCGATCGGCGAGCGGCGTCTCAAGTATCCGCTGGTATATAGTGGGGATGATTGGGTAGAAACAAATTGGGAACGCTCAATGGCTCTGTATGCCGGCCTGACCCAACGCATCCTCGACAATGACGGGCCCGACCAGCTGTTCTTCAACCTCTTCGACCATGGCGGCGCGGGCGGCGGCTTCGAGAATACCTGGGCGACCGGCAAGCTGATTTTCAACGGCATGCAGACGAAAATGGTGCGGATCCACAACCGCCCCGCCTACAACTCGGAATGCCATGCCAGCCGCGACATGGGCATTGGTGAGCTCAACAACAGCTACGAAGATGCGGAAGTCTGCGATGTTATCTTTTCCATCGGCGGCAACTCCTACGAGACGCAGTCGAACTGGTTTCTAGCCCACTGGGAGCCGAACCTTAGGGGTGCCAACATCGCCAAGAAACGGGAATGGTTTCCCGCCGAGACGGTCGGCAAGGGAAAGGTCATCCTGGTCGATCCACGGCGCACACCCACCGTGGCAATCTGCGAGACCGTCGCCGGAAAGGAAAATGTCCTGCATCTGGCGATCCAGCCGGGCACCGATACCGCCTTGTTCAATGGGCTACTCACCTATGTGGTCGACCAGGGTTGGCACGATCAAACTTTTATCGATGAGCACACCAGCGGCTTTGATGAGATGCTCGCCGCCAATCGCATGGAGCTGGACGAGAGCAGCCGCATTACCGGCCTGGATCGGGCCGATATCATCAAGGCCGCCGAGTGGGCCTACCGGCCCAAGGCCAGCGGCCATGCCCCGCGCACCATGCACGCCTATGAGAAGGGCGTGATCTGGGGCAACGACAACTATCGGATTCAGTCCGCCATCGTCAATCTCGTTGTGGCGACCCATAACGTGGGTCGTCGAGGCACCGGCGTGGTGCGTATGGGCGGTCATCAGGAAGGCTATACGCGCCCACCTTATCCCGGTGGACGCCCTGCGCCCTATATCGATAAGGAACTGATCAAGGGCAACGGCATGATGCTGACGGTCTGGGCCTGCAATGCTTTCCAGACTACCCTCAATGCCGAAACCTATCGTCAGGTCATCAAGCGCCGAGCCGCCATCGTCAACCAGGCGCTGGCCAAGGCACGTGGCGCCACCACTGATGAGCTGATCGATATCATCTATGACGCCGTCAAGAACCAAGGTGGCCTGTTCATCGTCGATATTGACCTCTACCGCACCAAGTTTGCCGAATATTCCCATCTGGTACTGCCGGCGACCCACCCTGGGGAGATGAACCTGACCTCCATGAACGGCGAGCGGCGATTGCGGCTGTCCGAGCGCTTCATGGACCCTCCCGGCATCGCCAGGCCCGACTGGCTGATTGCGGCCAACATGGCCAATGCCCTAAAGCAACGCTACGAGTCGGCTGGCAACGCAGCCATGGCCGAGCGTTTCGCCGGGTTCGACTGGACGACCGATGAAGATGCCTTCAACGACGGCTTCCGCATGGCTCATGAGAAGGAGATCGACAGCCAAGGTGGCCCGACCGGGCACCTGGCCACCTATGAGCGCCTGCGCAAGGCCGGCAACAATGGCGTTCAACTGCCCATCAAGGCGTATCAGGACGGCAAACTCATCGGCACCGAGATGCTCTACACCGACAATAACTTCGATACCGATGACGGCAAGGCGCATTTCCAGCCATCGCCCTGGAACGGTTTCCCCGAGGTGATCGAGCGCCAGAAAGAGCGCTATGACTTCTGGATCAACAACGGTCGCACCAACCAGATCTGGCAGTCTGCCTACCACGACCAGCACCTGGCCTTTCGCAAGGGTCGCTACCCCATGGCGCCGATTGAAATTCACCCCCAAGACGCCGAAGCCCTGGGTATCGCCAACGGCGATATCGTCGAGGTTTACAACGACTACGGCGCAACCACCGCCATGGCCTACCTGGAACCCGACTTGAAGCGCGGGCAGGTCTTCATGATGTTCGGCTATCCCAACGGGGTGCAGGGCGACGTTGTCAGCGAATGGACCGATCGCAACCATATTCCCTACTACAAGGGGGCCTGGGCCAACCTTCGTCGGATCGGGACGAATCCCGCCTACCTGAGAGATGTATCCTTCAAGCGCCGGCGCTATTCCTGATTCATTGTGTCGATTGCGGATATGGCTTCAGCATGTGCAGGTGAGATCACCTGCACTCATCCGTTAATGTTGCATGTATGCTCTATCAACACATGGAAAATCGCCGTTCCGGACGATTCCCCATGCTGACCAGGCGGTTCTGCAGCAAGGCCAGACGCTCTGTCTGACCTTGCTGAGCGGCCTTCAGGACATCCTCTATCCAACGGGGCAGCACCGGCGCCAAAAAATAGTAGACCCACTGGCCGTCACGCCGATCAATAAGCAACCCGCAGTTGCGCAGCTGCGCCAGGTGACGCGACACTTTGGGCAAGGACCCGTCCAAGGTTGACCGCAGCGCGACTTACGCTGGGCGCTATGTGGCAAAGAACATCGTCGCTGCAGGCCTTGCCGACAAATGCGAAATTCAAGTGGCCTATGCCATTGGCGTGGCGGAACCGACCTCGGTGGCTATCGACACCTTTGGTACCGGCAAGATCGAGGAAGCCAAGATCGTCGAACTGGTGCGCGAGTATTTTGATCTGCGCCCCTTCGCGATCACCCGGATGCTGGATCTGCTGCATCCGATGTACCGCTTGACCTCGGCTTACGGCCATTTCGGTCGCGAGCCGTTCGAATCCAGCTACGCCTGGATCGATGATCAAGGCAAGCA
>NZ_WTKP01000010.1 GCF_009793355.1 Vreelandella zhuhanensis
AGCGCTAACTCATTGACACTGCTTGCTTTTCAGCAAGCTCCACCGCTGGAAACGCCTGGCGTTCCCGGCAGCGGATGCGTACTCTACCTCCTGGCCGGGACACTGGCAAGCCCTGGAGATAAAAAACCCCAAAAAGACCGGAAACCTCCTATAAAAGCCCTTCGGGGTAGCCAGCCCACACGGTTACACTAGAGGCTACTTCCCTAATCGCCGAGGTTCGAGATGAGTTCCCACCTGCTTTCCGTCGACTCCCTAGAGCGCGAAAACGTTGATCACCTACTGCGCGTTGCAGCACGCATGGAACCGATCGCTCAACGCCGCCGGATTACTCGCGTGCTTGAGGGTGCTGTTCTGGGCAATTTATTCTTTGAGGCCAGCACCCGAACCCGTGTGAGTTTCAATGCCGCCTTCTGCCGGCTAGGGGGCAGCGTATGCGACACCACCGGGTTCACGTTTTCTTCAATGGCGAAAGGGGAATCGCTTTATGATACCAGTCGCGTAATGAGCGGCTATGTAGACGCCATAGTGATGCGTCATCCTGAACAAGGCTCAGTGGCGGAATTTGCCGCTGCAACGAATGTGCCTGTCATCAATGGGGGGGATGGCCCCGGCGAACACCCCAGCCAGGCATTGCTGGATCTTTATACCATCGACAAGGAATTTGCTCGGCTAGGCAAAAAACTGGCTGGAGCTCACATTCTGCTCACTGGTGACCTGAAGTATGGCCGGACAGTGCATTCCTTGATTAAGCTGTTATCGCTTTACGACCCTTTGCGCATCACCCTGGTTTCCCCACCGGGATTGGAAATGCCGGGATATCTGATCGATCTCGTAGCATCTCGCGGGCATCAGATTGAACAGCGCGACACCTTGTCGTGCGATTTTTCTGACTTGGATGTGGTGTATACCACGCGTATCCAGAAAGAACGTTTCACCACGGAAATGAATGAGAGTTTTAGTGGTGTCTCCCAGGACTTCATCGTTGACCGCGCTTTTCTTGACCAGCACTGTTCACCGACCACCATTGTGATGCATCCGTTGCCTCGCGACAGCCGGTCCGGTGCTAACGATCTCAATGTGGATTTGAACGGTGACCCACGCCTGGCGATCTTTCGCCAGACTGATAACGGCATCCCCATGCGTATGGCGATTTTCGCTACCTTGTTAAAGGTGGAGGATTTGATCGAAGAGAATATGCGCCCGGTACGCTGGTTCGTACCCAAGCAGATTGGCGTCCTGGATCGCTAAACCGAGGTTACTTCATTAAAGCGCGCTTCGCCCACCTGGCAACCCTTCTCTGTGGGCGAACCAACCTTCAAGAATCAATACCGCAGCGATACCGTCCACGCTGTGCTCGCGATAGTTGCCACGATGGCCGGCTTCGCGAGCAATCGATTTGGCTTCACGAGTGGAGCCGCGTTCATCGATCATTTCGCAAGGCTTGCCGTAACGCCCATGGAGTCGGTTGCCGAATTTACGCGCGCGCGTACTCATTGCAGATTCACTGCCATCCATGTTGATCGGCAGCCCCACCACGAAAACATCCGGTTGCCATTCGTCGATGAGCCGGGCGACGACATTCCAATCGGGAATGCCATCGCGGGCCGGTAGCGCAGAAAGCTCCCGCGCGCTATGCAGCATTTCATTGCCGACGGCTACCCCGATGCGGCGCGTACCATAATCGAATGCCAACACCAGACGCTGTCCTACCTCGGCCATCAGGCGTGCCCCGCGTCTCGCGTCATCAGATTGAGATCAATACCCAGCACCCCCGCCGCTGCCGACAGGCGCTCGGCGGGAGGCATGCTAAACAGGATATTGCTCTGCCCTTCCACCGTCAGCCAGGCATTATCCTTGAGCTCCTCTTCCATATGCCCGGCGTCCCAGCCTGCGCAGCCAAGGCACACCAGAAAATGCTCAGGGCCTCGGCCGACCGCCAGGGCCTGCAAAATATCCATGGAGGTGGTCAGCGCGATTCCGTCTTCGACTTGGATACTGGAGTCCCAATCGTCGCTGTCACCGCGATGCAGAATAAAGCCACGGTCCTTGTGCATCGGTCCTCCGAAATATACCGGCGTCTCACGATGCGGACTTTCCTCGCCTCCCAACTCCAGCTGATCGAAGAGAGCATCCAAGGTAACATCCAAAGGATGGTTGACGATCACTCCCATGCTGCCGTTTTCATCATGGTCACAGAGATAGACCAGACTACCGGAAAAGTTGGGGTCTTCCTGATGCGGCATGGCAAGAAGGAAATGATGTTTCAAACTTTGCATGAGGCTCCCGGGCGTTCAGGCAAGTGCCGACGCTCCATCTGATCGATGCCTGACCGGAACGTAAACCACAGCGCCACAGGCACCCTATCCCGGCCGGCTAAACAATAAAAAAGCGGACGCATTACGCTAGACGACGCTCGATGGCATCCAGCAACAGGCCAGCGATATCGGTGCCCCGCTGGTCGTCGATTTCACGCACACAAGTGGGGCTGGTGACGTTGATTTCAGTAATATAATCACCAATCACATCCAGCCCTACGAATATCAGGTTCTTTTCACGAATCATGGGCTGTATCTGTTGAATCAGCCAGTGATCGCGTTCGGTCAATTCGCGGGTGACACCCTGTCCTCCTGCCGCCAGGTTACCGCGAGTCTCCCCAGCGGAGGGTATGCGTGCCAAGCCATAGGGCACGGGTTCACCATCAACCAGCAGAATTCGGGTATCCCCCTCCTTGATTGCCGGCAAATAGCGCTGCGCCATGATCTGCCGATGGCCTTGTAGCGTCAGTTGTTCGAGCACCGCGCCCAGATTGCGACCCTCAGGGGTAATGTGGAAGATACCCGTGCCGCCCATGCCATCCAGCGGCTTGAAGATCACATCCCCATGCTCGGCATGGAAGGCACGCAACACATCGACATTGCTGGCCACCAGCGACGGCGGGCAACACTGGGGAAATTGCTGGGCAAATAGCTTTTCATTACATTCAAGCAACGCCCTGGTGGGATTGACCACCAATACGCCCTCACGTTCGGCAAAGCCCAAGAGGTGAATGGCGTTGGTAAACTCGAGATCCACCGGGGGATCCTTACGCATAAGGATCGCATCCAGCTCAGCCAGCGGCCGTGCCTCTGCTTCACCCAATGTGAACCAGCGAACCGGGTCACGATGTACCGTTAAGGGGCGGATGCGGGCATAAGCCTGGCCTGCATTCAGAAACAGATCCTGCTGTTCCATATAATGCAGTGAGTGACCGCGATCCTGAGCGGCCCATAACATGGCCAGGGTCGAATCTTTCTTGTAGGCGAGGTCGGCAATGGTATCCATTACCACGCCGAGCTTGAAGCTATTTTGGCTCATCTAGGCAACATTCCGGCAAGAACAATAGACTGGCAGTATGCCGCACGGCTGGCTCCCGTCCAACCGTCCTGGATAATGCACTCATTCATCCAAAGCTCCCGGAAGCAGGCGAATAGCATTCGGTTCAAGAGAGATCAGGCGTTGTTTGTAAAGCCGGCCAATGGCCTGCTTATAGGCACTTTTACTGACACCCAGGCGCGCCTTGATTTCATTGGCGGCACTCTTGTCGCCCAAAGGTAAATAGCCTCCGCTCAAACGCAGAGCCTCCAGAATCTTGTCACCCACCACATCCAGACGAGCGGCGCCCGGCGGTAACAAGGAAATATCCAACCGCCCATCGTCACGGCGCTGTTTGACATAGCCAGTGAGTGCTTGGCCGCGCCTCAGCGGCTGGGTAATGTCATCCTGAAAGATCAATCCCCAGTAGCGATGATTGACCACCACTTTCATCCCCAGATCGGTGGCATCCGCAACGACCAAGTCCACCGCTTCGCCTTCTTCCAGAACCCAGGCGTCGTCGGTCAGGAAGCGATCCAGACGCATCGTCGCAACCGGTCTGCCGCGTTCGTCTTCATATACCTTCACCAGCACGCGCTTGCCCGGATCAGGACGAAAGCGCTGTTCGCTGTAGGGTAGCAACAGATCCTTGGGCTGGCCCCAGTCGAGAAAAGCCCCGGTATCATTCACCGTGACTACCTTCAAATAGGCCACATCCCCGAGTTGAGCCTTACCTGAAACGAGCAGCCCGGGAGCAGGCACTTGGGGTTCATGAGCCATTGGTGTCTTCCTGGAAAAAGAATGCCGAAGAAAAAATGGTGGTGCAGACAAAAACTGATGCAAAAAAAATAGCTGGGGAAAAATAAACTCAAAGATCCCCAAAACGATCCTGAAGGAGAGAAAGAGCCACCACCGGCGCGGTTTCGGTGCGCAGGATACGCGGACCCAGCGTCAGCGAAGAAAACCCGGCGGCCAGTGCTGCCTCGACCTCCTGGGAGGATAGCCCACCTTCAGGGCCGATCAACAGCGCCACCTTCTCGGGGGAAACCGCCTGTTCGAGCGCCCCTTGAGTGGCAGGATGCAGAACCAGACATAAGCTTTCATCACGCTTGGCAAGCCAGTCGGCCAAGGCAAGGGGTGGATGCACCGGCGGCACCGTGGCGCGGCCACATTGCTCACAAGCGCTCACCGCCACCGCTTGCCAATGCGCGAGCTTTTTCGCCTCTCGCTCGCCTTTCAAGCGCACATCACCGTGCTCGGTATAAAGGGGGGTAATGGCGGCAACGCCCAGCTCCACCGCTTTCTGGATAGCGTAGTCCATGCGATCCCCCTTGGAAATCGCTTGGCCCAGATGCACGGCAAGCGGGGATTCCGCCTGTCCCGGCCAGCAAGCCTCTATCTCAACTACGGTTTGCTTGCGATTCACCTCGCTCAACCGAGCGCCGGCTTCACGCCCTTGGCCATCGAACATTACCAGCGTTGCGCCCACACCCATACGCAGCACCCGCGTCAGGTGGCGTGCCGAACCTTCCGGCAACACCACCTGAGCCCCTGGCGCAAACGCCACGGGTACGTACAGACGCGGCATCTTGCCGTGCTGGGCATACCAATCAGAAGACGTCAGCATTTACTTACTGTGTCTGCTCAGCCTGCTGGGCTTCACGCTGTTTCTTCTGGGCGTACATCGCTTCGAAATTGACCGGCGCCAACATCAACGGCGGGAAACCACCGCGGTTTACCAGGTTGTCCACACATTCACGTGCGTACGGGAACAGAAGGTTGGGGCAGAACGCGCCCAGGGTTTGATCCAGCTGTGCACCTTCAATCCCGGAAATGCGGAACAGGCCGGCCTGTTCGATCTCCGCCAGAAAGGAGGTCATTTCAGTTTCGTTATCTTTGACCTGAGCGGTGACCTTGATCACCACTTCATAGAGGTTGTCATCCACTTTCTGGCTGCTGGTATTCAAGTCAAGGCTGACCTTGGGTTTGAAAGCCTGCTGAAACACCCCCGGCGAATTGGGCGACTCAAAGGAAATATCCTTGACGTAAATGCGCTGCAGCGAAAATTTCAGCTGCGGTTTTTCGCCTTCGGCGGCTGCCTGCGCGCCGGCACTCTGGTTATTGTCTTCCGCCATGGGAAACTCCTTGTCATATAACAGTAAAAATAAAGTAGAAAGCGTCAGCTTGGTCAACCGAGCTTACTTTCTAACCACCGGCAGGCCATCGGCTTGCCATTGCGCCATGCCACCCTTGAGCTTATGAACATGCTCAAATCCTGCCTTGGTGAGCTTAGCCTGCGCTGCACCGGCACTCTGGCCATGCTTGCAAACCAGAATGATCGGCTGGCTCTTGAGCTTCTCCAGCTCTGACATCCGGCTTTCCAGCTTACTCTGCGGAAGATGGCGTGCACCGGCGATATGGCCGGCCTTGAAGTCCTTTTCCTCGCGGATATCCACCACTACCGCGTCTTCGCGGTTGATAAGCTGGGTCGCTTGAGGCGACGTCACTGCATTGGTCGCAGCGCTACGTGCCTCGTAGACAAGCCAGGTGATCAATACCAGCAGGAAAGCCCCGACAAGCAGGGGATGGTTTTGCACGAATTCGAACAGCTGATCGATCATCGCGTACACAATCTCTTGGTCTATGCGGAAAAAAACGGCCGAGCCGTGGATGAAACGCGACAAGTATACACGCCACACCCTTTAGTGCGCAGGCATCTGCCATGACGCCCAAGGGTTGCCTGCGCTATGATGCCCCAAGCCGACGCCCGTCGCGACCTTGATCCGCTCAATAGCGCGTATCGCTTGCCAACCCCGACGTGCCAGAACAACGAGGTTTTCATGGACATTTCAGCAACTCCGCGCCCGGTGGCGTTGATTATTCTTGATGGCTACGGCCACAATCCGGACACCGCTCATAATGCGGTGGCAGCGGCCCATACGCCGACCATGGATCAGCTGTGGTCGCAATGTCCCCATGCGCTGGTGCATACCGACGGGCGCCATGTTGGTTTGCCGGATGGCCAAATGGGTAACTCCGAGGTGGGCCACATGAACCTGGGGGCCGGGCGTATCGTCTACCAGGACTTCACCCGGATCACCAAGGCGGTTGAAGACGGTGAGCTGGATGCCAACACCACCCTGACTGCGCCCATTGATGCCGCGGTAGCCCAGGGGGGCGCCGTTCACCTGTTAGGTCTGCTTTCGCCCGGTGGGGTTCACAGCCATGAAGACCACTTTCTTGCCATGGCCGAGCTTGCCACACGCCGTGGGGCACAACGCATTTATTTTCACGCCTTTCTCGATGGCCGTGACATGCCTCCCCAGAGCGCTCTGCCTTCGCTTGAGCGTGCCAATCAACGCCTGGCCGAACTGGTCGGTGCGGAAAATGGCTTTGTCGCTTCCATTATCGGGCGTTTTTACGCCCTGGATCGTGACAATCGCTGGGAGCGGGTGGAGCAGGCCTACCGCTTGCTGACCGAAGGTGAAAGCGAGTATCAGGCAAGTAGCGCTGAAAGTGCCCTGCATGCCGCCTATGCTCGCAATGAAACCGATGAATTCGTTCACGCCACCAGCATTCGCCCTAATGGCCAGACCGTCGCTATTGAAGACGGCGATGCAGCGATTTTCATGAACTTCCGAGCCGACCGTGCCCGCGAATTGACTCGCGCCTTTGTCGACCCCGACTTCAACGGTTTTCCACGGCGTGCTCACCCCGTCCTGGCTGCTGACGGCTTGGTGATGCTGACCCAATACGCCGCCGATATCCCTGCGCCAGCCGCCTTTCCTCCTGCGGATCTGGCCGATACGTTGGGTGAAGTCATGGAAAATCGCGGCTTAACCCAGCTGCGTATCGCCGAAACCGAGAAGTACGCCCATGTGACGTTTTTCTTCTCCGGTGGTCGTGAGACGGAGTTTGATGGAGAAACGCGCATCCTGGTGCCTTCCCCCCAGGACGTTAAAACCTACGACGAAAAACCCGAAATGAGCGCCGTCGAAGTCACCGACAAGCTGGTCGAAGCGATTGATGGCCAAGCCTTCGACCTGATCGTGTGCAACTACGCCAACGGCGACATGGTGGGTCACAGCGGCGACTTCGATGCAGCGGTCAAAGCGATTGAAACAGTGGATCAATGCGTTGCCCGTGTGGTGGAAGCCATTGAACGTGTCGGCGGCGCCTGCCTGATCACTGCCGATCACGGCAATGCCGAACAAATGGTCAACCCGGAAACCGGCGTTACTCAGACGTCTCACACCACCTTTGAAGTGCCGCTTATTTATGTCGGCAAGCGTCCGGCACACCTCGAAGATGGACGCCTATGCGACCTTGCTCCCACCTTGCTGACCCTGATGAACCAGCCTGTTCCCACTGCCATGACGGGAAAACCATTGATTCGTCTCGAGTGAGCCCCATGCGCAAACGCCACCTCGAGTTCTTGGCGGTGTTGCTTCTGGCGCTGGGAATAACCTCCGCCGGCCACGCTAGCATGGGTGAAGAGGCGGCCCGCCAACAGCTCGATGCGGTCGGCGAACAGATTCAGGCGCTTTCCCGGCGCCTGGGCGACACCCGCGAAGCCCGCGACAAGGCCGGGAGCGAATTGCGTGCCGTGGAAACCCAACTGGCCGACACCCACCAACGCCTAGACCACCTTCAGGCGCAGCGTCGCCAGTTGAATGCCGAAACCGAGCAACTCAACGCCCACCGTGAAACCCTGGAAAACGAGCGTGACACCCAACAGCAGGCACTGGGCGCGCAGCTTGACGCCCTTTATCGTCTTGGCGCCACCCCTCAGCTGAAACTCTTGCTCAACCAGGACGACCCGGCGGAGCTGGACCGCATGCAAGCCTACCTCAACCATCTGACCGAGGCTCGCGCGCAGCGCCTGACCACTATCGCCCGACTCGACGCTGCCCTTTTAGACACTCAGCGCGAACTGGCCACCCGCAGTGAACGCCTGCACAAGCTCTCAGAGCAGCTAGAGACCCAAAGTGCCCAGTTAGCCCAACAAACGGCCGAACGGCGCCAGTTGCTTAGTGGCCTGGACGCCCGCTACGCCACGGAAGAAGCCCGCCTGGAAAGCCTCAATCAGAATCGCGACCAAGCTGAACGTACCCTGCGCGAAATACAGGCGGAGCTTGCACGCCTGGCACAACCCACGCCCAGCACCCAGATGGCGCGCACCCAAGGCGACTTGCCCTGGCCGGTGCAAGGCACGATCACCTCGCGCTTTCAAAATAGCGAGGGCGTGCATCATAACGGTATCGTGATACAGGCCAGTGCCGGCACAACGGTGACCGCCGTACACACCGGCCGCGTGGTGTTTGCCGACTGGATGCGTGGCTTTGGTAATTTACTGATCGTTGATCACGGCGACCAGATCATGACCCTGCATGCCCATCTGCAACATTTCAGTGTTCGACCGGGTCAGAAGATTGCACGTGGCGATGAATTGGGCCGCGTGGGTGACAGCGGCGGCAGGCCCGAGGCGGCGCTGTATTTTGAAGTTCGCCAAGGGGGGGAGCCGATCAACCCCCAACGCTGGATCGCTAACCGTTAAGCGTGGAGCTACGCTTTCCTCTCACGCCACGGAAGGGATAAGCTGACAGCCATCCTGACTATAAAACCTTGACCACAAAAATCCTGACCATATAAAGCGCAGTGTACTGCCCCTGCCTTGCGGAGTTTGCATGACGCTAACTGTTAATCACCTTCCGGTTCCCGCCAAGCGCTTTTTGCTGAGCTTGCTTCCGGTTGTGCTGCTGGCGGCGCCGCTGCCCGGTATCGCCCAGCAAAGTCCGGCTACCGATGAGCTTCCGCTGGAAGACATTCAAACCTTTGCCGAAGTGTTCGAACGTATCAAGCGTGCCTACGTGGAAGAAGTCGATGACCGCACCTTATTGCGCAACGCCATGCGCGGCATGCTTAGCGAGCTCGATCCGCATTCCGCCTATCTCGATAGCGAGGAATATCAGAGCCTGCGTGAGTCGACCCAAGGCGAGTTTGGGGGCATCGGTATCGAAGTGGGCATGGAGAACGGCCAATTAACGGTCGTCACACCGATCGATGACACCCCGGCGTCACGTGCGGGGCTCCAACCACGCGACCTTATCATCAGTATCGAAGGCACCCCGACCGAAGGCATGTCACTTCAGGAAGCCGTCAACCTGATGCGCGGCGAGCCCGGCACCGATATCCAGCTGATGCTTTTGCGCAGTGGTGACGATGCACCTCGCGAAGTGACCCTGACCCGCGAAATCGTGCGCACCGAGAGTGTCAAACACGACTTGCTGGAGCCGGGCTATGGTTACTTGCGCATTAGCCAGTTCCAGGCGCGCACCGCGCAACAGACCCAGGAAGCGCTGGAAAGAATGTCACGCGACCAACCCCTCGAAGGGCTGGTGCTGGATCTGCGCAACAATCCCGGCGGCGTGCTTCAGGCCGCGGTGGATGTGGCTGACATCTTTCTTGAGGAAGGCTTGATCGTCTACACCGAAGGGCGGCTCTCCGATAACCAGATGGAATTTTCCGCCACCCCCTCCACCCCTGCCGCCGACGTGCCGCTGGTGATATTGATCAACAGCGGTAGCGCCTCGGCAGCGGAAATCGTCGCTGGCGCCTTGCAGGATCAGCGCCGTGGCGTGGTGATGGGTACCGACAGCTTCGGCAAGGGCTCGGTGCAACAAGTCATGCCCTTGGGTAACGGGGAAGGCCTGAAACTGACCACCGCGCTGTATTTCACGCCCAACGGGCGTTCAATTCAGGCCCAGGGCATCGAACCCGATGTGGAAGTGGTGCGTGGCCGCCTGGAAGTCGCCGAATCTCGCCGTGAAATTCGCGAGGCCGACCTCGAAGGCCACTTGCGTTCGCTCGAGGCGCCGCGCGATCGCCAGGAGGTCGCTCAGCGGCTACGCGACGATTACCAACTTGGAGAAGCCTTGAACCTGCTCAAGGCGCTCAATGTCGTCGACCGACGTCGACGCTAGGGCTTTTACCGGCAAGCCGGTTCAGCGACAGCTGGCCGGCAACCGCCCGCGTTCGCCAGTTGCCTGACGCATCAACAACCGTTTGATCAGAGAAACCCGATCAACACTGTTCAAGCCCAGATTTCGCACTAGGGTAACCACCGGGTGGCGCGCACCGAATAACTGCCTGAACCCCATCATCAGCGCCAGCATGCTGGTGTTATCCCAACGCCGACGGCGCTCGTAACGCGCAAGAATACGGGCGTCTCCCCAAGGGGCGCCCCGCCGCCAGGCAGTGACCACTTCTTCCGCCAATACGGCGGCATCCATAAATCCCAGGTTCACTCCTTGTCCTGCCAGCGGATGGATACTGTGGGCGGCATCGCCGACCAGGGCCAGGCCGTTCAGGACGTAATGATGGGCATGTCGCTGTATCAGTGGAAAACAGCGGGCGTCATCACATACCTGAACCTCACCTGAATGCTCACCGAATGCCGCGCTCAAGGCATCGCCGAGCTCCGCACGCGACATCGCACATAACGCTTCGGCATGCTCGGCTGAGGTCGACCATACGATGGAGCAATAATGCTCATCACCGTCGACCGTCAAGGGCAAGAAAGCCAATGGCGAACCGGCCAGGAATGCTTGACGTGCGTTACCCCCATGCGGCTTCGCACAGCGTATGGTGGTCACCACGGCATACTGGCCGGTATCTTCCCGACTCACACTGATGCCTGCCATGCGGCGTAGAGAGGAATGCGCGCCATCCGCCGCCACTATCAAGGGCGCCTCCAGCTCACGACCATCGTCCAGCACCAGCCGGCGCGCGCCGGTGGAAGAAGAATGTAATGCGCTCACTTTGGCAGCGTAATACAGGTGGGCCTGGGAGTGCCGCGCAAGCCGGGTTTCCAGGGCCGCCTGGGTGACATCATTCTCGACAATATGCCCTAGCACCGTCACTCCGGCTTGCTCGGCGGAAAATTTCACTTCCCCGCTACCCTCCGCATCCCATACCTGCATATAGCGATAGGGCGTCACGCGCTTGGCCTGCATCAACGGCCATGCGCCTAGATGGGTCAACAAGCGCTGCGATACCGGGGTCAAGGCACTTACCCGCGGAGCAGGCAACCCAGTGCCCACGTTTTCAAGCCCCAAGGGGGCCGGCCGGGCCTCCACCATGGCCACCTGCATACCGGCTTCCGCCAACAGAGTGGTCAGCGCTGCGCCTACCATGCCACCACCCACCACGATGACATCAAAGTACGCGGCCTCGGCGTTAGCTTCTTCGGTCATAACCACTCCTTTGTTTGATGACGTTCATCTCAAAACCGAACTGGGTATTCATGCGCTTAACGCTCCAGCCCCATAGCGCGCCGTGCCAGGCTTTTGCGCAAGGGACCGAGTAGGTTCAGCCCGACCAGCCCGGCAGCCCGGGCGTGAGACAGCAATGGATGATTGACACCGAACAGGCGCACCAGCCCATCGCTGAAACGTATCACGTTGTGGCGATCGCGGGCACGACGCTGCTCGAAATCCAGCAGTGTCTCCATCGACCCAAGCCGATGGCCGTGCTGTTTTCCTGTCTCCAGCGCCTCGACCAGATCCATGACCCCCCGCAAGGCCAGATTGAAGCCTTGCCCTGCCACCGGATGCAGCGCATGAGCGGCATTGCCCAGCACCGCCAATCCCGGACGTACCGTCTCCTGGGCCGTCACCAACGAGAGGGGGTAGGCATGGCGGCTGCCCACACGGGTAAAACGCCCGGCACGATCACCGAAAGCCTGCTGTAACTGTTGCAGGAAAGCACCGTCGGAAAGCGCCATACGGCTTTTTTCACTCCCATGCTGATGGGTCCACACCAGCTCCATAGCCTGCCCCGGGAGCGGCAACAAGGCAATCGGCCCGTCCTGGGTGAAACGCTCGTAGGCTATTCCTTGATGGGGCTTGCTTACCGCCACATTGGTTATCAGCGCCGTCTGGTCATAGGGCACCTTCTCGCTGCTGATTCCCAATTGCTCTTTCAGCCCGGAGCGCCCGCCGTCAGCCAGCACGGTCAAGGCAGGGGTTAATTCGCTGCCATCTGACAGACGTAACCGATGCCCTCCCGCCTCGGGGGTAATCGTTTCCACGCGAGCCGGGCAATGCCATTCCAGAGGCAGTTCCGCCAACCGCCGATGTAATACCTGTCCCATCCAGGCATTGGGAATCACATGCCCCAGCGCTTTTACGCCCAGCTCATCGGCGCTCAAACGCGTCGTCCCCATGCGGCCACGCTCACTGATATGGATGCGTGCAATCGTGGCCGCTTGCTCGGCCATGGCAGGCCACACTCCCAGCTGACGAAAACGCTGCGCCGACCCCTCGGCAATCGCACTGGCGCGCGCATCGAAACTCGGCTGCCAGCTCATCTCCGAGGCTTTCGGCAAGGCGGTGGCTTCGATGACCGCCACTCGCCAGCCATGGCGATCGACCAGCGGTGCCAGTGCACAGCCCAGGCTGGCGCCCACCAGGCCGCCGCCAATAATTGCAATATCCACAGAGGCTGAAGACGCCTTTACAGGGTTGTTCATGGCTACCGAGCACCTCATTTCGTAACGTACATTACATAATGACGAAAAAGACCATCATTAAACTGGTTGTTTTTTAGCCATTAGCGCTTCGATATCAGCAAGCTGTTTGGGCACGCCGGCGGTCAATACCTCATGGCTTTCAGCCGTTACCAGCACATCGTCTTCGATACGGATACCTATGCCACGCAACGCCAGCGGAATGTCGTCGTCAGCCGGAATATAAAGCCCTGGCTCGACGGTCAGTACCATACCGGGAGCCAGAGGGCGGGGCGTTTCAGGATCCAGACGAGGCGTTCCCACGTCATGCACATCCAGTCCCAGCCAATGCGAGGTGGAATGCAGGTAAAAACGCCGATAGCGTTGCTCATCGATACATGCCTGGATATCGCCTTGCAACAGCCCCAAGGCGACCAATCCTTCCGTCAGGTCACGTACCACCCCCGCATGAATATCCACCAGGGTGGTGCCGGGGCGTACCGCCGCCACCGCATTTTCCTGTGCCCTGAGCACCACCTGATACAGCGCACGCTGGGCATCGCTGAAACGACCGTTTATGGGAAAGGTGCGAGTAATGTCACCGGCATATAGATCGAATTCGGCACCGGCATCGATCAGCACCAGGTCGCCGTCATTGAGGGGGGCGCTATTTTCAATATAGTGCAGCACACAAGCATTGGCGCCACCGCCCACAATCGTGCTGTAAGCTGGGCCGCTACCACCTTGCCAGACAAATTCGTGCTCCAATTCTGCCTGAAGGTGGTATTCAAAAAGCCCCGGTCGCGCGCCCCGCATGGCCCGTTGATGGGCGCGCGCGGAAATGGCGGCGGCATGCCGCATCAGGGCAAGCTCGGCGTCGCTCTTGATCAGACGCTGCTCATGGATAAAAGGCGCTACATCGATAAAGCCTTGTACCCCCAACCCTCCCCGCCGTTGGCGGGCTAGCGCTTGCTGAAAGGTCTCCTCGGCCAATTCCAGTGCGGAGGCATCGTCCAGAGGCAAGTAAAGTAATTCCCGCCCCTCGAGAAGCGTCTGCAAACAGTCGTCACGCTCGGCATTCTCGAAGGCTTGATCGACCCCATGGGTTGCCACCGCCCCTTCCGCACCCAGGCGAATGCCATTCCAGGCCTCCATCGCCGGGTCCCGGTCCTGGCAGAACACTACGCTTTCGCCTTCAGTGCGTCCTGGCAACAACACCAACAACGCCTCTGGCTCTACGCAGCCGGTTAAGTAGTAAAAATCACTGTTCTGACGAAACGGATAATCACTATCGCGAGAACGTGTTGCCAAGCAGGCGCCAGGCACCAACACGGCTGCCTTAGGAGGCAAGCGTGCCATCAGTGTTTCGCGGCGGCTGCGATATTCCGCGGAGGAAATGGGGGCCGGGCGCGGCAAAATCTCGGGAAGCATGGGTACTCCTGCGAATTGGGGAA
Organism: Vreelandella zhuhanensis; assembly: GCF_009793355.1. GTDB lineage: Bacteria > Pseudomonadota > Gammaproteobacteria > Pseudomonadales > Halomonadaceae > Vreelandella > Vreelandella zhuhanensis. The sequence continues at coordinate 14,314 of NZ_WTKP01000010.1, forward strand.
TCAATGGACGGGAGCATCGACCTGTTCGACCTGCGGCTTGCCGGGATGCTGTTCGGTATAAAGCAACATCGCGGCCATACGCGCATGTTCCGTCAAGGCAAAAAGATCGTTTTCATTTTCCGGGCTATCGTCGATGTCGGTTTCAATCTGCTCCAGGCCATGCAGGTCGGCCAACACCTCTTTAAGGGTATCCGACCACTGCTTGCGTTGGGTCTCGTCGGCTTCATCCACCAGTTCCAGAAAGCCCTGTGCCCACTCCTTGAGTCCGGTGGCTTGTTCAGCCAGGGAATACAGTTCATCCGGCAGAATTGGCTCGTAATTCATTTCGCTGGCGGCCAACGCCTCCAACGTTTGCCGCCGCCAACCCAGCAGCCGCTCGGCGCTGGCCGGATCACGCGGCTGTTCAACACCCAGCCCCTGGCAGACTTCTTCCAACCAGGCCTGGGGAGTGACCTCATGCAGTGCCAGCAGCGCGCATAGACGTCCATCAAGAAATGCTGGTGACTGCATGCTGCCGTGCAACAAGAAGACATCGGCGATATCAGAAAAATCCTGTCGTTCATCGAGTAGGGACATAACAAAACTCCGTTGAATTAGCGGGTCGAACCGGCGTATCGCGTTGACCGCCCGCAAGCGGCTCTCTTATAGTGAGCGCTGATACATCCATCACCTGATGTGATGTTAACGCATCGGGCCACCAACTGGCCCGCGCCGGAGCCTTTCATGAGCGACGCCAAGCGGCCGACAGCCGAAATCACCCTACTCGGGCGCCATTACAAGATTGCCTGCGACCCCGGCGAAGAAGCCAAGCTCGAACGTGCCGCTCGCTATCTGGACCGCGCCATGCACGGCATTCATGGCCAAGGCAATGTTCTCGGCAACGAGCGCATTGCCGTGATGGCCGCCCTCAATATCACCCATGAACTGCTTGAAACCTTAGATGAGCGGCGTGCCGGGGAAGTAACCATCACCCGTTTGAATGAGCGTCTCGAGAAAGCATTGCCCGATTCAAGAGGTAATTGATACGGGTCTTTGGCATTACGCCAGCCTCTGTTAGAATAAAGAGGTTCCCTGGGGTGTTTGCCAGTCATTTATCGTCCTTGAGCCTATGCGCAATACCCAGGGGGCCAAATGCTAGCCAAGCCCGTGTGCATGTCCGTGCTACGGAAAGCCTGACGGCTTGGCTGCGGCCACCCACCTTGAACCAATGGGTTCAGGGCCAGAATGACAGCGGCACTCTGGGGAACACCATGCCACCTTACGCCGACATCGCCTACCCTGCTTCTTTGTCAGCTTCCCACCCGATCGATAAACCTTCGCTACGTCGCGAATTACGCCGACGCCGGCGTGGGCTCACGCCTCGTCAACAACGTGACGCCTCACGACGCCTCTGCCAGCGACTAAAGCAGTTGCCGGAAATACGCCGTGCCCGACGCATCAGCCTGTATTTGCCGGTCGGTGGAGAAATCGATCCTACGCCACTTATCGGCTGGCTACGTCGCCGCAATGTACGCGTCTATCTGCCAGTTTTGCGGCCGTTTGCCGAGAATCACTTATGGCTGGTCGAATACCGGCCCAATACGCCGATGATAAAAAATCGCTTCGGCATTTTTGAGCCTGCACCACGTTACAGTGCCCAGCGCCGCAACCGCCTGCCTGCCTGGGGGCTGGATGTGATGATCGTTCCGCTAGTCGGGTTTGATGCGCAAGGCAACCGCATGGGGATGGGAGGCGGATTCTATGATCGTACCCTGGCCTTCACTCGGCGGCGTCGGCCGCGTCCTTGGCTGATCGGCGTGGCGCACAGCTGTCAGCAGGTGCCCCATTTGCCGCCCGAGCCTTGGGACATTTCTCTGCAGGCCATTGTCAGTGACCAGGAAGTCGTGCGGCCTTAAGCATGATGTGAATAAAAATATGGGTCAGCTCGGTAGAGCTGACCCATATTTTCTGACTGGTAATAATAATCTTTGCGAATGGAATGTTCTTTGCGATAGATCGTTTGCCGGATCAACCACCCGACAGCGCCTGGGCATATCCAGTAACCAACACGCCCAAGGCGAACACCATCATCAAAGCCATTACCAGGTCAGGCTTTCTACGCCGCATGTATCTTCTCCAACGGTTTGCGATGATAACGGCGCCGGTTTTCGGCGCCATCAAAAATGGGGGCTCAAAGGCATTAGCGCGGCCTTGCCGATAGTGGCGTGACTATAGGGCCACAAGCGGCCCTATGACAACTGTTGTCAACGTTATTTGACCACCCAATTGAATCATTCAGAGAACCCCTTCCACTCCTAACCCCAGGGATGAATGATTACTTGCTTTTTTTACGCCATGAACAGCCGGTAGGCAGGGTTGTCACTTTCCTTCCAATAACGATAACCAATGGTATCCAGGTAGTCTTCCACATGCACCCGGTCGCCGTTGGGCACCTGCATTCCTACCAGCACACGGCCGTAGGCTGCTCCATGATTACGATAATGGAACAGGGAAATATTCCAGTTATGCGGAAGCCGGGTCAGGAAGTTCATCAAGGCACCGGGACGTTCGGGAAACTCAAAGCGATAAAGCTCTTCGGTAAATTCCTCGCAAGGGCGCCCGCCAGCGAGATGACGGATATGCAGCTTGGCCAGCTCATTGTCGGTCAGGTCTTCCACGTCATAGTCAGCTTCTCGCAGCTTGGTCAACACCGCCTGGCGATCCTCACCGCCAGGTTTTACCTGAATACCCACAAAAATATGCGCGTCGTCAGTGTCCGCGTATCGGTAGCTGAATTCAGTCACCATGCGTTTGCCCAGCGTACGGCAGAACTTCTTGAAACTGCCCGGCTTTTCGGCAATGGTCACTGCCAGAATGGCTTCGCGCTGCTCGCCAAGCTCGGTACGTTCAGCAATATGCTGCAAACGATCGAAATTGGTATTGGCACCCGAATTAATACATACCAGCGTTTGTCCTTTTACCCCGGTTTGCTGAACGTATTTCTTGAGACCCGCCAAGGACAAGGCGCCGGAAGTTTCCGAAACCGCCCGGGTGTCCTCGAAGATATCCTTGACCGCGGCACAGATTTCATCGGTAGTGACGGTGATCACGCCATCAATCAGGTCACGCATGATCGAAAATGGGATTTCCCCGATCTGGGCCACCGCGACCCCTTCAGCGAAGACGCCGACCTGGTCCAGCACCACCCGCTCGCCAGCCTCCATTGCCGCCTTGAGACAAGCGCTGTCTTCGGCTTCCACACCGATCACCTTGATGTCCGGGCGCAGGTACTTCACGTACGCCGCCACCCCGGCAATGAGACCACCACCCCCCACCGGGACGAAGATCGCATCCAAGGGGCCACTATGCTGACGCAAGATTTCCATGGCCACGGTGCCTTGGCCGGCGACTACATCAATATCGTCAAAGGGGGGAATGTAGGTGTAACCATGTTCCTTGATCAGCTGCTGGGCATGCTCCGACGCTTCGGCAAAGGCATCGCCCTTGAGAATCACTTTCGCTCCCCGGGCACGTACCGCAGCCACCTTGATATCCGGGGTGATACGCGGCATCACAATGACTGCTTTTACCCCCATCAACTTGGCCGCCATGGCCAGACCTTGGGCATGATTTCCGGCGGATGCCGCGATCACGCCCTTGGCCTTTTGCTCCTCGCTGAGCTGCGCCATCTTGTTGTAGGCACCGCGAATCTTGAACGAGTACACTGGTTGCAGATCTTCGCGTTTAATCAGAATCTGGTTATCGAAGCGACGCGACAAAAAGGGGGCGGGTGACATCGGGGTTTCCCAAGCGGCTTCATACACCCGTGACTGGAGAATTTTCTTGACGGTAGCTTCGAGCATTCTGTTATCCCAAAAACTTGGCAAAGCGCCATGTCGGCGCGAATAAAGCCCTTATTCGTAGCAGATCGCTAGCCGTGACGTCCAGCACTCATCCTCGGCAGGCCCACATTTGGGCGATATAATGACTTAGCATTGCCGCTATCTTTCCCGACCTTGCAAAGGCAGTCCCTCATGACCCAAGACGAACTCAAATCCGCCGTCGCTGACGCCGCTCTCCGTGAAATCGAACCCTGGCTGGATAAAGACACGGTGTTAGGGATCGGCACAGGATCCACGGCCAACCTGTTTATCGACCGACTGGCAAAACACAGTGGCTACTTCAAGGGCGCCGTGGCCAGCTCAAAAGCCAGTGCCGAACGCCTGGAACGTCATGGCATCGAAGTGTTTCCGCTCAATAGCGTGGGCACCGTGCCTTTTTACATCGACGGTGCCGACGAAGTAACCGCTCGCTTGCATATGATCAAGGGTGGCGGTGCCGCCCTCACTCAAGAAAAGGTTGTAGCCGCCTGCGCCGAACGCTTCATCTGCATCGCCGACGGCTCCAAGTACGTCGCTCAATTGGGCGCCTTTCCGCTGCCCATTGAAGTGATTCCCATGGCGCGCTCCTATGTGGCCCGCGAATTGGTCAAGCTAGGCGCTGATCCGGTTTATCGCGAAGGTGTGATCACCGATAACGGTAACCAGATCATCGATTGTTTCGATTTCATGATCGAAGACCCTCTCGCCATGGAAACCCAGCTCAACAATATCGTGGGAGTGGTAACCAACGGCTTGTTTGCCGCTCGGGGCGCCGATGTGCTGCTGCTGGGCAAGGAGGACGGTGTGGAGCGTACAGCGCTACGCTAAGTCGGCTCACTTGAGCCAAGTTGTGAAACCGTCGCTGGCAATAACCTCTCAAGCCCATCGAGCGTGCGCTGCAGCGCCCCTTGATGGGCTTTCACCACGTTTTGTGCAGTGTCACCCTGCTGTTGACGTAGCGCTGGCTGACAAGCCAATTGATAAAGCGCCTCGCTGAGCGATTGGCTGTTCTCGACGCGGGTCAAGGCGCCGGCCTGATACAGCAGCGGGGCGACATCCTCGAAATTCTCCCATGACGGCCCGCTAATCACTGGTAGGCCCAAGGCTGCCGGTTCCAGCACATTATGCCCGCCCAACGGCACCAGGCTACCGCCGACAAACGCCATGTCGCCCGCCGCGTAAAGCATGGCAAGCTCGCCCAACGTATCGCCGAGATACACCGCCGTATGCGGCTGCACGGCTTGATTCCGACTGCGCCTCACCGTGGATAGCCCAAAGCTTTCACATAACCTGGCGACTTCCTCGAAGCGTTGGGGATGGCGCGGCACGAGGATCAGTAATGCCTCGGGCAGCTTTTGGCGTAATTGCCGATGGGCTACCAGCAGCAATTTTTCTTCGCCGTCACGGGTGGAACCGGCCACCCACACAGGCCGTTTTCCGAAACCGTGACGTAAGTGCTCACCTTCTTTTAGCGCCTTATCCTGAGAGGGCATATCGAATTTCAGCGACCCTATCACCGTGGTTTTATCCTGGACCATGCCCAGTGCCCGAAAACGCTCGGCATCCGCCTCGGACTTGGCCGCCAACCAGGTGACTTGCTGCAAAGCAGTGCTCAATAACGGACGAATGCGCTGATAGCGGCTAAAGGCACCGGGCGATAACCGCCCATTCACCACGGCCACTGGCACCTTGCGGCGATGACAGGCATCAAGAAGGTTAGGCCAGAGTTCCGTTTCGAACATCAGCGCCAGCACCGGGCGAACGCGGCGTACAAATCGCCGGGCGGCACCGGGAAAGTCCAGGGGCAAGAACCCGTGAGCAAGGCGCGAACTACCTTTTCCCGCTATGAGAGCCTGGGCTTGCTGGGCGCCGGTCGCCGTCATGGTGGTGAGTAGCACTCTGTGGGCGGGATAGCGCGCCAAGAGCGCCTCAAGCAACGGCCTAGCCGCACGGACTTCACCCACCGAGGCACAATGCAGCCAGATCACAGGTGCATCGGCAGGTAAGTCAGGAGAGAAGCCCAATCGTTCCCAGCGCGAGTTAGTGGGTACTTGCTCTCGATAGATTCGCCACCAGATAAGGGGGGAAAGTGCATAGAGTGCGGCACTGTAAAGATAGCGTGGAAGCTTTTTCGAGAGGCCCATCAGCGCTCACGATCAATGATGGTTGCGATCATGGCCGTGGTGGAAACGCCGTCTTCGAACCCCAGCACCTTGACTTCGCCGCCATTGGCCCGCACGGCGGTACCGCCGGCGATGTCATCGGGATGATAGTCACCGCCCTTTACCAGGACGTCAGGCAATACCGCCTCGATCAGCGCTTGCGGCGTGTCCTCGGCAAACGGGACCACCCAGTCGACTGCGCCCAACCCTGCCAACACCTGCATGCGTCTGGCCAGTGGATTGATCGGTCGCTGAGGCCCTTTAAGGCGTGCGATCGAGGCATCGTCGTTGACCGCCACGATCAGCCGCTCGCCTAATCGCTTGGCCTGCTCGAGATAGGCCACGTGTCCGGCGTGCAGAATGTCGAAGCAGCCATTGGTCATTACCACGCGTTCACCACGCGCTTGTGCAGCGCGTACCGCTTCCACCAGCAGCGTTGGATCTATCACGCCGAATTCAGCCAGTTTGTCACCGTGCAAGGCGGTATACAGCTCAGCAACCGAGAGCGTGGCGGTGCCCGGCTTGGCCACGACCAAGCCCGCTGCCAGGTTGGCCAGCATCATCGCTTCAGGCAGGCCATGCCCCGCCGCCAATGCCAGCCCCAGCACCCCGATTACCGTATCGCCGGCACCGGTGACATCGAAGACTTCCTGAGCACGGGTGGGCAGATGCAAGGGGGCGTGCCCTTCGCGAATCAAGGTCATGCCCTTTTCACTGCGAGTGATCAGCAACGCTTCCAATGCGAGTTCCGCACGCAGGGCTTCACCACGCTGGGCAAGCTCGGCATCCGTACGGCAAGGCCCGGCAATGGCTTCGAATTCCGCCAGGTTAGGCGTTATCACACTGGCGCCTCGGTAACGTGAAAAATCCCGGCCTTTAGGGTCGACCAAGACACGCTTGCCATGGGCACGTGCCAAGTCGATCAAACGCTCGATCTGATCAAGGGTTCCCTTGCCATAATCGGAAAGCACCACCACGTCACAGGCGGGCAAGGCTCGTTCCACCGATACCAGCAGCTCATCGGTATTCACCGCTTCAAGGGGGTCTTCGAAATCCAGGCGCAGTAACTGCTGGTTGCGACTCATCACCCGCAGCTTGGTAATGGTCGGCACCTCGTTGCTGTGCTGAAAGTAAGTATTTACTTCGGCGGATACTAGCCGTTCTTCCAACAGGCGGGCATTTTCATCGCAGCCGACCACACCGGCCAAGGCGGCATGCCCACCCAATGCCGCTACGTTCAATGCCACGTTGGCGGCGCCGCCGGGGCGATCTTCAGCATTTTCCACTCGCACCACCGGTACCGGCGCCTCGGGGGAAATACGCGAGGTACCGCCATGCCAATAGCGGTCCAGCATGACGTCACCGACGACCAGTACCCGAGCTTGCTCGAAGGCGGTGAGATCAACTTTCATGGGCGCTTCCTGTCTCGGATGAATAATCGGGTGTATGCGCCACGGTATCGGCCAAAAGACTATCCAGCTTGGCGATTACATGCTCGGCGCTAATGAGCTCCATGGCATCGGGGTGGCGTACACGTTGCCCCCAACTCACTTCTTCCACACTCTTGTGCAAGTAGGTACGCACTGCATCTGGGTAGGCATTGACGGCAAAGTCACGCCATAAATAAGGGCCGGTGCGGTTCGGGTCATTTGAAGCGTATAACCCTAGGGTGGGAGTCCTCATTGCATTCGCCATATGCACTGGGCCTGTATCAGGTGCAATGACAGCGCGCGCTTGGTCAATGAGTGCTAATGCGCCTTTCAGCGACGTGCCGCCGATCGCATTAATCACACTACCTGGTTGACACAGGGCTTCAATTTGATCGCCCATCTCACGCTCTCGAGGGCTTCCACCTCCGGTCAACACACTTTTGAGGCCGTGATGTATCCAGGCGTGTTCCACCACGCTAGCGTATCCTTCCACAGACCAATTACGTTTATTGCCAATTCGCGCACTGCTGCAGGGATTGATCACCAGATAAGGAGTTTCGCCACTCAGTGATAAGGCCTCTTCATAGGCAATGCCGGGCACCGGCATGTTCCACTCCAAGGAGTCATCTTCCACTCCCAACAGCCGGGCGAAATCCATGAACGATTCCAGTACATGGGCACGGGGATGCGGAGCCAGCTGGTACTGAGTGAACCAATGCTGGGCATCCTTGGCGCGCGCCTTGTCGTAACCGACACGCACCTCGGCTTTCAGACCCAGCGACAAGATGCTTGCGCGAATGGCTTGCTGCATGTGGAGCAACACATCGAAACGAGTCGCGGAAAGCTCCCGCCACAGCGTGCGCATGCCGGCAAGCCCTGTCGCCTTGTCGTAAACGATGAACTCGACCCCGGAAAGCCCGGCCAGTAAACTGTATTCTCCCTTGCCGATGATCCAGGTGATGCGTGCCTTCGGCCATTGGCGCTGCAAGGCACGCACCGTCGGCACCAGATTGCACACATCGCCCAACGCGGAAAGGCGAAGAATGGCGATATGTTCGGGATTAACAGGCAAAGGGGACTTCATGCGCTTGGCGACACTCCAGCAGGGAAAGAGTCTCATTTTACATGAGGTGGACAGTTTATGGGACGCCGGCCTTTCCCACCAAATCGGTAGCGCATGGTTCGAGCCTGATCATTGGCGTCGCCAAGGTAAGGTGATAGGAGAAGCACCGGGCCGAGGCTCGAGTCTTTTTCTGGATGCAGGCAATGCTCAGTGGGTGCTCAGACCCTACCGCCGTGGCGGCTTGGTCGCCAGGCTAAGTGATGCTCGCTACCTCTGGACAGGGCTTGAAAACACGCGGGCCTTTCGCGAACTACGCCTCACCGCTGAGCTTTTCGAGCGCGGCCTGCCAGTACCCAGGCCAGTTGCCGCTAGCGTGACACGCCATGGCCTCACCTATGAAGCCGCGCTGATCACCGTGCGTATCCACGACGCCCGCGCCCTGGCGGACCGTTTGCTGGAGGGCAACGCCGATAGCGCCTTACTCAGACGGGTGGGAGAAACAGTTCGCCGTTTTCACGAGGCAGGCCTGGACCATGTCGATCTTAATGCACGCAACCTGCTCGTGGACGACCAGGATCAGGTATGGCTGATTGACCTGGATCGCTGCCGGCTGCGCCAGCCGGGTAAATGGCAGCAGTCTAACCTCGGCAGGCTTGAGAGATCTGTGAAGAAATTTACCGACTCCCCGCTCATGCAGATGATTTATCAGGGTTATTACAATAATGGAGGTAACTGACCCGATTTTTCAAAATATTTGCGCATAACCAGTAGCCCTATCAGCCTCTCACGCTTCTCATCCATGAATTGCGCTACATAAGCGTTGGCGTGACGAATGATTCGCTTGGCTTCCTCGGGGTAGTCACGATAAATAATCTTGGTTTTGCATGACAGTATACAGAAATGGCTTACTATACGGTCATTATCGAAAATCCAAAGAGTTAATCAGAATTTCCTTAGTCTTTCTAAACGCATCAAAAATCTTTTCCAGTGACGTTTTATTTTTTTCCTACCTATTATCCTAATAACTGAGGATAACTTCAAAAACCCCCTATCTCCTATTCCATCGACAATCCAAAGAAACACTTCATCATCACCCCTGCATTGGTATAAAACATTTTTTTCTTTGAGGTCACAAACAATAATATTATTCTTAATCAAGTAATCCTTAAGCGTTAACAACCCACTCCATAAACTCTCATCAACTCCTTTATTCAATATATAATCTTCTAAATTTTTAGCTGGCTTACCATTTGAGTCCATAATAAAATCAAAAACCAAACCTGCGCCTTTGTCCGTCTCGACCCACCCATAGCATTTAGGTATATGAAAAAAACTCTTTCTATTTAGAGCTAAATAACTATAATAGCCTGCCTCTTTTTCATTTTGTTTTTTATTTCTATCTCTTCCATGCGAAACTTTAACACAAAAAAACTTACCTTTATCCTTATATAAATAACAGTCCCTTTCCGATCCTGACGAAAACAAAGCATCTTCATTTAATTCCAACTTACTTTTAAGATAAAAATCATTCATATTTATATTAAACAACCAAGAATTTCTTAATCAAATATAAAACGGTCTCTTCACGCTCTACAATAAAACCTATTTGCATAGTTGCTAACATTTCTAAACATTTCCCTTGCCTAAACTGGTATTAAACACATAATATTATTTATTTTATTCATTAAATTAATCATTAATTAAACCATATCTTTATTTTTTTTTCAAATCGCAAAAATTGTTTCTTAGTTTTTCTGCGCGCATAGAATGGAAAAAGAATATATAAAATATTTTTTATACTTAACCCTTCTCTTCCCCCAACTCCATCAATAAGAACCAACTTACAACCTGACGCATCTTTTCTTACCATAATATTTTTTTCATTCGGCTCAGTTACTGCAACACTATATTTTAAACAGTATTTCTTGAGCTCTTCAGCCATTTCCAATACAGTTTCACAAGACAATTCCTCATATTCTTCTTTTATAAAACTTTTTAAAACTAAAGAATCTGAACCATCTTCGTCAACCACCTTATCAAAGACAACGCCATAGCCCATATTTGTTGAAACCCACCCATAACACTTAACCAAACAAGGCACTTCTTTTTTTTTAAAACTCAGTGATTTTAAATAAAACCATTCTATCAAGTTTTCTTCCCAGCCATCTTTTCTCTTTTTAACTTTTATGCACTTTCCAGAATCATCAGGATGCTGAAAACAAAACCTTTTATTACCTTCCGCTAGCAGCGCCCTTTCTTCGAGATAAAAATATTCCACAAGCTAAAAACCTCATAAAATAAAAATCTATTTTGAATACCACATATTCAAAATATTATAACTTGATTGCCATTTTTAAATTAACACTGACAAGTAAATATCATAATACTTTTTAGCGTAAACTTCAGCACTGTAGTTCTTTAAAATAACTCTAGCTTCTTTTTTTAAATTATTTCGCATAGATAAGGAAAAGTACAATTTTTTCAATTCATTAACTAGAGAACTAACATCTTCTTTACCAAAGAGAAGTCCCGTTTCTCCATGTTTCACTATGTCTGGGATTCCTCCTACATTCGATGCAATGATGGGGACTCCTGCATCCATAACATCGAGCAAAACAGACCCAAGCCCTTCATTACGAGAAGGAAAGGCAAACACATCCAGTCCAGCCAAGTAATCGCCGATATTTTCTTTGAATCCCATCCATGTAACATTTCCCTGATCAGCAGACTCTTGTTGAAGAATGGCAGCATCTTTTCCTTCACCAAAAAAAACAAAATGAATATTCGGATACTCTGTTTCTACTAATCGAGCTGCTTCCAATAATACTCGCTGTCCTTTTGTCCTATCCACTAACGCTCCAGCATGACCAACCAAGAATTTACCAGGAAACTCATTTCTAAAAGACTCGCTAATTTTTTTTGAAAAACTGAAACCTGAATAAGCATCAGCAATTAAATCTACTTCCCCCCACCCCCGAGCACTAAGCCCTTTCTTAATGGAATAGGAAATAGCAATTCGTCGCGCAGCGTGACGATAACACCATTGATTGCTTGCCTTTTTGCGCACCGGTGAGTTCACCCGCCGGGTTATAATATAGGGCGTTCGTTTGGTAAGATAGTGCCAACAAGCCCAATGTACACCTTTTGCATCATGGGCATGTACAATGTCAGCATCTTTTATCAAGGAGTGACCTGCTAACTGATGGTTTGCCTTGATAAATTTTAGCCCAACTACCTCTGATAGAAGCTTACGCAAAGGTGAATCTTTTCGACATACCAAAATTTGCTGCAAATCATTGTAACTAGAGAGAGCCTTAATCAATAAAGCTGTTTGCCGTTCGCCACCTCCAAAGCCTTTTGCCAAGTTTACATGGACCAGTTTCAAGATTTTCTCCTTTCAATAACTACCAGATTTTATTAAAATTTTCTTTTTCACGCACAAAAGGGTCACGACGATACTCAAGAAGCTTAGCATATTTTAAATAACTATTAATCGCTGCGCTCATGGAAACTGTCATTCCATCGACTCCCTCCAAAAACCCCCGCTGGAAAAAATATTTCTTTAAAAAAGCACTACTTCCATGAATAAACGGCGAAAAAGCATTTACCTTTTTTCCTTTTTTATACAAAATTTTTGCCGCTCGCCCACTAAAATTCCTTCCGGGCTTAGCAAACAACTCACCTATATTTGAGAATGAATAATGAACTAAGTCCGCGTCAATAAATTTTACATTATCTGTCTCAATGCTAGAGTGCTGTTCTACTTTCTTAAACTGACATATATCTTTGTTATAAAGACGCACACAAAAATCTGGATACCACCCACATTGACGAATCCACCTGGAACCAATCATGTTTCGACGGCGAAAAGCATAAGCATTGAAAGAAGCATTTTCAAAATCTATTTCGTTTATTCTTTTCACCGCCTCAGGCATTAATCTTTCATCGGCATCAATGCTTAAGATCCACTTATTTTTTACATATTCATTAGCAATATTCTTTTGAAAACCATCGCCTAAATAGTTCTGAAAAACTACTTTCGCACCCTTTGATTTAGCTATTTCCACTGTTTTATCAATACTTCCAGAATCCACCACGACAACTTCATCGCATACCTGAAGCACAGAATCTATACATTCTCCAATGTTTGACTCTTCATTCAATGTTATAATATTGGCACTAATCATTTTAAAAACCTAGTTTTATCAGGCTTGTAATTAAAAATCCGTAAAAAAGAATTTCACTCTATGAGGCATCGATTAGTATAATTTACGGCTTCATTAAATTCGAATCTAACAGAAAATTTTATCATGTTGAGAATATTTTTTCCCATGTCATCCATCAAAACACATCACTGGGCCCTATCCATCATCGGTCTATGCCTTGGCTACACCGTTGCTGTATTGACGCGTTTGCCTCTCTGGTCGCTGCTGCCCATCGCAGCGTTGTGGGTAGCGGCCGGCCTCAAGTGGAAATGGGCCGACCCTGCTTCTCAGCTACGTTACCGCAAGGTATGGCCTTGGTCATTGGTACCCCTCGTTCTGGGCGGGCTCTACGTCTACCTTGCTGCCAGTTTCGGTAACGTTGATTTGGGCGCTGTGTTCTTTCATCTTCAGGCGGGGATGAGCGAGCATGGTGGCTCGGGTCGAACAGTGGCAGCTGTGCTCTATACCCTCAGCATGGTGGCCTTGTTATTTTCGGTCACTTGGCTGGTACGCCGCGACCAGCGCTGGCGGCGGGCGGAAAGATTTCTCGCTCTGGTGCTGCTAGCCGCCAACCCCCTGCTTTATGGTCTCGGCCAACGCAGTGCATCCATCGTTACCGATGACGGTGCTTGGCTGGAACGCCGTTACACGCCTCCCGTACTCTCGGAACAAGAAAATCCCCCCAACCTCTTGCTGATGTATCTGGAAAGCATCGAGCGCACCTATGCCGATGAGCGATTCGGTGAGGCCTATACCAGTCTCAATAAATTGGGCGAGACAGGCGTAGTATTCGAGGGAATACGCCAGATGGACAATACCGGCTGGACCATGGCGGGCATGATCGCCAGCCAATGCGGCGTCCCCTTGATGCCGGCAGGACTATTGCACGATAGCCAATTTGAACCGCTATCCAAAGTGGTGCCGGGTGTGGATTGTCTCGGCGATCTCCTTGCCGAACGTGGTTATCAATTGAGTTATCTGGGGGGTGCCAGCACGCAATTTGCCGGCAAAGGTCTATTCTATCGTGGCCACGGTTTTAATAGGGTACAGGGTCGGGAAGCGCTCGAACCCCAACTTGATGACCCGGAGTACACCAATAGCTGGGGCATCTATGACGATTCCCTCTATGACTTCACCGTCAAAGAAATTCGACAGCTGGCAGCAAAAGATGGCCCTTGGGGGCTGGTCAACCTGAGCATCACCGGTCACGCACCAAGCGGTTATCCAACACGCGCCTGTCGTGAACGTCAAGGGGAGTTCGATGGTCAGGATATTCTTTATTCCGTGGAATGTTCCTCTTGGCTGGCGCGCAATCTCATTGAACGGCTCCAGACAGAGGGATTGCTCGATAACACCTTGGTAGTGCTTATGAGTGACCATCTCACCATGCGAGTATCCGTATGGGATGAATTGGTCACGATGGAGCGCGACAATACCCTCATCATGCTCAGTGATGACCTTGAGCCGGCGCGCATACAGCGTGAATCTTCCATGCTGGATGTCTTTCCTACGTTACTCGATGCCCTGGGATTTACTCTCGAGGAAGGGCGCGCCGGGTTAGGCGTATCTCTGCTGGGTGACTCCCCCGCTACATTGGTGGAGAAGCATGGGCTGGAGGTCGTCAACGAACGTCTGCAAGAAGAAACCGCCCTGCAACAACGCTTGTGGGAAGGCCTGGCACCCAAGAGTCGCTCTTCCGAGGAATTCCCTTTCGATCAGATGCTGGAAACACCGGCTGACCAAGCCGATCAAATCATTATTACGCATTAAGCGCTCTTCTCAATCCAGCCTGGTAGGTATCAGATTGGCTGGCGCCTTTGCATCACGGACAACTGCTTGATAAAGCCGCGACACTTCCAACTGGTTCAAACAGTTGGTATGGCCCAGCGGGCAAGTGCGCTTGAAACAAGGCGAGCAGGAAAGCTCAAGGCTATGAATGATGGCATTATCGGTCAACGGTGGTGTATAGAGGGGTGATGACGAGCCATAAATGGCTTGCACCCGGGTGCCCACGGCCGCTGCCACATGCATCAGTCCCGAGTCATTGGTGACCACTTGCTGGCAATCCGCCAGCAAGTCAACTGCATCGGCCAGCTGCGTCTTGCCACACAGGTTATGCGCATGCACCAACCCCTCGACAATGCTATCGCCGGCAGCGACATCCTTGGGGCCGCCTAGCACGCGAATCTCGAAACCATCCTCAACCAGCTGTTTGGCCAGGGCGTGAAAATGGGCCAATGGCCACTGCTTGGCTGGACCGTATTCCGCCCCCGGCATCATGCCGATCGCCGGACGTGAGGAAAGCCCATGCGCCAGGCGCAGATTGACCAAATTATCGCAGTCGATTTCCAGGCGCGGCGCAGGCATAGCAAACGTTCCCGAGATGGCTTGCTCCTGCGAAAGGCCGAGCGAGACAAAGCGTTTGACGGTTTGGTTGAGCATGCTTTTATCCAGCTTGCATCGTTCATTGAGCAGGCCGTAACGCTGCTCACCCAAGAATCCGATACGCCGGGGAATGCGTGCCATAAACGGCACCAAGGCCGCTTTCCAAGAACGCGGCAGCACAATCGCCTGGTCAAAGCGCCCTTCCAGGCGTTTGGCCAATTCACGGCGTGCTGAAAAGCCGAATTCGCCATGTCCCACCGTCAGCGGTATCACCTCGTCGACTTCGGGCATACGACCAAGAATCGGCTGTGACCAGGCCGGAGCGACCACCCCTAGGTAACTTCCCGGATAGCGTCTTTTCAAGGTGATAAAAAGACTCTGGGTCATGACCATGTCACCGACCCAGGAAGGACCCACCACCAGAATGCGAGGTGCGTTATCCACCATTCAAGCGCTCCATATAGGCTTGCACACCTTGAGCGACGGTCTTGAAGTCAATGTCGCAACCCGCTTCGCGCAAGCGACTGATATCCGCCCGAGTGTAACTTTGATAACGCCCCTTGAGCTCTTCGGGAAAAGGAATATAGTCGATTTTTCCTTGCTGATAATAGTCAATTACCGCTTCACCAATGGCCTTGAACGGTTCGGCTCGACCGGTGCCCAGGTTGAAAATGCCGGATTTTTCCGGATGATCGAGAAACCATAAATTCACATCCACCACATCGCCGACATAGATGAAATCGCGACTTTGCATGCCTGCGTCGTAACCATCCCAGGCACCGAACAACTTGAGGGTTTCCCCGTTGCGTACCTGGATATGATGATGATAAGCCACGCTGGCCATCTTACCCTTGTGCTGTTCACGAGGCCCATACACATTGAAATAACGAAACCCCACCACTTGGGTGGTCAGCTCGCTCCAGCGTGAACGCACGTATTGATCGAACAACAGCTTGGAGTAGCCGTAGACATTCAGCGGCTTCTCGCATTCCGGGGTTTCTCGAAACACCTCGCTGCCCCCATAGGTGGCGGCAGAAGAAGCATACAGAAAGGGAATGCCGCGCTGCTGGCAGAAATTCAACAATACCTTGGAGTATTCAAAGTTGTTCTCCAGCATGAAATGCCCATCCCATTCGGTGGTATCCGAGCAGGCGCCCTCATGAAAGATGGCTTCGATTTCAGGCAAGTCACTTTTTTCACCGTGCAAAGCCGCCTTTATGCGTGCCAGGAAATCATCCTTATCCAGATAGTCGCCCAGCGTTGCATCCGCTAGATTGAGGAACTTGGTACCGTCGCGCAGATCATCCACCACCAGAATATCGCTGCGTCCACGGTCGTTGAGTGCCTTGACCAGATTTGATCCGATAAATCCGGCACCGCCTGTGACTACTATCATGCTGCTTTCTCCCTCATGTTAAGAGTCTTGGCCTGCGTGCCTATAACCCCTGTCCCTGGGATTGTATACTTGACCTCTTCTGAATTCATGGCCAACGGTGCTTTCCGCGATGACTGTCTCGACAAACAGCTCGACAACCGGGCCGACACCAGACGTGTCGACCTTTCAAGGCTTGATTCTCGCCTTGCAACAATATTGGGCAGAAAAAGGCTGTGTGATCCTCCAGCCACTGGACATGGAAGTGGGTGCAGGGACCTTTCATCCCGCGACCTTTCTTCGCGCTATCGGCCCTGAGACCTGGAATGCGGCCTATGTACAGCCTTCGCGCCGCCCTACCGATGGCCGTTACGGGGAAAACCCCAACCGCCTGCAACATTACTATCAGTTTCAGGTAGTGATGAAGCCTTCACCCAGCGAGATCCAGGAGCTCTACCTAGGGTCACTCAAACACCTCGGCCTCGACCCCTTGGTTCATGACATTCGCTTTGTCGAAGATAACTGGGAGTCACCCACCCTGGGAGCCTGGGGGCTGGGCTGGGAAATCTGGCTCAACGGCATGGAAGTGACGCAGTTCACTTATTTCCAGCAAGCCGGAGGCATTGAATGCTACCCGGTGACTGGTGAGCTGACCTATGGCCTGGAACGCATTGCCATGTACCTTCAGGACGTGGACAGTGTCTACGATCTGGTATGGGCAATCGCCCCGGATGGTAGCCGCGTTACCTATGGCGACGTCTATCTACAGAATGAGCGTGAGCAATCAGCGTATAACTTCGAACACGCGGATGTGGAGCACTTGTTCGCCGCCTTTGACCATCAGGAACGCGAGTGCGGAAAGTTGCTGGAAGCCAGGTTGCCATTACCCGCTTATGAGCAAGTGCTCAAGGCCTCGCACACCTTTAATCTTCTGGATGCCCGCCACGCGATCTCCGTGACCGAACGTCAGCGCTTTATCCTGCGTGTTCGCGCCTTGGCACGCGATGTGGCTCACGCCTATCTGGAATCACGCAAGGCCGCCGGCTTCCCCATGGCACCGGAAGCATTGCGCCGTGAACTACTCGCCGAACAGGGAGATGCATAAATGGCTGCGACCACCTTATTGCTGGAACTAGGCACCGAAGAACTGCCACCTACAGCCCTCGACGCTCTCTCTGATGCACTGGCCACAGGCATTCATAACGGCCTCAAGCAAGCCGAGGTCGATTTTTCTTCAATAACCGCCTATGCCACCCCAAGGCGGCTGGCCGTTCAGGTCAAGGAACTGGCCGACAAGCAGCCTGACCGTAATGTAGAACGCCGTGGTCCTGCCCTGGCGGCGGCGTTCAAGGAAGGCGTGCCCACCAAGGCAGCGCAAGGTTTCGCCCGCTCCTGCGGCGTCGGTGTGGATGAACTGATTCATCTGGAAACCGACAAGGGCACCTGGCTGGGCTATCGCGAGCAGCAACAAGGCGAGACCATTCAGACCCTACTCCCTGAGATCATTCGCCAAGCGATCGCCGCCCTGCCGGTTCCCAAGAATATGCGTTGGGGCGCCTCCCGGGTGGAATTTTCCCGCCCCGTTCATTGGCTAGTGGTACTTTACGGCAACGAGGTGGTGCCGACCCAAGCCTTGGGGTTGGACGCTGGACGTACCACGCGCGGGCATCGCTTTCATGCACCCGAGGCAATCGAGCTTTCTCACGCCGAAAATTATGTCGGCGTGTTGGAAGACGCCTATGTACTGGTGGACCGTCAGCGGCGACGCGAACGCATTCGTGAGCAGGTGCTTGCCGAAGCGGAAGTTCAGTACGCCGAAGCGGTGATTGACGAAGCACTGCTCACCGAAGTCAGCGGCTTGGTGGAATGGCCCGTCGCCTTGACAGGAAGTTTCGATGAACGCTTTCTGGAAGTGCCGGCGGAATGCCTGATCTCTTCGATGAAGGCCAACCAGAAATACTTCCATCTTCTCGATGCCGACGGCAAGCTCAAGCCGCTGTTCATCACGATTTCCAATATCGACAGCCATGATCCTCAGCAGGTGATTGCCGGCAATGAAAAGGTCATTCGCCCGCGTCTGGCCGATGCCGTTTTCTTTTATGAAGCGGATCGAAAGCAACCCTTAGCCGCTCGCCTGTCTGACCTGGAAAACGTGGTATTCCAGCAGCAACTGGGCACCCTGGCCGACAAGACACGACGTATTGGTGCAGTCGCTGGCGCTATTGCCGAGCGTACTCATTCAAACGTGAGCTACGCCGAACGCGCTGCCGAGCTTGCCAAGTGTGACTTGGTTACCGAAATGGTACTGGAATTTCCCGAACTCCAAGGCATCATGGGGCACTACTATGCTGCCCAGGATGGTGAGCCCAAGGAAGTCGCCGAGGCCATTGAAGAGCAATACCTGCCACGCTTTGCCAGCGATATCATTCCGCACACCTCCACCGGCAAGGCCTTGGCATTGGCGGATCGCCTGGATACCCTGGTCGGTATCTTTGGCATCGGACAGCGCCCCACCGGCGCGAAAGATCCCTTTGCGCTACGCCGTGCCGCTATCGGCGTACTCAACATCCTGGTCAAGGGTGAGCTGGATCTCGACTTGCGCGAGCTTCTCGAATTGGCCGTGGCGCAATACAGCAATCTGCCCAAGACTGAAGGACTGGTAGAAGAGGTGCTCACCTATCTACTGGATCGCTTCCGTGCCTGGGGGCAGGAAGAAGGCATTTCCGTCGAAGTCTACCTGGCAGTACGTTCGCGCCCGGTGTCCAAGCCGCTCGACTTTGCTCGCCGGCTTCGCGCGGTCAAGAACTTCACTCACCGTGAAGAGGCTGCGGCCCTAGCGGCAGCCAACAAGCGTGTTTCCAATATCTTGAGCAAACAAGGCCATGACGGCA
Source organism: Vreelandella zhuhanensis (assembly GCF_009793355.1). Taxonomy (GTDB): domain Bacteria; phylum Pseudomonadota; class Gammaproteobacteria; order Pseudomonadales; family Halomonadaceae; genus Vreelandella; species Vreelandella zhuhanensis. The sequence continues at coordinate 33,682 of NZ_WTKP01000010.1, forward strand.
GTACTCAAGTACAGGGCGAGCTTCTCCAAGAACCTGCTGAACAGTCGCTGTTCAAGGCCTTGTCGACACGTCGCGATAGCGTCATGCCGCTTTTTGCCGCGGCGCATTACATGGAAGCGCTTGATGCGTTAGCCACATTGCGTGAACCGGTCGATGCTTTTTTTGACCAGGTAATGGTGATGGCCGAAGACGATGCCATCCGGCGTAATCGAATGGCGCTGCTCGCCAGCCTGCAAGCTCTATTTCTGGAAGTGGCGGATATCGCGCAATTGCAGCAGTAACCTTGCCAGCAGCATTTTTTATCTGCTATTTCCTAACCCGGCGGCTTATGTCGGGTTTTTTGTTTCACGTGAAACACCTTGATTCTCGCATTTTCAATTGGCATGTTTCACGTGAAACATTAAAAACCTCATAATTCACTAGGCCCCATTTATGCCCTCTGCACAGAAGCTGGTTATTCTTGACCGAGATGGCGTGATCAATCAGGACTCCGACGCCTATGTAAAATCATTGGATGAATGGATTCCTTATACCTCGTCAATACATGCTATAGCTCGACTTTCGAAGGCAGGCTTTACAGTAGCCGTAGCCACCAACCAATCCGGAATCAGCCGTGGCTACTATGCTATTGCCACCCTGGAAGCCATGCATAGTCGTCTGCATCAGTTGGTCAGTCAGGCGGGAGGAAAGATTGCGTATGTCGCAGTCTGTCCTCATGGGCCAGATGATAACTGTGAATGTCGTAAACCCAAGCCGGGGCTTCTAGATGAAATTCGTCATGCATTACAGCTAGAGACGCTTGAAGGTAGCTGGATGGTGGGCGACAGCCTGCGCGACCTGGAAGCAGGCGAATCGCGGGGATGCCAGCCTATTCTGGTAAGAACCGGCAAAGGGAGGTTGACTGAGGCTCAGGGCAAGGGATTGGAAAATGTTCGTGTGTTTGAGAATCTCCAAGCGTTTACTGATTGGCTGCTCTCAAAGTAAATCACCTCATTTGCTGATGCATAAAAAACGCCGCTCAAGGCGGCGTTCTTATGTTTCACGTGAAACATCTATACTCAAACATCCAGGTTGGCAGCCAGCGCATTGGTTTCAATGAAGTCACGCCGTGGCTCAACTTCGTCTCCCATCAATGTATTGAACATCATGTCCGCAGCAACAGCATCTTCAATCGTCACACGCAGCATACGGCGACTATCAGGGTCCATGGTGGTATCCCATAGTTGGTCCGGGTTCATTTCGCCCAATCCCTTATAGCGCTGCACGGAAAGACCACGTTGCCCTTCGTGCATCAGCCATTCCAACACCTCACTAAAGGTATGGATAGGCTTCTGCCGTTCACCACGCGCAATGTAAGCACCCTCTTCCAACAAACTATCCAGCGTTTCACCTAGGCTTGCCATCGCACGGTAGTCAATGCTCTCGAAGAAATCGAGTTCCCATTGATAGTCCGTCGTCACACCATGTGCGACCAACGAAACCGCGGGTAAAAACAGGCCGCGCTCAGTGTCCTCTTCCAGGCGGAAGTAATAACGTGGTCCGCCCTCATAAGCCACCATCGCGTCCATTTGTTGTTGCAGATAGTCGATCCAGTGCTGCATGGTAATGCGATCTTTCAGGCTCTGCTCGCCATTCAAGCGCGCCGCATGCACCACTTTGCGCAGAGCTTCCTTGGGATAGACCCGTGATAGACGATCAATCCGCTTCATCACGTCACGATACTGGACAACCAATGCTTCAAGCTGGGAACCGGAGATACCCGGTGCATCCGCATTGACGTACAGGCGCGCACCGTCCAAAGCGGTGGTGGTGAGATAATCCACCATGGCTTGCTCGTCTTTCAGATAGAGCTCTTGCTTGCCACGCTTGATCTTATATAGCGGAGGCTGGGCAATAAATACATGACCACGTTCGATCAGCTCCGCCATCTGGCGAAAGAAGAAGGTCAATAAAAGCGTACGGATGTGCGAGCCATCAACGTCGGCATCGGTCATGATAATGATCGAATGGTAACGCAGCTTATCCGGGTTGAATTCTTCACGGCCAATACCGCACCCCAAGGCGGTAATCAAGGTACCCACTTCAGCAGAAGAAAGCATCTTGTCAAAACGCGCCTTCTCGACGTTCAGTATCTTGCCCTTGAGTGGCAAAATAGCCTGGGTACGCCGGTCACGCCCCTGCTTGGCGCTGCCCCCTGCTGAATCACCCTCGACCAGGTAGAGCTCCGACCGGCTAGGATCTTTTTCCTGACAGTCTGCAAGTTTACCCGGCAGGCCCGCGATATCCAGAGCGCCCTTGCGCCGGGTCATATCGCGTGCCTTACGCGCCGCTTCCCGAGCCCGAGCGGCATCTAGCATCTTATTGACGATGGCTTTGGCTTCCGAGGGCTTTTCAACAAGATACTCGGAAAACAACCGGCCCATTTCCTGCTCAACAGCGGTTTTCACCTCACTCGAAACCAATTTGTCCTTGGTTTGCGAGGAGAATTTCGGGTCTGGAACCTTGACCGAAATAATCGCCGTTAGCCCTTCTCGTGCATCGTCACCCGTAGTGCTGACTTTGGATTTTTTCAGCAACCCTTCAGCTTCAATATAATGATTCAGGGTGCGCGTCAAAGAGGCACGAAAGCCCGCAAGGTGGGCACCGCCATCGCGCTGGGGGATATTATTGGTGTAGCAGAAGATATTTTCTGTGAAGGTGTCATTCCATTGCATGGCCACTTCCACCTCAACCCCATCCTCACGCACGGCATTGAAATGAAACACCGGGTTCAACACGGTCTTGTTAGTGTTCAAGTGGTTGACGAAGGCTTTCAACCCACCTTCATAATGGAAGCGTTCTTCCTTACCACTACGCTCATCCGTCAAGCGGATGGCTACGCCGGAATTAAGAAAGGAGAGCTCACGCAAACGCTTGGCGAGAATATCGAAATGAAATTCAATATTGGCGAAGGTATCGGTAGAGGGACGGAAATGCACGCGGGTGCCACTTTTTTCCGTCTTGCCCACCACCGCTAGAGGCGCCTGAGGCACCCCATGATGGTAAATTTGCTCAAATACTTCGCCTTGGCGCCAGATGGTTAGCCGAAGCTCTTCAGACAGCGCATTGACCACGGAAACACCGACGCCGTGCAACCCACCGGAAACCTTATAGGAGTTGTCGTCAAACTTTCCCCCTGCATGCAACACGGTCATGATGACTTCTGCAGCGGAAACGCCTTCGCCCTCATGCAGTTCCGTAGGAACACCACGTCCGTTATCACTTACCGTGACGCATTCATCGGGATGGATGATGACGCGGATCTCACTGCAATGACCAGCCAACGCTTCATCAATGGAATTATCCACCAGCTCGAACACCATATGGTGCAAGCCCGTCCCGTCGTCCGTGTCGCCGATATACATACCGGGACGCTTGCGTACCGCATCCAGGCCCTTGAGAACCTTAATGCTTGATGAGTCGTAAGCTTGTTCGCTCATTGACCACTCCGTCGTGAAGTCTGTCGTTCCAACATCGCCTATTCTTCCAAGAGCAGCTGGCTTTCGCCATTGCTCTTATGTTTCACGTGAAACGTGCGTACCGGGGTGGCAGCATGCCATACGTTATTCAAGGCGCTCGGTTCAACACTGGTGATAAATGCCTGGCACTGCATTTGCTCGAGCAGCTGACAGAAACGTTGCCGATGCTGGACATCAAGCTCTGCCGGCAAATCATCGATAAGGTACACACAATGCCTTGCTGTGATGCTTTCCAGAAGCCGGCCCTGAGCTAACTTCAGTGCACTGACTACCAACTTTTGCTGGCCTCTGGAAAGCACCTCGACAGCGGGCTGTTTGTTGAGGCGTATCTTGAGATCGGCACGCTGTGGCCCCTGTTGCGTGAATCCCATCTGTCCATCGCTCCCTCTGGCCTGAACCAGCACTTCCGCCAAGGAGCGGGACTTATCCCAGCCACGCGAATAACTCAACGTTAACCCGGTAAGGGGGAGCAGCGCCTGGAGAGTTTCTTCGAACACCGGCAGAAACTCCTTGAACCAAGTTTGGCGTAACCTATCTATCTGGTCACCCCAAACGGCCAATTCTCTTTCCCAAGCCGATAACAGATCCGGCTCTATTCTACCATGTCTAAGTAGGGCATTCCGATGTTTCAACGCCCTCCTGACTCGCTTCCAGATAGTCAAAAATTCATGTTTCACGTGAAACACACCCCAATCGAGAAATTCCCGCCGTCCACTCGGAGAACCTTCCAATAACCGAAAAGCGTCGGGATTTATCAGCTGGATAGGTAATGCCTCTACTAACTGGGAGAGACGCGACACCTTTTGCCCCTTGAGCCGCATTTCCAGCTCACTGGTGGCCCGGGTGCGGCGTACTCCTAGGCTGACTGGAGGGTCAGCCACTATACTCCCGTAAAGAGTGAGCGAAGGAGCCGTATGGGCAATGACGTGCTTGAGGTGACGGGTACGAAAGGAGCGGCCCATGCCCAAGATATGAATACCTTCCAACAGACTGGTTTTACCACTGCCGTTATCGCCGTGGATTACATTGATACGCTCAGACGGAGCCATCTTCAGAGACTGAAGATTTCGCAGGCCTTGAAATACCAATTGATCCAGGCTCATTACGATTCTCGATAGGAAAGGCTGTGACAAAGCAGCGGAAAAGAATGGCAAGACAAAGTACTAAGCAAGCAAAGCACTGATGTACAAGCGGAGACGGCGCTACTGAATCATCAGCCGCGCCGTCCAGTCCTTTAACCGTCCAGCACCTTACAGACGCATCGGCATCACCACGTACAAGGCATCTCCACCGCCGGGCTCTTCGAGCAAGGCACTGCTATTGGGGTCTGCCAACGTCATCTGGACACGGTCTTCATTGAGTGTCGCCAGTACATCCACCAGGTAACCGACATTGAAGCCCATCTCCATGGCCGGACCACTATATTCCACGCTGACGTTTTCCTCCGCCTCTTCCTGCTCGGGATTGTTGGCCATCACCTTGAGATTGCCTTCTTCCAGGTGCAGCCGAACGCCACGATATTTTTCGTTGGATAGAATAGCGGTACGTGAGAGCACCTGGCGCAGCTGGGCACGCTCGGCAATCAGTACCTTGTCGCCGCCTCGCGGTACAACACGCTCATAATCAGGGAATTTACCGTCGATCAATTTTGAGGTGAACGTGAAATCTCCCGTATGCGCCCGCACATGGGCCGCGCCCAATGTCAGGCTCACAGGCTCGTCACTGTCATCCAGCAACCGTGATAATTCCAGGATGCCCTTGCGAGGCACGATGATCTTGTAAGACTGTTCAAGCGCCACGTCGATCGGACGAGAACACATCGCCAGACGATGGCCGTCGGTGGCCACGGTACGTACAAGATTGCTTTTAATCTCCAGCAACATTCCATTCAGGTAATAGCGAACATCCTGTTGTGCCATGGCAAAGGAAGTGGCTTCAATCAAATGCTTCAAGGTGCCGCGTGGCAGGCTCAGTTCCTGACTACCCTCGGTGTCTTCAATATTGGGAAATTCCGCCACAGGTAGGGTGGAAAGTGTAAAGCGTGAGCGCCCGCTACGCAGTACGGCACGTCCATCTTCCATGCCCAGCTGGATCTCCGCTTGATCCGGCAATGACTTGCAGATATCCATCAGTTTACGCGCTGGCACCGTGGCACTGCCGGACGTTTCCACATGGCTTGCCACGGTACGCCCAATCAGCTCGACTTCCAGATCGGTACCGGTCAACGCGACCTGATCGCCTTCTACCTGTATCAGCACGTTGGATAACACAGGCAGCGTCTGGCGTCGTTCTACCACGCCAGCCACCAGTGTCAGCGGGCGCAGCAATGCCTCACGGGAAATAGTAAATTTCATCAACACTCCGGGCTTATTCTGGAAACTTGGCCAGACGATTTGGCCAGACAACTTGCGGCCGACTCAGTGTATCAGCTGGTCAGAAGACGCAGTAGGTTCTTGTAATCCTCACGGATATCCGCATTTTCTTCCTGTAGCGCCTTCACCTTGCGACAGGCATGCAACACAGTGGTATGGTCCCGCCCGCCAAAGGCATCGCCAATCTCCGGCAAGCTGTGGTTGGTCAACTCCTTGGCCAACGCCATGGCTACCTGCCGAGGCCTGGCTACCGAGCGTGAACGCCGCTTGGAAAGCAAATCCGCTAATTTGATCTTGTAGTATTCAGCCACCGTACGCTGGATATTATCCACACCCACCTGCTTGTCCTGCAAAGCCAGCAGGTCTTTAAGGGATTCGCGGATAAAATCCTGAGTGATCGTCTTGCCCATGAAATGGGAGTCCGCAATCACCTTCTTCAAGGCACCTTCCAGCTCCCGCACGTTGGAACGAATTTTCTGAGCAATAAAGAAGGCGGCATCATGCGGCAAATCGACCTTGGCCTGGTCGGCCTTCTTCATCAGAATCGCCACCCGGGTTTCAAGCTCGGGCGGTTCGATTGCAACGGTCAAACCCCAGCCAAACCGCGACTTCAAGCGCTCCTCCACCCCACTGATCTCCTTGGGATAACGATCGGAGGTCAGAATCATTTGCTGACCACCTTCCAGAAGAGCATTGAATGTGTGAAAGAATTCTTCCTGAGAGCGCTCTTTGCCGGCAAAAAACTGAATGTCATCAATCAGTAGCGCATCGACACTGCGATAGAAACGTTTGAAATCGTTGATCGCATTGAGCTGTAGCGCTTTTACCATATCCGCGACAAAGCGCTCGGAATGCAGATACACCACACGGGCGTTTTCCCGCCGCGTGGCTAACGCATTGCCCACGGCATGCATCAAATGGGTTTTACCCAAGCCTACCCCACCGTAGAGAAACAAAGGGTTGTAAGCCCCACCGGGGTTTTCCGATACCTGACGTGACGCCGCACGCGCCAACTGGTTGGATTTGCCTTCCACAAAGGTATCGAAGGTGAAATTCGGATTCAGTCCACTACCATGCTTGAGACTACCTTCCACCTGAACCTGGCGAGCGTTACCGCGTCGACGATGAGCGGCATTTTCCTCACGCAATTGATCGATTTCACGCTCATCGCCAATATCACCCCGGCGCTGCGTATGCGGCGTGGGCGCCACTGATCTGTGCGGTGCAGCAGAGACAGGATGACCTAACTCCCGAAGTTGAGGTGCCGACGTAGCGGGACGACGACTGCCCACCGTCAGGCTCACCTTGGGCGGTTTGGCCGGTGCCAGCTCGCGCATCAGCTCACTGATACGCTTGGCGTACTTGTCGCTCACCCAATCGCGTACAAAGCGATTGGGTGCCAGCAAACACAGTTCATTGGACTCCCCTTCTTCCGCCTGCAATGGGCGAATCCAGGTATTGAACTGCTGGGAATTCAGTTCGTCCTGCAGGTAATCCAGGCACTGCTGCCAGAGCGCGAGCGACACACATCTCACCATCGGTTGGAAACGGCCGCACATTGTAGCGCCCCAGGCGCAGGTTATCCACACGTCCTTTGGTTGTCTTTTCGACTGTGGATAACTTAAAAGGAGGGCTTTGGAAAAATACCCCAACAATCGGAGGTTAGCTTGTCAGCCAATATCAACAGCCAGTTTCATTCACAGCTTTCTAACACTCTCTCAACCTTTTTACCCAAGCTTATGCACAGATTTTTTATAACTATATAGCATTGAAATACATTTAAATTTCAAACTTATCCACAATTACTATCCCCACTATTAATAACAGTATTAAAAACCCTATTAAGTTAGTAATTATAACGAAGTAGTTTTTTACATTCAGCCTGCACCAGTCCATTCAAGACCCTTTGTGCACGTTGCCTGAAGGCTTTTGTGCACGGAAGAATTGCACCGGGCTCACGAAGCCTCTACAATTTCCGGTCTTGAATTGAATCTCCCCCGGTCAGAGCCTCTCTATCCGGGGCTCCCTGGAATTCATCTTCCGTTCTAAACCACGTGGGAATAACGAGTTATGAAACGCACTTTTCAACCCAGCGTTCTCAAGCGCAAGCGCGCGCATGGTTTCCGTGCTCGCATGGCTACCAAAAACGGCCGTGCCATTCTGGCGCGTCGTCGTGCCAAGGGCCGTAAGCGTCTGAGCGCCTGATCTCGGATTGCGTGCATCCGCTCAAGACTTTCCCCGACGCTTACGCTTGCTTAACGCCGGGGATTACAGTCACGTTTTCGAGCATGCAGATATCAAGGTTCATGGCAAAGGCATGATGGCGCTTGTGCGTTTCAATGCCCTGGGATATCCCCGCCTTGGCTTGATAGTCAGCAAGAAAAATGTGAGGCACGCCGTTGCCCGTAATCGCTTCAAGCGGCTTGTTCGTGATTCCTTTCGTCTCAGGCAACACCACCTTCCCGCTGTGGATATCGTGGTACTCGCCAGACGCGGCGTTCATGAGCTGGACAACGACACTCTGCATCGCCAGCTTCACGGGATGTGGAAACGGCTCTCACGTGAAGCACAAGCTGACAAGCATACGGTTTCGTCCCGTCAGACCAGTGGTTCTTGACCGGCATACCTTTCGCCGCTCGACCTCGGCCTGCCACATGGCAGGCTTTCGTGTGTCAAGGGTCGAGCAAATGACATTGCGCCATTAGCATGTTCACCACCCATCGGGCAGAACCCTTATGGACGTAAAACGACTTATTCTGCTGATTCCTTTAGCTATTCTGGCTTACCTTCTGGTAATCCAGTGGAATCAGGATTACGGGCAGCCAGTTCCTGAACCTGTTGCCCAGGCACCGGGAATTTCTCAGTCCGCCAATGGCGTTAGTGAAGAATCCCCTGACGGTAACGGGCTTGCCGTTCCCACCGCACCCGAGCGTCAAGCTGGAGGGGAGGGCATGCCCGCGGTGGAGGAAGACGCCTCGACGAGCCGTGACTTCATCGCCGTGACCACCGATGTGCTGGATGTACGCATCGATCCGCACGGGGGTGATATCGTCTATGCCGCCTTGCCACAGCATAAACAGACGCTGGCCTCGGAAAGAAACTACATACTGCTGTCTGATAGCCAGAACCGCAGCTATGTGGCACGTTCCGGCCTTCAGCTGGAAGGTGAAGCGAGCCGTATCGCCTTCACACCGGAAGGTACCGAATACCGGCTGACCGCGAACGTAGATAATGTCGTGGTCGACCTGAACGCTGAAATCAACGGGGTTGATGTACTCAAGCGCTTTACATTCACGCGCGATAGCTACGCCGTGGATGTCAGCTATTACGTACAAAACAATACCGAGTCTCCGGTCAGCGCGCGCTTTATCGGGCAGCTGGCACGGGATAACTCTCCGGACCCCTCAAGCGGTGTTTCGATGGGGATGAGCTCGTACCTGGGGGCCGCCTTCTCGACACCGGAAGACCGTTATCTAAAGGTCGATTTCGAGGATATCCAGGAAGGTGCGTTTGAAAACCGCGATGCTCAGGGCGGCTGGGTAGCGATAATTCAGCACTACTTCGTGTCTGCCTGGGCGCCCCCCCAGGATCAGCAGAACCTGTATTACGCCACCACTGATTCCCGGGGGCGCAATGTCGCCGCCATCGCCGGCCCGACCAATACCATCGCCGCTAATGAAGAAGCCACGCTGGGCGCCACGCTTTACGTGGGACCCAAGGTTCAGGAACGTCTGGAAGAAGTGGCTCCGCATCTCGAGCTGACCGTCGACTTCGGCTGGCTATGGTTCATCGCCAACCCGTTGTTCTGGCTGCTTGATCATATCCAGAACGTGGTAGGCAATTGGGGCTGGTCCATCGTTCTGTTGACCGTCCTGGTCAAGGTAGTGCTGTTCCCCCTGTCCGCCAAGGCCTACAAGTCCATGGCACGGATGCGCAAACTTGGCCCGGAAATGACGCGTCTCAAGGAGCTCTATGGCGATGATCGCCAAAAGATGTCTCAGGAGATGATGAAGTTCTACAAGAAGGAAAAGATCAATCCGTTAGGGGGGTGTCTGCCCATCCTGGTACAGATGCCGGTATTCATCGCGCTTTACTGGATGCTGCTGGAATCGGTTGAATTGCGTCACGCACCGTTCATCTTCTGGATTCAGGATCTGTCGGTGAAGGACCCTTACTTCGTTCTGCCGATCCTGATGGGCGCTTCGATGTTCGTGCAACAGATGCTCAATCCGACGCCTCCCGATCCGATGCAGGCCAAGATCATGAAGATGCTGCCTATCATCTTCACGTTCTTCTTCCTGTGGTTCCCGGCCGGGCTGGTCATCTACTGGGTGGTCAACAACATCATCTCGGTAGCTCAGCAATATCTGATTACACGCAAGATCGAAAACGATCCGAGTATCGGCAAGGGCATGAGAACCAAGTAAGTTCTTTCCGAGCCTGACCCTCACCCGACCCCCGCCGCTGTCTTCAGTTGCGGGGGTCGGGCGTTTTACGCCATACAACCCGACAATACCGCCTCTTCTCAGGAGGATATAGCACATGGCTGACCGCCTTTATATCGAAGATAGCATTACCGCCCTGGCGACTCCTCCAGGGCGCGGTGGTGTGGGCATCATTCGCGTCTCCGGGCCTGCCTGTCGGCCGATCGCCGAAAGCATGCTTGGACAGTGCCCTGCCCCGCGTCGCGCCCATTACGGCCCGTTTCGGGGCCATGCCGGGCTGATCGATGAAGGCATTGCGCTGTTCTTCGAAGGGCCTCACTCCTTCACCGGCGAAGATGTGCTTGAACTCCAGGGCCACGGTGGGCCGGTGATCATGGACCTTCTGCTGGAACGCTGTGTCGAGCTGGGGGCGCGCCTGGCGAGGCCCGGCGAATTTTCCGAACGCGCCTTTCTCAATGACAAACTGGACCTTGCACAAGCCGAAGCCATTGCCGACTTGATCGATGCCAGCTCCAAATCAGCTGCGGAAAACGCCCTGCGCTCGCTGCAAGGCGAGTTCTCCCGGCGTATCGAAGCCTTGGTGCAACGCCTGGTCGAATTGCGTATCTACGTCGAGGCGGCGATCGATTTTCCTGAAGAGGAAATCGATTTCCTCGCCGACGGTAAAGTATCGGCGATGCTTGGCCTGGTACAGCAAGAACTGGCCACCATTCGCGCCACCGCCGGGCAAGGCGCCTTGATGCGCGAAGGCATGAGCGTCGTGATCGCCGGGCGCCCCAACGCGGGAAAATCCAGCCTACTCAATGCCCTGACCCAACAGGACACGGCCATCGTTACCGCCATTGCCGGCACCACAAGAGATGTGCTGCGCGAACATATCCACCTGGATGGCATGCCGCTGCACATCATTGACACCGCCGGTTTGCGTGATACGCCCGATGCGGTGGAAAAGATCGGGGTAGCCCGCGCCTGGGCGGAAATCGAGCAAGCCGACCGGGTGCTGTTACTGGTGGATGCCGGTACTACCACCTCCACCGACCCCCTAACCATCTGGCCTGAATTCATCGAGCGACTTCCCGATAAAACCCGCCTGACGCTGGTGCGCAACAAGATCGATACCAGCGAAGAAACTCCCGGAATGGATTTATCCACAAGTCATCCCATTGTGCGTCTTTCCGCTAAAACGGGAGCGGGTGTGGATAACTTGAAAACTCACCTCAAAGATGTAATGGGTTTCTCGGCGACTACCGAAGGACGATTTTCCGCCAGACGCAGACATCTGGTTGCCTTGGATCGTGCCGCCACCGCCCTGGAGAATGGTGCTGGCCAGCTTGCAGGCTTTGGCGCCGGTGAACTGCTGGCGGAAGACTTGCGCGATGCTCAACAGGCACTGGGAGAAATCACCGGCGAGTTCAGTGCCGACGATCTCTTGGGTGAGATTTTCGGTAGTTTCTGCATCGGGAAATAAATAGGGAAATCTGCAGAACTACTCTTGCACCCACCAATCTGCGGCATGGCGACATTGTTCGCCCAGCAAGGGCGCCAGCTCTGCCATGGCACCTTCAAGGCGCTCTTGCATCCCCCAGGGCGGGTTGATGACCAGCATGCCACTGCCGTACATGCCATGAGTTTCCTGTGAAGGGTCACGCAGACGTAGTTCGCTACGCCATATCTTGCGTACCTGGCTGGCACGCAGAGCCTCCAACAATCCCTGAAAATGCCCTGCAGGCAGCAATGGATACCATATCAACACGACGGCATGACGTGCCTTATGCATGAGCTGCGTGACCGCCTGGGCCACCTCCTGATATTCCGACTTGCGCTCGTAGCTGGGGTCGAGCAGCACGCATAACCGTGGTGTCACCACCGGGAGTAGGCGGGTCAGCCCAGCCAGACCATCCGCGTAATGACGCCGTGTATTGGCGGGAAGAATTTGCGCTGACAGATATTCATGCTCACCTGGATGCAGTTCGAATAGATGCAATCGATCCTGCTCACGCAAGCGTTGCCCCAACCACCAAGGCGAACCGGGGTACAGGCTCAAGGGTGCCTTGGCATTGGATGCTTGAAGCCCCTCCAAAGCGGACAGCCATGCCGTCAAAAGAGGGTTGCGAAACTGGCTGCGCGCTTGCCACAGTGGCTCAATGCCACCCAGGTGCTCCTGTAGTCGAGTACTTTCCTCTGCGGCTAGTTGATAAAGGCCTCGTCCAGCATGCGTGTCTATATATGTAATGGCTGATTCTTTACGTAATAAATGCTCAATGACGGCAAAAACCGTCAAATGCTTGTGAACATCGGCAAAATTGCCGGCATGGTAGGCATGTTGATAGGAGAGCATGGTGGCCCTTTGAGTTAGCAAGCGATATCAATCGCATGGTGAAGAAGTAACTTTTTATGGAAAAGGCCCGCTGCTTAGCAGCGGGCCTTTTGTTTTTCTGTATTGATGTTTTTCTATACTGACGAAAGTCAATAATCGCTAATGCTCGAATAACCCAAAGGTTACCGCTGGCCTTCGCCGGTTGGTGTTAGAGTAATTTCTACCCGTCGATTTTGTGCGCGGCCTTGTTCAGTCTCGTTACTTGCCACCGGCTGAGTTTCTCCGTAGCCGCTAGTGTTGATACGGGCTGAGGAAACACCGGTCTGGTTCAGGTAACTGCCCACTGCCTGAGCGCGTTGCTCGGAAAGGCGCTGATTGTAGGCGGCATCACCGGTGCTATCGGTATGCCCGGCAATATTCACTCGGGTATCGCCGTATTCACGTACCACCTGAGAGACTTCATTTAATGCATCTCTCGCCTGGGGTGTCAGTTGTGCGGAATCGAAACCAAAGGTCACGCTACTGGGCATGTTGAGTACGATGTCATCGCCGCGGCGATCAATTTCAATACGTGAGCCTTGCAGATTTTCACGCAGCTGTTCTTCCTGGCGATCCATGTACGCTCCGATACCGGCACCGGCAGCGGCACCCACGGCGGCACCGATCAAGGCGCGATCACGACGACTGGTACTGCCATCACCGGAAAGCGCACCCGCTGCCGCCCCTACTACGGCACCGATACCGGCACCCGTCCCAGTCGTGGAACGCTGTGTCTGGCCGCTATAGGGATCTGTGGCACAACCTGCCACTAAGATCACCGCTGCCAGCGGCGTCAACAGTTTATAAAAAGCGCGCATATAAAGTTCCTTACGTTCAGAGGTGGCTCATTATTCGTCACTGATCAACGCCAGCAACTCATTCAAGAATAGTAGACCTTGGGGCGACGTTTGTAATCGAAAAGGGATTTCCTTCAAAAGTCCTTTTTTGTCCGCTTCCGATAAACGTTCAAGCAAGGTACCGAGCGGTTGCCCCGTATGCGCGGTCCAGGTCTCGACAGGCACACCGTCGGTCAGGCGTAATGCATTCATGGCAAATTCAAGCACCAATGCATTTTCAGGTATCTCCTGCTTGCCGGCGATAAAGCCACGCGGGTCATTCACACGACGCAAGTAGGCCTCGGGCTGGCGGGTCTTCCAGCGTCGCTCGATACGCCATTGGCCATTTTTATCGATATGGCTGAGCTTTCCATGAGCGCCCGCCCCTATGCCCAAATAATCGCCGAACTGCCAATAATTGAGATTGTGGCGACTTTCACGGCTCGGCCTGGCATAGGCGGAAATCTCATAGCGCTGCAACCCGGCTCGTTCAAGCAGGTCATGCCCTGCATCCTGAATATCCCAGAGGGTTTCCTCTTCGGGCAATACCGGGGGGTGGGAATGAAAGGCGGTATTGGGTTCAAGCGTCAACTGATACCAGGAGATATGCTCAGGCTCAAGCGCCAATGCCTGTTCCAGGTCAGCGAGCGCTAGCTCTTGGGTTTGCCCAGGCAGCCCATGCATCAAGTCCAGGTTGAAGTTATCGAACCCGGCTTCACGCGCCTGAGCCACCGCCATCAAGGCATCCTGGCCGGTGTGAATTCTACCCAGTGCCGTCAACTGCACATCATGAAAGCTTTGCACGCCCAAGGAAAGACGATTGATGCCTGCCGCGCGATAACCCGCAAAGCGCCCTTGCTCCAAGGTACCGGGGTTGGCTTCCAAGGTGATTTCGATGTCATCGGCAAATAGGAGCCGCTCACGAATGGCCTTGAAAAGCTGAGCATAGAAGTCAGCGGACAACAGACTGGGTGTCCCTCCGCCGATAAAGATACTCTGCAGCTTACGTGGCGGCAACGATGCCAGGTCATGATCGAGATCAGCCAATAGGGCCGCTAAATAAGCCTGTTCCGGCAATGCTTCACGCCCCGATTCATGAGAATTGAAGTCGCAATAAGGGCATTTGCGCACGCACCAGGGAGTATGAATATACAACGACAAGGGAGGCAGGCAATCAACCATGCACCACCTGCAACATATCTACCAATCCCTGCAATGCTCGGCCACGGTGGCTCAAGCGATTCTTTTCTTCTGCGGGTAGCTCGGCGGCACTCATTGCCTGCTCCGGGACCCAGAACAAGGGGTCATAACCAAAGCCGCCGTCTCCACGTGGATGCGCCAGAATTTCTCCCTCCCAGCTACGTTGCACTATGACCGGCACCGGGTCTTCGGCGTGGCGTAGATACACCAGCACACACCAGTAGCGGCCACTGCGTTGCCCTTCCGGGCACTCACTCAATGCCTGTAACAATTTCTGATTGTTACGCACGTCGCTTTTAGGTTCACCGGCAAAACGGGCGGAATAAATTCCCGGTGCGCCCTTCAGCGCATCCACTTCAAGGCCGGAATCATCCGCCAAAGCAGGCAATCCACTGATCCGACTAGCCTCGCGCGCCTTGAGAAGTGCATTTTCCACAAACGTCAAGCCTGTTTCTTCCACTTCGCCGACACCAAAGGTTGACTGAGGACGCACATCAAACCCCAGCGGGGAAAGCAATGCGTTGAATTCTTTCAATTTACCAGCATTTCCGCTGGCCAACACCATAGTAGCCACAGTCTGCATAGCAACATTCTCCTCCAAGGATTTTCCTTAGTTATACTTTAGTAGTTACATAAAATTCATTTAATTTTCTGCTTACCCTGTGAAAATTTTAATTAGCAAAATAGTAATTTATAAAAAAATAATAAAATTAAATTAATAAATACAAAGAGTTAAACATATATTCTTTTAAAGCATAAAAATATAGCTAAAATCAATCAATAAAGTTAATAACAAAACTTTACGAAGGTTACTTCTTGGTCAACACTTCATTGGCTGCTTACTAATGATTTTTTTCCATGAGGGTCACCCAATGGCTTTGGCGACATCATCCGATCAGCTTTACGTAATAACTGAAAAAAGTCCGCAAACTCAATTATTTGTTGATTACTTGATTCAGCACACCGGCTGTAACGCAACGGTCTATCCGCCATCTTCCGTGCTTTCGGTCAAACCACCCGAAAAGGCGTTGTTATTGATCGACATGGATCACATCAGCCTGGATACCTTACCGGAATGGCAAGCAAAGCTTCCGGAAGCCCTGAAACAGGTACCCATCGCTGCCTTCAATATCAGGGACATGGATCATGCCCTGGAAGCCTTGGCTTGCGCTCAGCTCAAAGGGATTTTTTATCGTAACGAAAGCCTTGAGGTGATCTGTAAAGGCATCAAAAGCTTGATGGAGGGTGAGCTTTGGATGTCACGCGATCTCATGGCGCAGCTGATTCTGTTTTATCGCAAGTATCAGAGCAATGTGTTTCGCCCAGCATGCGGCCTGACCAATCGGGAGATGGAAATTATTTCCTTGCTCAGCTCCGGCGCCTCCAATCAGCAGATTGCTGACACGCTGTTTGTCAGTGAGCACACCGTCAAGTCCCACCTTTACAACATCTTCCGCAAGATCAATGTGCACAACCGTATCCAGGCCTTGAATTGGATTCATCAAAATATCGGGCCGATCTTGCCCAATATCGACAATGGCCGAAATGGAAAAAGTCAAAGCCATCGTTAACGCCAGGGCGTGAGGATTTTCCGATGAAATTCATAAAACCATTGTGGCACCACACCCGCATAGCCGGTAACGCTTTGTTGTTAGGTGCTATATGTAGCGCTTCTCTGTGGGCCGCCTCACCCGAGGTGCCAAGCGAGGCGTCAACCGAAGCACAACAACAAGAAGCCATCAATCAGATTGAAAGTCTCGATGGCCCCGCGCTACAGCGCCAACCCAACCGCAGCAGCGAGTTAACCGGGGTGCTGGTGGACCGCACCATCACCATGGCCGGCAAGACCTTTTACCGGGCTTTCAGCCAAAGGGCCATGGATAGCCTGTTTATCAGCCAGGCCACGCTCACCATTGAAGAGCGTCCGGATGCACGCTGGGGTAGCCAGGTATGGGTGATGGAAGGGTCACGCATGTATTTTCGCACGCAACTTTCTCCTCGAATCAACGAAGCCGACCGGATGGCAGGAGAAGCAGTGCAAACGGTCGAAGAAGCCTTGCTGCAACGTCAGCTCGCTTCGGCCATGTCATCTAATCCAGACCTTGGAAGTGAGGAGTTGAACTGATGAAAACCACTTGTATACCCCATGCCATGAAAATGCTGACCACGGCCGCCTTATTCAGCGCACTATCGCTTCCGGCCTTTTCCGGAGAACTGGTTTACCAACCCATCAACCCCTCCTTCGGCGGGGATCCTTTTGTGGGAAGTTATCTGCTGGGCAAGGCCCAGGCCCAGGATACCAACACCGATCCTGATGCGCGTCGCTCCACGCCGTTATCACCCACCGCACGTTTGATCCAAAGCCTGGAAAGCCGACTGATTTCCCAGCTCATCAGCGATGTGGGAAGTGGCGATATCGGTGAAGGCAGCTTCGATAGTGAAGACTTTGGAGTCGTGGTCAAGGATGACGGGGGTCAGCTTTCCGTTCAGGTGGTGGACAAGCTCACTGGCGATGTTACCACCATTAGCGTCGGCGGTTTATTCAATCCGTGAACTGTATCAATCCGCTCACGCCAAAAAAATTCAAACGCAACAAGACAAGGGGACACCCATGAGAATCATTATCGTTGGAATGCTGGCACTTTGGCTGAGTGGCTGTGCCGGCGTCGTCGCCACCTCGGAAGACCTGGAAGGGGCACCCGCGACACTCACGCCCAGAGGCGCGGCCTATCAAGATTTGGTTTCGCTACCACCGCCTGCCGGGCGCATCTTTGTCTCGGTGTATGATTTCCGCGACCAGACGGGGCAATATCGCCCGGCGCCGGCCAGTACCTTTTCCACCGCCGTGACCCAGGGCGCGTCCGCCATGCTGACCGGCGCCCTTGCGGATTCGGGGTGGTTCATCCCCCTCGAACGGGTGGGGTTACAGAACCTGCTTACCGAACGGCGTATTATCCGGGCGGAATTCGAGCGCTTCGGCCAACCCGATACCTTGCCTTCCCTACGGGCGGCCTCGGTCATGCTGGAAGGCGGTATTATCGCCTATGAATCCAATGTGCGTACCGGCGGAGCAGGCGTTGAGTATTTCGGTATCGGCGCCTCCGGGGAATACCAGGTGGATCAAGTCACCGTCAATCTCAGGGCGGTGGAAATTTCTACCGGTGAGGTGCTGGCCAACGTGACCACCACCAAGACCATTTATTCCAAGGAGTTGCGGGCCGGTGTCTACCGCTTCATCGATTTCAGCCGGCTGCTCGAAGCGGAAGCCGGTCTTACCACCAACGAGCCGGTACAAATGGCGGTAATGGCCGCTATCGAATCGTCGGTGATTCATTTGATTGCCCAGGGGGTGGAAAGCCGTTTGTGGAACCTGCCCAACGGTACCGATTTCAATCAAACCATCTTGGCGGACTACCTGAACGCGCCCATTCCGCAGCTATAAACCAGGCAAAACCGCCCAGGAAGGGCGGCCTCAAATTCCAAGGTCATGCTTATGCATGACCTTTTTTTGTGCAACAAAACTTTACTATTCCATTAATTATTTGAACCATAAATGGATTTTTCTCTTTGTGACATTTTTAAGTTTTCTTCGGATTTTTTTGTTTAGGTGAATTACTGATTCACGACGCCTAACACCTTTACGCTTTCTCTTTATAAAAAGCAGCAGCTTTTCCAATATCAAAAACCGTAAAACATCTTATAGCGGAAAAAGTTCCAGAAGCCAGACTCAATAAACGTAAAAAATAGAAACAGAATATTTATTGAAGGAGCTTTCAGTGAACGCTATCCACGTTCCTCGATCGTTATTCATGGTTAGAAAACGGGTGTCTTTTATTGTTGTCTCGGCCGCTTTTTTAGCGTTCGCAACGTCTGTCAGCGCCAATGATAACGACCAAGACTTGATACAAAAATCAAGAATCATCCAGCATATCGAACAAACAAAAAACCAAGTTAACAGTGATGGATATAAAGCCAATGTCAGCATCATTAAACAAATGGGAAGCGAAAATAACGCCAGTGTCACCCAGTCTCAGTCAGCCAGTTTTCAAGCGGGAAACTTCGCCTTGATTCATCAAGACGGCAATCAGAATAATGGCACGATTTCCCAGCAAGGCGGCGATAACACAGCTTCCATCTGGCAAGAGGGAAACAGGCATAACGCCGCGATCAGCCAGCAAGGCAATAGTTTTTCATTAAGTGCCGACATCCAGCAGTTCGGCATTGCAAGCGACATCAATGTTTCACAATCGGGGAGTGGCCAGCGCAGCATCAGCATCGAACACCAGGCGTATTCGGGCAATGCACTGCCGGTCACCGTCGAGACCCACTGAGCGGCATTCCGCCGGCTCGGTGACCACTAAGCAAGACGATCGAAACCAAGGGGAAATACCATGAAAATGCAACTAACCGCTATCGCTGCAGCAGTCGCTCTCGCTGTCTCTTTCTCAGCCAGTGCCGATCCACGCGACTGGACTAATGACACTACATCTTACTCTCCCTCTGCGGCAACTTTTGGTGCACAGGAAGGTATCAGATCAGGCATGGATGGTTATAGTCAGCACAGTGATTCAACTGTACAGTACTCTAAAATTGATCAAAGTGGCGCAGGAGCCAATGCTCTCGTTAACCAATATGACGGCCCTCAGTACTCATTGATCGAGCAGTCCGGTGCTGACGATCAAGCGACCGTTGAGCAACGAAGTGGAAACCTTAATGGGCAAAATGAATCTATAATCAAGCAGCATTCATACAATGACGGTAATACAGCAACCGTAAAGCAAATTGGGTATCGTAATGACTCCTACATAGATCAACTAGGTGACAACAATACAGCTACAGTAAACCAAATCAACAACACTCAACTAAGCGACTCTATTATCCATCAGCGTGGAGAAAATAACGAAGCAACTATCAATCAAACTAACAATACTGACGAAACTTGGAGCTTCGTTGGACAGTATGGTGATAATAACATTGCAGTCGTTAGCCAAAACATGGCAGACCTTAGCTCCTCCTATATCTATCAAGATAGTAATAGCCTCAGCGTTGGCCACTACGCTGAAGTCACGCAGACTGGACAAACAAATCTCTCAGTAATCCGTCAAGTCGGCAATACGCCTGGGCATGCTGTTCATAACCAGTCAGGAATGCCTGGGAATAATACCGCGATTTCCAATCAATGGTAGTACGTAGCAACAGACTCTTTAAGAACCGCCCTCCGGGGCGGTTTTTTTTATATCCTTTCTGCACCTAGATTTTCCACAGTTAACGCAACCTCCTCAACTCTACCCCCGTCAATCTCGAACCCCTTACATTCAACCTGATAACTCAATAAGCGACCCTAACCAGAACAGCTGGCCGCTGCTGTACTTACTGTCCTGCCGTTTAAATTAGCCTTTTCGATATGACTAATAACCTCTGTACTGCGTATTAAGAATCTCATCATTCCAATTTTTAAAACAATGAGCCTTTTAAAATTACATTTCAGTTCAAATACTCATGGAAACGCTATCGATCCGATCCATACTGATTTCAACAAAACATTACACGTAACTTACAAAGAAACGAGAGAGTAACCATGTACAACAAACAGCATTGCCCAGGCGCTTCACAGCGCACCAACGCTTCCAAGGTTACCCAAGCCATTTCTCTTTGCACCTTGGGCTGGGTGGTCATGGCTTTTTCTCTTTCTGCGTCGGCGGAGAAACAGACGCTTATGTCTTCGGGGGTCGATGACAAGACAGCCCAGACATTCATCACTGAAAGCGAAGTGTCGCTGCCCAGTGAAATCCGGTTTTCCGATAGCCGTGCCAATGTTGCGCTAATCAAGCAAATAGGTGATGGCAATACCAACGTGATCAATCAGAACCGAAATAGCGTGGGTCGAGCCAACATGGCTTCCATTTATCAGCGCGGTAACGCCAATGAAGCCACGATCACGCAAGAAGGGTCCAACAACATTGGCTTGGTTAACCAGCAAGGTAACCGCCTGGAGGCCAACATTACCCAGAATGGCAACCAATTCGAATCTCAAGTCCAGCAGTCGGGGCTTGGAGGCAAAGTAAACGTTTCACAATCGGGCAGTGGCTACCGAACCCTTACCGTAGAGCAACTCAGTCCTTCTGGTGCGGGTGCAACAGCCACAATCGTAACCAACTGATACGTCCTTTTCCAAGAAAAAGGCGAATATCAGAAAACCACAATTTCCAGCAAGACCTCAATAATCAAGGGGAATCACCATGAAAATGCAATTGACTACTATCGCAGCCGCCGTTGCTTTCGCCGTATCCGCTTCAGCAGCAATGGCACAAACCGCGCCTGGCTCCACGTTCGATGGCTCACGTGACAAGATTGAAGACATGGAGGGATCGCTTTATGACGGTAGCGGCGCGGGTAGCGATTCTTATATCAACCAGACGGGCAGCCATAATACAAATACTGTAACCCAGTGGGGAACTCAGATTTCCCGCATCAAGCAAGACGGTAATAAAAATACTACCAATGTGACTCAGGATGATGTCACGGGTACCCCCACCATTGCAGCGGGAGATAACTATTCAGATATCTACCAGAAAGGTAACAAAAATACTGCCACTGTCGATCAATTGGACAAGGCAAACGACTCTATCATTAAGCAAATTGGTAATAAAAATACCGCTTCTGTAGACCAGATTGGCTACAGAAATGATTCCTGGGTCGAACAGCGGGGTAATCACAACAAGGCCTATGTAACTCAAGATGGTGACCTGAATGACAGTTATGTCAAATTCGACGGTAATTCCAATTATGCGAACGTAAATCAGACGGGCGAAGAGTTGGACAGCGATATTATCGCTTATGGCAATGGTAACCAGCACTTCGTTAATCAGACAGGTTCTGGTCACGATTCTTTCATCTATACAGATGGAAACCATAACACCCAGATTGTCACTCAGAGCGGAGCTTTTTCAGGTCAGCACTTCTCTCAAATCAAGACCGTTGGAAGCCACAACGTTAACAACGTAAGCCAAGGCCATTAATCCAGGCGGATTATTGACTTAGCAATATCAAGCATTAGAATAAAATTACCGAAGCGCCCTGTTATCAGCAGGGCGCTTTTTTACGCGCTATAAAAATCAATTACCTGAAACATTAATCTGTAACGTGCCCCCTTTGCCTTGGGTGGCCGAGCGCGAGCGATTACCGCCTTTGGCGATATCGACTTCCAGACGCCCTTCGCTAAGCATCGAGACCGTGCCTTCCAGGGCTTCCCCTTCATAGGTGTATTCGGCGGGCACCGTGCCATTGTCTTCCTGGTATTCTTGAATCTCACCGTCCTGGGTCACCTGCCAGCGCGCCGAATAGCGCGTTTCAGGCGAGCCGGTGATGCTGATATGGATCCGATTTGCGTCACTCACGGGGTTCTCCTTCTGTTCTGCGTGGGCATTTATGGATAATAGTCCGCTGCCCAAGCCGATAACCAGCAGGGCGCTGCGGTATACATTCATCATGATGAATTTCCTCGGGTTCGTCGTTGCCAACTCAGGTACGGCATAGCCCGTTATGGACACACCTGCTACCTATACGACAAAGGCCACACCCGAGCGGTGTGACCTTTGTGAGTATAGCGTTTAACGCAGATACTACATTAAGTTACATTAATGAAAATGCCTTTTCAGCGGCGTCCAGCGTCAACTGAATATCCTCGGCAGTATGAGCGCTGGACATGAAGCCGGCCTCGAACGCCGAAGGCGCGAGGTAAACACCTTGATCGAGCATGGCGCCGAAGAAACGCCGGAAAGCTTCCGGGTCGCAGGCCGTCGCTTGAGCAAAGTTGTCCACACGCGATTGGGCGGTGAAAAACACCCCGAACATCCCCCCGGCATGCTGGGTCAGCATGGGAATTTCGGCGGCGTCGGCGCGTTCTTGAAGTCCTTGACACAGGGTTTCCACGCGCTGGGTTAGCGAAGCATGAAAACCGGGCACCTGCAATTTGGTGAGTAGCGTAATACCTGCGGCCATGGCCAGAGGGTTACCCGACAAGGTACCCGCTTGATAGACCGGCCCCAGCGGGGAGATTTGCTCCATGATC
Source organism: Vreelandella zhuhanensis (assembly GCF_009793355.1). GTDB lineage: Bacteria > Pseudomonadota > Gammaproteobacteria > Pseudomonadales > Halomonadaceae > Vreelandella > Vreelandella zhuhanensis. Next base: position 56,480 of record NZ_WTKP01000010.1, read on the forward strand.
TTGCGTTTTCCGCCGAAGGCACCCACCGGCATTCCGCCCCCCACGATCTTGCCCAGGCAGGTCAAATCCGGCGTAACCGCGTAATGCGCTTGAGCACCGCCCATGGCTACCCGAAAACCGGTCATCACTTCATCGAAAATCAGCACACTGCCGTGCTCGTTGCATACCCGGCGCAAGGTTTCCAGAAAGTCCGCCTGGGGGGGAATGCAATTCATGTTGCCGGCCACCGGCTCGACGATGATGCAGGCAATCTCATCGCCAAGTTCGCTGAAGCACTGCTCGACGCCTTCCGGGTCGTTGAACGAAAGCGTGATGGTATGTTCGGCAAGCGAGGCGGGCACCCCTGGAGAATTGGGCACTCCATGCGTCAAGGCGCCAGAACCGGCCTTGACCAACAGGGAATCCGAATGGCCGTGGTAGTTGCCTTCGAATTTGACAATCTTGTCGCGACCGGTAAATCCGCGTGCCAGGCGAATCGCCGACATCGTGGCTTCAGTACCCGAGCTGGTCATGCGCACCATCTCGATACTGGGGATCATTTCGCAGATCAAGTCGGCCATGGTGGTTTCAATGGCCGTCGGGGTACCGAAGGAAAGACCATGATCCAAGCGGGCGCGCACTGCGGCCAGTACATCCGGATCGGCATGGCCAGTGATCATCGGCCCCCAGGAACCCACGTAATCCACGTAGCGGTTGCCTTCTACATCAAACAGATAAGCGCCCTGGGCACGCTCCATGAATACCGGCGGGCGATGCAAACCCTTGAAGGCGCGCACGGGTGAGTTGACACCACCGGGAATATGGCGGCTGGCGAGTTCGAATAATTCGGCGGATGTTGTCATCATGCCCTCATTGATCAGAATAAAAAATTACCCCTCGCGATGTAAACGACAGGGCAAGGATTGTCCTTGGGACGGTCGATAGCCCCGGGATAAGGCCTGCCAGGTAAAGCGCTGGGCTTGCTCACAAGCCATGGGTAAACGCTCACCTACCGCCAGGCGCGCGGCCAGGGCGGCGGCCAAGGTACAGCCGGAGCCATGAAAGCTGCCTTCCAGGCGCGGCCATTGCCACTGGCGTGTGGTTTCCGGCGCATGCAGCGTATGGGTTACCACCTCGCCTTCACTGCCCGGAATGGGATCATCGGTTCCGGTCACCAGCACCGCCTGGCAGCCTTGTCTTATCAGCGCAACGGCACGGGCCGTATCGTCATTGACATTTTGGATCTCGGGGGTCAAACGCGCCAGCTCAAGTCGATTGGGCGTCAAGATATCCACAAGGGGTAGCAGGCGCTGACAAAAGTTATCGATCAAACCCCCTGTGGATAACTCAGCGCCCCCACCAGCTTTAAGCACAGGGTCGACCACCACGGGGATTCCTGGAAAGTCTCGGATCACTGTTTCGACGGCCTGCAAAGTAGCGTAATCAGCGATCAGTCCCACTTTGATGGCGGCGATTTCCATGTCCTTCAGCGCCTCGACCATGGCATGGATAAGCGCCGGGGCCACCGGCATTACCTGAGACACATTCCGACAGTTCTGTACGGTCAAGGCCGTTGGAATGGTGAATGCCCAGCCACCACAGGCGGCAATCGTTTCACTGTCGGCAATAATACCGGCACCACCGGTGGGGTCATGACCCCCTAGCACCAGTACAACCGGGGGTAATGGAGTCCCCATCAATAGGGTTTCACTATCGCCAGCACGATAATGATGATCAGGGCGATCACCGGAAACTCATTGAACCAACGGAAAAATATGTTACTCCGTGTGCAGCGATCTTGAGCGAACTGCTTGAGATAAATGAGACACACATGATGGTAGGCAATCAATATCACCACCAGCAATAACTTGGTATGCAGCCAGCCTTGCGTGAACCAGGAAGGCACCAGGTATAAAAGCCAGCCACCGAACAGGATCACCGCAATCATGGAAGGCGTCATGATGCCGCGATACAGCTTGCGCTCCATGGTCTTGAAATACTCGATGGCTTGATGGTCGCCTTTATCACGCGCCATGGCGTGATACACATATAAGCGCGGCAAATAGAAAAGGGCGGCGAACCAAGTCACCATGGCGATCAGGTGTAACGCTTTTATCCAGTCGTACATGCAAATTCCTTAGGGTTGTTCATCCAGTCGGCCCGGTGTCGGTGTAACGATAATACCGCTCTATGGCACCGCGGGTGATGATACCGGAAATTCGTTTCTGCTTGGGCCGGTGCCCGTGCACCACGTAAAGGGCGCCAAGCGCATCGTTTTGCAAGGCAAGAAAGGCCTCGGAAAGCGTCGCTTGCAAACCGATGGGGGCCATTTCCAGGCGCTTTCCGGGAATTTCCAACAAGTCGATCAAGCCGTCCGCATTCAAGCCTTCATAGTGATCCGGGGCATCTTCATGATCGATCATCCAGCGCGCCAGTTCTGCCGCCTTCAACGCCAGCACCGGTTTATCTTCGGTCGAACGCTCGATCACCAGCCATACCGGATTGCTTTCCAATAACCGCCGGGCCTCCTTCGGGGAAAGCATCCGCGTGGTACGTTTGACACTGCGTTCCATCACCGCCGGTACGGAAACCCGGGAAAGCACCTGCATCAAAGGCTGCTGCAAGGGATGCCGACCATACGTCGAACTGATGAAAAATCCTTCACAACCGGCAAGCTGACGCGAAGTGAGACAAGCCACCACCACCGCCAACATGCCCGGCAACATGATAGTGGGGTTATGAGTCAGCTCGAGGAGTGCCATCAACGCGGCTAACGGTGCCTGGAGAACCGCCGCCATCATTGCGGCCATTCCCAGCATCGCGTAGACGCCAACCCCGGAGGCAATTTCCGGCCAGATAAGCGCTCCAAGCAAACCGCTCAAGGCACCACTCGCCGCCCCGACTACCAACACCGGGCCGATGATTCCGATGGGAATGCCACTGGCAACGGTCAAAGCGGTAAGCAGCAGCTTGGCGATGATCAAGGCCAACAGGACGTCCACACTCAACTGCCCATGAAGGGCTGCGGCCAGGCTGTCATAACCGATCCCTTGCACCTGGGGATACCACAAGGCGACCCCTGCAGTAGCACCCCCCACCAAGGCCAAGCGTAGCCACAAGGGCAACCGAGTAATACGGGGGCTACTCGACACATGAATGAATACGCCTGCCAACAGGCCAATCATCAACCCCATCAATACCACCCAGGGTAGATTGATCAAGGAGCCCAGAGAAATATCGGGAACCGGGAAGGCCGCTTCACTGCCATACACCAGTTGGGCCACGAGCGCCCCCATGGTAGAGGCCAGCATCACCGGCATGAAGCTCATCAGGGTGTATTCCATCATGACCACTTCCATGGCGAAGATGACCCCGGCAAGCGGTGTATTGAACGAAGCGGAGATACCGGCGGCGGTACCGCAGGCCACCAACACCCGCAGACTGTTATGCGGCAAGCGCAGCTGTTGCCCGAGCCCGCTGGCGGCTGCCGCCCCCAGATGAATGGCCGGGCCTTCACGCCCCGCGGAAAGCCCACCGAGTACCGACACTACCCCCACCCACCATTGGTTGAGCCAGTTACGCAACGGGAAGCGGCCTTGATGGTAAGTCAGCCGTTCAATGACATGGCTGACACCCAGCTTGCGTGCGGTGGGTTTCTGGCGCCATAGCAAGACACCGATAAGACACACCGTGACGATTGGCAGCAGCGCACGAAACCAGGGGGCCAAGCCTTCGAAGGCTTCCGGGTTGCCTTCGGGCATATAGACATTGGCACCCCAATTGAGCAGCAAGCGAAACCCCACCATCAAGGCGCCGGTGATGACCCCGGAAACTATGCCCAGCACACATAACTGAGGCAACGCATCGACATTGGCCAGTTGGCGACGAAAACTCTCCAGCGTGAAATCCGAACGTGAAAAACGCGACACGACCACCTTTCCTTGATTGCAAAGTTCTTAAGACCAATCCTGTGACAGAAAACCCGAGACAGTGCTCTCGAAATAAAGACATCCGAGGTGCTGATGCCGCAATACCGCTATTAGCTTGCCCTCTTGTGTATCATAGCGACTAACCCTTCGACAGTCCGGCAGATGAGTTTGGCCGGTTGTCTCAATGTGAAAACGCCAAGGAGTTCATCGTGATCAAGGTCGGAATCGTCGGCGGCACAGGCTATACCGGTGTCGAACTGCTACGCTTGCTGGCGCATCACCGCGACGTCAGTGTCGAAGTCATTACCTCACGTTCGGAAGCCGGGATGGAGGTCTGCGACATGTATCCCAACCTGCGCGGCCATTACGACAACCTGACATTCAGCGAACCTGACGCAAAACGCCTGGGCGCCATGGATGCGGTCCTCTTCGCCACCCCGCATGGGGTCGCTCACGCCCTGGCCGGTGAACTACTCGCCCAAGGCACCCGAGTGATCGATCTTTCCGCTGATTTTCGTCTGCGCGATGCCGAGGAATGGGCACGCTGGTACGACCAGCCTCATGGTGCTCCGGAGCTGCTGCAGGGAGCGGTTTACGGCTTGCCCGAAATGCACCGCGAGCGTATCAAGTCGGCACGCCTGATTGCGGTGCCCGGCTGTTACCCCACTGCCGTTCAGCTGGGTTACCTGCCGCTGCTCGAAGCCGGCTTGATCGACCCGACCCAATTGATTGCCGATTGCAAATCCGGGGTCACCGGGGCCGGACGCGGTGCCAAGGTACCCTCGCTGCTGGCCGAAGCCAGCGAATCAATGAAAGCGTATGGGGCATCGGGACATCGCCACTTGCCGGAAATCCGTCAAGGGTTGAAAGATATTGCCGGTAGCGACACCGGCCTGACTTTCGTGCCACACTTGACGCCGATGATACGCGGTATTCACGCCACGCTTTACAGCCAGCTGACAGCTGAACCGGAAGACCTCCAGGCCCTGTTTGAAGCCCGCTACGCCAACGAGCCGTTCGTGGATGTGTTACCCGCCGGTAGCCATCCGGAAACGCGCAGCGTCAAAGGCACCAATACCTGCCGTCTGGCGGTGCATCGTCCGGGTAACGGCAACACCGTGGTGGTACTGTCCATCATCGACAACCTGGTAAAAGGTGCGTCCGGACAAGCCATCCAGAATCTCAATCTGATGTTCGGCCTAGATGAGCGCAGTGGTTTGGACGCGCCTGCCGTGATGCCCTGACAGGTTTCTCACGAACTTCCAAGGCCCAGTAAAAGTTGACCCTTTTACTGGGTATTACCGATAATCCCCTTATTAGCTAATCATGTTTTTTTCCTTAAAGCTCGCGGGAGGTACCCATGAGCGGTGCAGAATCTTTTGTTCCCACACCCCTGTTGCTATCTGACAGTGCCCGAAAACGTCTTCAGGCGTTAATCGCCGAAGAAAATAACCCTGGCCTCAAACTACGGGTGTACGTCACCGGTGGGGGCTGTTCCGGTTTCCAATACGGCTTCGACTTCGCCGAAGACGTCACCGAAGACGATACCCTGATTCCATTCGGTGAAGTCTCGCTGGTGGTCGACCCGCTTTCCTATCAATACCTGGTCGGCTCCACCGTCGATTTTGAAGAAGGCCTGGCTGGTGCTCGTTTTCGCATACAGAACCCTAACGCTACCACCACATGCGGCTGCGGCGCTTCCTTCATGGTGTAAAGAAGCCAGCCAAAAAGCTTGATCGCCCACCAAGACTGGCCAAGGCGTCAATACAGCGTTGGCGTAATGCAATGTCGCTAACTTGACGCCTTGGGGGTTTCTCGCCACTGTTAATCAGGCATACGATTAAAATCGATTGTTGAGCACGCCTGGCGTCGCTGAGGCAATCGGCCGTTAACAGATCACGGGGGACACCTATGAGACCTTCTCGCATGACTTACCTGGCATTACCTAAAACCGCATTGGTCGCCGCCGTCGCACTAGGCTTGGGCAGTGCTTCCGCCGCCATGGCGCAAACACCCACCGTCAATGTGGTCACCGATCCTAGCTTCGTGCCGTTTGAGATGATGGATACCGATACCGGTGAAATGATCGGCTTCGACATGGATATCATCAATGAAGTCGCCGAACGCGCCGGATTCGATATCAACCTGACCACCATGGAATTCAACGGCATCATTCCCGCCGTCCAGACTGGCAATCAGGAAATCGCCATCGCCGGGGTTACCATTACCGAAGAACGTGCCGAAATCGTCGACTTTTCCGACCCCTACTACGATAGCGGTCTGCGCATCATCGTACGTGCCGACAACGACAGCGTTGAAACGATTGATGATCTCGCCGGCATGGATATTGCCACCAAGATCGGTTCGACAAGCTACGATTTTCTGACCGAAAAATTTGGCGACGATACCGATATCACCCCTTATCCCGGCACGTCCGACATGTACATGGCTCTGCTGGGACGCAATGTTGATGCGGCATTCTATGATGCCCCCAACGTCGCCTATTTCTCCAAGACGCGTGGGGAAGGCCGCACCAAGGTGGTCGGCCCCTTGTATGAAGGCCAACAGTACGGCATCGTTTTCCACAAGGGCAGTGACTGGGTGGAACCCACTAACGACGCTCTGGAAGCCATGCGTGACGACGGCACCTATGCCGAGATTTATGAAAAATGGTTCGGCGAAGCGCCCAGCGCGGAATAATCCTTTCCTGATCTGACGCTTTTGCTGGCCACCCCCAGGGCCGGGCGGTAATCCCCCCGGCCCTGTCTCGTGGGTGGCTGGCTTTTCGCCTATGTCGGTATCACCGGCAATCACCGATGACTGACCTCTCGGGAGGTAACGTTTGTGGAAATCACTTTTCAATTTGATTGGGCAGCGGCATTTGGTTCGATTCCGCATCTCCTCCCCGGCGTCCCCTGGACCTTACTGATTTCCTTTGGTGGCCTCGCCATCGGCTTTTTCATCGGCATCCTGTTCGGTCTGTTACGTATCAGCCCCTTGCGCTGGCTACGCTGGCCGGCAATCGTGTATGTCGAAGTGTTCCGTGGCACGCCTATCCTGGTTCAGGTGCTGTTTATTTTCTATGGCTTGCCCCAATTGCTGGGCAGTCCGATCAATGCGCTCACCGCCGGTATAGCCGCCATTGCGGTCAATTCCGGGGCCTACATTTCGGAAATCGTGCGGGGTGGCGTGCAATCGATCGAACGCGGGCAACGTGAAGCGTCGCTTTCCCTGGGGCTTTCTCGTTCTCAGGCCTTTCGCTACGTCATCTGGCCCCAGGCTTTCCGACGCATGATTCCGCCTTTGGGTAACCAGGGCATCATCAGTATCAAGGATACCTCGCTGTTCTCGGTGATCGGCGTCGGCGAGCTGGTACGTCAGGGGCAGATTTACATCGCCACGACGTTTACCGCTCTGGAAGTCTATTTCATGGTGGCCCTGATGTACCTGGTCATCACCTGGACGCTTTCAATCCTGCTGCGCCAACTCGAGCGTAGGGGCCTAGCCGGACAATAAGGACTGCTGCGATGAATGATGATGCAACCCAACCCATCGTGCGCATGCAGGCGCTGAACAAGCATTTCGGCGACCTGCACGTATTGAAGGATATCGATCTGGAGATCGTTCCCGGTGAAGTGGTGGTGGTGATCGGGGCCAGTGGCTCGGGCAAATCCACCTTGATTCGCTGTATCAACGGCCTTGAAGAATACCAGCTGGGCAAACTGGAAGTCGATGGCAGCCAGCTTCTACCCTTTGGCAAGAGTAACCGCGCCTTGCAGCGTATCCGTACCGAAGTCGGGATGGTGTTTCAGCAGTTCAACCTGTTTCCGCATCTCAGCGTGGTCGAGAACATAACGCTCGCCCCGATGAAAGTACGCGGCTGGAGCCGCGCCGATGCTCTGGAAACCGCCAACCGCCTGCTCGAGCGGGTGGGAATCACCGACCAGGCCCACAAATATCCCGCTCAGCTTTCCGGCGGCCAACAGCAACGCGTCGCCTTGGCGCGTGCCTTGGCCATGGAACCCCGCCTGATGCTGTTCGATGAGCCCACCTCGGCATTGGACCCAGAAATGATCGGGGAGGTATTGGACGCCATGCGTGAGCTCGCCAAGGAAGGCATGACCATGGTGATCGTGACGCACGAAATGGGCTTTGCGCGTGAAGTGGCCGACCGGGTCATCTTTATCCATCAAGGTGAGATCACCGAACAGGGAGAGCCCGAAAGCCTGTTCGATAACCCTCAACACGAACGTACCCAGTCGTTTCTTTCACGGGTTTTGACTCACTAAACCCTTCGTTTCGGCATGCAATACATGCCAAATGACCGGCCTATCCTCGTGATAGGCCTTTTTTTTGCCTGTGGACAACTTTATTTTTGGCTAGCGGGAAAACCTTGCCCAGGCAGAGCATGGTAGGCACGAAGGGAAGAATAAGGGCACTTGCAAAATTGTTCACAGGTGCGGTAGCAACTAGGGTATGGAGCGGTGGATAAGCAGTGAATTATTGGCCCTGTGGATAAAGCGCCTTTTCATCCACAGGAGTTGCACCGTTAATCAGCAGGTAGTGCCCTGCTTTTACTCTCGATCATCAACAACGTAACAACCTGATTTTTATAAATTTAAATGGATTAATAACAGATTTTGCCCTCAGTAGTAATTACAACAATAATAGAACTTCTTTATTTATACTTATATTGTTATTTAATACTGGAGTCACTGGCTGACAGGGTGTGGAAAAACCTGACGGTTACCCACAGGAGGTTTATACTGCCCAGCTTCATTTTGAATACCGCCAAGGGAGAATCCTTGCCGGTTGATCACATCGCGCCGTCATCGGTGCAAGACGAGGTGTCTTTTGAATTACCCCGACCGCTTTGACGTCATCGTCATCGGCGGTGGCCATGCGGGAACCGAAGCCGCACTGGCCTCCGCTCGCATGGGCAGTCAGACCCTGCTGCTGACCCACAACATCGAAACCCTGGGGCAAATGTCCTGTAATCCGGCAATTGGCGGGATCGGCAAGAGCCATCTGGTCAAGGAAATCGATGCCTTGGGGGGAGCCATGGGACTTGCAACCGACCTCGGTGGTATCCAGTTTCGTGTGCTCAATGCCCGCAAAGGCCCGGCAGTTCGAGCGACAAGAGCCCAAGCCGATCGCATCCGCTACAAATCCGCGATCCGGGGAATGCTGGAAAACCAGCCCAACCTGACGTTATTTCAGCAAGCGGCAGGCGATCTGATTGTGGATAACGACAGCGTTTGCGGTGTGGTTACAGAGACTGGCATTCGCTTTCTGGCTAAGACGGTCGTGTTATCCACAGGGACTTTTTTGGGTGGTGTTATCCACATCGGTCTGGACCAGAGCCGCGGCGGCCGGGCCGGCGACCCACCTTCCAATGCGCTTGCCGAACGTCTGCGCGCACTTCCATTTCGTGTCGACCGGCTAAAAACCGGAACACCGCCGCGCCTGGATGCCAAGACTGTGGATTTCTCGGGGCTCGAAACTCAGCCGGGAGATACACCCACTCCCGTGATGTCGTACATGGGCAAGCAGGAAATGCACCCAGCGCAGGTCAATTGTCATATCGCGCATACCAACGAGCAGACCCACGACATCATCCTCGCCAACCTGGAACGTTCACCGATGTATTCCGGGGTGATCGAGGGGGTTGGGCCGCGTTACTGTCCTTCGATCGAAGACAAGGTGCATCGTTTCGCCGACAAGAACAGCCATCAGGTGTTTATCGAACCTGAGGGGCTGGATACCCATGAGCTTTATCCCAACGGCATTTCGACCTCGTTGCCGTTCGATATTCAGCTCAAGGTAGTCCGCTCGATCAAGGGGCTGGAAAACGCCCATATCACCCGGCCCGGCTATGCCATCGAATATGATTTCTTTGACCCCCGCGACCTCAAGCATTCGCTGGAAACACGGTTTATCCACAACCTGTACTTTGCCGGACAGATCAACGGCACCACCGGCTATGAAGAAGCCGGGGCCCAGGGCCTGCTGGCTGGGTTGAATGCCGCGCGCCGGGCCCAGGGCCTGGACGCCTGGTGGCCTCGCCGTGACGAGGCCTATCTCGGCGTTCTGGTCGATGATCTGATCACCCTGGGCACCAAAGAGCCCTACCGCATGTTCACTTCACGAGCGGAATATCGTTTATTGTTGCGTGAAGACAATGCTGATTTGCGTCTGACCGAGATCGGTCGCGGGCTTGGGCTGGTCAACGACCAGCGCTGGCAAGCATTCAGTATCAAGCGCGAGGCAATCGAGACGGAAAATCAGCGGCTGGCGTCGCTTTGGGTGCATCCGGGGAGTGCCGGTGCTGCTGAATTGGAAACCAAACTCGGCAAACCCTTGAGTCGCGAATACCGGGTAAGTGATCTGCTCAGGCGCCCGGAATTGAGTTACCAGGACCTTGCCCTGCTTGATGGCGGCAAGCCAGTCGATGATCCCCAGGTGGCGGAACAGGTCCAGATCCAGGCCAAATACCAAGGCTATATCGAGCGTCAGCAGAACGAGATCGACAAGCTCAAGCGCCATGAAGCCACAGCGTTACCCGAAACCCTGGATTACCATCGGGTGGAAGGGCTGTCTCATGAAATCCGCCAGAAGCTTGAAGAGGCGCGTCCTGCCACCTTGGCGCATGCCGCGCGCATTTCCGGGGTCACCCCGGCTGCGGTGTCGATACTATTGATTCACTTGAAAAAACGCCGTTTGCTGGATGAGACTAAGGTGGCCAACGGATGACACCGCTTGCCCTGTTGCGCTCACAACTGCCTGACTCCGCCGTTGCGCGGCTGAGTCAAGGCCTGGCCGAACTACAGCTTGAGGTCACCCCGGAACAGCAAGAACGGCTACTGGGATTGCTGGCGCTGTTGCACAAGTGGAACCGGGCTTATAACCTCACCGCAGTACGTGACGTCGACACCATGGTGTCGCGTCACCTGCTCGACAGCGCTGCCGTGCTGCCTTTCGTCAAGGGACCGCGTCTGCTGGACGTGGGGGCCGGGCCTGGTTTTCCCGGCCTGGTGCTGGCAATTCTTGCGCCCTCACTTGAGGTCACCCTGCTCGACAGCAACGGCAAGAAAGTACGTTTTCAGCGTCAGGCAGTGATGGAGCTGGGACTGACCAATGTCTCTCCGGTACAGGCACGGGTGGAAAGTTTTGCCCAGGGACAGTTCGATCAGGTCATTTCTCGCGCCTTTGCCAGCCTGGCCGACTTCATCGCCATGACGCGCAAACTTCCGGCAACGGATGGCCAGTGGCTGGCGATGAAAGGCCCCGGTGCGGATGAAGAGTTACGCCAGTTTACCGACCATGATCAAATGCCCGAGGGTATTCGATTGCACAGCCGGCATAAACTGAACGTGCCCTTTGAAAGCGCCGAGCGGCAGCTGTTGATTCTCACCCAGCAAGGAGTGGAGTAAGTGAGCCAGATCATAGCCCTGACCAACCAGAAAGGCGGTGTCGGCAAGACCACCTCGGCGGTCAACCTGGCCGCCGGCCTTGCATCGCTCAAACATCGGGTGCTGCTGGTGGACCTTGATCCCCAAGGCCATGCCAGCATGGGCAGCGGTATCGACAAGCATGGCCTCGATACCAGCGTGCTGGATGTCTTGCTGGGTGAGGTCGCGGCACAGGCGGTGATCAAGTGCAAGACGCCGGCGGGGTTCGATGTCCTGCCGAGCAATGGTGACTTGACTGCCGCCGAGGTGGAGCTGCTCTCGCGCGAACCACGTGAAGCCTGCTTGAAAGATGCCTTGCAAGGCGTGGCCTCGACCTATGACGTGGTGCTGATCGACTGCCCGCCATCGCTCAACATGTTGACGGTGAATGCGCTAACCGCCGCCGATAGCGTGCTGATTCCCTTGCAGTGCGAGTTTTATGCCTTGGAAGGTCTGTCAGCGCTGCTCGATACCATCGAGCAGATCAAGCAGAGTGTGAATCCCAACCTCAAGATTGCCGGCATCCTGCGTACCATGTACGACAAACGCATGAGCTTGACACGAGAAGTGGACAAACAGCTGCGTGAATTTTTTGGCGATGCCCTGTTGAAAACCACGATTCCACGTAACATCAAGGTCGCAGAAGCACCCAGCTACGGTCTTCCGGTGACTCAGTACGCGCGTTTTTCCAGGGGCAGCCAGGCATACCGCGTGCTGGCCAAGGAAATGATTCGCCGTTTGTCGTTGTAAAGGGTCGTTGTTTTTTCAGGTACCGTTTTTCAGGTACCTTTTTCAGGTGCAGTGATACGCCGCAGTAGGGTTATAAACGTGAGGAATGAGCGATGACGCGTAAACGCGCTCTGGGACGTGGCCTGGATGCCCTGATCGGCGCCGGTGCCCGTCGTCGAGAAAGTCTGGAGGTTTTCGGCAAGGAATTGGCCGGTAAGGAACTGGCCGGCGCCGACCTGTTCGGCGCGCCACTCGCCGCTGAGGAAGGTCTGGGTACGTCTGAATCTGATATTGAAGCCCCCGAAGTAGCCAAGGACCGCCTCGACTATTTGCCTCTGGGTCAGCTGTCTCGGGGCAAATATCAGCCTCGCCGTGATATTCAGCCTGAAGCGCTGGAAGAACTCGCCGATTCCATTCGTGCTCAGGGCGTGATGCAACCCATTGTGGTGCGTCCGACCGGAACCGACCGCTATGAAATCATTGCCGGGGAGCGCCGCTGGCGCGCGGCCCAGCTTGCTGAACTCGACGTCATCCCGGCGGTGATCCGCGAAGTCACCGATGAGGTCGCCCTGGCATTGGCGCTGATCGAGAACATTCAGCGGGAAAATCTCAACGCCATCGAAGAAGCCCTGGCCCTCAAGCGGCTGGGAGAGGAGTTTTCCCTTACCCAGCAGCAGGTAGCCGATGCGGTGGGTAAATCCCGCACTCAGGTAGCCAACCTCCTGCGCCTGTTGGCGCTGGACCCGGAAGTGCAGACGCTGCTTGAACGTGGTGATCTGGACATGGGGCATGCCCGGGCACTGCTGAGTCTTCCCGGGGTCAAGCAGCGCCAGATAGCGCATGAAGTCGTCAATAAGGACTTGACCGTAAGGGCTACCGAAGCACTGGTAAAAAAATATCAGCTGCAGGGAGAACCGGCCCGTGCGGAAAGTAGTCGTCCGCAGCTTCCGGACGTGGCTCGCCTGGAAACTCAGCTGGGCGAGCTGCTAGGCGCGCCGGTCGCCATTCAGCATGGCAACCGTGGCAAGGGGAAACTGACCATTCGCTATACCAGCCTGGAAGAACTCGACGGAATTCTGGAACATATTCGCTGAACCTGATCAGAAAATCGTGAGCAAACCAAAGAATGTTGACAATAATTCCCCCTTTGGTCGCAAGTTAGTCGCTCAAAGGGCAAAAACGCCATAGCTTTGGTTGAAGGTGTGATAGGGCTTCCCTATAATCCGGCGGGGTTTGCCTGATTGTGGCGGGAGTCAGCCTGTAGACGTAATACCTGCCCTGCGGAATGTCGACACATGCATAAAACGAATTCAGTACAGCGTCGACGCATGGATTTCAGGCGATTGTTTCTAGCCCAGGGACTCGCGATACTGGTTACAATGGGCATTGCAGCTTGGTGGGACGGTCTGGAAGGGTTGGTATCGGCGTTGCTGGGTGGTCTGGTAGGCCTGTTGCCTTCGGTATATTTCGTGTGGCGCGGCTCGCGGCAGCGAGGAGGCAAGACCCCGCGTGCCAAGGCGCTCAATTTTTATCAGGCAGCGATGGGCAAGTTTGGTTTGACGGTGGCATTGTTCGTTGTGGTGTTTATTGCAGCGCCCCCTTCAAACCCCGCTTTCTTTTTTAGCGCTTATGTGGCGGTAGTACTGATGCATTGGCTAGCACCTTGGCTAATGCCTGGAAACCGTCCAATTGACTTGAGGTGAAATTTCCATGGCAGCAGGAAACGACGTCACACCAACGGCTTATATACAGCACCATTTACAGAATTTGACCTTCGGCAATCACCCGGAAAACGGCTGGTCACTGGCGCATTCCGCACTGGAAGCGCGTGAAATGGGTTTCTGGGCGATTCACCTGGACACCATGGGCTGGTCGATTGCCATGGGTGTGCTGTTTATCTGGGTCTTTCGCAAGGCGGGAAAAATCGCCACCACAGGCGTACCCGGAAAACTGCAGAATGCTGTCGAAATGGTCATCGAATTCATTGAAAACCTGGTACAAGGGGCATTCCATGGGCGTAACCCGCTGATTGCTCCCCTGGCCCTGACCTTGTTCGTCTGGATCCTGTTGATGAACACCCTGAAGCTCATTCCGATCGATTATTTCCCGGAACTGTTCATGCGTCTCGGCGTGGATTACATGAAGATCGTTCCCACCACCGATCCTAATGCCACCCTGGGCATCGCTTTGGGCGCCTTCTTCCTGATTCTGTACTACAGCATCAAGGTCAAGGGCGTGGGCGGTTTCGCCAAGGAGCTGTCCTTGACACCGTTCAATCATTGGGCGCTGATTCCTTTCAACCTGTTGCTGGAAATCATTGCCCTGCTGGTCAAGCCCTTCAGTCTGGCCATGCGTCTGTTCGGCAACATGTTCGCCGGGGAAGTCATCTTCATCCTGATTGCGATGCTGCCTTTCTGGGCCATCTGGCTGCTGGACGTGCCTTGGGCGATTTTCCACATCCTGATTGTGGTTCTCCAGGCCTTCATCTTTACCGTGCTGTCCGTTGTGTATCTTAGCTCTGCACACGAACAACACTGAAACGAGCAATGCTTGCAATACGTTAACCCTTAACCTCAACCCTTAACTGCAAACCTCAACTTGAGAAAACTAGGAGCATTACCATGGAACTCATCTACGTTGCTGCTTCACTTATGATCGGTCTAGGTGCCCTGGGTACCGGTATCGGCTTTGCTATCCTGGGTGGCAAGCTACTGGAAGCCACCGCGCGTCAGCCGGAACTGGGTGACCAACTGCAAACCAAAACCTTCCTGATGGCGGGTCTGCTGGATGCTGTACCGATGATCGGTGTGGGTATTGCGATGTACCTGATCTTCGTTGTTGCCGGTTAATGAGCCTACCGGGCGGCTTACCCGCTCGGTTTTGTTTCACTCCGGTCGCCACGAACCTGTCAGAGGTACATCCCTGTGAATATCAACATGACGCTTATCGGGCAGACGATCGCCTTCGCGATCTTTGTCTGGTTTTGCACCAAGTACGTGTGGCCACCACTCAGCAATGCGCTCAACGAGCGTCAGAAAAAAATCGCTGACGGCCTGGATGCGGCTAGCCGGGCATCGCGTGATCTTGAGCAAGCTCAAGAACAAGCGGCTCAGACGTTGCGAGAAAGCAAGGAACAGGCTTCACAAATTCTCGAGCAAGCCAATAAGCGCTCCGCGCAGATTGTCGAGGAAGCACGCGATCAGGCACGCGCAGAAGGCGAGCGTATTATCGCCGGCACGCGTGCCGAGATAGAGCAAGAAATCAATCGTGCCAAGGAAGAGCTTCGTGCCCAGGTGTCGCACCTTGCGATCATCGGTGCCGAGCGTGTTCTGGAAGCTTCCATCGACGAGAAAGCGCACCGCAAGTTGCTTGATGAGCTTGCTGCCGAACTGTAAGGAGGTGAATCATGGCGGAACTATCCACCGTCGCTCGTCCTTACGCCAAGGCGGCGTTCGAGTCTGCCCGTGACCAGGAGTCATTTGACCAATGGTCACAAGCACTCAATTTGCTGAGTCACGTCATCGCCGATACGGACGTTCGTCGCCTGCTGGGAAGCCCCAAGCTCGACAATGAACAGAAAGTATCGCTGTTGGCGGACATGTCGCCAAATGACACCAATGACGCGATTCGTCGTTTTCTTGACACCTTGGCACAGCATCATCGCTTGATGGCTCTGGGCGAAATTGCCGAGCAGTTCGAGCAGCTTCGCGCCGAGCACGAAAAGCGTATCGACGTCACCGTGGTCTCAGCTTACGAGTTGAACAGCAAGCAAAAAACCAAGCTGGCAGGCGCGCTCAAGAAACGTCTGAATCGCGAAATCTCCATTACCACTCAGGTAGACCCGGCGCTGCTGGGCGGTGTAATCCTGCGTGCCGGCGATACCGTCATTGACGGCTCGGTACGTGGTCGATTGAACCGCCTTTCTGAAGCGCTTTCCGCCTGAGTCTGAGGGACATGGCATGCAGCAACTGAATCCTTCCGAGATCAGCGACATCATCAAGCAGCGTATCGAAAAGCTTGACGTCGCATCCGAAGCCCGCAATCAGGGCACCATCGTCAGCGTTTCCGACGGTATCGTGAAAATTCACGGCCTCGAAGACGCTATGTTCGGTGAAATGATTGAATTCCCCAATGGCGTCTACGGCATGGTGCTCAACCTGGAGCGCGACTCCGTGGGTGCCGTTATCCTGGGTGATTACCTTCTGCTTCAAGAAGGCATGACCGCCAAATGTACCAGCCGTATCCTTGAAGTGCCGGTGGGTCCTGAGCTGATCGGCCGTGTGGTCGATGCTCTGGGTAACCCCATCGACGGCAAGGGTGATATCAATGCCAAGCTGACCGATGCGGTGGAAAAAGTCGCTCCGGGCGTCATCACCCGTCAATCCGTTGACGAGCCGATTCAGACCGGTCTGAAATCGATCGACGCCATGGTGCCGATCGGCCGCGGTCAGCGTGAGCTGATCATCGGTGACCGTCAGATCGGTAAGTCGGCGATTGCCATCGATGCGATCATCAACCAGAAAGGCACGGGCGTGACCTGCGTCTACGTGGCGATCGGTCAGAAGCAGTCGACCATTGCCAACGTGGTGCGCAAGCTCGAACAGCATGGCGCCATGGAACACACCATCGTCGTCGCGGCCGGTGCTGCCGACCCGGCGCCGATGCAGTTCCTTGCGGCTTACTCCGGCTGCACCATGGGTGAGTACTTCCGCGACCGCGGCGAGAATGCCCTGATCGTCTATGATGATCTGTCCAAGCAGGCCGTGGCGTATCGCCAGGTTTCTTTGCTGTTGCGTCGGCCGCCGGGTCGTGAAGCCTATCCGGGTGACGTCTTCTATCTCCACTCCCGCCTGCTGGAACGTGCGGCACGGGTCAACGTGGATTACGTCGAGAAATTCACCAACGGTGAAGTGAAAGGCAAGACCGGTTCCTTGACCGCACTGCCGATCATCGAAACCCAGGGCGGCGACGTCTCGGCCTTCGTTCCGACCAACGTGATTTCGATCACCGATGGTCAGATCTTCCTCGAGACCAACCTGTTCAACTCAGGCATCCGTCCGGCCATCAACGCCGGTCTTTCGGTGTCGCGTGTGGGTGGCTCGGCGCAGACCAAGATCATCAAGAAACTCGGCGGCAGCGTGCGTCTGGCACTGGCTCAGTACCGTGAGCTGGCGGCATTCTCACAGTTCGCCTCGGATCTTGACGAAGCGACCCGTAAGCAGCTCGAGCACGGCCAGCGTGTCACCGAGTTGATGAAGCAGAACCAATATTCGCCGCTCTCCGTGGCTGAAATGGCGCTGTCGCTGTATGCCGCCAACGAAGGCTACCTGGATGATGTCGAGGTAAACAAGGTACTGGATTTTGAACGTGCGCTGCACGACTTCATGAAGTCCGAGTATTCCGAGCTGCTCGACAAGATCAACCAGACCGGCGACTACAACGACGAGATCAAGGACGGCTTGAAGTCGGGTCTCGAGAAGTTCAAGGCGACTCAGAGCTGGTAATGCTAAGGGCTTGCCTGCTAGCGGGTGGGCCGGCATGCTTTCTGATAGCCACGAACGAAAGGTAGATCGCTATGGCAGCTGCAAAAGAGATACGCACCCAGATCGGGAGCATCAAGAACACGCAGAAGATCACCAGCGCCATGGAAATGGTCGCTGCATCGAAAATGCGTAAAGCACAAGACCTGATGAGGGCCAGCCAGCCTTACGCCAGGCAGATCCGTAATGTTGTGGGCCACATTGCCGATACCAACCCCGAGTACAAGCACGACTACATGGTCGAGCGTTACGAGGTGAAGCGGGTCGGTTATATCGTGGTATCCACCGATCGCGGCCTGTGCGGCGGCTTGAACCACAACCTTTTCAAAGCCCTGCTGAAAGATGCCAGCGGATGGAGAAAGGAAGGCGCGGAGCTGGATTTTTGTGCTCTGGGTGCCAAGGCCAGCACCTTTTTCCGCAATTATGGCGGTAATCTGGTGGCGGCCAAGAGTGGGCTGGGGGAATCCCCCACGGTTGAGTCCTTGATCGGTAGTGTCACGGTCATGCTCGAAGCCTATGACCAGGGGAAGATTGACCGCCTGTACGTGGTGTACAACGAATTCGTCAACACCATGACGCAAGCACCGGTGGTGCGTCAGCTTCTTCCTCTGTCAAGCGAGATTGGCTCGGACGAAACGACGCAAGACGCTGAAAACGCCCGTCCCGGAAGCTGGGACTACCTGTATGAGCCGGATGCCAAGGCGTTGCTGGATAGCCTGCTGATTCGCTTCATTGAATCCCAGGTATATCAGGCGGTGGTGGAAAATGGGGCCTGCGAACAGGCGGCCCGCATGATCGCCATGAAGAGTGCCACCGACAATGCCGGTGGTCTGATCGACGATCTCGAGATGGTGTACAACAAGGCCCGTCAGGCGGCCATCACCCAGGAAATCTCCGAGATCGTAGGCGGCGCCGCTGCCGTATAGCGTCAGGGAAGGATCGACCTTCCCGGCAACCAGGTTTCATTTGCAGGTTTTTGAGAGGAACCAAGATGAGCGGACGTATCGTACAAATCATCGGCGCGGTGATTGACGTAGAGTTTCCGCGGGACAATGTTCCCAAGGTCTACGACGCGCTGAAGGTCTCGGATGTCGAGACCGTGCTTGAAGTCCAGCAACAGCTGGGCGACGGTGTGGTGCGTACCATTGCCATGGGCTCCACCGAGGGGCTCAAGCGTGGTATGGAAACGAAGGACACCGGGGCTGCGATTTCCGTGCCAGTCGGCACGGAAACCCTGGGCCGGATCATGAACGTGCTCGGCGAGCCGATCGACGAAGCAGGTCCGATCGGTGAGCAGGAACGCATGCCTATCCACCGCAAGGCCCCCGGCTATGCGGACCAGGCAGCCTCCAACGAGCTGCTGGAAACCGGTATCAAGGTCATTGACCTGGTCTGCCCGTTCGCCAAGGGTGGCAAGGTCGGTCTGTTCGGCGGCGCGGGTGTGGGCAAGACCGTCAACATGATGGAATTGATCCGCAACATCGCCACCGAGCACAGCGGTTATTCCGTGTTCGCCGGGGTGGGTGAGCGTACACGTGAGGGTAACGACTTCTACCACGAAATGACTGAATCCAACGTTATCGACAAGGTAGCGCTGGTTTACGGTCAGATGAACGAGCCGCCCGGTAACCGTCTGCGTGTAGCGCTGACCGGCCTGACCATCGCCGAAAAATTCCGTGATGATGGCCGCGACGTCCTGTTGTTCGTCGACAATATCTACCGTTACACCCTGGCGGGTACCGAAGTATCCGCCTTGCTGGGTCGTATGCCGTCTGCGGTAGGCTACCAGCCGACCCTGGCGGAAGAGATGGGCGTTCTTCAGGAACGTATCACCTCGACCAAGACTGGCTCGATCACCTCCGTACAGGCCGTTTACGTGCCCGCGGATGACTTGACCGACCCGTCGCCGGCGACCACCTTCTCGCACCTGGACGCCACCGTGGTATTGGCGCGTTCGATTGCCGAATTGGGTATCTATCCGGCCATCGATCCGTTGGATTCCACCTCGCGTCAGCTGGATCCGCTGGTGGTGGGTGAAGAGCACTACAATACCGCGCGCGGTGTACAGAACGTGCTGCAGCGTTACAAGGAGCTCAAGGATATCATCGCAATTCTGGGCATGGATGAGCTGTCTGATGAAGACAAGCTAGCCGTGGGCCGTGCGCGTCGTATCCAGCGTTTCCTGTCGCAGCCGTTCTTCGTTGCCGAGGTTTTCACCGGGTCGCCGGGTAAATACGTGTCACTGAAAGACACCATTCGTGGCTTCCAGGGCATTCTCAATGGTGAGTACGACGACCTTCCGGAGCAGGCCTTCTACATGGTCGGTTCGATCGACGAAGCCGTCGAGAAAGCCAACCAGATGAAGAAGTAATCCCGTCCATCAGGGGGATTCGCTATGGCGAACAGCTTCACATGCAATATCGTCAGCGCTGAAGCGTCGATTTTCTCGGGCCCCATCGAGCAAGTCGTCGCCTCCGGGATCATGGGTGACCTGGGCATTTTGCCGGGTCACGCCCCGTTGCTGACTGAGCTTCAGCCGGGTCCGGTGCGGGTATTTCACGACGATGGCAAGGAAGAGCACTTCTTTGTCTCCGGCGGTTTCATGGAAGTGCAGCCGAGTGGTGTCACCATTCTGGCCGATGCCGCTTCACGTGCCGCTGACCTCAATGAGGCCGCTGCCGAAGAGGCTCGTCAGCAGGCGCTGAGAGCCCTCAACGAGAAATCAGCAGAACTCGACTACGGTCGTGCTGCTGCGGATCTCGCGGAAGCCATGGCTCAGCTGCGTACCATTCAGCAGTTGCGCAAAAAGGCCGGCAAAAGCTAACTTGCCGCGCCGGCATAAGACGCTCCTCGCTCCCTATCGTGATGACAGGGTTCGAGGGGCGTTTTTTTTGTCTGGTATGATGGTTCCTCACGGCGAAATGTCGTCAATGGCCGTAAGCGCTAAGGGGATGAGCAATGTCATTGAATGATGAAAGCTTGCAAGAAACCAAAGAGGAGCTTCTCGAGGCGTTGACCCAGGAAGTACCTCACAAGGAGCTCTTGGCGGAACGCTTGTCGGAACTTCGTTCGGCGGATATTGCCGAGATTCTCGAAGACATCGTCGAGGACGACGAAGACCTGCCGAGTGCCCTCACGCTGTTGGACATTCTCTCGCTGGAAAGAGCGGCCAACGTCCTGGGTTACCTGCCGGGTGAAGTCCAGGTAGAAATCGTCGAGAAGCTCAGCGACGCCACCTTTTTGGCCCTGCTGGAAGAAATGGGTTCGGATGAACGTGCGGATTTGTTCAACCTTCTGGATGAGGATCGTCGGGAGGCATTGCTGCGGCAGATGGCTCACCAGGAGCGTGAAGACCTGAAGCGTCTGTCCAGCTATGAAGAGGGCACGGCCGGCGCCATCATGACCTCTGATTATGTTGCCATTGCCAGTGGCATGACGGTGTCGCAGTCAATGATGCGTGTGCGCCAGACCGCACCGGATGCGGAAACCGTCTATCAGATTTATATCGTGGATAGCGACGGCAAGCTGGCCGGTACGATGTCATTGCGTCAACTGATGGTGGCGCGTCCGGGCGCCGTGGTAGATGACATCATGATCAAGGACGTGATCAGTATCCCGGTGGACGAAGCACAGGAGGAAGCTGCCCGCGTGGTGGCGCGCTATGACTTGCTTGCCTTGCCGGTCATCGATGCAGATAACCGTATGGTCGGCATTGTCACGCACGATGATGCTATGGACGTGGCTGAATCCGAGGCCACGGAAGATTTCCATAAAGGGATGTCTATCGGTCAACTGGAAGACGGTGTCGGTCGTGTACCGATCTGGAGTCTGTACCGTAAACGGGTCTTCTGGTTGGTATTGCTGGTGTTTGCCAATTTGTTTTCCGGCGCCGGGATTGCTTACTTTGAAGAAACCATTGCCGCCCAAGTGGCGCTGGTGTTCTTCCTGCCGCTGCTGATCGGCAGTGGAGGCAACGCCGGTGCCCAGGCCGCCACTCTGATGGTGCGGGGTATGGCCACGGGGGATGTCGGCATCAAGGATTGGGGTAAGCTGCTGGGGCGTGAACTTCTGGTCGCGGGGTCGTTGGGTATCACGATGGCGATTGCCGTCACCCCCATCGGCATCATGCGCGGTGGTGACGCCGTAGCGGTGGTGGTGGCACTGAGCATGGTCATCATCGTGCTGTTCGGTAGCCTACTGGGGATGTGCCTGCCCTTTGTGCTGGAGCGGTTCAAGGTCGACCCGGCCACGGCATCGGCACCTCTGGTCACCACCTTGATCGATGCCTCAGGGGTATTGATCTATTTCAGTATTGCTACGGCGATTCTGACCACCGCCTAGCGTGCCATTACCTTGACTATCTCTATTTCTCCCAACCAGCTCAGATCGTTGGCCATCGACTTGAGCTGGGTGGGGAGGCTTTCCAGTGTTTCATCAAGACTGTCATCAGAATCGTCATCAATGATCAATGAAACCGAGACCTTGTCATTCAAGTAATGCAGCTGTAGTGCGGTGAGAGCGTGCCAGATAGGTAAATGCGACCAGCGGTGGCCCAGAGCTGTTTCTACGTCGGGGCGCAGCGGTAAACCGGGAAACCGGCTGGGATCACCCTTGCCTTGGTCGTCTTCGGGGTCGATGTGAAAGGTCACATCGGTCAATGCCGGGTAGGTGCGCCTCAGACGCCGGCTGACTTCATTACCGATCTCATGAGCCTCCGAGACACTGATGCGCGAGCCTACCACGACATGCAGATCGACCATGGCCCAGCCCGCCGATTGGCGCGTTCTCAGATCATGCACGTTTTCCACGCCGGGCACGCTCTCGGCTACCTCGTGCATCTTGTGTTGCGCATCTTCGGGCAAGGCGGTATCCACCAGTTCCCGGGCGGATTCCCACAACAGATCCCACCCCACCTTGCCCACCAGCAGGCCGACGATCACTGCGGCAATCGCATCCACCCAGCCGGCACCAAACTGTGCGGCGAGCATCGCCACCAGTACCACGGCGGTCGAAAGCACATCCGAGCGTGAATGCCAGGCATTGGCTTCCAGCAACCGGGATTTGACGCGCTTGGCAACGCGCATGGTGTAGTGGAACAGCCATTCCTTGGCCAAGAGAGCCGCGACGGCCAGCGAGATAGCCCATATTCCCGGCGGAGATACCTGGGCTCCGCTGAGCAAGCGGTGCAGGCTGGACCAGGCAATCCCTCCGGCGACGAAGATCAGCACACTACCGAGTAACAGGGTCGCCAAGGTTTCGATCCGACCATGGCCGTAATGATGATCCTGGTCGGGGCCTTGGCGACCGTAATGGGTGGCAGCCAATACCATGCCGTCAGTGATCAAATCGGAAAAGGAATGAATGCCATCGGCGATCAGTGCCGCCGACCCCACCAGTACACCGGCGATCACCTTGGCGATACTGAGTAAGCCATCCAGCCAGGCGGCAATGTAAGTGGCGCGCTTGGCCTCGTGGGTATTTTGGATCTGTGATGCCATGGAGTGACTCTTTACCAACGTCGCAAGGAATTCCGGTTAACGATATTAAGGCTTCGTCGTTCACATCGCTACTGTAAGCAATGTACGATTGAACCCTCTGACGATTCATTCAAAGAATAGAATCGCGGATTCCCATCACTCTCACGCGCTTTGTTGCCAAAGCGTGGAGAGCGTGACCGGAGTTCGCGGTGTGCGAGTCGGCGTTTGCGAGCTCACACGGGCAGTAGCCTTGCGGCCACGCCCTTGGTAAACAACATGGCCCCGGGCGGCGATGTTATAAGCGGCATTAAGGTCCGCGTG
>NZ_WTKP01000011.1 GCF_009793355.1 Vreelandella zhuhanensis
TTTCTGATTCATGACACACCTCTATTGGCAGGAGATTTTACCTGCGCCTGTGTGTCCGGGAAACTATAGCCACTTCATGGAGATATAGAGCCCGGTGGAAAAACGTTCACTCATTGAGTCATAAATGCGTCTGAACACACCTTTCTGGTATGGGCGTTTAGAGGAGCCGTACTTGAACGCATGCTGCGTGTTTTCGCTCCATTGACCTTGTTCATAACGCCACGTATCACCTTCCCCCGAATCAAGAAATCGCACCTGAAAGGAGCGCAGGGGGAGATGGAGCTTGGTGAACATAAACATCGCTATTGCGGGCGACCAGATCTCATGGATCTCAACTTGCTTATTGTTTCTTCCCAAAGTTCGAGTGCGAGCAATGCAATCCGGATCGCTGGGGTCAATCCGCTCTGGAGGAACCTCCATCCAAGCCGTGTTGCCGCTCTGAAGATGGTTGATCGCCCACTGCCAGTCCCGAAAATGACGGCCCACCCACGGCGTTTTGTTGCTGGAGTCCTTGGTTGGATACGGGCAGAGAATTTGCCTGAGTTGCTGGATATACCGATAAGGTAAAGGGCTGTGGACGGTCTCGGTATTCGTCGATTTGGATTGCTTAATTTTCTCAAATGGATTCCTGAACAGAGGCAGTGAAGCCCCGTCATCACCTTCGACGCTAAGATGGTACTTGAGGATGTGATCGCATAGTAACTTGATATAAGAAATGTATTTATGGTTGGAATCGTTTGCTCCACCTGCAAGCAGATAGTCATTGAACTCTTCGCTGGACACCTTGTGGCCACCGGGATGGCCCTTGAACATCATTGCTACATCAACGGCGTAGGGGGCCTTTGACTTTAGGTAATATAAAAAGTGTTTTAAGCTATTCAGACGGTTAGCTATACCTGCGTCCTGGCTCGCGAGCCATTCGGCAGCGTACTGCTGCCATTGAAGCCATTCTGAACCCATTTCCCGAGTAACCCATCCCAACGTCAGGTCGGTGGTGTATCCTTTACCGATTATCTTTTTTGCCATTGTTATCGCTTCCCTAAACGTGGGTTTTTGCCCGTGAAGTGGCCGTTTGGATCGATATCGTCGAAGCCGTGTTCTACCAGCGTCTTCCAATCGAAAGATTCGGCGGTCTTTTCATCCGACCCCAGTTGAAGTTGGTTCGATGCTTGGGAAAGCGCTTGTGAGACCTTGGTGTTGGATGGCAGGGTGTAAACTACCTGCGAGTCCAAACTTTTATGATGCAAGCACTTTTTGAGTATGAGTGGCTTGACTTCGGCATCACTTAACCTGCGACCATAGTTATGGCGATGGCCATGGGGGTCCAAGCCTTCAGCCTTATTCGGTTCCAGACCAATTTTCCTCAGTCCTGCCGCATAACTTTGGTTGAAGGCGTTGAAGGTATAGGGATTCCCTAAATACCGGGGATCGAAATTGATGAAAGCGTATGGGTGGTGGCACTCCACGGATGCCCGGTAAATCAGATATTGTCGCCACAGGGACATGAAGACCCGCGCAAACTCCGGCGGGAAGAAATATGCCTCCAGGTAGCCGTCCCTGTGATCAGCCACCTTAGACTTCCACCCGAGATGCTGGGTGCTCTGCATTTCCTGCCGTGGCGAACGCGCATACTTTTCTTGCAGGTAGGCCTTCCGAGTCTTAATTCCTCTCCGGGTTTTCCAGCCTTCAGGCGCTACACCTTCTACCTCGTTATAAATCCTCACAATTGCCCGATCAGGGTCGTCGGGGTCTTCAAATACGTCCGTGACCCACAGCAGCAGTGCCTCGCTGCGCCTGAATCCAGCTCCATGAAGAAGGAGCAATATGAGCTTGTTTCGCAGAGCCACTCGGGGATCTTTTGCGTCACCCAAACCGTTGAGGTAAAAGTCTTCGAATTTGCTAGTAGGGAAGGCGATAGCGTCATCTTCCGTTTTCGCCAAAGGCGTTCTGCCTTTTATGTTGCGGGCTCTTTTTACTGTGGCATTGATCGATTTGTCTTGGATGTGTCCCAGAAAATCGTTCTGATTCCGCCTAAACCAGGCGGCATGCTGGATGCGCTCCTCATGCCGAGTGGCCGTTCGTAGGGTGTTTAATGGTTTTCCCAGGCCTTTTTCTAGTATCCAGTCGGTGAAATTCGTCAGGTGGCTGATGTGTCGAGCTACCGTGCCGGTGGTTGCCGGTATCCAAAAAAGTCCAGAAGGGTCCAGCCCATTCTCGCCTACTGTCCCGCTGTAGAGTCTTTTAACAAAAACCGAGAACATCTCTTCAGAATTTTCGAACATGCCTTTGTTGGCATCCATAAACTCAATCAGAAGTATGATCGACTGGATATGCTTATTGATCGTTGAAAGCGAGATGCCATTGAGGTGGAGGCTAAGCACGTAATCTGTGACGGATTCCAAAACACCTTCGTCGGTCAAAATGACCGGGATATCGGTAGTCACTCCGCTGTTATCCTGTGCGATCTTGGCACTCACTTTCGTAGCAAACATACCTTTTCCTTACATTAATTACACACATTACACTATATGCCAACAACAACATCAAGCAAAAAAAACCTCCTGAAAAGGAGGTTTCTATCAAAATTACACAGTTTTAGGCACTATACGTACTTTACAGGGCGGTTTTTGTTTCTGCGGCTATCCTGTCTAGTAGCCCATCAATAACCAATCGTGTATTTCCCCACAAGGTGAACATCATCCGATAACCCGCTTAACGAGGTGCCACATGGAAAGTCTGGATAGAAACGTTATCCCCTCTGCTGTCGAGCCTCCTCCCATGCTTGACCCCGCCAATAGCTCTCACCAACTGGTAAAGCAATTGCTCGCGCACGCAGGGATTCATATCAATGGAAATGAGCCTTGGGACATACAGCTGCATAACGGTGATGTAATCGAACGGGCTCTGGCCAAGGGTAATCTGGGGTTGGGGGAGGCATATATGGAAGGGCAATGGGATGCCCAGGCGCTGGACCAGTTTTTTTATCACTTGCTGCGCGCCAGAATTCCCGCCCAGGTGAGTCATCGTAAGTTGATCGGTCATGCATTGCGTGCTCGGCTGTTCAATCTGCAAAGTGTCAAGCGTGCCTGGGAAGTGGGCGAGGCCCATTATGACTTGGGTAACGACTTCTATGCCGCGATGCTCGATTCACGCATGACCTACACCTGCGGGTATTGGGACAAGGCAAAGACCCTGGAGCAGGCGCAGGAGGACAAACTGGATCTCATTTGCCGCAAGCTTGAGCTTGAACCGGGCATGAAAGTGCTGGATATCGGCTGTGGCTGGGGTAGTTTCATGGCCTATGCCGCCGAGAATTACGGTGTGGAGTGTGTCGGCGTGACCATCTCACGGGAGCAAGCCGAATACGGTAAGGCATTGATGAAAAACGGGCTGCCGGTGGAATTCTGTTTTAAGGATTATCGGGAAATCGAGGGGCAGTTCGACCGCATTGTAAGTATCGGCATGTTCGAACACGTCGGGTTCAAGAATTACCGTTGTTACATGGAAGTCGCCAACCGATGCTTGAAAGACAATGGTCTGTTCCTGTTGCACACCATTGGCAAAAACAGGCACAGGACAATGCCCGACCCCTGGATCGATAAATATATCTTTCCCAATGGGGGGCTGCCTTCTCTTCCACAGATGACCCACGCCATGGATGAATTGTTCGTGATCGAGGATCTGCATAATTTCGGCGCCGATTACGACCACACGCTAATGGCCTGGCACGATAATTTCGTCGAGCACTGGCCACGCTTTCGTGAACGCTACGGGGATATGTTCTTTAGAATGTGGCGCTATTACCTCTTGAGCTGTGCCGGTGCCTTCCGCGCACGCGAACTTCATCTATGGCAATGGGTATTGAGTAAGCAGGGGGTGGTCGGTGGATATCGGCGAGTGAGCTAATAGTGTAAAAAGAAAGGGTCACAACAATTTGTCATTAACAACGATGTGCCATTAATAATAACTCGTCGTTGCACCCTTTCTAGGAGTCTTGTGTTATGTCCGATCAGGTCTTGGCTGCCATCGATGGTTCCCCGTATGCCGAAGGGGTGTGTGATTACGCCGCTTGGGCCTGCTTGGCACTTGAAGCCCCCCTGACGTTTATCCATGTAGTGGACAACCATCCGCAGATTTCCGAACCGGACTTGTCGGGAAACGTGGGGTTGGGCACCCGTGAGCATCTGCTGGAAAAGCTTTCAGAACTGGAGGAACAACGCGCCAAGGTCACCCGCGAACAGGGCCGCTTGATGCTGGATGCCGCCAAGACCCGCGCCATCGAGAAAGGGGTGGCCGACCCTGGCATCCGCCAGCGTAACGACACCCTGGTGGAAGCCTTGGTCGAGTTGCAGGGCGGGGTTCGCTTACTGGTGATGGGCAAGCGCGGTGAAACGGCGCATCAGGCCAGTGAGCATCTGGGCTCGAACCTCGAGCGCGTGGTCCGGGAGATGCACCGGCCGATACTGATGGTGCCGCGTCACTATAAGCATCCGGAAAACGTGATGATGGCCTTCGATGGCAGCAAGACGGCGCGCAAGGGCGTGGAAATGCTGGCCAAGAGCCCGCTGTTTGCCGGTACGGTTTGTCATGTGGTGATCGTCGGGGCGGAAACCGCGGAAAATCGCTCTCAACTGGAATGGGCACTGGCTGTGTTGCGCGAAGCCGGCCATGAGGCCGAAGGTGCCATCAAGGCCGGTGACGTGGAAGCCACGTTGCGAGAGTACCAACAGCAACATGCCATCGATATGCTGATAATGGGGGCTTATGGCCACTCACGCATTCGCCATCTTCTGGTCGGCAGCACTACCACCACCATGCTGCGCAACGCCTCGGTACCCGTGCTGATTCTACGTTAAACACCCGTCTATGCTCGCTTGTGTTAACTCGCTATTCGTCAGCTCTTCTCGCTATTCGCCTGATTGGCGGTGTGCAACACGCCTTGGGCCAGGCACCACGCCAGAACGATAAACCCCAGCATGCCCATCAGAATTATCTGAAAAGACAGGCCCGCGTCCAGCGCGATACCCAACATGGCGGGGGCGATGCCGGTGGAAAATACCATCGAGGCACTCAAGGCCGAGCGTACTCTGCCTAGATGTTCGCTTCCCCATAGCTTGATCAAAAGCCCGGTGGCGACCAGCTCCTGAGCGCCCATTGCCAGGCCGCCGCCGACCATCAAGGCCCATACGCTGATATCTCCACCGAGGATCAGCGCAATGCCCATGGCCAAGGCATAAGGCAACAGATAAAAGCGTGCCAGACGCACCGGGCCGATGTGATCGATCCAGCGCCCTCCAAGCAGGGCACCGGGAAGCTTTGCCAGTCCCATGCCGCTCAATGCCAGCGCATAGACGGCCAGGGAGCTTCCCAGCGCCGTGGTCATTTGGGCCTGGTAGATAAACAGGCCCGTCATGGTGACGGGAAGCGACATGAGTAACGGCAACAGACACCAGAAATTCTTGTCCCTGAACGGTTGGGGGCCGTGTCGGCGTTGCGCGCGCGAAGGCTTGGCACCCGGCGCCTTGGGCCAGGGCGTCTTGGCTAACAGCCACAGCCAGGGAATTGCCAGCAATACGCACATCAACCACCAGAACTCACGCCAGCCAAGCCACACCAGCGCCAGGGCGGCCAGAGGTGGCAGGGCGATTTCTCCCAGAGGTAACCCCAGGCTGATCAATCCCATGGCGCGACCACGCAACGCGGTGAACTCGCGCCCGGCGAGGGTGTTGCCCAAATGAGTGAGCATGCCTTGGCCGCACATCCGCACCAATCCCAGGCCCAGGATTCCCAGCCCCCACCAGGGAGCCAGGGTGAGAAGCAGTATCCCGACCAGCAGCAATAACAGCACGGTAGCGGCAAAGCGGCGCGGATTGATCCAGTCGATGCTGGGGCCGAAACGCAACATGGCAAAGCCGGCCACCAAGGTCACCGAGGCATAGGCGGTACCGAACTGGCCGGTGCTCAGCCCCAGGTGCTCGGCTATGGGAACTTGGAACAAACCCACAAAGAAACTTTGCCCCAGGCTTGAACTGAACATGGCCAGAAAGGCGATGCCCAGAAGTCCACGATGGTGGCGCAGCAAGGTCCGATACCCCATGGCGTCAGGCTCCACCGGCAGGGGGGAAGCGTGTTTCGCGCAAGCTGTCCTTGATCTTTTTAAGGTGGGGCAGGAAATCCTCGCCACGACGCAGGGTAACGCCGGTGGCCAGCACATCGATCAACGTCAGTTGAATCATGCGTGAGGTCATCGGCATGTAATGATCGGTATCTTCCGGCGTGGAAACCTCCACCGTGGCGGTGCATTCATTACTCAGCGGGGAATCCGGTGCGGTGATCCCGAGCACCACGGCACCGGCTTCACGCGCCACCCGGGCGATATCCACCAGCTCACGGGTACGCCCGGTGTAGGAAATCACCACCACCACATCGCCGGTATGACAAGCCGCCGCGATCATCCGCTGCATCAATACATCCACGTAAGCCATGACCGGCAAGTTGAAGCGGAAAAACTTGTGCTGAGCGTCCTGCGCCACGGCGCCGGACGCCCCCAGGCCGAAAAAATGGATCTGCTTGGCCTGGGTCAGGTAATCCACCATGCGTTTGATGGCTTCCATGTCGATTTCCCGACGGGCCTCATCCAGGGCGGCGATGGTGGCACCAAAGATTTTCTGGGTATATTGCGCGGCGTTGTCATCGGGTTCGACCGCACGTGTCACGTAAGGCGTGCCGCCCGCCAGGCTCTGGGCCAGCTTGATCTTGAAATCCGGATACCCCTTGGCGCCGAAGTTGCGGCAGAAACGATTGACGGTGGGCTCACTGATACCGGCTGCATGGGCCAGGCTGGCAATGCTCATGGTGGTGGCGGTGGTGGGGTCGTCGAGAATGACGTTGGCCACCTTGCGCTCGGAGCGATTGAGTTCTTCCAGGCGTTGGCGTAAGCGGTCAAGCAGGTCGTGGGCCATCAAGGCTCTCCGTGACAGAAATTATACGTTCGGCCTGCCAGGTATCGCACCAGGCGACAAACTCCTCGGCAGGCAATGGGCGGGAATAAAGAAACCCTTGGCCGATCTCGCATCCCATCCCGAGCAACAAGTCGGCCTGGGCGTCTTCTTCGATACCTTCCGCCACCACTTCGCAGTTGTACCCGTGCGCCAGTTGGGTGATGACTTCGGCAAGGCGTCGGTCGGCAGGGCTTTTTTCCAGGTCCATGACAAAGGCGCGGTCGATCTTGAGCGTCGAGACCGGTAGGGTCTTGAGATAGGCCAGTGACGAATGCCCGGTACCGAAGTCATCGATTGCCACCGCAATGCCGGCCTCTGCGAGCTTGGCGAGCTGCTGGCGTGCATGATTGATATCGCTCATCAAGCCTGACTCGGTAACCTCCAGGGAAATGAAGCGAGCGGGCAGCCGGTATCGCTCCAGCCGCTGCAAGACCTGGTCGGCAAAATCCTTGCGAGACAGCTGGCGTGCCGCCACGTTGACCGCAATATTGAATTCACCGTCGAGCACACCGTCTCGGCGCCAGGCCACGGCTTGGCTCATGGCGTTCTCCAGCACCCAGTTGCCGATCGCCAGGATGTCGCCGCTGGCTTCGGTCAGCGGAATGAAAACCCCCGGTGAAATTTGTCCCAGTTCGGGGTGCTCCCAGCGTAACAGGGCTTCCGCCCCGATGACCCGCTTGCTGTTGAGCGTAAGCTTGGGTTGAAAGACCAGTGAAAGCTCGTTTCGCTCGGCGGCGTGGCGAATCGCCTGTTGCAGGTGAAGGTGTCGGCGCTGTCGGGCTTCCAGGTTTTCGCTATGGCACTGCACCCTTATGTGGGGGCTATTGGGCAATGACAGGGCTGCCATTTGCACCAGACGTTCGCTGTCGAAGATACCTTCGGCAGCGCTGATACCGATGCGCGCACCGAGGGGTAATAAAAAACCCTCGACTTCCTGATCATGGTCAAAGCAGCTCAATAGCTGTGCCGCCAAGGCAGGCAATTCCCCTTGGATGGAAGAAGGGGAAATCACCAACAGCTCACTGCCGCCCCAGATGCCCAGAACATGCCGTTTATCCAGTGTCTCTTGGAGCCTTTTTCCCAGGTGATGCAACAATTTTTCGGCTATTGGATAGCCGTGCAGCCGAATGACGTCGTCATAGCCGTCCAATGCCAGAAACAGGACGCCGGCCCCGGTATTCGCCAAGCGGATTTCATTTAGTTTCCGGTTCAAGCCATGCCGATTGGGCAACTCTGTAATGGGGTCGGTACGGGTTTGTTCATCGAGTGCCTGGGTGCGTTTGGCCACGATATGTTCCAGGGTTTCGGCCTGTTGGTCACGCTCGTGATAGCGATTTTCGATTCGCAGGGTATTGCGAATGCGCTGAAGGACTTCGTCGTGCTGGAAAGGCTTGGTCAAGAAATCCCTTACGCCCATCTCCAGGGCACGGCGTCGGGTACTGTGGTCGATCTGCGCGGTAAGCACGATCACCGGCGGTGTCTGGCTGCAAAAGCGTTGCTGCAGCTGTTCGATCACCATGTAGCCGTCCAGATGCGGCATGCGGATATCCAGCAGGATCAGTGCCGGCAGTTGTCTCTCGCAATGCGCCAGTACTTGGCGTGGGTCACTCAGGCCGGTGACATTTTCGAAGCCGTGATCATCCAGCAGGTCGAGCATCAGCTCGACATTGACTGGGTTGTCGTCCACCACCAATAGATGCTTTTGAATGAAGTTCATGTGGCTTTTCCCGGTACGCCGCTTTTCTTGAGCTGTTCTGTATCGAAGACTGTTTCTAGCGGGGTATGCAACAAGCTCGATAAGGTCTTGAGTAGCGCCACGATATCGATCGGTTTGGTCAAGTAGGCGTCAAACCCCGCCTCCAGGCCGTGTTTGATATCGGAAGGCATGGCATTGGCGGAAAGGGCGATGACATGCAAGGGGCGCAAGGTGGCATCGCGGCGAATCTGGGCCAAGGCTTGATAGCCATCCATCCCCGGCAGGTGGATGTCCATGATCACCAAGGCGGGAGGCTGAGCGCGAATCAGGTCGAGTCCGATCTCCGCACTGGGAACGGTGCATAGCGACAGCGTTTCCAGGTCTTCGAAAATATCTTCCATGAGGCGCTGATTGGCTGGATTGTCCTCAATATACAGAATCTGGCGCCGGTCGAAGGCATGCGCCTGTTGCGTCGCCTGGCTGACCTCGGCCTCGCTATCCGCATTGGACTTGAGGGGAAGGGCCGCGACTTTCGGCAGAGTGAACCAAAAGGTAGTGCCTTCCCCGAGGGTGCTTTCGACCCCCAGGTCGCCTCCCATCCGCTCGACCAGCTGGTGAGTAATAGCCAGACCGATACCCGTGCCTTCCACCTTGCCGTGTTCGGCATCCAGACGGTTGAAGGGTTCGAACAACTCGGGATGCCGTTCAAGGGGAATGCCCGGCCCGGTGTCGGTGACCCTTATCTGGCGCTTTTCGGGATGATACGTGACTCGCACTTCACCCTGTTCGCGGTTGTACTTGATGGCATTGGAAATCAGGTTCAGCAGTATCTGCTTGGTACGGGTGTAATCGGCCTTGACGTGCAGGTTTGAAGCAGGCGAGTGCCGATAAAGTCTAATGCCGGCGGCTTCAGCAGTGCCGTCAAGCGTGGTGCAGGCGTCCTCGAACACGCTGGCAAGATTGATCGACTCGAGTGAAAGTGCCAAATGACCGGCTTCTATCTTGGCCAGGTCGAGGACTTCGTTGATCAAGGCCAACAGGTGTCGGCCGCTTTTCTCGATCTGATTGACCTGGCGCTGTTGCTTATGGTCGAGCGGATAGCGCTTGCTGCTGGTGAGTAGCTGGGCGAACCCGAGAATCGCATTCAAGGGGGTGCGCAACTCATGGCTCATCGATGATAGAAACTCACTTTTGGCCTGATTGGCTTTTTCCGCCTGATCGCGCGCCTTGGACAATGCCGAGGTGACCATCTCGCGTTCTGCCATCTGCCGATACAGATTGAGCAACAAGGCACAGGTGTCGGTAAAGGGCTGTAGCCACTCGATCAATGCTTGGTCGAGTGGCTTGCTGCTGTTGGCGATCGCAAACATGCCGATCACTCGGCCTTCGCTATAGATGGGCACGCCCAAGTAGTTGCTCAAGGGCGCATGGCCGGGATGAAACCTGAGAGGGTTGCCGTGCTTGTCGACAGCCTCGTTCACCACGACCCTTCCCTGAGTAAATACCCGGCCCAGCAGGGAGTCGGGGTCACTCAGGATCATCTTGCCGTTGCGTGGTTGTGGCGTCAGCAGGGTGGAATCGTCGATCAATGAAACATCGGTAATGGCATGAATCTTCAGCGAGGACGTTTTCGCCGTGGTGAGCACTTCACCGATCAGCGAATATTGGCTATCGGTCAGTTCGCGCAGTGCCTCCATGAGGAAATCCCACAGCTTCTCACTGGACATCAGGGCTTGGTAATCGGTAATCCCTTGATGCAATACCTTCAACAGTATTTGCTCTTGCTGGATGCGCTGGTTGGCTAAATGAAGGTGAGTAAGGTCGGTCAATACCCCGATAAATTCGCTCACCTGGCCGTCATTGTCGTGAATGGCATTGACGGCCAGATGAGCCGGCACTCTATGGCCACGCTTATGCAGCGCCTCGATGTCTCGCCCGCGGCCGATAATTCGCGGCGTCCCTCCCGCCAGGTAATGCTGCAAGTAGCTATCGTGAGTGCTGGCAATGTCGGGTGGTGTGAGCATGGTTACGTTTTTCCCCCAGACTTCGTGATGCTGATAACCCAGCATCTCCAGAGCGAAAGGATTGATGGCCTGAATGATACCGGCCCGATCGATACGCACGATGCCGGTAGCGCTTCCGCTGAAAAGCGCCTCATAGCGTAGCGTGGTTTGGGTAAAGTGTTGGCGCAGCTGGTGCTGACGCAGCAGTTCTTCGGCTTGCCCGGCCAAGCCTTTCAGCAACAGCTGCTGATGGGCATCGAAATCACGCGGTCGTGTATCAAGCAGGCAGAGAGTGCCCACCGGCTGATCGTCCAGTGGGCGTAAAGGGTAACCGGCATAGAAACGAATATAAGGCGACCCACTGACCAGGGGGTTGTCGGCAAAGCGTGAGTCCTGGTGGGTATCGCCAACCACCAGCATGGCGTCAAACGCTACCGCATGAGCGCAAAACGAAATATCACGTTGTGTCTGATAGGTCTCCAACCCTTGATGTGACTTGAACCATTGACGGTCGTTGTCGACCAGAGACACTAATGCCATCGGCATGTCAAACAAATCGCGCGCCAACTGTACAAGGTGTTCGAAACCTTTTTCGGCGGGAGTGTCGAGAATTTGTAAGGCATGCAGAGACGCGAGGCGAAGGTTCTCGTCTTGCGGAATGTCAGGGGGCTGCATGGAAACTCCATCTTGGCAATGTCAAAGCGCTCAATAGCCCAATAATTTAAGCAGCCAGCGCCGGTAGGGTGGCCGTATCAGGCGAGTCGTCGGGTGCTTGGATTGATACATCAGGCCACGTAAGTGGCTGAAACGCTCAAAGCCGTGGCGACCGTGATAAGCGCCCATGCCACTTTCGCCTACCCCGCCGAAGGGCAGCTGGGGAATGGCGTGATGCAGTAGCGTCTCATTGAATACCAGGGCGCCGGAGCGAGTGTGATGGGCAAGCTCTCGCTGAGTGGCCTTGTCATGCGTGAAAGCGTACAGCGCCAGTGGCTGGGGGCGTGCATTGATGAAACTTGTCGCCGCCGGGATATCCTTGACGCCGATAATCGGCAACCAGGGCCCGAAAATTTCTTGCTGCATTATTTCGAGGGACTGATGAGGATCGACTATCAGTGTGGGTGCCGAGTCGCCGAACTCAATCACGCGGCAGCCGTGATCGCAGGCCTCGTCGAGCATGCGCCTCAGACGCTGCTGATGGCCGGGATTGATGATAGCGGTGGCGTCGCGTGAATTATGGCTGCGCTGATGCTCGATGGCGCGGCTCATGGCCTTGATGAAGTCCGTGAGACGACGGCTTTCCACCAGAACGTAATCCGGCGCAATGCAGGTCTGGCCGTGATTGAATCCCTTGCCGAAGGTGATCGCTGAAGCCGCCTGGTCGAGGTCGGCATCCGCGCCGATTACCGCCGGTGATTTGCCGCCCAGTTCCAGGGTGACCTGGGTGAGATTCTCGGCGGCGGCCTTGGCTACCTGTCGGCCTACGGTAGTCGAGCCGGTAAATACCAGATGATCGAAAGGCAAGGCGCTGAAGTGTCGGGAAAGCTCCGCGTCCCCCTCGACCACGCAGAGCTCATCGGCAGAAAAATATTGGGGTATCAGCTGCGCCAGGAGGGTGCTGGTATGCGGGGTGTGTTCACTGGGCTTGAGCATTACCCGGTTCCCGGCGGCCAAGGCATCGACGGCCGGCAGCAAGGCCAGGCTCCAAGGGTAATTCCAGGGAGAGATGATGCCGACCACGCCCAAGGGCTGGGGCATGATGCGCGCCTTGGCAGGCAACAGCCGCCAGGGTACGCTCACCCGGCGAGGCCGCATCCAGCGCCGCAGATGCCAGCGAGCGTGGCGCACGGCATCCACAACGGCGCTGATTTCCGCCAGACGGATCTCCGCCTCGCTGCGTTGGCCGAAGTCAGTCTGAATGGCTTGAATGATGGCCTGCCGATGATGACGTGTCATCCTGGCGAGACGCGACAGACGTGCGCGGCGAGTCGCCAGGCCGGGGTAGCGCTCCAGGTCGGCCGCATTGCGCTGAATGGTAAACCACTCGTCTAGTTTCCCTGTCATGACCGTTCCCTGTTCTTGAAACCCGATTTTTGAAACTTGTGTACAGTGACGAGGCGGTATCTACCGTTTGAACATTCACCGGAGGTGTCATGCAGCCACTGTCATTGTCTATTGTACCTGCCATTGAGGCCGTGACGGCAAGCCAATGGAATGCGCTGGTGGGCGCCGACCAGCCTTTCATGCGTCATGAATTCCTGCACGCCCTGGAAGCCAGCGGCAGTGTGAGTGCCGCCACGGGGTGGGGGCCTTGCCATCTTACCCTATGGCAGGGCGGCAATCTGGTAGGGGCGATGCCGCTGTATCGTAAATACCATTCCTATGGAGAATATGTGTTCGACTGGGGCTGGGCCGATGCTCTGGAGCGCGCCGGTGGTCAGTATTATCCCAAGGGACTCAGCGCGGTGCCCTTCACCCCGGTGCCCGGTGCCCGCACCTTGTTGGCAGCGCATATCGACCCCTTGGCCGCCCGGCGCCTGTTGGCCCAGGGCTGGCAGGAGGCCTGCGATCAGGACTCGCTTTCCGGTTGGCACCTGCTGTTTGCGGATGACGATGATGTCGAAGCCTGGCAAAAGGTTTGCCCGGCGTTGATCGTTCGCCATGGCGTGCAATTTCAATGGCGCGATGAGCAATACGGCGATTTCGACGGCTTTCTGGCGCGGATGACCTCAAAGCGGCGCAAGGCGATTCGCCGCGAGCGGCGTCTGGTGGCCGAGCAGGGCCTGGAGCTTGTGCGCCTCGAAGGGGAAGGCATCACCGCCGAAGCGATGGCTCACTTCTATCGTTGTTATACGATCACTTATCATGAGCGTGGCCGCCCGCCGTATCTTAACCGGGAGTTTTTCGAACGGCTGCGGCATAGCCTGCCAGACTCGCTACTGCTGGTGCAGGCCCGCCTGGAAGGCAAGCCGGTGGCGACGGCCTTGTATCTGCAGGGGGCACAGAGTCTTTACGGGCGTTATTGGGGCAGCGAAATCGTCGCTGACAGCCTGCATTTCGAGGCTTGCTACTATCAAGGGATCGAGCATTGCCTGGCGCGCGGCTTGACGTTATTCGACCCGGGCACTCAAGGCGAACATAAACTGATTCGAGGTTTCGCGCCGCGCCGTTTGCGTTCCTTGCACTATCTGGCGCATCCGGGGCTTTCGACGGCGGTGGCAAGATTTTGTGCCGAAGAGCGCCGACAGATCGAGGCTTACTGCCAAGCTGCCCAGGAGGCATTGCCGTTCAAGCAATGAATGCCAGGAACGGTTCGCGGCTAGTTCAGGTTGGTGGCATAATGCGCGGCCATCCTCAATCCTCACTATGTGGCGGAGGAACGACATAATGCACAAGTGGCTGGTGATCGCACTGGGAGTGATGCTGGCGCTGCTGCAGTATCGGCTCTGGTTGGGTGAGGGCGGATGGCAGGATCTGCAGATAGTGCGTGAGCGCGTCGCTGTCCTGGAAGCGCATAACCAGCCCCTGCGTGAACGCAATGCCCGCCTGGCCGCCGAAGTTTCCGACCTGAAAAACGGTCTGGATGCCGTCGAGGAGCGTGCCCGCAGTGACATGGGCATGGTGCGCACCGATGAACAGTTTTTCTGGGTGCCCGGTGTTGCGATCGAAAACCAGATGATCGAAATCAACGCCGGCCTGGTCGTGGAACCCGGTCAGAAACTCTTGCCATGAAGGCCCCGGTATCATGAAAAATCCCTTATGGCTGATCGTACCCGCCGCCGGGCAGGGCCGCCGCATGGCCGCCGCCAAACCCAAGCAATACCTTGCGCTGGGTGAAAAGCCGATCATGCGGCATACCCTTGAGCGCCTCCACGCCGCCTTTCCCGAGGCTCATCTTGTGCTGTGTCTTGACCCTGACGACCAGTGGTTCGACCCCGGCTGGGTACCGTTTGTCCGCTGGCAGAGGGTCGACGGGGGCAGCGAGCGCATGGACAGCGTGATGCAGGCACTGGCGGCCATTCCGGCTGAACCTGACGACTTGGTCATGGTGCACGACGTGGCCCGCCCCTGTGTCAGCGTTGCGGACCTCGGCTTGCTGCTGAGCCACATGCAAACGCATCCGGCCGGTGCGCTATTGGCCATGCCGGTGGCGGATACCATGAAGCGTGCCGATGACAGCGGTGCCAGTGGCGCCACCGAGCCGCGCGACGGGCTCTGGCATGCCTTGACGCCGCAGGGCTTTCGCTTCGAATTGCTCTGCCGTGCCCTGGATCAGGCCCGCGCGAATCAACTGACGGTGACCGATGAAGCCTCGGCGGTGGAGGCGCTGGGCCAGTATCCTCGGCTGGTCAGTGGACGGCGCGACAATCTCAAGGTGACCCACCCGGATGACCTGGCCCTGGCGAATGCCATTCTGGCCGCTCAACAGAGGAACTCATGATGCGCATCGGCCACGGCTTTGACGTTCACCGCTTCGGCCCCGGCGATCACCTGATGATCGGTGGGGTGACGATACCCTTCGAACAGAGTTTCGTCGCTCATTCCGACGGCGATGTCTTGCTGCATGCCGTCTGCGACGCCCTGCTCGGCGCCTGCGCCCTGGGCGATATCGGCGTGCATTTTCCCGATACCGATCCGGCCTGGAAGGGTGCCGATAGCCGCGAGCTGCTGCGCCATGTGGTGACGCTGGTGCAAGACCAGGGGCTTGAATTGCTCAACCTGGACGCCACCCTGCTGGCCCAGGCGCCGAAAATGGCGCCGCACATTGCAGCCATGCGTGAAATCATCGCCACGGACCTGGGCGCTACGCTTGAGCAAGTCAACGTCAAGGCGACCACAACCGAGCGCCTGGGTTTTACTGGACGCGGTGAAGGCATCGCCGCCGAGGCCGTGGTACTGCTGGCAAGCAACGCTTCACCGAGAGGTGAATCATGAGAGAAGCCGTCATGGCGCGCTGGCCGCGGGTATTGGATGCAGCCTTCGGTCCTCCGCTTCCCGGCAATTACCGCGCTCGACCGGAAGATTTTCGTGTGGAGGAAACGCTGGATTTCGTCCCCGAAGGGCACGGCGAACATCTGTGGCTGCGCCTGGAAAAACGCAACCAGACCACGCTGGATGTGGTCAGGATATTGGCTCGGCTGTGCGCGGTCGGCCCACGCGATGTGGGGTATTCAGGAATGAAAGACCGGGTAGCGGTCACCCGCCAATGGCTGAGTGTCCATCTGCCGGGCAAGGACGACCCGGAGGCGCTGGAAAGTCAGCTGGCCGAGCTGGGTATTATCCTGCTTGAGCAGGTGCGCCATCCGCGTAAGCTCAAGCGAGGCGTGCATCGTACCAACCGCTTTACGCTGTGCCTGACGGGAGAAGCCGTCGCCGCGCCTGATTTCACCCGGCGCTGGGAGACATTGTGCGAGACGGGGGTGCCCAATTATTTCGGGCCGCAACGTTTCGGGGCGGGGGGGCGCAACCTGCTTCGCGCCCGGGAATTGCTGGCACGTGGCTGGCGCAAGAGCGACGACCGTCAAGGCATGATGCTTTCCACGGCACGCAGTTTCTTGTTCAATGAACTGCTGGGCGCTCGCGTGCAAGCGGGCGACTGGGCGCAGCCGGTGGCGGGTGATGTCGTGATGCTGGACGGCACCCAAAGCATTTTCTGCGTGGATGAGGTGCCGACAGAGTTGCTTGAACGAGCGGCGGCCTTGGACATTCATCCCACCGGGCCGATGTGGGGTACGGGTGAGCTGGCGACACAACAGGCCGGCAGCTATGAGCAGCAGTTGTCACAGACCCATGACGCCTTATGTGAAGGCTTGTGCCAGGCCGGGGTCAAACGTGCCCAGCGAGCATTGCGCATGCGCCTGCTTGAACCCAGCCTGCAAATCGAAGGTGACAGGGTGCAGTTAGCTTTTTCACTGCCCCGGGGCGGCTTTGCCACCGCAGTGCTTGCCGAACTGATCGAGCATCCTGATTTTGCCGGCTTCTCTATTGACCATGCCCGGCCCGACGGCTAGGCCGAACAAGGAGTGTGACTGATGCGGCGATTGCTGCTTTCCAATGATGATGGGGTGCATGCTCCGGGTCTGCGCACCTTGTATGAGGCCTTGTTGCCCCACGCCAAGCTGCGTGTGGTGGCGCCGGATCGTGACCGCAGCGGGGCAAGTAATTCCTTGACCCTGTCCCGCCCGCTGGCGCTGATGGCGCTGGAAAACGGCTTCTACAGTGTCGACGGTACCCCGGCGGACTGTGTTTACCTGGGCGTTAACGGGGTGTGGGATGAAAAGCCCGACCTGGTGATTTCCGGCATCAATGACGGCAGCAACCTGGGCGATGACGTGATTTATTCCGGCACCGTGGCTGCGGCCATGGAGGGCCGTAACCTGGGTATGAGTGCGATTGCCATGTCGTTGTGCGGGCGCCAGTATTTCGAGACCGCCGCCCGGGTGGCGGCCACGTTGGTAGGCGCCGCCGATCAGCTTTCCCTACCGCCGCGCAGCCTGCTCAACGTTAACGTGCCGGACGTGCCCTGGGAGCAGTTACGCGGGTTTCGCGTTACGCGCACCGGGTATCGCGGCCCGGCGGACCGTCCTCTGGAAGTGGAGGACCCGCGGGGTCGCAAACGTTACTGGATCGCCGCGGCGGGCGCCAACGCCGATGACGGTGAGGATACCGATTTTGCCGCGGTGAAAGACGGGTATGTTTCCATCACCCCGTTACATACGGATCTGACGCGTTACCCTTCGCGCCAGGATGTGCAGGAATGGTTGGATGCCTTTGCCTGATCCCTCACCAGCTGAATTGCGGGGTAGCGGCATGACCTCCCAGCGTACCCGTGACCGCATGATTCAACGCTTGATCGAGCAGGGTGTACGTAACCGGGAAGTGCTTGATGTCATGGCCCGCGAGCCGCGACATCTGTTTGTCGATGAAGCCTTGGCGCACCGTGCCTACGAAGATACCGCCTTGCCGCTGGGCTTCGGACAGACGTTATCGCAACCCTTGACCGTCGCCCGGATGACGGAGCTTGTGGTGCGGGAATCGCCGTGTCGCGTGCTGGAGCTTGGAACGGGTTCCGGCTACCAGACGTTGATTCTTTCGCGCCTGGTCACGGAACTCTATTCCGTGGAACGCATCCATGCCTTGCATGAACGTGCGGCATTGCGTCTGAAGCGGCTCAAGGCATCAGCGAGATTGGCACTGGCCGACGGCAATCATGGTTGGCCACAGGCGGCCCCTTTCGATGTCATTTTGCTGACGGCTTGCGCCGAAGTGGTACCTCATGAATTACTCGCACAACTCAGCGAGGGTGGCGTATTGATTGCCCCCTTGGCGGATGCCGATGGCACGCAATGGTTGACTCAGCTACGTCGAGTGGGTGAGACCATCGACCGGCGCCGGTTGGAACCGGTACGTTTTGTGCCCTTGTTACAAGGAGTTGTTGGTTGAAGCGTCAAATTGGAGTTTTTTTCAAAGGTGCCGGCATGGGAGCGGCGGATGCCGTTCCCGGCGTGTCGGGTGGCACCATTGCCTTTGTTACCGGTATTTATGAAGAGCTGATTCATACCATTCGGCAGTTCGGACCCAGTGCTTTGGGTGCCTGGCGTCGTGGACGCTGGCCGGGGCTGGCTGTGCATTTGAACCTGTCCTTCGCCCTCCCGCTGTTGTTGGGTATTGCCGCGAGCCTGTTCAGTGTGGCGCACCTGGCCCTGTGGCTGATGGAGGCTTATCCACTTTTGTTGGATGGTTTCTTCTTCGGCCTGGTGGCGGCCTCGGCTCTGGTGGTAGGGGGGGCTCAGCGGGGTTGGAAATGGATCTATCTGCTGCCACTGCTGATAGGTTTGATGCTGGCCAGGGTGTTGCCTTCATTGATGCCTCTGATACTGGTGATCGGCAACGATGCACTGGTCTTGGTGTTGGCCGGGGCGGTGGCCATCAGTGCCTTGCTGCTACCCGGGGTGTCGGGTAGTTTTTTGCTTTTGACCATGGGGCTGTACGGCACCATCATGGACGCTATCCGGGGGCTGGATTGGGGAGTCATGAGCCTGTTCGGGCTAGGCTGTCTGCTCGGATTGATGCTGTTTTCGCGCTTACTGGCGTGGTTGTTGAGTCGCTATCATGGGGGCACATTGCAGCTCCTGTTAGGCTTTATTCTGGGTTCGCTGCCGGTCCTTTGGCCATGGCGCGAGCTGGTGCGTTATCAGCTGGGCCCTGATGGACAGTTGATTCCGTTGACGTTTCGTTATCTTTCGCCGGATGACTATGCTGTGTTGACCGGTACTTCGGCTCAGGTGCCTGCTGTTATCGCACTGATGGTTGGCGGGATTGTATTGGTGTTGTTGCTGAATCGAAAAGCGAGTGCCGGTCGTAGGTTCGGGTCCCATAAGCCCGCTGCGGAAGTGACTGAAAAGGAGTAGGAATTTCATGCATAAAGTATTCATCACATCCGCTTTGGCGCTGGTAATCACCGGCTGTGCCGCCCAGCAAGGAGGGGGGCCTCAGGTACGTGACCTGAGCGAAGCCAGCCGTGCGGTTCAACGTTCATCTTCAGGCTATACCGTAAAGCCCGGAGATACCCTGTATGGCATCGCTTGGCAGCATAATCTGGATTACCGGCAGCTGGCGGCGCTCAATAGTATCGACCCCCCTTATCAGATTCATCCTGGCGATCAGCTGCAGCTGGGTGGTAACGGGGGACAGCCTTCACGTCCCTCAACCGAAATGGGCCAATCCGATGCTACCGTGACGACTCAGTCGCGTAGTGCCGGTGCGGTAGCGACCGGTCTGAATCAAGGTGGTGGCCAGCCAGTGGCTTCGGTTTCGCAGGCTCAAGATCAAGAGCTGGACTGGCTGCTGCCCGATGAAACCGCGATCGAACGCGATAAACGCCAGGCTGACGAGCGTGAGCCGGAATCCGCCACTGAGGCTGAACCGCAAGCCGAGACAGCTTCCGAATCGCAGGTAGCATCCATTAATGAGTCCGAGCCTGTAGCTGAGGCTAAGCCTGAACCCGCACCCGAGCCTGAAACTGTCTCTGAAGCACCCACCGAGCCCGACGTGCAAGACTCGGAGCCACAAGCCGCACCACCCACGCCCCGTGCGGAACGTACCTATACCCCGGTTGAAACCGTGGACTGGCAGTGGCCCGTCGACGGCCAGGTGGTGGGGGGATTCGGCAAGGGAAGCAACGTTACTGCCGGGATTGATATCGCCGGGGAAAAGGGGCAATCTGTTAAAGCGGCGGGTCCCGGCATCGTGGTGTATGCAGGTAGCGGAGTCCGGGGGTATGGCAACCTTGTGTTGCTAAAGCATAATGATCAATACCTTAGCGCCTATGCGCATAATGACAGCTTGCTGGTCGACGAAAACGATGTCGTGGCCGCAGGGGACGTCATTGCCACCATGGGCGACAGTGATGCAGAAGATGTCAGGTTGCATTTCGAAGTGCGTGAGGATGGACAGCCTAAAGATCCCCTGACGTTCCTGCCGTCACGCTGAGGCGATATATCCTGGATTA
Source organism: Vreelandella zhuhanensis (assembly GCF_009793355.1). Classification (GTDB taxonomy): domain Bacteria; phylum Pseudomonadota; class Gammaproteobacteria; order Pseudomonadales; family Halomonadaceae; genus Vreelandella; species Vreelandella zhuhanensis. The sequence continues at coordinate 20,209 of NZ_WTKP01000011.1, forward strand.
TTGATACGCTAACATCAAGAAATGACGTGATAACTGCCGGTAAAACCTTCCGGCAGTTACAAAGCGGTTGTTAAAAATTACCGGTCCACATAACTCATGCATATGAATGAAATAACTCATAAGAAATGAATGGGTAAAATAATAAACAGCCATAACAATAAGCGCCGATGATAGGCGCAAAGAATGCTTTGTTTGAAGGCGGGCAGGCCCAATCACGGGGGTTTTATACAATGAGTATGCTGGAACGCGATATTCAGGAAGTCGACCTGAACTCCGCAGAGGAAGCGGTGGGCCAGGTGGAGGATGATTCTGGCGTTGAAGAAGATGCTTTCGAGAAAGCATTGGGGCGTGAGGATCGTCAGCACCACAAAAGCCTGGATGCAACGCAAATATATCTCAATGAAATTGGTTTTTCTCCACTTCTGACGCCGGAAGAAGAAGTGTTCTACGGGCGTTTGGCCCGCAAGGGCGATTCGCTTGGACGCTCGCGAATGATCGAATCCAACCTTCGGTTGGTGGTCAAGATTGCGCGGCGTTATCTCAATCGCGGCCTGACATTGCTGGATCTTATCGAGGAAGGCAATCTCGGTTTAATTCGTGCGGTGGAAAAATTTGATCCCGAACGTGGTTTTCGTTTTTCCACTTATGCCACCTGGTGGATACGCCAGACCATCGAGCGTGCCTTGATGAATCAGACGCGCACGATTCGTCTGCCGATTCACGTGGTCAAGGAATTGAATATCTATCTGCGTGCGGCACGGGAATTGACTCAAAAGCTGGATCACGAAGTGACCGCCGAAGAAATCGCCGAGCATCTGGATAGACCGGTCGCATCGGTCAAGAAAATGCTTCGCCTCAATGAACGCGTTTCCTCGGTGGACTATCCAGTGGGCGGCGAGAGCGACAAGCCGCTGATCGATACGCTGTCCGATGACCATGAAAATGGACCGGAAACTTCGTTGGTGGATGATGACGTCAAGGAGCATGTCGACGGCTGGCTTGATGAGTTGAGTGAAAAACAGCGGGAAGTAGTGGTGCGCCGGTTCGGTCTGCGCGGCCATGAAGCCGCCACCTTGGAAGTCGTAGGTGCTGAAATCGGCTTGACCCGTGAGCGGGTGCGCCAGATTCAGGTGGAAGCGCTCAAGAAACTGCGTCGTGCTCTGGAGAAGCAAGGCTTGTCCGTGAACTCGATTTTCGAAAACTGATGGTGTGCGCTTGGCGGCACGCCCTGTGCCGCCAAGGTTAATTTCAAATGTCCTCTTTAATGACCTCGAAAAACCATGATCGTCTGTGGTGGGTGCCTGGCCTAACCATTCTGAATAAGCGAAATATCCGATGCGCCCGTTAACGGCTCATATCGATCTCGACGCCTTGCGTCATAATTACCGCTTGGCGCGGGACTTGGCGCCGAAAAGCCAGGCGTTAGCCGTGCTCAAGGCTGATGCCTACGGCCATGGCGCCTTGGCTTGCGCCAAAGCACTGGAAGACTTGGCCCCGGCATTTGCCGTGGCCTGCCTGGAAGAGGCAGTGGTGCTGCGCGAAGGTGGCATTCGTACGCCGATCGTCCTGCTGGAAGGTATTTTTACTTTCGACGAGCTGGTGCTTGTCGATGAGCTGGGTGTGTGGATGGCGGTACACAGCCATTGGCAGGTGCAGGCGTTGTTGCGGTTTACGCCGCGTCGGCCTATTCCGGTATGGCTGAAAGTGGATTCAGGCATGCATCGTTTGGGGTTTCGTCCTGAAGAGGCGGCGAGCGTCTGGCGGCAATTGTCGGCCGCACCGATGCAGGCCACCAACCTTCACCTGATGAGCCATTTCGCCACCGCAGACCGCTTGGATGACGACTACTTTCAGCGCCAGATGACCTGTCTCAATGCATTGGCTGTCCAGCTCAAGGCCCCTCTATGCCTGGCCAATTCACCGGCTACCTTGGCATGGCCAATGGCACATGGTGCCTGGAATCGCCCAGGTGTCATGCTCTATGGAAGCGACCCCCTGGAAGTGCCCAATGCCGTCAGTCAGCGGCTTGCCCCGGTAATGAGCCTGCGTTCGGAGATCATTGCAGTACGTGAACTCGCCCAGGGTGAGCCGGTGGGTTACGGCGGGCGCTGGCGAGCCTCTCGACCCTCGCGGATTGCGGTGGTGGCCTGCGGTTACGGCGATGGTTATGATCGCCATGCCGTGGATGGAACCCCGGTACTGGTCGAAGGCAAGCGTTGCGCGCTTTCCGGCAAGGTGTCGATGGACATGCTGACCGTGGACATTACCCAGGTGCCCGAGGCGACCATCGGCAGCGAGGTGATATTGTGGGGACGTGCCCTGAGTGGCGAAACGCTGAATATCGATGAAGTGGCAGGTTATTGCGATACCATCAGCTACACCTTGTTGACCGGGGTACTGCCGCGCGTGCCAAGGCGCTATCATGGTGGCCTTTGCTGAGCGGTTGCCTTTTATATGTCTAAACGTCGTTACCCCGCTTCCTTTGCGCATCCGCGTTTCTGGCCCACTTGGCTTGCGATCGGTGCCATGCACCTGGTCGCCTGGCTGCCCTGGCGGCTCAAGCTCTGGCTGGGTAAGGGGATAGGCCTGGCCGCCTGGCGGTTGGTCAAACGGCGCCGGCACATTACCGCCACCAACCTGGCGTTGGCCTTTCCCGAAAAATCCGCTGTCGAACAGCGCCGCCTGGTGCGTGAAACCTTTATCGCCAATGGCATCGGCTTAATGGAAACCGCCACAGCCTGGTGCCGTGATGCCGAGCATCTGCGCCATCGTGTGGCTTGCCGAGGTGAAGAGCATCTGAAGCGGGCCAAAGCCCAAGGCAAAGGGGTATTGATCGTGGGGGTGCATTTTTCGACCCTTGATATGGGAGGCGCCTTGCATTCGTTGTTCTTCGAAGCGGATGCCGTTTATCGCCCCCACAATAATCCGTTATTCGATCGTTTCATGACTCGCTCCAGGCATCGCGTCTTTGGGGAACTGATCGACCGTCACGATCTACGCCGCATGATTCGCTGTATAAAAGCAGGCCGCATCGTATGGTATTCGCCGGATCAGGATTTTGGGCGAGGGGTCAGTGTGTTTGCCCCGTTTTTCGGTCAGCAGGCCGCTACCATCCGCTTGACCACCAAGATCGCGCGCATGACCGGCGCACCGGTGGTGCCGCTGATATTTCATCGCAACCCGGATAATCACACCTATACCATCGAATGGTTGCCGGCGCTCGAAGACTTTCCCGGTAACGATGAAGTGGAGGATGCCACCCGGGTGAATGCATTTGTCGAGCAGGCGATTCGCAAGCACCCAGAGCAATATCTGTGGTTGCATCGTCGCTTCAAGACGCGCCCGGAAGGAGAGCCCGGCGTCTATTGACGCCGGGTAAAGCGAGGCAGGAAGGGGGCGTTCAGTCCACGTTGCGCGAGTAGAAGATTTCCAGCATTTCCTTGCGCAGCCGGCTTTCGATGTCGCGGGCCTCTTCGAAGGTAATGTCGCGCCGGGAGGTGCCGAACAGGTAGTTGTCCAGGGCGAAGTCCTTGAGCAGCATCTTGGTGTGAAACATGTTTTCCTGATACACGTTCACATCCACCATTTGATAGGCATGCTTGGTGTCTTCGGCCAGGTAGTCCTGGATCGAGGTGATGTCGTGGTCGATAAACAGTTTCTTGCCATTGACGTCCCGGGTGAAACCGCGCACCCGGTAATCCACGGTGACAATGTCAGAATCGAAGCTGTGAATCAGATAGTTCAACGCCTTGAGCGGGCTGATCATGCCACAGGTGGACACATCGATATCCAGCCGGAACGTGCTGATGCCATTATCCGGGTGAGATTCCGGGTAGCTGTGCACCGTCACGTGGCTCTTGTCCAGGTGACCGACCACGGTTTTGGGCAAGGGGCCGGGGCCCGGCTGAATCTGCTCGGGGGCGGCATCGTCAAGTTCGTGCTCGGCAATCAGGATGGTCACGCTGGCGCCATGGGGCTCGTAATCCTGCCGCGCGATATTGAGCACATGAGCACCGATGATATTGGTCACATCCTTCAATATCTGGGTCAAGCGCTCGGCATTGTAAAGCTCATCGATATAATCGATGTAGGCTTTACGCTGCTCTTCGGTCTTGGCATAGCAGATGTCGTAGATGTTGAAGCTCAAAGAGCTGGTCAGGTTGTTAAACCCGTGGAGTCGGAGATTATCAGACACGTCCGAGCCTCCTCATGGCAGGTGAAGACACCCCGACGAGCCAGCGCCGGAACCGATAAACACTTATATAAAAATAAGGGGGCGTATTATGCCCGGCCGAGTCGTGCGGCGCACCCGACCAAGAGCATTTTTTTATGACTTTCGCGGAAAAGATGTTCAAACGTCGATAATCTCGAAAGAATGGGTGATATCCACCCCTCCCCGGACCAACATGATCGAGGCACTGCAGTATTTTTCTGCGGACAGCTCGACGGCGCGTTTTACCTGCTTTTCTTTCAACGCCCGGCCACTAACCACGAAGTGCACGTGGATCTTGGTGAATACCGCAGGCGTTTCCTCGGCGCGTTGGGCCTCGATTTCGGCGACACAATCGGTCACGTCTGCCCGCGCCTTGTCGAGAATGTTGAGAATATCGAAAGCGGTACAGCCGCCCATGCCCATCAATAACATTTCCATCGGCCGTGGGCCGGTGTTGCGTCCGCCGTGATCCGGCGGGCCGTCCATCACCAAACTATGGCCGCTGCCGGATTCCGCCACAAACTGTCGACCATCCGTCCATCTGACTCGAGCTTTCACGCACCTCTCCTCGGGTTGGATCACTATTGGTTGGGGGAGGATAGCATTTTTCCCTCGCCTCGCTGCAGGGTTTACATCCATCCGGGCTCAGGGTGCTGCTTGCAGCTGTGTTTCCAGCCGGGCGAGGCGTTCGGGTGTGCCTACATCCACCCAGCTACCTTGAAAATGTTCACCACTAACCCGCTGTTGTTGCATGGCATTTTTCAGCAGCGGCGCCAAGGCAAAGGCACCGGGCGGCAGGCCGGCTATCAGCGCCGGGTCGATCACGCTTAGCCCGGAAAATGTCAGCCTAGGACTGCCTTCCAGTTGAACGCACCCGTTGTGCGCCAAATGAAAATCACCTTGAGGATGGTGGTCGGGATTGTTCACGAGTACCAGATGAGCCATTTTGCCGTCACCGAGCGCGATTGGGTCGGGCAGGTAATCGCACCAGATGTCACCGTTGACCAGCAGGAAAGGGGCATCCCCGAGCAATGGCAAGGCATGACGAATACCTCCGCCTGTTTCCAATGGCTCTCGCTCATAGCTCCAGGCAATGCTGACCCCGTAACGCTCGCCATCGCCCAACGCCTGGATGATCTGCTCACCCCGGTAGCTGACATTGATGACCACTTCATTGACTCCTTTGCGCGCTAAATGTTCCAGGTGATGCACGATCAACGGCTTGCCCGCCACCGGCAACAGTGGCTTGGGGCAGTGGTCGGTCAAGGGACGCATGCGTTTGCCCAGCCCCGCGGCGAGTATCATGGCTTTCACTGGACGTCCTCCCGGCTCAGGCGCTGGTTCAATGCTGGGCGCAGGGTCTCCCTTACCCAGTGCAGAAAGTCGCTATGGGCGGGCAGGGTGGCCAGGCTATCCTCCAGATGATCGAGAAAATGCGGCAATCGCCAAAGGTAACCGGTCTTGTGATCGCGCAAGGTCAGGCGGCAAAAAATCCCCAGCACCTTGAGGGAGCGTTGGGCGGCCATGGCCTGAGTCTGGTGCTCGAAGGTTGCCTGGTCGATGTCTGCAGCCAGACGGCCATCGCGTCGGGCCTGATGGTAAAACTCGCCGACAAGGGCACTGAAGGCCTCAGGGAAAAAACGGCAATAACGCCCACGCAGCAGCGATATCAAATCATAGGCAATGGGTCCGGCCACGGCGTCCTGAAAATCGATCATGTACAGCTGATCCTCGTAGAGCATCAGGTTCATGGCATCGAAATCCCGATGCACGCTGACTACCGGCTGGCTCAGGGCCGTCTCGATCAGTGCCTTGCGTACGGCCGGCCAGCTGTCGGGCGTGTCTATTCCCAGCCAGGCGTTGAGGCACCAGTCGGGGAAAAGATCCAGTTCACGGCCCAGCAAGGCAGCATCGTAAGCCGGCAAGGCGCTGGGATCGGCGCGGTTCTGCAGGGCGGCGATAACCGTCAGTGCCTGGGAGTGACGTGCCAGGGTGTCGGGGTGCTCGGTGGCCCTGAACGCATGCTGCAGAGGTGTCTCGCCCAGATCCTGAAGCTCGATGAACCCTTGTGCCAGATCATGAGCGTAGATGATCGGCACCGCCAGCCCGGCGGCTCGCCAGCGTTCGGCGATGGCGATGAAGGTCTGGGAGTCTTCCTGCTCGGGAGGGGCGTCCATCAGCATGCGGCTTACGCCTCCCGGCAGGGTGAAGCGAAAATAGCCCCGAAAGCTGGCGTCGCCACCGGCTGGAGAGAGCGTAAGGGCGCTAACAGGCAAGCCGTGTCGCTCGGCTGTCCAGGCGGTCAAGGCATCGAATCGTGAAGAGGACATGCAAGCTCCTTGCTGGTCGGGCATCATGCGGACTGTATAATACCGATTCTCGATGCCAAGGATAACGGACATGGGCAAGCGACTTTCGCGCACGGCACCGATTTCGCGAATGCTGGGGGCTGGCTTGCTGGCAAGTGCATCGCTGAGCCCTGCCTGGGGGCAGGGCGACGAACCCACGGCGGAACAGCTTGATTGGCACCCTTGGGAGGGCGCGGCCGCAGAAGGACAGCTATGTCGCGGACGTTACGTCATGCCGGCATACCGTCTGTCAGCTGCGCCCGACCCCGAGGCTCTTTCGCTGGAAGCGGATGCGCTGAATTATGCCACCGGCGGAGACGCTCTGTTGCGTGGTGATGTGGTGCTTCGCCGCGGCGATGCCCAACTGGAAGCCCAGTCATTGAAAATCCCTGCGGACCGCGAGCAGCTGTACGCAGAAGGAAAGCTTTCCTTGCGGGATGGGCGCGTCCTGGTGCGCGCTGAACGAGCGGATATGGCATTGAGCGCCGATCGCGCGACGCTGGAAGATACCGCTTATGTGTTCTACGACCAGCATATTCGCGGCCAGGCGGCCCAGTTGAAGCAGACCGGGGAAGATCGCTATCGTCTGCGTGATGCCGGTTTCACGACCTGTGATCCGGGTGACAATACCTGGCGTCTGGTGAGTAGCGACATCAAGCTCAATCAGGCAAGTGGCGTGGGTACCGCTCGCCATGCCCGGCTCGAAGTCAAGGATGTGCCGGTGTTCTATTGGCCTTGGCTGCGTTTTCCGCTGGATGATCGTCGACAGACGGGTTTTCTGTGGCCTTCCTTGAGTGCTTCCGGGGACGGGATCGATTATGCCCAGCCGTTTTACTGGAATATCGCGCCTGATCAGGATGCCACTTTCGTTCCGCGCTGGTTGTCCGATCATGGCTGGTTGCTGGGCGGTGAGTACCGTTATTTGCGCGAGGCAAGCGCCGGGCAGATCGAGGGGGCCTGGCTTTCCAGTGACGATGGCGGCTCCGGCGGTGGCGCCAATCGTTATGCCGGAGAGGATCGCTGGTATATCGATGCCACCCATGCAGGGCGTCTGACCTCACGCAGCGATTATCGCCTGCGTTACGGCGGCGCCAGCGACGGGCGCTACTTCGATGATTTCGACAGAGGCATCGACGGAGACTCGAGAGTCAGCATGGAACGGCTGGCTCAGGTGGATTATCGCGGTGAACGCTGGCAACTGGACGCCCGTGCCCAGGGGTTTCAGCGTCTGGAAGACCCGCTTGCCGATAACGACAAGCCGTTCTACCGCCTGCCCAGCCTGACCGCCAACGCTCAATGGCAGTTTGATAACGGCCTGTATTCCGAATGGCGCTCCAATGCGACATATTTCTGGCGTGACGTGGACGAGACCGTCGTGCCGGAGCGTGAGGCGGCCATCGGGTCGCGGCTGCATCTTACCCCGGTAGTCGGGTGGCGTTTCGAGCGCCCCTGGGGTTACCTTGAACCACGTACCGAACTTTGGCATACCGCTTACACGCTGGATTACGGTGATCGCCCGACGCAGCGCAGCGACACGCCGACGCGTAGCGTGGCGTTGAGTTCGGTGGATGGCGGCCTGGTGTTCGAGCGTGAACTGGCGCTGGGCGGGCAGGATTACCGCCAGACGTTGGAGCCACGTCTCAACTACGCCTATGTGCCGCGTACCGATCAGCGTGACCTGCCCGATTTCGACAGTCGTGAGCGGACGTTTTCATGGGACCAGTTATGGTCGACCCGGCGTTTTTCCGGCGCCGACCGCGTCGGGGACCTCAATCGCCTCTCTTATGCGCTGGAATCGCGCCTGCTGGAAGACGACGCTGGCGCTGAGCGGCTTTCGGCAGGGGTGGGGCAGAGTGTGTATTTTGCCGATCGACGCATCGACATCGACGGTGACCCGGACAAGTCGCGCCGCGACGAGTATCTCACCGAGGCGCGCTATTATCAGGCGACCCGCGAGCGTTCGCCACTGGTGACCCGTCTGGACTGGCAGATCACCCCACGCTGGAGCGCGGGTTATGAATGGCTTTACGATGATCAGCGTAACCAGACCGAGCGCTCTTCTGTCGAAGCTCGCTACCGGCATCCTGACGGTCATGTACTGAACCTCGGGTATCGCTGGGAAATCCAAGGCTTCGACCCGGGCGTTTTGCCGGGTGATGATGCCTATCGGGATTACAACCGCGAAGAGATAGATGTTTCCTTTGCCTGGAAAGCCACGCCACGCCTGGATTTGATCGGACGTTATCTTCACGATCAGACGCATCAGCGTTCGCTTGACCAGTTGGCCGGTGTGCAGTGGAATGATTGTTGTTACGGCCTGCAGCTGGTGTGGCGTGAGTGGGTGGACGATAACGACACCGCGCGCGTGGAAGATGACTTCAGTGACCGGGGAATTTTCCTGCGTTTTGTGTTCAAAGGCTTGGGTGGCATGGGACAACATTCGGGCGGTGCTTTCGAGCAGGCGATCCCTGGTTATCGTGCGACGCAGTTCTAGAGGCTTTCCTAGGAGCCCGGTTACCTGGATTCGCTGCCCTGTTCGATTGAGCCAGTTCTATTGAGCAAGACCGATCGAGCCAGACGCTTACTCTCAAGAGACGTTTTATATGAACGAAGTTTATAAGAGCAAACGTTATATGAACAAACGAAATCCATTGATGTGCAGCACAAAGATCACCACGCTGGGACGCGTTCTGGGGCTGGCTTTGTGCCTGGGGATTGCTCCGATAACCTTGCAGGCGCAGGACTTTCAATCCACGGAACGACGTGTGCTCGACCGTATCGTGGCGGTGGTCGATGACCGTGCCATCATGCAAAGCGAACTCGATGACCGATTGCAACAGGTGCTTCGTCAAGCCGAAGGGCAAGGTGCCAGTTTGCCGTCCCGGCCAGCGCTTCGAGAGCAAGTGCTGGAGCGCATGGTGATAGAGGAAATCCAGTTGCAAAAGGCTCGCGAAGCCAACTTCAGCGTGGATGAAACCGAGCTCAATCAGCAAGTGCGGCGCATTGCTGAATCCAATGGCATGAGCCTGGATGAATTCGCCGATGCGCTCGAAGCCGACGGCTCGTCCCTGGCCGATGTACGTGAAGACATTCGCCGTGAAATGCTGATTCGTCAGGTGCAGCAGCGCCAAGTGGGGGGGCGCGTGTCGGTCACCGAGCGTGATGTCGAGCGTGCACTCGAGCAGTATCGCCAGGATGCCAGCCAGGAAGTACAGCGTGAACAGGTACGCCAGGCGCTGTTCCAGCGGCGTGCCAATGAGGCGCTGGAAAACTGGCACCAGGAAATCCGTTCGCAAGCCTTCGTCGATATCCGCCTATAATGCCTGGCTTGGAACACGCCCGCCCCCGGCTGGTTTTGACCACCGGTGAGCCTGCGGGTATCGGTCCCGAGCTTGCCCTGATGCTGGCCGTCACCGGCGACCTGCCCTCAGGCACTGTCGCCATCGGCGATCCTGAAATGTTGGCGGCGCGTGCCCGCCAGTTGGGTTTGCAGGTGCGGATCAGCGTCAGCCAACCCGGCAAGGCTCTGCCTGAAAGCAGGACCGGGGTGCTGGCGGTATGGCCGGTGTTTCTGGATGAACCCGCCATTCCCGGGGTGCTCAACCCGGCCAATGCCGATTACGTGCTGCAAACCTTGAATGTGGCGGTGAAGGCATGTCTTGCCGGCCATGCCCAGGCAATGGTAACGGCCCCTCTGCATAAAGGGGTGATCATCGAGGGCGGGCACCCGGAATTTACCGGCCACACCGAGTTTCTGCGCGATGCGTGCCAGGTGAGCGAAGTGGTCATGCTGCTGGCCACCGATCGCGCCCTACACAGCCAGGTGCCCGGCTGGCAGGGTGCAGGCGACTTGCGAGTGGCGTTAGTCACCACGCATTTGCCCTTGCGTGAAGTGGCGGATGCGATCACCGTCGAGCGATTGAGGCGGGTGGTGCGCATTCTGGAAACCGGCTTGCGGCAACAGTTCGGTATCCTGGCGCCACGGATTGCGGTGTGTGGCTTGAATCCCCACGCCGGTGAAGACGGCCATCTGGGTAATGAGGAGCAGACCATCATCACGCCGACCCTGAGCGCCTTGCGCGCTGAGGGGCTGGACATTCATGGTCCGCTGCCCGCCGATACGTTGTTTACTCCGCGCCACCTGGCGGGCGTGGATGCGGTACTGGCGATGTATCACGACCAAGGGCTGGCGGTGTTGAAATATGCTGGCTTCGGGCGGGCGGCCAACATTACCCTGGGTCTGCCGCTGGTCCGTACCTCGGTGGATCACGGCACGGCGCTGGATCTGGCCGGATTGGGCCAAGCCGATCCTGCAAGCCTGAAGGTGGCCCTCAATCTGGCAGCCACCCTGGCAGGTCGCAAGCGGCTCGGTTAACAGCGGAAACCGTCGGCTTTCAGTGCCGTTCAATCCTGGTGTCGTTCAATTTCAGCGGCATTCAATGTCAGTGTCACTCAACTTCCAAGGACAGCGTTTTCATGTCTCAAGTGCCGGTTCATCGCGCCCGTAAGCGCTTCGGTCAAAACTTCTTGCGCGACCCGGGCATTATCTCGCGGATCGTGCGTTCGATCGCCCCGCGTGCCTCCGACCGGCTGGTGGAAATCGGCCCCGGCCAGGGCGCGCTGACTGAACCTTTACTCGACGCCGCCGGGCATCTGGAAGTCATCGAGCTGGACCGCGACCTGATTCCCGGCCTGCGAGTGCAATTCTTCAACTATGCTGATTTCGTGATTCACGAAGGCGATGCGCTCAAGTTCGATTTCGCCGCCCTGAAGGGCGAGGGGCCGGCACTGCGCGTGGTGGGTAACCTGCCCTACAATATTTCCACGCCCTTGATCGTGCATCTGCTCTCCATGGGGGATGCCATTGGCGACATGCATTTTATGTTGCAAAAGGAAGTGGTCGAGCGTCTGGCGGCACAGCCGGGCGGCCCGGACTGGGGGCGGCTTTCGGTGATGGCGCAGTATCACTGCCGGGTCGATCAGTTGTTTGTGGTGCCGCCGGAGGCGTTCGTGCCACGCCCCAAGGTGGACTCGGCGATCGTTCGCTTGACCCCGCATGCTGAACTGCCGCATACCGCTCAAGACACTCGGGTGTTGTTCGATATGGTGCGCACGGCCTTCGGTCAACGGCGCAAAACATTGCGCAACAACCTCAAAGGGCTGATTGCCGCCGAGCAACTGGAGAGCTTGGGAATCGACCCTGGGCGCCGGCCGCAAACCTTAACCGTGGAAGAGTACGTGCGGATCGCCAACCATCTGGCGGCAAATAATGCCGCGAGTCACGAGGAGTGAGTGTGTCGGACATCGGCGTCACTATCGAACCCTATTACCGCAGTGAAGAATCCAGCGAATCCGAGTCACGCTATGTCTTCGGTTACACCGTGACCATTCACAATACCAGCGCTCATAGCGTACAGCTCATGGCGCGTTACTGGAAAATCACCCAGGGCAATGGAGAGAATCAGGAGGTGCGCGGCAAGGGGGTGGTCGGCCAGCAACCCTTGATCGGCCCCGGCCAGCGCTTTCGCTATACCAGCCGCGCGATTTTGCAAAGCCCCGTGGGCGTGATGGAGGGGGCTTATACGTGTTTCGATGTCTCCACCCAGCAATCCTTCGATGTACCCATCGCGCCCTTTCGGCTGGCGGGGTTGAATCAAATTCATTGAACGCGACCAGGCGCCAGGAAGGCTCTGGTTAACGTGACCGAAAAGGCTGAGCATGACCACGTATGCGATAGGTGATTTACAAGGCTGCCATGCGGAACTGGTGGCGCTTCTCGAGGCGATTGATTTCAATCCGGCTCATGATCGGTTATGGCTGGCGGGAGACCTGGTCAACCGTGGCCCCGGTTCGCTCGAATGCTTGCGCGAGGTCAAGGCATTGGGCGCTGCCGCTTGCTCGGTGCTGGGCAATCATGACCTTCACCTTCTGGCGGTGGCGCGGGGCGGTGGCAAGCTGAAAAAAAACGATACCCTGCTGCCTATTCTCGAGGCGCCGGATCGAGAAGCGCTTCTCGACTGGTTGCAGGCATTGCCCTTGAGCGTAAGGCATGGCGATACCCTGATGACCCATGCAGGCTTGTTGCCTCAGTGGACGCTTGATCAGGCTGAAGCACTGGGGGCCGAAGTCAACGCTGCCTTGACCGGAGAACGCGCCGGCGCCTTTTTGAAACAGATGTACGGTAATCAGCCGCGTCGCTGGCGCCCTGAGCTTGAAGGCATCGAGCGCCTGCGCATGATCACCAATGCTTTGACCCGCATGCGTTTCATCGATGCCGAAGGGCGCTTGGATTTCGAGGCCAAGGAAGGGCTGGATAGCGCCCCGAAAGGGTTCGCCCCCTGGTTTCAATTTGCCCGGCAGGATGATCCTTATCTGATTTTCGGGCATTGGGCGGCGCTGCAAGGGCGGCTGCCCAAGGCCAAGGTGCGCGCCGAGGCTCTGGATACCGGCTGCGTATGGGGAGGCAGCTTGACCGCACTTGACCTGGAAACCGGCAAGCGGATCAGCGTGCCCAGCCAGCAGACAAGGGAAAAATCATGACGTCGGCTGCGCAACGTGATCGGCGGCTTGCGGGACTGGAGGTCTATCGTGTCGGCGGTGCGGTACGTGATGATCGCCTGGGATGGCCGGTCTACGACAATGACTGGGTGGTGGTGGGTGCCACGCCGGAAATGTTACGCAAACGCGGTTTCAAACCGGTAGGGCGGGATTTTCCGGTATTCCTGCACCCGGAAACCCATGAAGAGTACGCACTGGCGCGTACCGAGCGTAAGTCCGGCCATGGCTATGTAGGCTTCAGCGTCCATGCAAGCCCTGATGTGAGCCTGGAAGACGACCTGGCGCGGCGCGACTTGACCATCAATGCCATGGCGGAGACCCCCGAGGGCGAGCTGGTCGACCCTTACGGGGGGCTGGCGGACCTAAAGGCACGGGTGCTGCGCCATGTGTCGCAGGCTTTCGTGGAGGACCCCTTGCGGGTATTGCGCACGGCGCGGTTTCTGGCCCGTTACGCAGGGCTGGGGTTCGTCATTGCTGAGGAGACGCAGGCATTGATGATGGAGCTTTCGCGTAGCGGTGAGCTTGAACATCTGGCTGCCGAGCGGGTCTGGGTCGAAACCGAAAAAGCCTTGGGCGAACCCCAGCCCGAAGCTTACTTTCATGCGCTTTCGGCCTGTGACGCCCTTTGCGTGCTGATGCCGGAGCTTGTTGCGGCTGGGGAGGCTTCGCTTGAGACGGCGCTGGCGCGGCTGCATGAAATCCCCCTGTCCGGTTCGCCGAGCGTGGCGCATTGGCGTTATGCCAGGCTGGTAGAGCATTTGACGCCCGAGGCTCGCCAGTGCCTTGCCGAGCGCTTGCGCTTGCCCAAGGTAGTCGCCCAGCTGGCTCGGCATAGTGCCGCAAGCCACCGGTTACTGGAGCATGGGCGTCGGGGAGAGGTGACGGTGGAAGCGATAATGGCGTGGCTGAACAACCTTGATGGTTGGCGTAAGCCCCAGCAGATCGAGGATCAGTTGGCGTTTATCGAGTGCCAGCAGCCGCACCTGGCGGAACATGTGCAACGGGCCTGGCAGGCTGCACGTGGTGTAGAGCCACGCGACCTGCTGGCCGCCGGCTACAAAGGGGGGGAGTTGGGCGAAGCCTTGAAACGAAAGCGACGTGATGCGGTAGCGCAGGCATTATCGAGCAGCGCTTAACCGGGCGTTATTTAGGTGAGCGTCGGCGTAACGCGAAAGCCATCTGCCTTGCCAGCGAAAGTCCACCGGCCACAGGCGTTGGCTGCCCATCGAGAAATTTTTCCATAACGTTGCGTAAGCTATTCCGCTTTGCGGATGGCGGGCGTCAGGCATTAACTCGGTGAGCGGTTGTAGCACAAAGGCGTTCTGAGTGATTTCGCCACGTGGCAGTGTCACGCCGTCGATGAGGCCGCACAGCTCGCCTACGGTAAGAAGGTCGATGTCCAGAGCGCGTGGACTGTATTTGGGCGTGTCCGGACGACGCCCATGTTGGGCTTCCAGGTGCTTGGCCCAGGCGTGGAGCTCGCCGGGGGTGGCGTTGCTGTAAAACGCTACCACCAGATTGTAGAAATTACGGCTATCGAGAAATCCCACCGGTTCGCTTTCAAACACCCCGGATATGGCAAGGTTGCCGAAACGTGCCTGGAGGGCATCGAGACACAGGCGGATATGCCGCTCCGGCTCGATATTGCTGCCTAGACTGACCGTCACTTGCCTCATCAGCTTGGCTCCTGCTCGTGAGAAGGACGTACGCCTCGGGTAATCATAATACCAACACTTTTCGCCCTGGCCACCGCGCCGGGCTTGCGTACCGTCAGGCGTAGCCAGGCAATGGGAAATTCATTGCGCAGGCATTCGGCCAGACGTTCGGCGAAGGTTTCCACCAGGGCGAATTGATGTGCATCGGCAAACGCCTGGATTCGCTGACAGATGGCGGCATAATCCAGGGTCAGACGCAGATCATCGGTGGCGGCCGCCGAGCGAATGTCGCTAGCCAGTTCAAGGTCGAGTTGCAGTGCCTGAGTGATCGTACGTTCCCAGCCATAGACGCCGATGATAGTGTCGACATCCAACGCTTCGATCAAGATGCGATCCATGAGCCTTCCCCTTTCAATCAGCCGGCTGATTGTACGTGAGGACGCCGTCGAGCGACAGACGAACCAGGCAGAAAGCGAGCGGATAGTCATGATATGGATACTTGTGGGCTATTTATGCGGAAGTTGGTTGGCGGCGCTGAGCGTTTGTCGTTGGGCCGGCGTGGTGGACCCACGACAATGCGGGTCCTTCAACCCTGGCGCCTCCAACGTTCTGCGCACGCACGGCTCGCGCTTGGCGCTGATGACCGTGATATTGGATGCCCTCAAGGGCATGCCGGTAGTGGGATTAGTCAAATGGCTAGGCATGCCGGTATGGTTGCAGGGTGCGGTGGGGCTTGCCGTATTACTGGGGCACAGTTATCCGCTATGGCATGGTTTCCGCGGGGGCAAGGCGGTGGCAAGCGCCTTGGGTGTGCTGCTGGTATTGGTGCCCGAAGTGGCGCTGTTGGGAGTGCTGAGCTGGGCGCTGATGGCCTGGTGGTTGAAAAACCCCGGCCAGGCGTCGATTGTCAGTGCGTTACTCACGCCATTGTTGAGCCTATGGCTAACGCCTGAATATACCGGGATAGTGGTTGTCTTCAGCGTTCTGGTGCTGGTACGCCATTGGCATAATTTGCGTCGTTTGCGCCGAGATGTCGCTTCTCGTTTCAAGGAGCCTTAGACGGGGCAGTCAAGGTTTCCAGCGGCCAGCGGGGGATGGCAAGCATGGTGTCGGCGTCTCGTTCGCCGGCCAACAGGCGCTGAGCGCCCACGTAGGCAATCATGGCGCCGTTATCGGTACAGAAGCGTCCGCGGGGATAGAACGCTCGGGCGTTACGCTTGGCGGTTTCCTGCGCGAGCCGTTCGCGCAGGCGCTGGTTGGCACTCACGCCTCCCGCCACCACCAGCCGTTTCAGGCCGGTCTGATCCAGGGCGCGACGACATTTTATCACCAGGGTATCCGCCACGGCTTCTTCGAAGGCGCGGGCGATATCGGCCCGGGCCTGCTGGTCAAGTTCCCCATCGGCTTCCAGGCGGCGAATCGCGGTCAGCGTATGCGTCTTGAGGCCCGAAAAGCTGAAGTCCAGCCCCGGACGATCGGTCATGGGGCGCGGAAAACGAAAGCGTTTGGGGTTACCCTGCTCGGCCAGGCGTGCCACCTGAGGCCCTCCGGGGTAAGCCAGCCCCAACATCTTGGCGGCCTTGTCGAAGGCTTCGCCGGCGGCGTCGTCGACCGACTCACCGAGCAATCGATAGCGCCCCAGCCCTTGCACTTCCACCAACTGGGTGTGCCCACCGGAGACAAGTAGCGCTACGAATGGGAAAGCCGGTGGCTCGTCTTCCAGCATGGGCGCGAGCAGATGGCCTTCCATGTGATGGACGCCGAGAACGGGAATACCCAAGGCGCGAGCCATGCCGTGCGCGGTACTGGCGCCTACCATCAGGGCACCGACAAGGCCGGGCCCTGCGGTATAGGCAATCCCATCAAGCTCCTGGCGGCTGAGCCCGGCCTCATCGAGGACCTGGGTAATCAACGGCAATAGTTTGCGAGTGTGATCGCGGGAGGCCAGCTCAGGCACCACGCCGCCATATTCGGCATGCATGGCGACCTGGCTGTAGAGCGCATCGCCCAGCAAGCCGCCCTGGTTATCGTTGACGCTGGTATCGTAAAGCGCGACGCCGGTTTCGTCGCAGGACGTTTCAATGCCCAGTACGCGCATGCCTTGATTCTCGACTGCAGAGGTAAAGAGGCCGAAGTCTAGCATTATCGACAGGCCGCGGGGACAGGCGCAGCGTTATTCCATGAAACCAGAAGTCAGTACATTGTTTGCAATGCAGGGCATGCAGGACTAGACTATTGTGCGCTGTAAACCTGGGTCGTGCATTGTGTGTTCTAAGCTTATATAAGCGCAATGTGCGTGCTATCCGAACTCAAGACTCCTTAAGGTAGGTGAGTGCTTAATGCCTTCTGTTAAAGTACGTGATAACGAGCCGTTTGACGTCGCGCTGCGTCGCTTCAAGCGTTCTTGCGAAAAAGCTGGTGTTCTGTCTGAAGTGCGTCGTCGTGAAAACTACGAAAAGCCGACAGCGGAACGCAAGCGTAAGGCGGCAGCTGCTGTCAAGCGTCATGCCAAGAAGATTCAGCGTGAACAAAAGCGCTTCGAACGGCTCTATTGATCCGTACGGGGACAACTGAGTCGTTTTGATCGGTTGTCTCAAGAGGGATGCCAAGCGGCCGCCACTAGGTGGCCGTTTGTTTTTCGTTTTGTTAGATCTTCTTGTCGTGCCGCTCAGGTGCTGCGGGAATGAAACAACGCCTCAGGCGAGGCCACTGGCAACCTATGGCGGGTCAGATTCCTCAACGTTTCATTGATGACTTGCTCGGCCGCGTCGATGTGGTTGAAGTTGTCGGTGAGCGTGTGTCGCTGAAAAAGGCGGGTCGTAATTACTCGGGTCTGTGTCCGTTTCATCAGGAAAAGACGCCCTCCTTCACCGTCAGTGCCGACAAGCAGTTCTATCATTGCTTTGGCTGTGGCGCTCACGGTAACGCCCTGCGTTTCCTGATGGAATATGACAAGCTGCTGTTTCCCGACGCAGTGGAGCATTTGGCGGGGCGCCTGGGCCTTGAGGTGCCGCGGGAAGGCGCAGATGACCCCCATGCCAAGGGGCGTGAAAAAAAACGCCGGGAGGGCGTCAATCTTCTCGAGCTTGCCGCAAGTTTTTATCGCGAACGGCTGGCCATGCAGGAAGGTGCGGCGGCGCGCGATTACCTGAAGCGTCGCAAATTGTCGCAGGAAGTGGTCAAAACCTATGGGATTGGCTACGCTCCTTCCGGGTGGGAAGGGCTCAAGCGACATTTGAGCGAACGCGGTATCGCCGAGCCGGTTCAGGTGGAGTACGGGCTACTGATTCAGCATGAAGACAGTGGACGTACCTACGACCGATTTCGTGACCGGGTCATTTTCCCTATCCGTGATGTTCGCGGCCGCACTATCGCTTTTGGCGGGCGGGTCATGGGGGACGCTCAGCCGAAATACCTGAATTCTCCGGAAACGCCGGTATTTCACAAAGGCCGGGAACTGTACGGCTTGTACGAAGCGCGCCAGGCGAACCCGCGCCTGGAGCAGGTGGTGATCGTCGAAGGCTATATGGATGTCGTGGCGTTGGCCCAGTACGGTATCCAAAATGCAGTCGCGACATTGGGAACTGCAACCACCGAAGAGCATCTAATTCGATTATTCCGCTTGGTCAGCCGGGTAGTATTTTGCTTCGATGGCGATCGAGCGGGACTTCAAGCGGCAAGCCGGGCCTTGGAAACCATTCTACCGTTGATGCTCGATGGCAGAGAGGCACGCTTTCTGTTCTTGCCGGATGGTGAAGATCCCGACACCTTGGTGCGCCGTGAAGGTCGTGAGGCGTTCGCGGACCGTGTGACCTGTGCCATGCCGCTTTCGGAGTTTCTCTTCGAGCAGGCGGGGCAAGGCCAGGCGTTGTCGGGGGTGGAAGGGCGTGAACGCTTTGCCACCAAGGTATTGATAGCGCTGGCAAAGGTACCAGAAGGCGTACTCAAGTCGCTGTTGTTGGAAGAATTGGCTCGGCGCAGCGGGCTGTCCCGTCAGCGCCTGGGCGAATTGCTGGCGCAGCGCGAGCAACAGGCCCAGACAGCCAGGCGCTTGCGCGAGGTCGGCCCTTCGGAGCAGAAAGAAGCTCAGGTAGTGAGTCGCCGGACGCCAACGGTGCCGGCAAAAGCATCTGCGGGAGCCTTGAGCCCTTTGGCGCGTATCGTGCAATTGCTTTTGCATGAACCGGGGTTGATGGAGGTCCTGCCCGATGAAGAGGATTGGCTGCCCGAAGATGACCCGGATGCCTTGTTATACTCTGCCGTGGCGAAACTGCTCAGGGCGGGGCGCTACCGCAGTACCCAGGTGTTACTGGCGCATTTTCAAGGCAGCCTGGAGGGGCAGCGTTTGACCAGCCTGGCGCGGCGTGAACTGTTGATTCCCAAAGCCACACGGAAAGCGGAACTTACGGGATTGCTGGAACACTTCGAAAAGCGCCGGCGGCGACAGTCGCCGCAAGAGGAATACGACGCCTTGTTGGCCCAGGAGAGGGCGGGGAAGCGCCTCGATCACGTCCAGCGTCGGCGTTTGGCGACCTTGGTCATGGAGCTTTCACAGCGTTCCTGATTTAAGCGTGTTGGTGAAGCAAGGGTGTCGATAAAAGGCCTCCTTGCAGTGATGTTTTCCGGTAGAGGGGTTGAATTCTTGCCTGACCATCACCACATTCACCACATTGCTGGCCAGCTACCAAACGCTGGCTAACCAAACAACCTAACACACCTGAATTGCCTCGCAAATACGCTAAGCTGGAAAATATCCCATCGCTACCGTTATACTGTTCGGCTTGTTGAGTTTTTCCTTCTCAGCGCTTCAGGTGCTTCATTCTTCTTCGTCGAGATAGGGTTTCTATGGCTGGAAATGCACAGCAGCAGTCACGTCTGAAGGAGTTGATCGCGCGCGGCAAGGAACAGGGCTACCTGACCTATGCCGAGGTCAACGACCATCTACCTGAGGATATCGCCGACCCGGATCAAGTGGAAGACATCATTGGCATGATCAACGACATGGGTATCAGTGTCGTTGAAGTTGCCCCGGATGAAGACACTTTGATGATGTCGGATCACTCCACGGACGAGTCCGCGGCGGAAGAGGCCGTGGCGGCTCTTGCGGCCGTGGAAAGTGACGTGGGACGCACTACCGACCCGGTACGCATGTACATGCGTGAAATGGGAACGGTGGAGCTTCTCACCCGTGAAGGCGAGATCAAGATCGCCAAGCGGATTGAAGAGGGCACACGCGAAGTCATGTCGGCGCTGGCATACCTGCCTGGTGCCGTCAGTTCGATCCTTGATGCCTATGATGCCACTCAGGATGAAGAGGCGCCCGGGCGTCTTTCCGATCTGTTTTCCGGCTTTATCGATCCCGACGAAGGTATTCCCGGCGTGGCAGAGGCTGAAGTCCCAGAGCCCGAGGAAATCCCGGAAAGTGATCTCGATGCCGAGGACGGCGAGGAAGAGGATTCCACTGCAAGCGAAGGTGGACCTGACCCAGAAGAAGCGAAGGCACGCTTTGAGCAGATTCGTGAGCAGAATGCCGCCTTTCTCGAAGCCCTAGAAAAACATGGCCGGAATGATCCGAAGGTCAAGGCAGAGCAGGCTCGTTTGGCAGAGTTGTTTTCTCCCATCAAGCTGGTGCCCAAGCATTTCGAACGTCTGGTAGGCCAGGTACGGATCAGTGTCGAGCAGGTACGTGCTCAGGAAAAGGCCGTGATGCAGCTGTGCGTGAAAAAAGCCAAAGTGCCGCGCAAGACCTTCATCAAGGCATTCCCGGGTAACGAGTCGCGCAAGGACTGGCTGGATGATTTTCAAGCGGAATTCCCCCGCTATGCCGATCGTCTGGAGCCATTGCGTACGGACATCGCGCGTGCTCAACGCAAGATCGCTTTTGAAGAAGATATGGTGCAGTTGCCGGTGGCCTCCTTGAAGGAAGTCAATCGCCGTCTCTCGATTGGTGAGGCGAAAGCACGTCGTGCCAAGAAAGAAATGGTCGAGGCCAACCTGCGCTTGGTGATATCGATTGCCAAGAAGTACACCAACCGTGGCCTGCAATTCCTGGATCTTATCCAGGAGGGCAATATCGGCTTGATGAAGGCGGTGGACAAGTTCGAATATCGCCGGGGTTACAAGTTCTCGACCTATGCCACTTGGTGGATTCGTCAGGCGATTACCCGTTCGATCGCTGACCAGGCACGTACCATCCGTATTCCAGTTCACATGATCGAGACGATCAATAAGCTCAACCGGGTATCGCGCCAGATGCTTCAGGAAATGGGGCGTGAGCCGACACCGGAAGAGTTGGGTGAACGCCTGGAAATGCCGGAAGAAAAAGTACGCAAGGTGCTCAAGATCGCCAAGGAGCCGATCTCCATGGAGACCCCCATTGGTGATGACGACGATTCGCACCTGGGTGACTTCATTGAAGACGGTACCATGCTGTTGCCGATTGACATGGCTACCGGCGAAGGCTTGATCGAAGCGACACGTAACGTCCTGGGTGGGCTGACGGCCCGTGAAGCCAAGGTGCTGCGTATGCGTTTCGGGATCGATATGAATACCGACCACACGCTTGAAGAAGTCGGTAAGCAGTTCGATGTCACTCGTGAGCGTATTCGTCAGATTGAAGCCAAGGCATTGCGCAAGCTGCGTCATCCGAGCCGCTCGGAGCCATTACGCTCGTTTCTCGACGAGTAATTCGGTAGCGTCAAGTTTAGCAAGGCAGTAAGTAGGCGTCCTGTATGCCCGACAAAACGTCCGCAGCCAAGCTGTGGGCGTTTTTTTATATTCTAGTGCATGCCGCCTGCTATCAAGCGTTGGCTAGACGCCAGCGCCGCGCCATGATGAGCAGTTCAATAACGGCAATCAGTATCAAGGCATAGCCCATTAGCTCTACCACTTCTTCCGCGACATTCTTGAAGTCGCGCACATAGTCATCCTCCAGCACCGCGCGCCAGAAATCCTGGCGCCCATAAAGGCGGGAAAAGACATAGGTGACCAGCAGGCCGGACATGAACAAGCCGAAGGAAAGCGAGTTGCCAAAATAGGTGAATTCGTCGAGGAAGCGATGCCGGTTGCGTCCTACCCAGTAAAGGGAAGGCAGGATGATGAAGGCCACCAGTACCTTCCAGGTATTATCTGCCACGTAGGTGTCGAGAAAAGCATCCTGCTCCCTGACCAGCGAGGCGGCGAGAAACGCCAGCATCAGTAGCGTGACGTTGGGCCATACCTTGAGACCCTGGCGTATATAGAGAAGCAGGACGCAACTGCTAGCCAGAAACAACGTCTGGGTGAACTCGGTGAATCCCCACTCGGAAAAGCGAATTCCGGGGAAATAGAGAGCTTCCAGATAGGCGCCTTGCGCGATAGCTCCCACGAGCAGTACATAGAGCACAGTGCGCAAAGTTGCGGCTCGAAAGGAAATAGGCGCATGGGGGGGAGGATGAGGCATGAATTACCTTATTAACAAATGGCGCTTGGCGACGATATACATCCACTGGTGAATGTTAAGTATAACGCGACTTTTCGAAACGCGCACTGGGCATTCACGAATTACCAGTATCTATCTTGAAGGTAGATGCTTCAACCCATCTCGTCGCTGGCGTACACTGCTAAATCTCTGATTCAATGAAAATCACTGCTCCACCAGACGGGACTGCCGTCCTGTTGGAGCCATAGTCGATCTTAGGAGAGCTTCATGAAATCACGTGCTGCCGTGGCGTTAAGCGCCGGTAAACCGCTCGAACTTGTCGAGATCGATGTAGAGGGACCGAAAGCCGGTGAGGTGCTGGTGCGAATGGTGGCAACCAGTGTGTGTCACACCGATGCCTTTACGCTGTCCGGAGCGGACCCGGAGGGTAACTTTCCCGCGGTACTCGGCCATGAAGGCGCCGGGGTAGTCGAAGAAGTCGGGGAAGGGGTGGTCAGCGTCAAGCCGGGTGATCATGTGATTCCGCTCTATACCGCTGAATGTGGCAAGTGTAAATTCTGCCTATCCGGCAAGACCAATCTGTGTAGCGCCGTGCGGGCGACCCAAGGCAAAGGGGTGATGCCCGATGGCACCAGCCGTTTTTCGCTGGAAGGCAAGCCGTTGTACCATTACATGGGTACCTCCACGTTCAGCGAATATACCGTATTGCCGGAAGTGTCCCTGGCGGTGGTGTCAAAAGAGGCCCCGATGGACAAGATCTGCCTGTTGGGGTGTGGCGTCACCACGGGTATTGGTGCGGTACTCAATACCGCCAAGGTCGAGCCGGGTGCTACAGTGGCTGTTTTCGGTCTGGGCGCCATCGGCTTGGCAGTGATCCAGGGCGCCCAGATGGCTAAGGCTGCCCGTATCATCGCCATCGACATCAACGCCGATAAGTTCGAGCTGGCCAGGCAATTCGGCGCCACGGATTTCGTCAACCCCAAGGACCATGCCGCACCGATTCAAGAGGTGATCGTGGACTTGACCGATGGTGGCGTTGACTACTCCTTCGAGTGTATCGGCAATGTGAACGTCATGCGCTCGGCGCTGGAGTGTTGTCACAAGGGCTGGGGAGAATCCATCATCATCGGCGTGGCCGGTGCCGGTGAAGAAATTTGCACGCGGCCTTTTCAATTGGTCACTGGGCGTGTCTGGAAAGGTTCCGCCTTTGGGGGCGTGAAAGGCAGAAGTGAATTGCCGGGTTATGTCGACCGTTACATGAATGGTGAGCTCAAGATTGACGAGTTCATTACTCAGGACATGCCTTTCGAAAAGATCAATGAGGCATTTGAGCTACTCCACGCCGGCAAGAGCATTCGAACCGTGCTGCACTATTGAAGTCCGGTATGATGATGAATAAATACCCAGCATGATCGAGTCGCTATCACAAGGAGCCCCTCATGAGCATGAGTGAAACATTGGAATTGGTGTCGGCCAACCGCAGCTTTGGAGGGTGGCACAAGCGTTACCGCCATTATTCCCGTGCCTTGGATTGCGAGATGGTGTTTGCGGTATATCTACCTCCTCAGGCGGAAAAAGAACGGGTGCCCTTGTTGTGGTGGCTTTCCGGACTTACCTGTACGGATGAAAATTTCATGCAGAAAGCCGGCGCGCAGCGAGTGGCGGCGGAGTTGGGTGTCGCGATCGTATGTCCCGATACCAGCCCAAGGGGAACGGATCTGCCCGGCGAGCATGAGAGTTACGACCTAGGGTCGGGCGCGGGGTTCTATGTCAATGCCAGCGAAGCACCTTGGAAAAAGCACTACCGGATGTACGATTATGTGATCGAGGAACTGCCTTCGGTCGTACGCCAACACTTTCCGGTCAATGGCCGGGAATCCATCAGTGGACATTCGATGGGTGGTCATGGCGCCTTGATCCTGGCCCTGCGCCACCCCGGTCGGTTTCGTTCGGTCTCGGCTTTCTCACCGGTGGTGAACCCCATCGCCTCTCCATGGGGTAAAAAAGCCTTTACCGAGTATTTGGGTGATGATGTCTCGCGCTGGCGTCAATATGACGCCTGTGAGCTGGTTGCCCATGGCGCCTCACGCCAACGTCTGTTCATCGACCAAGGGGACGCGGATGATTTTCTTGAAGAACAGCTCAAGCCCGAGCATCTGGAAGCGGTCTGTGAAGAACACGATCATCCGCTGACTTTGCGTCGGCAACCCGGCTACGACCATAGCTACTTCTTCATCGCCTCATTCATCGAGGATCATCTTCGTTATCACGCCGAACATTTGTTCAAGCGCTAACATGGCGAATCTTTCATGCTAAGCCGCACGTTGCGTCGTCTCGCTCACCTGGTTTGGAGGGTTATGTGGCGTGGCGTGCTGGCGTTTGTGCTGGTATCTGTGGTCTTGGTGGTGTTGTTTCGTGTGGTGCCGCCACCGGGCTCCATGGTGATGGTGGAGCGTAAGATTCAAAGCTGGGTTCATAGTGAACCCATCGATATCAAGCGAGAGTGGCGCTCTTGGGAAGCGATGTCGGTGAATGCCAAATTGGCGGTGATTGCCGCTGAAGACCAGCGCTTTCCTCAGCACCACGGTTTTGATCTGGTGGAGTTGAAACGTGCCTGGGAGGCGAGCCGTAATGGGGCTCGGTTACGTGGTGCGAGTACGCTTAGCCAGCAAACCGCCAAGAATGTCTTTCTTTGGAGCGGGCGAAGCTGGTTACGTAAAGGGCTGGAAGCTTGGTTCACCCTGTTGATCGAAACGTTCTGGAGTAAACAGCGGATTCTTGAGGTGTATCTCAACGTGGCGGAATGGGATAACGCCGTGTTTGGTCTGGAAGCTGCCGCCCAGCATTATTTCGGGGCCTCCGCCGATACATTGAGCGTACGGCAAGCCAGCCTGCTCGCGGCGATTCTACCCAGCCCACGGACCCGTAATGCTGCCCGTCCGAATGATCAGGTTGAACGGCGAAGCCAGTGGATTCGTCAGCAGATGCGTAACTTGGGAGGCTCTGCTTATTTGGAGCGACTCTCCAATCCTTGATAGAAACCGATGCGTAGAACCTGTCAGGCGTCAGAGATATTTTTCCGGATCAATCGTGGCCAACGCTTCCAGCTTGGGCCGCGAAAAATAAAAACCCTGTTGCACATTTATTCCCAAGTCCACCAGGCAGCGCGACTCCTCACGGGTTTCAATCCCTTCCCCCACCAGCTTGGTACCAAGATTTTCGGCCAGAACGACAATGCTACGCAGGATAGCTTGGCGTCGCTTGTTAGTGTCACAGCCCATGATCAGTTCACGGTCGATCTTGAGCGTGTCCGGGCGCAAGTCGGTCAATAAATCCAGGTTGGCAAACCCATTGCCGAAATCATCCAGCGAGGTGGTGAAGCCCATGGCATGGTAGCTTTCGATGATGTTGCGCAGATGCGCGCGATCTCTGACGCGTTCGGTTTCGGTAATTTCAAAATTGAGCCGTTGGGTAGGCCAGCCCACCCGTCGAGAGGTTTCCAGGGTAGCCTGAATACACGCCTCGGGCTCGTAGACGGCATTAGGCATGAAGTTGATCGAAAGTATTTCCTGCATATCGAGTTGACTGGCAAGTTCGATGGCTTTGATGCGGCAGGCTTGATCGAACCGGTACATCAAGTCGTCGGTCACCTGACCCAGGATACTACCGGCGGATTCGCCATTCAGGCCACGAACTAGCGCCTCGTAATAAACAATACGTTTCTGATGCACATCAACGATGGGCTGAAATGCCATGGTAAAGGCAAACGGCACCGGCTTATCACAGCGATTGCAGTGTCCTGCAACACGCGCGCAATTGGAATGGCCTTGCATGTGTTATACGCATCCTGACGTAAATTGAGTTAACGGCTTGATGAAGTATTCTTACCTTTATGGACGACTAATACTACACCGATGATGGCCACTGCCATACCACCTAAGCCGAGTAGCGGTAGACGTTCGTCAAATAACCACCAGGCTTGAAGAGCGGTCACTGGGGGTACCAGATAAAACAGGCTGGCGACGCGTGATGCCTCTCCTCGCTTGATCAGTGCCATCAACAGCAGGATGGCGGCTATCGAGAGAATCAACACTAACCAGCCAAGTGTCAGAATGAAGGTAGGCGTCCAATCGATCTGCCGGGTTTCAAAAAGCAGGGCGCCCAAGCCAAGTAACAGGCCAGCGGCAACGTACTGAATCACGGCGCCGGAAAGTAGCGGCATGGTGGTACAAAAACGTTTCTGATAAAGCGTGCCCAGCGAAATTCCGGCCAAGGCTGCCAGGACGCTGAACAGAGCACCCATCCCGAACCCCTGGAACAACGATTCCCCCAGTTCAAGCTTGCTGCCCAGCACCAGTGTGATGCCTAAAAGCCCCAGCCCCAGCCCCAACCATTGGCGTGTGGTTAACCGTTCGTTGAGCAAAGGCCCGGCACAGGCTGCGGTCAGAAGCGGCTGTAAGCCTACTAACAGGGAAGCCAGTCCCGCGGGCATGCCCAGGTAAATGCCATAAAACACACCGCCCAAATAGGTGCCATGCACCAAAAGCCCCGAGACACCGATATGTGCCCACAGCTTGGCATCTCGAGGCCAGGAGATCCGCATCAACAGCACTAGCGGTAGCAACAAGGCGAGCGTCAATACAAAACGCACGAACAGGAAAGTAAAGGGCTCGGCGTATGGCAAGCCGAACTTGGCCCCAATGAATCCCGTGCTCCATAACAATACAAAGACCACCGGCATGGCGGCCAGCCCCAGGGAGGCGGCAGTGGGTGTCGCTACGCTTTTTGACATGAGGTTGATCTCTTGTTTCTGCCGAACTGCGGTGATTAGCCGGGAGTTTTGTTTAAATTTTGTTATAAGCTTTTGCGTTTTTTTACATTAAAAAAGGAACCTGCCTGCCCAACATGCGTCACAGGGGGGCAATTCAACATTCACTATGTAGAGGTTCTTTTCATGAAACGGATGACCGCACTGTTTTCAGCTGCTCTTCTGGCTGCCGGTTTTATGACGGCTACCGCCCACGCTCAACAGGATTCCGCTCAAGATCCTGCGACAACCCAGCAATCCGCCCCGGTGGCGCAGGATTTTTCTGATCAGCAGCTACAACAGTTCGCCGATGCGTCACAGGAAATCGCAGTGATTTCTCAAGAATACACCGAGCGTCTACATGGTGCAGAAGACGAATCCGCTCAGCAGGAAGTTCGTGCTGAAGCCAACGACAAGATGATTGAAGTCGTGGAAAATAGCGGTCTGGATGTCGATACGTTCAATGCCATCGGTCAGGCGATCCAGCAGAATCCGGAAATGATGCAACGTGTTCAAGAAATGGCAGCTGATTCCTGATCTATACTGCCCGATTTCGCTTGATTAGCGAAATACGCGCCATCTGGTATTGTTGATGGCGCGTACATAAGAAGCCACCCGAGGGTGGCTTTTTTTATGTGCGATTTCCTGTCCGGATGACTTTACGCCCGGTGCATGGCGCTCCACACTGACTCGCAATCAGATAGCAAGCATGAAGAGTCTCATTGAATGCAGGACCAGGAGGTAGCATGGACGTGGAACTTCTCGATATTCGTCAACATATGGGCAAATTTCCGCCTTTCGATAGCCTGTCGGACGACCTCCTGGACCTGATCGCGACCCATGTCGAGATTAGTTACTTTAAAGCCGGCAGTGACATCATGCTTTTCGGCCAGCCAGTAACGGATTTATGTTACATCCGTAGTGGCGCCGTCGAAGTGTATCGACGCAAAGGTGAGCTCTATAACCGGTTGGGCGAAGGCGATATTTTCGGCCACTTCAGCTTGTTACGTAGTCATAGAGTGAGTTTTCCCGCCAAGGCCATCGAAGATACCTTGATCTATTTCATTCCGGATGAAGTGTTTCAGACACTCTGTGCTGAAGATGATCACTTTGCTGATTTTGTTGAACTGGAAAGACCGCGTCTGGAAACAGCCGTGGAACAACAAAAAAAAGACAACGACATGATGATCACTCGGATACGCAAATTGCTCTCCCGTTATCCGGTCATGGTCGAGACCACCACTAGCGTACAGCAAGCAGCACGCCAAGTGACCGAGGCTCAGGTGTCGGCCGCCTTGGTATTGGAAGAAGCTGACGACGATCCTCGCCGCAGCTTTATCGACAGCGAAGAGCGTACTTGGCAGATCCGCGGCATTTTGACCGACAGCGATTTCAGGACGCGCGTGGTGGCACAAGGGCTCTCCCCCGAGACCCCGGTGGGGGAGGTGATTTCCCAGCGGCTGATCACGATCCAGTCGGATGAGACGGTTTATGAGGCCATGCTCACCATGCTGCGCAATAACATACATCATCTACCGGTACTTTATCGTCGGCGTCCGGTGGGTATCGTCCATCTATCGGACATCATTCGTTACGAAACCCAGAGCGGGCTCTATCTGGTGAGCAATATCTTTAGCCAGTCAAGCGCAGAGGGTCTGGCACGTCTGGCATCGGATGTACGCGCCGCCTTTGTGCGGATGGTGGACGAAGGGGCCAATTCGCACATGGTGGGAAGTGCCTTATCCACCATCGGCCGAGGGCTCACGCGTCGTTTGCTGGAGTTGGCCGAAGAGGAGCTAGGGCCGCCACCGGTGCCTTATTGCTTCATGGTCAATGGCTCCATGGCGCGCAACGAACAGAACATCGTCACCGACCAGGACAATGCCTTGGTGTTGTCGGATGATTTTGTTCCCGAGCAGCATGACAGCTACTTTCTGGCATTGGCCAAGTACGTTAGCGATGGGCTGGCGGCCTGTGGTTACACCTACTGCAAGGGTGATGTGATGGCAACCAACCGTCAATGGCGTCAACCCTTGCGCATCTGGAAGATGTATTTCAATGACTGGATGGACAACCCGACGCCCGAGCGTTTGTTGCATAGTTCGATATTCTTTGATCTGGACTCCGTCGATGGTGAAGAAATCTACATTGAACAGCTCCAGGACCTGATTGCTGAAAAGGCACCTCAACGCCCATTGTTTCTCGCCGCCATGGCGCGCAATGCGCTCAACCGAACGCCACCCCTAGGGTTTTTCCGCACCTTTGTAATGGAAAAGGATGGTAAACATAACAACTCGATCAATCTCAAGCGCCGAGGCACGGCACCCATGGTGGATGTGATTCGGGTGCATGCCATGGCCGCAGGCTCTCGAGCGCAAAATTCTTTTCAACGCTTGGATGACATTGCTGAGACGCAACTTCTGATGCCGGGTGCCGTGGACAAATTACGCTATGCGTTGGAATTCATGTGCATGTCGCGTATCCGTCATCAAGCAATTGACTTACAGGAAGGCCGAATGCCGGATAACAATATTGAACCGGAAAATGTTGCCGACACGGAGCGGCATACGCTCAAGGATGCTTTTCAGGTATTGAGCAATGCACAAAAATTTCTCAAGTTTCGCTATCCGATGCCAGCCAACCGGCGGGCTACATAATGCTCAGAGTGCGTTCAAGGCAGCGTTTGTCGGACTGGCAGACATATATGTCGCAACGTGCCGAGCAAGCTCGAGATGATGGCGTGGCAAATTTCTTTGCCACGCCGTTACCGGCTCCCGATACGCCTATCAAGGACGTGCCAATGGTGGCACTGGATATGGAAACCACCGGCCTGGATGAGCGCCGCCATGCGATTGTAAGCTTGGGAGTGGTTCCCTTTACCCTGGACCGAATTCGCGTTTCACAGCGGCGATACTGGGTGATAAAACCACCTCGCGCCTTGGTCGAAAGCTCAATTGCCTATCATCATATTACCCACTCGGAAATCGCTCAGGCTCCGGATCTGGACGCAATCCTCGATGAACTGCTGGAAAGTTTGGCGGGGCGTATTGTCGTGGTGCATTTTCGACATATCGAACGGCCTTTTCTCAATGAGGCCGTCAAGGCACGCCGTGGCGAGAGTGTCATGTTTCCCATGATCGATACCATGTCGCTGGAAGCGCGGCGGCATCGGCAATCCATGTGGGCGCGTTTCAAACGTTGGGTAGGGCATCCTCCGGTACCGATTCGCTTGCAGCCCAGCCGAGAACGCTATGGATTGCCAGCGTATCAGGGCCATCATGCCCTGATCGATGCGTTGGCGACGGCAGAATTGCTGCAAGCCCAGATTGCCACGCATTATCACCGCGATACGCCGCTGCATGACTTCTGGTGTTGAAAAGGCCATCCCAAGCTCTTGATAATCATCCAGGGCTTGAATAGAAACGGGCAGCCACATGGCTGCCCGTTTCGTTTTTCGGCTTCGTGCTTATCTATTTATTCATTCACACCGTTTTAGTCTTGCGCGGTTCTGGTTTTCCGCTACGTGGCTCGCTCATCAGCCCCTTGACGATGGCATAGCAGCCAACCAGCAGCACCAAGGTGAAAGGCAACCCGGTGGTGAGGGCGGCTGTCTGCAGGGCGGCGAGACCGCCACCGAGCAGCAGGGCGATGGCAAGGGCACCCTCAATCAGCGCCCAGAAAATACGCTGGGGCTTGGGGGCGTCTACCTTGCCGCCGGCGGTGATCGAGTCGATCACCAGCGAGCCGGAGTCCGACGAGGTGACGAAGAACACGATTACCAGCACGATGCCGATAAATGAGGTAATGGCGCTCAGCGGCAGGTTCTCCAGCATGGTGAAGAGCTGCAGCTCCAGAGCGGCATCCTGCACCTCGGTGATCCCGGAATTGACCACCTGGTCGATGGCAGTAGTACCGAAAGCGGTCATCCACACCACCGAGGCCAGGGTCGGGATCAGCAGCACTGAGATCAGAAACTCACGCACGGTACGGCCACGGCTTATGCGAGCAATGAACATGCCGACGAAGGGCGACCAGGCAATCCACCAGGCCCAGTAGAAGGCCGTCCAGCCCTGGCTGAAGTTAGCATCTTCACGTCCGAACGGCATGGAGAGCGCCGGCAGGTGGGTCACGTAGCCGACCAGATTATCGGCCACGTCAGTAGCGATCATCAGTGTCGGGCCCATGATGATAACGAAGCCCAGCAGCAGGGCAGCGAGCATCATGTTCAACTGGGAGAGGCGCTGCACGCCCTTGTCGACGCCGAGCATGATCGAGCCCAGGGCCACGAGGGTAATCCCCAGGATCAGCAGCACCAGGGTGGTGTCGTTGGCGGGGATGCCGAACAGATACTCAAGGCCCCCGGCTGCCTGCGTGGCGCCGAGGCCCAGCGAGGTAGTCAGGCCAAACAGGGTGGCAAATACCGCCAGGATGTCGATCACGTGTCCCGGCCAGCCCCAGATGCGCTCCCCCAGTACCGGGTAGAAGATGGAGCGCATGGTCAGCGGTAGGCCCTTGTTGAAGGAGAAGATCGCCAGCGACAGGCCCACAATGGCGTAGGCACCCCAAGGGTGAATGCCCCAGTGGAAGATGGTGGCAGCCATGCTCAGGTCGATGGCGGCGGCCTGATCCCCTGCGGCAGCACCCAGCGGGGCCCAGTCAGTGCGCACGCCATTTTCGCCCACGCTGATACCGCCCATGGCGGTGCCATAGTGGCCTAGGGGTTCCGCCACACCGTAGAACATCAGCCCGATGCCCATGCCGGCGGCGAACAGCATCGAGAACCAGCCTAGGTAGCCGAAGTCCGGCGTGGCATCAGCACCCCCGATACGCACCTTGCCCAGGGGCGTGAAGATCAGCACCAGCGCCAGGAGCGCGAAAACGTTGGCACCGAGCAGGAAAAACCAGCCTAGGTTGGTGGTCAGAAAGCTGAACATGCTGTTGAAGATCGGCTCCATCTGATCCTGTAACGCCAGCGTCAGGATCACGAACAGCAGGATCACGATCGAGGAGAAGGTGAAGACCTTGCCATGCAGGTCGACATCCAGGCCGAATTTGTTGGCAGTGATATTGTCCTGACCGATAACGTAATCGGTATCGATCAGGTTTGCCGCCCCTTCGGGGGCCGGTATACCTTCGGAGGGCGTTGCCTCCGAAGGGGTCTTGTCATCAGGAGTATTAGCCACGAAGCGGCCTCCTTTGGTGGGTGAGGGTCAGATGTAGCGCGTCAGCAAGCGCTGATCTCAATCCTGGGCGTCGGTGGGGCGTACCAGGAACACCGATGCTTGGGTATGCGTCGCTACTTTGCCCCCGTGAGAGGGAATGAGGGTATCCAGATGGCGGGGCGGATGGGTTGCCATCACCACCAGGTCAGCCTGGACTTCCTTGATCGCCTTTATCAAAAGGTCATCAAGATCTGCCACAGGATCGGGCGATGCATACACCTTGACGCTGACGGGCTGCCCATGAACCTCTTTACGTTTCTGGGCGAAGGCGTCGAGTTTTTGCTCGTATTCTTCGGGCGTTCTGGCAACTGAACCGGGCGTGATGGCGGTAATGCCCACATAACAAATCCTGGCATTGTGATGCTTGGCCATGTCGGCGGTTACCGCTAATGCCGGTTCCAGCGTTTCAATGTGTGCCAGGTCCACCGGTACCATGATGGTATTGAACATGAAGGGTCTCCTTGTCTCGAAACAACACTGAAGGGGTTCGATAAGCACGATTCGACAAATACTATGGTAAAAATACAATCCGCGCTTGGAAAGCCTTCAACGCTTGTCGACCAATGTGAACATGCGGAAACACAACAGGGGGCATAAGGCCCCCTGCTGAATAACGCGAGGCTGGGCTTAGCCCTCCAGCCACTCGTTCACCACGTCCTGGTTATCTTCGACCCATTGCTTGGCACTTTCGTAGGGTTCGCTATCGTCTTGCTGGTTCATCAGCATGACTTCGCCCATCTGTTCCGGCGTCCATTCAAAGGCATCCAGAATGGCATAGGCTTCGGGCATGTCGTCTTGCAGGCCTTGGCGCACGACGGTGTGAATTTGCTCGGGGCCACCGTAGACATTTTCCGGATCTTCGAGATATTTCAGGTCAAAACGCGCGAACTTCCAGTGGGGCGTCCAGCCGGTGACCACAATGTCTTCTTCGTTGGCAATGGCTGAAGACAATGCCGCTGTCATGGTAGCGCCGCTGCCGCTGCGCAGGCGCAGATCAAGATCATAGGTATCCACGACTTCTTCGGTCAGGCTCATCAGGCCGGCACCGGGGTCGATACCGATGATCTCGTTGTTGAAGGCCTCGGCATGGTCGTTCAGATCAGGGATGCTGTCGGCCTCGGAATAGGCCGGAACCACCAGGCCGAGCTTGGTGCCGTCCAGGTTTGCACCCAGGTCTTCGACTTGATCACCGACCCGCTCCATGTAATCGGCGTGAGTGGTGGGTAGCCAGGCAGCCACGATGGCGTCGGCATCGCCAGTGGAGAGAGCCTGCCACATGGCAGCGGCGGATAAGGAGGTCATATCCACTTCGTAGCCGGCTTGTTCAAGTACCACACGCACCACATTGGTGGAGGCGACTTCAGAGGCCCATTCAACATAGGCGAGGTTGATCGAGTTGTGGTCATCGGCTTGAGCCAGGCCGCCGGCAGCGAGTCCGCTACCTGCGAGCATGGCCAGTGAGGCTAAACGGATGCGACGGCTCAGGATATGTTTTTGCATTCTTGTTCCTTTTTCCATGAAAATTATTTGATGCTGTACTTGTATAGCATGAGGAAAGTAAGGGGGTTTGTGCAAGTTTCCCCTCAACGTTATGCCGGGACGTTCTTCTGAAACGGCTTATTTGCGTGTGCGACGCAGCGATTGGGTCAAACGGTCCAGCAGCATGGCAAGAATCACCACGGCAATCCCCGCTTCGAACCCATCGCCGGGGCGCAGGCGCTGAATGGCCCGCCATACTTCGCTACCCAAACCATCAGCACCGATCATGGCAGCGATAACGACCATGGAAAGGGCCAGCATGATGGTCTGATTGATGCCCGCCATCATGGTGGGTAGGGAAAGCGGTAGCTGAACCTTGAAAAGTTTCTGGCTACGCGTGGCGCCATAAGCGTCGGCGGCTTCGATGAGTTCCACCGGCACCTGGCGAATCCCAAGTGTGGTGAAACGGATCGCCGGTGGCATGGAGAAGATCACGGTGGCGAAAATAGCCGATACCGAGCCGATCCCGAAAAAGGGAATGGCGGGAATCAGGTAGACGAAGGCCGGCATGGTCTGCATGAAATCCAGCACCGGCATGATGACGCGATACAGGCGACTGGAAAGGGCAGCGGCAATGCCTACCGGTAATGCCATGACGATAGCCACCAGGGTGGCGATGACCACCAAGGTGAGCGTCTCGATCATCGGATCCCACAGCCCCAGGTTCCAGATTACCGCCAGCCCCAATACGGCACCGATACCCAGGCGAACACTGGCCACTCGCCAGCAGAGCACGGCGATAAGCGCCATCAGCGCCCATTCGGGTAACCACATCAAGGCTTCATTGAGGACTTCGATACCGGTCTGAGT
Source organism: Vreelandella zhuhanensis (assembly GCF_009793355.1). Lineage (GTDB taxonomy): Bacteria > Pseudomonadota > Gammaproteobacteria > Pseudomonadales > Halomonadaceae > Vreelandella > Vreelandella zhuhanensis. The sequence goes on from NZ_WTKP01000011.1 coordinate 54,781, forward strand.
GACGCGTGAAATCGCCCGGGTTACCGAGGAATATTCAGTGGTCAGCCAAGTGAGGCCGCCTTCGATCCAGCTACCCAACGGAATACGTGGAATTTCCATTATTGTTCTCCTGCGCGTGCCAATTCATCCAGAACGGCGCCCTTGACGACCACTCCCAGCAAATGATTTTCCTCATCGACCACGGCGATAGGGAAACTCCTGTCGGAGAACATGGCGAAAAGATTATGCATGGGTTCTTCCGCACGGACGCTGCGAAAATCCTGGATCAGGTAGTCGTTGATACTGTCAGCTTTGTTTTCAGCAGCCTTGCTGGCGATATCAGCTTCCAGTAGCCCAAGCAACTTACGGTCACGGTCAGTGACGTAAATGGAGTCCAGACCATGTTCACGCATCTTGCGCAGCGCAGTACGTGGGCCATCGCCGCTGCGTGCGGTTGCACGCACGGGGCGCATGGCACTTTCCGCGGTGAGAATGCGTGAACGATCGACCCCTTCAATGAAGCGGCGTACGTAGTCATCGGCGGGCCGAGTCAGAATTTCTTCGGGAGTGCCGATCTGCACGACTTCGCCGTCCTTGAGAAGAACGATGCGATCGCCGATGTTCAGGGCTTCATCCAGATCGTGAGTGATGAAGACCGTGGTCTTGCGCATTTTATTCTGCAGCTGGATCAGTTCTTCCTGCATTTCCTTGCGGATCAGCGGGTCAAGCGCGGAGAAGGCTTCATCCATCAGCAGCACGCTGGCATCGTTGGCTAGGGCGCGCGCCAGGCCGACACGCTGCTGCATACCGCCGGAAAGCTGGTTGGGATAAGCGTCTTCCCAGCCATCCAGGCCAACTTGCTTGAGCGAGCTGCGGGCGATGTCATAGCGCTCGGTTTTACCCACCCCGCGAATCTCGAGCCCGAATTCGGCGTTTTGCTGCACCGTACGGTGCGGGAAAAGCGCGAAATTCTGAAACACCATGGAAAAGTGCCGACGGCGACATTCGAGCAAGGCTTTTTCGCCCAGGGTGGGAATGTTTTCGCCATCGATGATGATTTCCCCTTCGGAGGCGTCTATCAAGCGATTGAGACACCGGATCAAGGTGGATTTTCCAGAACCGGATAATCCCATGATGACAAGGAGCTCACCTTCGTAGACATCGAAGTTGATATCGTAAAGGCCCAGTGTCTGTCCGGTCTTTTCCAGAATTTCAGAGCGCTTGGCTCCTCGGTGGCGAAGCTCCAAGGCTTTCTTCGGTTGTTTGCCGAATACCTTGCTCAAGCCGCTCACCTGAATCTTGACATTACGTGTCTCATCCATCAGTAGTGCCTTTCGGTTTATTTATATATAATTAAACTACCAAATTAAGCTTATTTAATAACAAAAAATTATTATACATGGCGGGTAAGAGAGATGTCTTCCTTACGGCCAAAATGACACGTTTCAGTCAGGCGCTTGGGGCGCATGTGTCATTTCTAGTCATTTTACACGCGGAAAAGCATACTGCTCTTAGGTTTAGCTATGTTTAACTATTTGTTTTTATTATTTTTTTATAGATAATTCAGTTTTTGGCATGAATCATGATTGGAGTTTAGAGATCAGAGAAAAGCAGCTTTAAAGGAAGAAACCTGTATGGATAAGGAGAAATTGCTAATGGATGCTGAACGCCAAACAGCAACCCCCAAGGGCCATAAGAAGACAATTCGTTTACCATTTCTGATGATGGCAGTATTCGCTTCCGTGCTGTTGGTGGCGGGCTGCGGCAATGATGATGAGGACCTTCCTCCGGTTGAAGATATGGCTCCACCCCAGACGGCGCCTGCACCCGTGCAAGAAGAGGTAGCACCTCCCCAGGAAGACGATATGGTTTCTCCGCAAGAAGAGGCTGAAAGCTCTCAGGAACCGATGAACGACGAGATGGATAACCCCGAGGACGATGAGGAAATGCAGACGTCCCCGGAAAATTGAGACTCGCAACCATGGCTCAAAAATAAGCCAGGCAGGATTGGAGAAGTGAGAATGAACGGCCCAGTGATGGTGTGTTGATTTCAGCTGTCTGTTCCCTGCGGCTGAGTTATGCAGCACATCATTCATTCCCCCGCGCTAGCGGGGGCTTTTTAAGGTGGCTACCGTTAGTCTTCTTCCAGACGCCGATAGAGGGTGCGTCGAGCGATTCCCAGCATTTCAGCCGTACGGCGCTTGTTACCGCCGGTGGCTTCAAGCACCTTGTAAATATAGCGCTTTTCGATTTCCTGGAGGCTTGGCCAGCCTGCGTAAGGAGAAGAAGGCTGCGTATCCGGCAGCACGTTCCCATCGACCGGATCGAGGCCTGGTGAAATGTTAACTGAATGAGTGCGCAAGCGTTCCGGTAAGTGTCGGTGGCGTAGAATGCCGTCCTCACTCAGAGTGATGGCACGCATGATGGCGTTTTCCAGTTCACGGACGTTGCCGGGATAGGAGTAATCCAGCAATGCATTGAGTGCTTCCGGTTCCACCTGTGCCAAGGTCTTATCTTGGAGTTCAGTGTGCTTGTCGATCAGCGCGAACAAGAGATGCTCGATATCGTTGGCACGCTCACGCAAGGGAGGGATGCGCAAGGAAAACGTTTCCAAGCGATAGAAAAGATCACTGCGAAAATTGTTTTCGAGAATTTCCTTTTCCAGATCGCGGTGTGTCGCTGCAATGATACGCACATCAACCGGCTCTTCGCGTTCACTACCCACCGGTCGTATGGTTTTTTCTTGAAGGGCACGCAACAACTTCGCCTGGAGATTGGAGGGCATTTCGCCAATTTCATCCAGGAAAAGGCTGCCGCCCTGGGCCATCTGAAAAAGCCCTTTACGAGTCACATGGGCGCCGGTGAAAGCACCTTTGAGGTGACCAAAGAATTCGCTTTCCATCAGCTCAGCAGGGATGCTGGCGCAATTGACGGCAATAAAGTCGCGGTTGTGACGGAGACTTTCCGCATGAATGGCACGGGCGAGCAATTCCTTGCCGGTCCCACTTTCCCCCAGGATCAAGACAGGGGCATCGCTCTTGGCCAGTCGGGCGGTATCATGAAACAGCATTTGCATTGCATTGCTTGCCCCCACAAGACCATGAAAATAAGTGGCATCGGGAGTGGCAACCCATTCCTTGTGATTCACAGGCATCTTCCTCACGATATTGTTTCGTCCTGGGTGGCAAAGCATCGGTTGCTCGAGTGCCTGGCTAAACCGGGGTGCTTGGTGAATATCGATTCTACTCAGTAGGGCGCAAGCGATAGAGCCCCCCTGAGGAGTGGTCGGTGAGTAGATAAATGGCGCCATCGGGACCTTGGCGTACATCCCGAATACGTCCAATCTCACCATCAAGAATCACTTCGCTCTCGATGATTTCGGCGTCTTCGACCACCAGTCTTTTGAGTTGCTCACTACGCAAACCGCCCGCCAACAAGTTGCCTTGCCAAGGGGCGAAGGCCTCATTTGTCGCCTCTGTCAGGCCCGAGGGGGCAAAGCGACCCTCGAACACATATGCCGGGTTGCGCATAGCGGGAAGGGAGTTGGCACCGATAGGTTCACGTGTGGAATAATCCAGCCCCAAGCTAACCTCCGGCCAGCCATAGTTTTCTCCGGCTTTTAGCAGGTTGATCTCGTCTCCTCCCAGGGGACCATGTTCACTTACCCAAGCCTGACCCTCATAGGTGACCACCATGCCTTGGATATTGCGGTGCCCCAGCGTATAGATTGCATCCAGGGTCTGCGGGTCTCGAGTAAACGGATTGTCGTCGGGGATACCGCCGTCGGCTGTCAGCCGCAGAACGCTACCCGCGGAATCGGAAGCATCTTGGGCGCGCTGGTCGTTGCCGCGATCCCCGATACTCATCAACAGGGTGTCATCGGGCAGCCAGGCCAAGCGTGAACCATAATGGTGGCGTGTGCCGGCCGCACGTTGCTGCTCGAACAGCAACTCAGGCTCACTCAATCGTTTATCGTCCAGCTGATCATCGCCCAGGCGTGCCCGGGAAAGCGCAGTAAGGGTGCCGCCGTTGACGGCTTTACTCCAGGTAAAGTAGAGCCAGTCGTTTTGCTTGTCTTCTTGTTCACCTTCGCCGAATCGTGGATGCAAGGCGATATCCAGCAGGCCGCCCTGGCTCTGGCTGTTAACCCTGGGCAGGCCCTGGATAGCAGTCTTTTCACCTTCTTCAGTCACCAGGAGCAAGCGACCCGGGCGCTCGCTGATCAGAAAACGCCCGTCGGGAAGAAAGGCCAGCGACCAAGGGTGCTCTAGATCATCGGCGATGCGTTCCAGGCGAAGTTCCAGAAGCTCGGTGGATAGTTGGGGTTCGATCACTTCGGCAGCTGATAGCCAACCGCTGGATAACAGTGCGCCAACTGCTGCCGGCACGGTGACAGCTCTCGGATAAGCGAAGCGTAATGAGGGGGGCATGGCAGGCTCCCGGCTTTGAAGGTCTCTTGTTCTGAAGATATTGAAATTCACTTGAGTCTAGCAGAGCCATTCAAAACCGGAGGTTGAGTTACCTACATCAAAAGCGCCAATAGAATAGGCAGATAGATCAGGGCCAATAAGGTGGAACAGAACACCAGGCTCGCGACGTAGGCCGGCTCACGTCCGGCGCGCTGGGCGAATAGATAGTTGAACACGGCCACCGGCATGCTCATTTGCAGCACCAATACGCCTTGGGCCAAGGGCGACAGGCCCATCCAGCCACCGATCAACCAGGCGATGGTCGCCGCCAGGGGAATGCGTAGCAGGCTGAAACCGACCCCGGAACGCAAGCTTCTGACCTGAATGCTGGCCAATGACACCCCCAAGGTAATCAGCATCAAGGGAACGGTGAATCCCGACATCAAGTCTACGCTATTGGCCAGCCATAGAGGCAAGGTGGTGTCGGTCAGAAGCAGCCCCATGGCAATGGCAATCGCATAAACGATAGGCGTCTTGGCCAGTGCCTTGAAGGGATTGCCGCGGCTGGTGAACACCGTGCCCAGGGTGAACTGGAACAGAGCGACGGTCACCATGATGGTAATGCCATAGGCAAAGCCGGCACTACCGAAGGCGTAAAGCACCACCGGCAATCCCATGTTGCCCGTGTTGGGGTACATCATGGGCGCCAGCAGCACTCGCCAGTCGCGGCGTAACAGGCGAGCCACCAGAAAGGTGGCAGCGGCCATGGCGATGATCACCAAGGCGGTTGCCAGCATGGTTCGCCCGAAGCTCTCGGCATCGATTTCCGCACCGGAAAGTGACGCCAGTACCAGCGCCGGGGTGCCGATGTTGAATACCAGCCGCGTTACGAATTCCACCGGGTAGGAGTGACCCAGGCGAATCCAGGAAAACCCCAGCCCGGCACCGGCGAGCACTGGCGCCATCACGGCAAACAGTTCGGCAAGCATGCTGCATCCTTGAAAAAAAGACCGTTATTGTGAGCAGTGAGCAATGCCGGATGCAATAGATGTCTGTCTCAAGGAGACCGGCCGCACGTTATTGAGCCCATCGAAATTCTCGTGGATATCGACACTGCGGTGGTCGACGACTTTCGTTACACTCAGCGTCTCCAACGATAACCAAGGAATCCGTCGTGTCTTCATCTGCGCACAGTTTTCAGGCGTTAGTGCGGCTTTTGCGCTATGCCAAGGGCTACCGTCGCCGTATTACCGCTGCGACGCTCTGTTCGATCATCAACAAGCTATTCGATATCGCCCCGGAAATCCTGATTGGTGTCGCCATCGACGTGGTGGTCAACCAAGAGCAGAGCTTTGTGGCAAGCCTCGGGTTTGAGACGCCTCAACAGCAGATCACCATGCTGGCGGTGCTGACGTTTGTTATCTGGGCGGGGGAGTCGCTGTTCGAATACCTCTATCAGATTCTATGGCGCAACCTCGCTCAGCGCCTTCAAGCGAACATGCGCCAGGATGCCTACGAACATGCCCAGCGCCTGGACATGGCGTTTTTCGAATCGCGCAGTTCCGGACAGCTGGTCGCGACGATGAACGATGACGTTAATCAGCTGGAACGCTTTCTTGACGGTGGCGCCAATTCGCTGATTCAGGTCGGGGTGACCGTGGTGGCGGTGGGGGCGGTGTTCTTCGTGCTTTCCCCGTTGATCGCCTTGCTGGCCTTTACCCCGATTCCCTTGATCATCTGGGGAGCGTTCTACTTTCAGCGCAAGGCGGGGCCGCTGTACAGCGACGTGCGTGAAAAGGTCGGTGACCTGGCCGGGCGGCTGTCGAATAACTTGAGCGGTATCGCCACCATCAAGAGCTTTACCAGTGAAGCGCGGGAAGCCGAGCGTCTGCGCGAATCCAGCGAAGCCTATGTAGAGGCCAATCGACGGGCGATACAGGTGAGTTCGGCATTTATCCCGGTGATTCGCATGGCGATACTGGCGGGTTTTCTGGCGACGTTCACCGTGGGCGGGATGATGGCCTTGCGCGGTGACCTCAACGTGGGCGCCTATGGAGTACTGGTGTTTCTGACCCAACGCTTGCTGTGGCCGCTGACGGGTCTGGCTCAGGTGATCGACCTGTTCGAACGCGCCATGGCCAGTACCAAGCGGATACTGGATCTGCTGGAAGTGCCAATCACGATCAAGGACAACACGGACAGGCCGTTGGCCATGCCGGTGCGCGGTGAAGTGAGTTTCGAATCGGTCAGCTTTCGCTATGAAAGTAGTGGCGCCGGGGTGGAAGACGTCAGCCTGACAGTGCCCGCCGGCCACACCCTGGCATTGGTGGGTGCCACCGGCTCGGGCAAATCCACCCTGATGAAGCTGTTGCTGCGCTTTTATGACCCCAGCCATGGCCAGGTCCGGATCGATGGACAGCCCATCGACAGCGTCAGCCTGAATTCCTTGCGCCAATCGATCGGTCTGGTCAGCCAGGATGTGTATCTGTTCGAAGGCTCGATACGCGACAACATCGCTTACGGCAAACCCGATGCCGACGACGCCGCTATTATTAACGCCGCCAAGACCGCCGAGGCGTGGAGCTTTATCGAGACCTTGCCCCAAGGGCTGGATACCGCAGTGGGCGAACGCGGCGTGCGGCTTTCCGGCGGCCAGCGCCAGCGGCTTTCCCTGGCGCGCGCCTTGCTCAAGGACCCGCCGATTCTGGTGCTAGATGAAGCCACTAGCGCGGTCGACAATGAAACAGAGGCGGCCATTCAGCGCTCTCTAAAGCGCATTGCCCATGACCGGACGGTGATCATGATCGCCCACCGGCTTTCCACCATCGTGGAGGCCGACGAAATCGTGGTGATCGACCAGGGCTGTGTGGCCGAGAGGGGCACCCATGCTGAACTGCTGGCCGAGAACGGCCACTACGCTGCGCAGTGGCGCGTACAGACGGGAAGGGCGCAAGCGGAGGATGTGGAGGCTTTTAGCGGTTAAGTATAAAAGCCTTAGCGGTTGATCAGCAAGGCGTTCAACGTGACGGGCACATGCTCATCGATTTGCTGGTAGCCCAGCAGCAACAGCACGGTGCGCACCGTGCTGTTCGCCATCAGCGCCCGGCCATCCATTGCCATAGGCTCGGCGTGAGTCACGCGTATCTCGTTCAAGCCTTCGCGGGTAAAGCGCAGCGGCACCGACTCTTGTTGGTTAACCAAATCGGACTGAACTTGAAACTCAAGCGTCTCAACCAGCGATTCTCCAATATCCAAGGCGTCCAGTCGCTCAGGCGGCATTTGCGCGACCAGCGTGACCAAGGTGGTATTGGCCAACAGACCTACCCAGGGCGGCAGTTCGCCAAAGCGCTCCAGCATATCGGTTTGGCTCAGCTTTAACGGCAGGCGCAGGGTGCCGTCGCTGGATATATCGCCTTGTAGATCGCGCATTTGATGGTGATGGGTTTGCGGTGCCTCGCCGTTCAACTGGGTAATGGATGCCTGTACCTGCGATTGGGCAGGGTCAAGCTGCCAGTCAGCGTGCACCGGAATCGCCAGTAGCAGCGGGATAAGAGCAATCAAGGCTTTCACAGTGCGTCTCCGCATGAGGAATTACTCAAAAGACCCTTCTATCCACATAAAGTGCCGCAGTGACATCAAGGTGGCGCAAGGGGGCTAGCCTCGACCCGCCACATTCGCTATGATATGCACGCTTTGCGGGCCTATAGCTCAGTTGGTCAGAGCAGGGGACTCATAATCCCTTGGTCGTAGGTTCAAGTCCTACTGGGCCCACCAATTAAATCAATTGGTTACAGAGATCAGAGCTTCTTTTCATCAGTGCTTGGTTGTCATTTGGTTGCCAATGCGCGGCAGGTTAGCAACCACACTGTCCCATCTTGTCGGGTCGGCGTGGGCATAGCGACTGGTCACCGTCAGCGATGAATGCCCCAGCAAATCCCTGATACTCGTTAGTGACTCCCCCTTGCTGGCAAGCAATGAAGCGTAGCAGTGCCGCATATCGTGAAAACGGATGTCCGGACGCCCAATGGCTTCTCGGGCTCTTTCAAACGCTCCCCTGACTCTGTCTCCCGTTGTGTCAAACGGTAAGCTTTCCATCAATGGGAGTGCTTCTTCTGAAAGCGGAATGACCCTGGGCTTGCCGTTTTTCGTCTGGTTGGGTTTGAGCATGATTCGACCGTTGTAGACGTTTCTCGGTTCCAGTGCCATCAGCTCACCCCGTCGCATCCCTGTCAGCATGGCCAGCAAAATCACCTTGCGTTCGACCTGATACCGCTCGGGTACGGCATCAAGCAGTTCGGCAAGCTCCAACTCGGAGAGATAGACGTGGCGTTCATTTTTGGGTGAAGGCTTACGTAGCTTTCCGTCGAGTGGTAAGTCGATCCAGTCCCATTCTCGATACGATAGCGAAAGCACTCGCTTGACGACCTGAATCCGGTTGTTGATGGTTGACTGCGCCAATCCCTTCTCTTTGAGAGCTTTCTGCATCCTTCGTGTGGCATCCAGTAGTTCTTGGCCAATGATGATGCCAGGGGCATGTTCATCCATCCATCTGGCGACCAATAGAATGTGCTGTTTCTGGGAGCGAGCGTCGTATTCGCTGACCATCCGCTGCAGCCCCTCTGAGAAGGTGTATTTGGGCTTACGGCCCATGACACCATTGAATTCATCTTCTTGGCGTTGAGCTTCTGCCTTTAATGCGTACTGCCTCGCTTCTCCTTCTGTGCGAAAAGTTCGCTGAGTACGTTGGCCGTTGACCCTTGCGCGGACAATCCACGTGTCACGGTCCTTTCTTTTTGAAACGTTGTATCCCATTTTCGATCCTCCTTCCGCTGAGGATCGCGCCTGCATCCTCTAGCGTACTCCTCAATAGCCTCATGCTCAAAACGTATGGCTTTGCCAAATTGAATGAACCCGATACGGTGTTTGTTGCTGTAGACCCAGCTGAGGCTCATGCCTAGCCTTTCAGCGACCTGCTCGGGGTGTAGTAGTGCTCCGGCCATTGCAGTTTCCTTCATTCGCTGCCTTGATGGCCCAATCTTGGCAACCTGCCGTCGCCTGCGAATCGGCGTTCCTTAAACTCCTCGGGATTTTAGGGACTGCCATTGACATGGCTTCCTGGACGTGTTTCATCATAAATAGGAGGTTAAGGTAGCCACAGTCAGAAGCGGGTGTTATATAAATGTCATTGGATTGAACTGGGAGGTATGAGTAACGTGACGACTACAGACCCTTGGCAGATGATCTTTGATAAAGCCGGTCACATTTTCGACTCACTTTTGCACGAACTTCCGAAAAGTAAGTTCGATGCAATCGACTTCAACGACAAAGTTGAAAGCGTCGTGAAGGAACTTGCGAGCGGAGAGGTCAACCCTCGAGAGGATTGGTCGGTAATCATTCGGTCAACCAATAAAAAAGTTAAGCTCGATGAGAAAATCGACGATCACTTTGAAATCGCACTACGGCAAGCAATGTTTGTCCGTGTCCTCTTCGAATTCCACATGCAAAAGATAAAAGAGCAATATTCCGAAAGTTCACAGCCTGGCATGTTGATGAAGATCGGTGAGGAAATGCTTGCCGCATTTGCGTGTGCACAGCAGCACGCCACGGCATGGAGGTTGTTGACCCAGGTGCGTGACAAAAGCTACGAGGTAAGATCCCAAAAAGCGGCTCAGGTAAAAATCGATAAAAAAGAAGAGAGAGAGGCATTGCTTCGTAGCTTGATAGAGACTCATCTTGGTCGGTTACGGCCTAAAGGAGGTTGGCGCAGCCATATCCTTGCTGCGCAGCAAGTTTCAATAGAAGTGGCATCTATCGCCGAGTCCTTATCCCTTCCTATTTCAAGTGATCAAGATGAGCTCTCGGAGAAAGTTCAGATGATGATTTGGAAAGAGCCTCGCCTCAGAAAAGCTTACAATGAAAATGCGAAAGAGCCGCTTGATGAGCCGATTAAGTCGCGAAGAGTTTATGTGAAAGAAATTTTTAGTGAAGAAGAGGAGGTGTAGGGGGAAGGGGTACGTAACTTAACCGCTGCCCTGTTCCTACTGGAAAAAATGTGCTGGGCAGGACATGCTTAGTGTGCTGGGCAGGCTGGCGGAATGGCTGAAGGTCCTTTGGCAGATCAGACTGAACTATGCCTTCTTTGTTTGGATAAGACGCGTGATGCTTTCCTATCGCGTACCGAGCAGAGCTGCTTGAGTCTCTGGAATCAACAACTTGCAGGATTTGATCGAGGTACATGTCATACTGGGTGAACGCATCAAAAGGCTGCATCTAGTAGTGGATTGAGGGCTCTTATCGCAGCACTAAACTGGGGGCTGATCACTCGTGAAGGGAGTGCTCCCGGTCATTTACACACGACTTGCAAACGTACCTGAATCAGTTTCCCAAGGTGGGGGACGTGGCAAGTGGTGCTGCAGGAGCGTAAATCAACCTCCTCAGACGGGTAGCCCTTGCCGCCCTACGGGGCGGCAAGGGAAAGCGAATATCAGAGCATGCTCAGGTCCGGCGGGCCCAGCCAAGGCATTAAGTCGATGTAACGCGTTCGGTAGTGAGTAAAAACTACCGCTTGCTGTTGAACAATCAGCACTTCCAGGGCGTCCTTGAGGCGCCTTTTATCGCGCAGCGTGCGTGGGGCTCGTTGACGCACATCGTTGTACCGCATGATACGCCAGTTGAACTGCCTGAGTTCATTGAACCATTCGTTTAATCGATAGGCATCTTGCTCCTCTTGGGGAGGTGGCATGAATACCTGCTGGAAATGGCCGGAGTGGTAGAGACTGATATCCATTGCCATCAGCACCGTCTCCGGAATGATGCTTCCCTCATGACCCTCGAACAAATGTATCAACGCCGCTACGCGAGCCACGTTTTCCGCAAGCTTCGAACCATGATCGGGACATGCCTCGAAATACCCGCCTGGGCCCATCTGCCGCTCTATTTCATTGGCCACCTGTACCCAACAGGCTGCCCCTTCTGGTGTGAATTCCAGCACCTCACGCGGCGTGTCAGGCGCGTGTACCAAGATCAGGTTCTCCCTCGTCAAGGAGGCCAGGCGTGCCTCTGCCTGCTTCCAGGCATCCCATTCCGTGGAGGAATGCACCGAGTAGAAACGTTGACCGCGAATCGATGGCGGTGCGCAGACGAGGAAACGAGCGAGCATGCCAGAGTCCCTTGCCTGCTGACCCTGTGTCTCCATGTACTTCTGCAGGATGCCTGGTTGCACCATCAGCAGCAGCATTAGGCGAGCATCATCCAGCACAATATCTTCTTTGGTGGCTCGTGTGATTACCGTGCTACCGCCACTCCAAAGTGAGTTGAGGTGGCTGCGTGCCCGGTTCATGGCTCCTTTGAAAAAGACCTCCGCCTCATCGGTGGCCAGAGCGGCACTCGGAATCGCCGTTACCAAGCCCGAGAAGAGCGCTTCCGGTGTGGTGTCCTCATAAAGCAGCCGGAACTTGCGGGGTGGCTCTGGCTGACGCTGATGCAATTCACGTAGCGCTTGACGGTCACGCTCCGCCGTACCGCCCTTGGTCTGCTTGCGGTAGATCGCCTGGGTCAGCACCTTTTCATCAGTGCGCCACTCCTCCAACTCTCCATGGTAGTCATCCAGCCGCTTGCGCCATTCCCGGCGATGTTGACGCTGCGATTCCAGAATGACATTGAGCACTTTGTCGTAAAGCGGCGATTTGCCTTCACCGGAGCCGGCTACACCCAGTATGTTGATCGTGGTGGGTTTGATCGCGCCGTAGGGCATCTTCAGGTCGTAGCGGCCTTGAGCCACTATGCTGACTCCTGCTAGCAGGGTCAGGACGCTGAGATCCATCGACACCTGACAGTTCTGACTGAGCTCATGGCTGGATCGCCACAGTAAAGTGGGGGCGAGTCGCTGGGCATTGAAGTGGCCGGGGGCAGGTAGTATCGGGTGTAAGGGATAGCTCATTGTCACTCTCCTATAAGGGTTGGGGTGTGCCATCAGACCTTTTCCGGTGGCAGGGCAGAGAGTGACGCTTTTAGTGCAGCATGGAATCGGCACTACTTGAAAACTGGAAGCTAATAAATAGGGTTGTTGACATTGAGTTGGAAATACTATCTAGAAATGAGGGCTCCAAGAGCATAAGCGCAGTCGATGCGGTTATTCTGGCTATTGGTAGCCGAAATAACCGATTCCCAAGGGAGGTTCGGGTCCGCGCCACATGCTTATGAGCATCTGGTTCAGGCAGCGGTTAAAAAATACACAAGAATATTTGGTTATATACTTTCTTCTTTCTAGACTTTTTTGCTAGACGCTGTTTGGCCTGCCACGTGCTTTGCCACCGAGAGTGGACGCTGTCGCGGGCTGTCGATCGGGGCGTAGTGGGGAGAGGTCTGCCCGAAGTTACCAACCAAGTGTGGCAGGCATGGGCTCTGCAATGCTCTTGAATTCGCCACCGCTCACCGTCGCAGTAGCGTCGAGCTAGGGGCCTTCGGCATGCGCCGGAACTGTAACTAGTCATGCAGTGTGCGATGCGGCACGCCCATCTCCTCGTCCATCTGGACCTGGGTGATCCGGCGGAGCTTTGGCGCCACCCCCGCCCCCGCTTTTTCATCGGGCCCTGTGCTGAGCCGAACTACATTGATAGCTACTAGCTTTTAGATATCTGAATTTATATTGCCAAAAACTATGAATGTCGGCCGTTTACCCATGGGGCGCCTTTCGGCGGAAAGCCGATGTTGGTGCTCTACTTGGATGTCGGGGCGCATTTTCATGCCAGGGGTAAACAACCTCGGTGATGAATCCATTGAGGTACTGGATGGCGCAGACCATCCCTTTCTTCGCGACCATTACCCCATTGCCCATGCCAGTTTTAAAGAAGAGCTGGAAGTCGTCGAAGCGGCAGCGGAGCCGTTTGATCATGAGGCGTTTTTGAACGGCAATATCTCACCCGTGTTTTTCGGCTCGGCGATCAATAATTTCGGCGTGCGCGATATACTCCAAGCCCTCGTCGAGTGGGCACCGGCACCGCGCCCACGCGAAGCCAAGCAGCGTACCGTATACCCAGACGCACCCGATTTCACCGGCATCGTGTTCAAAATTCAGGCCAACATGAACCCGCAGCACCGTGACCGCATTGCCTTTCTGCGCATCTGTTCGGGAGAGTACCGCCAAGGGCTCAAGGTTAAGCACGTACGCAGCGCCAAGCCCATTCGTCTGGATCACGCTATCACCTTCATGGCTCAGGAACGAGCGCATCTTTCCAGCGCTTACGCTGGAGATATCATTGGCATTCCCAATCACGGCAAACTGCGCATTGGCGATGTGATTACCCAGGGCGATATGATTGAGCTTGAAGGAATTCCTCACTTCTCACCGGAAATCTTCAAAGTCGCACGGCTTAATGACCCCCTGCGCGCCAAGCAGCTGAATAAAGCGCTTAAAGAACTAGGCGAAGAGGGTACGATCCAGGTGTTTGACCCACTAGAAAAAACCGGCATCGTACTCGGTGCCGTCGGCCAGCTACAGTTTGAAACCGTCGCCCACCGTCTACTGACGGAATATAAAATCGATGCCGCCTTTGATAGGGTCCCGGTACAGAAAGCCCTTTGGGTAAAGGGAGATGACGCCCACATGAAAAAATTTACCCAAGCCAACGCCAACCGCTTGGCGCGCGATGCCGCAGGTGCCCTGGCCTTTATGTCTCCTAACCGGGCCGTACTAGAACTCACAATGGAAAAATGGCCGGATATCACCTTTCAAAGCACACGAGAAATCGGTGCTGTTTAAAACGGATAGCCCCACTTTTTCTTTTCAATTGATTGATTTGATTTTCTGACAGGTGCAATGACAACGACGAACGATCAACCCCAACGCGATGCGGAACAGTATCATCTTGAAAATGTTTTGCAGCGCATCAGCGTCAATATTACCGAGCTTAATGAACGCCTCACTGCCTACGCGGATGATATTCAGACGCAAAAAGAGTATCTGTGGAACAGCCGCGACGAGATGGATCACATCGAAAAAATCTCTGCTCGCGAATCTATTCAACAGGCGGTGATAGCGGGTGATAACGCACTGACAAGGCGCAACCGTTTGGAAAAACTTAAAGACTCGCCCTATTTTGGTCGCTTTGATTTTACCCGCCACGGCCGGCAAGAACCGATTTATATCGGCGTACACCACTTTCGCGACGATATGGCAGGGAAAAACCGCGTATATGACTGGCGTGCGCCGATTGCCTCGCTGTTTTACGACTACGAAACCGGCCCCGCCTTGTACGAAAGTCCCGAAGGTAACGTCGCTGGCGAAATTTCTCTCAAGCGCCAGTTTCGCATCAAGGGCGGTGCCATTGAGTTGATGATCGATAGCGCTGTTCACGTGGTCGATGACGTCCTGCAGGACGAGCTCAGCCGTGCCTCAGATGAGGGCATGAAGAACATCGTCGCAACCATCCAGCGGGATCAAAATGCGATTATTCGTAACGATGAAGCGAATGCGTTAATCATCCAAGGCGTAGCAGGCTCGGGCAAGACCTCAATTGCGTTGCACCGCATTGCCTATTTGCTCTATCGCTTTAAAGACACGCTAACCTCAAAAGATATTCTGATTATCTCTCCCAACCGCGTGTTCGCCAACTACATCTCTAACGTACTGCCCGAGCTTGGCGAAGAGACGGTGAATGAAATCGGCATGGAAGACTTGGCCAACGAGCTACTGGAAGGCACATATCGCTTCGAGACCTTTTTCGAGCAAACCACGGCGCTACTTGAGAAAAATGATGACGTGATGAAAGCGCGTCTGCGCTTTAAAGTCTCACCCGCATTTTTAACGAAACTCGACCGCTATGCCGCCCACGTCGAAGCCAACCGCTTTGTCGCCGAGGATCTATGGATCGCTCGTCGCCTGGTGCCGGCCTGGCTGCTTGAGGAAGTGTTTCGCAAGCATCGCCACCTGCCCACCAACGAGCGCTTGAAGCAGGTCAGCTGGGAGATCGAGCGCAAGATCGGCAATCAATACAACTACGACCTGGAGCGTGAAGAGCGCAAAGAGCTCAAAGCCGCAGTCAAAAACATGCTCCGACAGACCACGCTACGCGAGACGTACAAAGGCTTTTATGACTGGATTGAGCAGCCCGAAATGTTTAAAACCGCCTCGCGTGGGCGGCTGGAATACGCCGACGTCTTCCCGTTGATTTATCTCAAGATGCGCCTGGAGGGCGTGCAGTCATCCTGGCGTAACGTCAAGCACCTGCTGATCGATGAAATGCAGGATTACACGCCGGTGCAGTACGCAGTAATCGGGCGGTTATTTTCCTGCAAGAAAACCATTCTTGGCGATGCCTACCAGTCGGTAAACCCGTATAGCGCCTCAAAGGCAGAGGAAATCCGCCAGGTGCTGCGCCAAGCGCTATGCGTCACGCTGAACAAAAGCTACCGTTCCAGCATCGAGATTGCCCATTTCGCCCAGAGAATTGCTTATAATCCCGATTTTGAAGCGATTGAACGCCATGGCGAGCCGCCAAGTGTTGAGCGCTACCGTAGCCGCAAAGACGAGCTAGCCGCCATTACCGACATGGCCCGTGTTTTTTCGCAATCCGACCACAACACCCTCGGCATTGTGTGCAAAACTCAAAAGCAGGCGCGCAAGGTGTTTGACGCCTTGGATGGTGAGTTCAAACGTTTGCAACTATTAAGCGAACATAGCACGGCCTTTGGCCAAGGGATTGTCGTCTGTACCGCGCACATGGCCAAAGGGCTGGAGTTTGACCGAGTGGTTGTCCCGGACGCGAGCGAAAAGAACTACACCACCGATATGGAGCGCAATCTGCTTTACGTGGCCTGTACCCGCGCCATGCACCGTTTAACGCTCACTTATATCGGTCAGCCATCGACATTCATCACCGGTGAAAATGCACACAGTGCAGTTGATGCAGATCAAGTGCACGCGCTTCATCAGTAGCTGAAAATTGCATGAATGGGGCTGTCCTTCGCTGCAAAAGCCTTTGGACAGCCCAAAAAGTGCTTAACGGTAATGTTTAGCGCAGTTAATCAGCTCCTTGGAAACTGCGGCGTCATCCTTGCAGTGGTCGGCGATATCACCCACGGTAATAATGCCCACCAAATCCTTCTGATCCGGGCTTTTTAGCACCAATAGACGCTGAACCTGCTGCTCCTGCATGTTTTTCAGCACATCCAGTACATCCGTGTCTGAAAAAGTATAGAGCGCGGTTTGCGTTGCGATATCGATTGCGTTGTCTTCGGGTCTTTTGCCTTCGGCGATGCCGCGAATGGTGATATCTCGATCAGTGAGTACTCCCTCCACTTTATCACCACGGACGAGAGGCTCGAAGCCGGAATCTGTATCGCGCATCAATTCTGCCACCTCACGGATGGAGGCATCTGTATTCAGGTATTTAGGGCGTGTCGTCATGGCTTCTTTGGCTTGCATCGTTAGTCTCCCTTTTCGTTTTATCAATCACTTGAAGTGCATTAGCCAAGCGCTTCCGTTACTTCAGCGCTGCTGCAATACCCGTACTTCCAAGTTTGCATGCTCTAGAAAAGCTAGTTGTCCATGGCGGAAATTTCAATTTGATTGGCTTCATGCTGGTTATTTCACCACCATCCAGTCAGGCATCCCTAATGGGTGAACGATTGCCCAGTGGGTTATCATTCCAATCAAAAGCATTGTTATTTACTTCCTTTTTAGCAATGCAACGCCCGGGTGCAATGCAATATGAATTTTGGTAAAATGCTCGTTTCCATGAGATGGCATGTAATTACACCGGGCTGGCCCTGGTGCTCTATGAAAAATGTCGATCATCGCGATAAAAGGCTATAGCACTATGACAACTTCTCTCTCAGGGCTGATGACCCCGCCCTAGCGCTCCCTCCTTCTCCGGGCTGACTCGCCGTCAACGAGGCGACATGCCTGATCATCACGCTACGTCAATGGCGCCTCCTCTGCCCCGACACGTACGTGACTCTCACTTTTCATTGTCTTGCTCTGCATCTATCCAGGTGCCGGGTGGCTGTGTGCGTCATTGCTATCGTGTCACGAGGCTGAATTGCTTCACCCCCTGACTGGACCGCAGCATGTACGAAAAAATGAAACTAAGTTGGTTCTCCAACCTCAAGGGCGACACTCTGGCGGGCATCGTCGTCGCTCTGGCGCTGATTCCCGAAGCCATCGCCTTCTCCATCATTGCCGGTGTCGACCCCAAGGTCGGCCTCTACGCCTCCTTTGCCATCTGTGTGATCATCTCTTTCACCGGCGGCCGTTCCGGGATGATTTCGGGTGCCACCGGCGCGATGGCGCTTCTGATGGTTCTGCTGGTCAAGGATCATGGCCTAGAATACCTGCTGGCGGCCACGTTGCTCACCGGGGTGCTCCAGATTATCGCCGGCTACCTGAAACTGGCCGAACTGATGCGCTTCGTCTCGCGCTCGGTGGTCACGGGCTTCGTCAATGCCTTGGCGATCCTGATTTTCATGGCGCAGCTGCCGGAGCTGACCGGGGTGACCTGGCACGTCTACGCCATGACGCTCGCCGGCCTGGCGATCATCTATGGCTTACCTTATGTGCCGGTGATCGGCAAAGTCATTCCCTCGCCGCTGGTTTGCATCGTTGTACTGACCGCCGTCTACATGCTCACCGGCATGGAGATTCGCAGCGTCGGCGACATGGGTGAGCTGCCGGACAGCCTGCCGATCTTCCTGTGGCCGGATGTACCGCTCAATCTCGAAACCCTGATGATCATCCTGCCGACGGCTCTGATGCTGACCGTGGTGGGCTTGCTGGAATCGATGATGACCGCGACCATCATTGATGACCTGACCGACACCAAGAGTGACAAGAGCCGCGAGTGCAAGGGCCAAGGTCTCGCCAACATCGGTTCCGGCCTGATTGGCGGCATGGCGGGCTGTGCGATGATTGGGCAGTCGGTGATCAATATCAAGTCAGGCGGTCGCCGTCGCATGTCTTCGCTTATTGCCGGTGTAGTGCTGCTGCTGATGGTGGTGTTCCTCGCTGATTGGGTTTCTCAGATCCCCATGGCGGCACTCGTCGCGGTGATGATCATGGTGGCCATCGGTACCTTCAGCTGGAGTTCGATCAAGGATCTCAAGAAACACCCGATGAGCACCAATATGGTGATGGTGGCGACGGTGGTCGTGGTGGTGTTCACCCATAACCTGGCGATCGGTGTCTTCGTCGGTGTGCTGCTTGCCGCCATGAATTTCGCCAACAAGGTCGGCAACATCCTCTACATCGGCAGCGAAGAGGTCGACGAGGGCAACACTCGCATCTACAAGGTAGTGGGCCAAGTGTTCTTCGCTTCTTCCGAGCACTTCACTGGTGCCTTCGATTTCAAAGAGACAGTAGAGAAAGTTACCATCGACCTGTCACGCGCCCACTTTTGGGATATTACCGCAGTGCAGTCACTGGACCGAGTGGTGATCAAGTTTCGCCGTGAAGGGACCGAAGTGGAGCTGATCGGCCTCAATAAGGCCAGTGCTACCATCGTCGACCGTTATGCCGTGCATGACGACCCCGAGGCTGTCGAGAAATTGATGGGCGGCCATTAAGGAGCAAGTACGCTATGACAGAACAGGTAATGGCCGCCATCGACGGCTCACAGTTTTCCGAAGAGGTATGCGACTACGCTGCCTGGGCCAGCCTAGTGCTCCAGGCCCCGTTGACCTTCCTGCACGTAAACGACAACCACCTGCCGCCACAGGAGCGAAATCTCTCTGGTAATATCGGTCTGGGCTCGCGTGAGCAACTGCTTGCGGAACTAGCGTCCCTCGATGAGCAGCGTGCCAAGGTGGCCCAGGAGCAGGGCCGCCTGATGCTCAAGGAGGCCAAGGAGCGCGCCATCGAGAATAGTGTGAGTGATCCAGCCAGTCGTCAGCGCAACGGCACTTTAGTAGAGACTCTGGAGGAGCTACAGGGCGAGATCCGTCTGTTGGTGATGGGTAAACGCGGCGAGACGGCCCACCAGGACAGCGGTCACCTGGGTTCCAACCTGGAGCGGACAATACGTACCCTGCACCGGCCAATCCTGATGGTGACCGGCGCCTTCAAGCGGCCGGAGAAAGTAATGCTCGCCTTCGACAACAGCAAGACCACCCGCAAGGGGGTGGAGATGCTGGCACGCAGTCCGCTGTTCGACGGCATTCCGGTACATGTGGTGATTGTCGGCGCCGAAACCGGTGAACACCGCTCGCAGCTCGACTGGGCGTTGAAGACGCTACACGAGGCCGGCCATGAAGCCGAAGGCGCCATTCGCGCCGGCGAGGTGGAGGCAACGTTGCGTGCCTATCAAGAAGAACAGGATATAGACTTGCTAGTGATGGGGGCTTACGGCCACTCACGGATTCGCCACCTGCTGGTGGGCAGCACCACCACCGAGATGCTGCGCAAGACGACGATTCCGGTCCTGCTGCTGCGATAGATTACCCCCGAAACCGGCCCACCGTTCTTGGTGTGCGCCGGTTTTTTTTTATTTCCTAAAGCCAGGTGCATTACCCAGAGGAGTCAACAAGATGACGCTCACCCCACCCTGACATGCGATATTTTCCATTTACTTTGATATGAGGCCCCCCTATGACAGCGCCTCTCCTTCATGGAGGGCATGACAAGGAATCAACCATTGAACAGTACTACCTTCAGCCATTCGGCCTTCTTCGATGAATTCTCCTCTTCCCAGCGCTTCGTCGCCGAGCTGCTGGAAAAGGCGGACATCCACATCAACGGCGACCGCCCCTGGGACATCCGCTTCAATGCCCACGGTGTTATTGACGAGGCGCTGGCCCGTGGCAATCTGGGCCTCGGCGAGGCCTACATGAATGGTGCCTGGGACGCCGAGCATCTCGATGAATTCTTCTACCACCTGATGCGTGCCCGACTCCCCGACGAGATCAATCCACGCAAGCTGGTCTTTCATCATCTGCGTAGCCGCCTGCTTAACCTGCAGACCGCCAAGCGTGCCTTCGAGGTCGGTGAGGCTCACTACGATCTCGGCAACGACTTCTATGCCGCCATGCTCGACTCGCGGATGACCTACACCTGCGGCTACTGGAAGGATGCCGATAACCTGGACGAAGCCCAGGAGGCCAAGCTCGATCTGATCTGTCGCAAGCTGGAGCTGAAACCCGGCATGCGTGTGCTCGACATCGGTTGCGGCTGGGGAAGTTTCATGGCCTATGCCGCCGAACACTACGGTGTGGAATGCGTGGGCCTGACCATTTCCCGCGAGCAGGCCGACTACGGGAAGAGCTTGATGAAGCAAGGCTTGCCGGTGGAGTTTCGTCTGCAGGACTACCGCGAAGAAACCGAGCAATTCGATCGTATCGTCAGCATCGGCATGTTCGAGCATGTAGGCCGCAAGAACTACCGAACCTACATGGAGGTTGCCGAGCGCTGCCTGAAGGATGACGGTCTTTTTCTGTTGCACACCATTGGCAAGAACGTGCGTGGCACCTCGCCGGACCCCTGGATTGACAAATATATCTTTCCCAACGGTGACCTGCCGGCTCTGGGTCATGTCACCGACGCCGCCGAGGAACTTTTCGTAGTCGAAGACCTGCACAACTTCGGTGCCGACTACGACAAGACCCTGATGGCTTGGCACGAGAATTTCGAGGCCGCCTGGCCACAGTTTGCTGCCGTCTACGGCGAGCGCTTCTACCGCATGTGGCGCTATTACCTGCTCAGCTGTGCCGGAGCCTTCCGCGCCCGCGACATCCAGCTTTGGCAGCTCGTGCTCAGCAAGAAAGGTGTCATCGGTGGCTATCATCGGGTCAGTTGATACCCACTTCCCTTCACTCTTTACCAACAGATGAGATAAATGAGCGAATATTCCCTGTTTACGTCCGAGTCCGTCTCCGAAGGCCATCCGGACAAGATCGCCGATCAGATTTCCGATGCGGTGCTGGATGCCATCATTGCCCGCGATAAACAGGCACGCGTGGCATGCGAAACCTTGGTAAAGACCGGTGTGGCCATTATTGCCGGTGAAATCACCACCACGGCCTGGGTGGATCTGGAGGCGTTGGTGCGAGAGGTGATCACCGATATCGGTTTTACCTCCTCGGATGTCGGCTTCGACGGCGTCACCTGCGGGGTGATCAATCTGATCGGCAAACAGAGCGTGGAGATCGCCCAGGGTGTGGACCGCACCAAACCGGAAGATCAGGGTGCAGGCGACCAAGGCTTGATGTTCGGCTATGCCAGCAACGAAACCGAGTCGTTCATGCCGGCCCCGATCCACTATGCCCATCGGTTGGTTGAGCGTCAGGCGGAACTGCGCAAGCACGGCATGCTGCCGTGGTTGCGTCCGGACGCCAAGAGCCAGGTCACCTTCCGCTACAACAGCGAAGGCCAGCCGTGCGGCGTCGATGCGGTGGTGCTTTCCACGCAGCATGATCCGGACATCGAGCAGGAAGACCTGCGCAAGATGGTCAAGCGCGAAATCATCGAGCATGTGTTACCGGCAGAGTGGCTCGACGAAAAGACCCAATACCACATCAACCCCACCGGCAAGTTCGTGATAGGCGGCCCGGTGGGCGACTGCGGCTTGACCGGGCGCAAGATCATCGTCGACACCTACGGCGGCATGGCGCGCCACGGCGGCGGGGCCTTTTCGGGCAAGGATCCGTCCAAGGTCGATCGCAGCGCGGCTTACGCCGGACGCTATGTGGCAAAGAACATCGTCGCCGCAGGCCTTGCCGACAAATGCGAAATTCAGGTGGCCTATGCCATTGGCGTGGCTGAGCCGACCTCGGTGGCTATCGACACCTTTGGTACCGGCAAGATCGAGGAGGCCAAGATCGTCGATCTGGTGCGCGAGTATTTCGATCTGCGTCCCTTCGCGATTACCAAAATGTTGGACCTATTGCATCCGATGTACCGTTTGACCTCGGCTTACGGCCATTTCGGTCGCGAGCCGTTCGAATCCAGCTACGCCTGGATCGATGATCAAGGCAAGCA
>NZ_WTKP01000012.1 GCF_009793355.1 Vreelandella zhuhanensis
TATGAGTCCAGCGGACTACGAATCAGAGCTACTAGCAGCTGCTTGAAAAGCATGTCCGGAAAACTGTTGCCAGATCATTCTGCTTTAACGCGGTCGATAAAGAAAAAATAGACAACGGCTTATTTGTTAAACATACCGCCAAGCAAGCAGACGAGGTGTTTACCTTCCACTCGGGCTGGCACTACAGCGGGCAAGGTGAAAAGCAGTCGCTCAGGCTGAGCATTGAAAAATCCAACACAGACGCTACTCAAGTATGGAACGACGAACACCCCATGGTAGCGGTCAGTTTTGTGGAGTTAACCGCTCTGCTGGCGCCTTACTTCGAGGTGCATGTATTTGAGCACAACTACCAGACCATCACCCCCTGGGATAACGTCTCTGGCAATGCGATTTTCGTCTGCGTGAAACGTTAACAACCACCTAATCTGCTGCGATTATTGGTTGAGTTCAGGCTCTATCTATAAGGCAAGAGGAGGCAAGCGCCTCCTCTTGCCTCTACCGTTTGATACACAGCGCTGCCGCGACTTTATGGATTCAAGTCTCTGAATCCGCTCCATTTTGATTTGGCCGTAATTGGCGCTGGATACCGAGCAAGAAATTTCGAAGGATTTGATCCTTGCACTCGCGGTAATTCTTATGACTTGGCTTACGGAAAAAAGCACTTAATTCATGGTTGCTTAAAGGCAAGCCGACCAGCTCAAACACCTCTAAAATATCGTCCGCTTTCAAATTCAGCGCGATGCGCAGCTTCTGAAACACCATATTGTTGTTCAACTGCGCTTCCGGCGCGGGCTGCGGGCCTTCGCGCTTGCCACGCTTGAAGCTGATAAAGCCGTTCAGAAACGCCGCCAGCTCTTTATTTTTCATGGTGACAATGGCGTCGTCGTCATCCTTTTTCAGCCAGGCCGTCACCTGCTCCTGGGTCACGCTGACCTCCGCCAAGGCGAAGATATCCACGATGGTGCTGTCTTTTAAATCGAAGGTGTAACGGATGCGGCGAAAAATATCGTTATTGGTCAAAATGGGGTTCCTGGCCAGTGGTTAGTTTTTCGAGAAGCTTATCAATTTCTGCTTTCAATTCGTCATCTTCAATTCTATTAGCGCTGATTTTTGCCTGCTGAAGGCTTTTGATAGCGGCGTCGGTTTGGCCCAATTCAGTTTGCAGCGTCGCCATGGAAAAACCAATGGACGACATATGGTCTTTCGAATCCATGGCGATGGCTTTTTCTAGCGCTTTTTCATAAACCGCCAGAGCGTCTTCCAAGTCTTCTGTAAAGTCAGCCAGCGTTTCCCACTGCTCCGGGTGATCCTTATCGGTGTTTTCGTTGCCGATGCAAATAGCCCGCAACTCCGCATAGAGCGCATCAAAGGCCTCTCTATCCTCTTTATCGGCGGCTTTCATTAGCTTTTCAGCGAGTTCGTACACCGCCTTGTAAATTTTGGTGTTAATCATAGACCACTACCCTCTGACTCAAAAACATATGACTCAAAAACAGTTGTACAGCAGACCCTGGAAGCGTGAGCTTCTGGGTGGATAAGGGGATTATACCTTGTGGGGATGGGGGTACGGGGGAAAGGTTGGTTAGAAAACAGTGTTGATGCACCAGTGGGAGCGTCTTCGCCGATGGGCACTCACCTGGGGGAAGGTCAAGCCAACGATAATATTCGAGCAACGAACGGCTGATTTTACGCTATGCTGCATCACTTTTTATTTTCGACACACCTTACGACCATCTGTCAGAGCTCCTAATGCCATTTTCAAAACTAGGCTTATCCAGTCCTCTTGTTCAAGCGATTACTGAACTCGGTTACAAAACGCCAACGCCAATCCAGAAACAAGCGATTCCCGCCATTCTTTCGGGTAACGACTTAATCGCCACCGCACAAACAGGGACAGGCAAAACCGCTGCCTTTGTTCTGCCTCTGCTAGAACGATTCAGCAAAGCGGGAACGTTACGCGGCAAGCGCATACGTGCGCTGATTCTAGTGCCGACCCGCGAGCTAGCGGTTCAGGTCGAAGCCAGTGTGGCTCAATACGCTAAACACACGCACCTAACCTCTATGGCTGTGTATGGCGGTGTGGATACCGACGCTCAAAAAGAGCGCCTAATCAAAGGGGTAGATATTCTGGTCGCCACTCCAGGCAGATTGCTTGATTTGGCTCATCAACGTGCGCTGCATTTTGATGAGCTTCAAGTCATGGTATTGGACGAAGCGGACAGAATGGTCGACATGGGTTTTGTCGACGATATCCATAAAATCATAGAACGCCTACCTGAAAACCGTCAGAACTTACTGTTTTCGGCCACAATGACCGACGACGTTCGCGCTCTCGCCTACGATTTTTCAGATAGCAAGATGACCGATCTGGCGGCTGAAATAGCCATTTCTCCCAACATCCGCGCCGCTGCTAACATCAAACAATGGCTAATCACAGTAGACAAGGACAACAAGTCCGCCCTGTTGAGCCACCTGATCAGCGAGCAACAGTGGGATCAGGCGCTTGTTTTTACCGAGAAAAAACACAATGCGGCCAAGCTTGTTGCTCAACTGGAAAAACGCGGCATCAAGGCGGACTCCATTCATGGCGATAGAAGCCAAGCGATGCGCGAGAAGATTTTGGCTCAGTTCAAATCTGGCGAGCTAAAGTACCTGGTCGCCACGGGGGTGGCCGCTCGTGGTTTGGATATTGGTGAGCTGAGTCGTGTGGTGAATTACGATTTACCTTTTAAGCCGGAAGAATACATCCACCGCATTGGCCGAACCGGCCGTGCGGGTGCCTCAGGTGAAGCCATCTCTTTAGTAGACATGAGTGACTTTAAAAATCTTTGTGCCATTGAAAGGCGATTAAAAACTATTATTGAGCGCAAAGAGATTGCAGGTTTCCCGGTTCGAAAAGCAGTACCTGAATCAAACTTGAACTATAGTAAAAAAAGTAATCGTTGATATTTACCAAAGAAGCTTACCTCTTAAAAAAGGTAAGCCTCTTTATTACAGACATTTCAAGAGGCTGGTAAAAACCCATCTAATAGCCCGGCATTAGTGGGATATTTCTCCAACAACTCAAGCAACTTCTGCGCACCTTCTGCGGGTTTAAGTTGTGTCAACGCTCTACGCAATGTCCGTACTTTTTCAATGTCTTTTGCATCAATCAAAAGCTCTTCTCGACGGGTACTGCTCTTGGCGATATCTATCGCAGGGAAAATCCGTTGATTTGCCACTTCGCGTGATAACACGAGTTCCATATTGCCCGTGCCCTTGAACTCCTCGAAGATCACCTGATCCATACGGCTTCCCGTATCCACCAGCACGGTGGCCAGAATGGTAAGCGATCCGCCGTTTTCGATCTTTCTCGCGGCGCCAAACAGTCTTCGTGGTATTTCCATCGCGCGGCTATCCAGCCCACCCGACATAGTGCGACCATTGCCTCGCTGCTCGGCATTATGAACTCGCGATAGCCTCGTCAAAGAATCGATCACAATCATCACATCATGACCGTCGCCTGCTTGCTTACGCGCCGTCTCAAGAAGCTTATCGGCCATACGCACATGGTGTGTGTAGCTTTCGTCCGAAGACGATGCATGTACTTCTGCCGACACACTGCGCTTAAAATCAGTCACTTCTTCGGGGCGCTCATCAATCAGCAAGGCATACAGCTTTATGTCAGGATACGCTTCTGCCACGGCCTGACAGATATGTTTTAACATCGTCGTTTTGCCAGAGCCAGGCGGCGCAACTATCAACCCTCGTTGACCCATCCCAATGGGCGTAATCAAATCCATCGCTCGCACAGTACGCTGCTTAGAGCCAGGCTCTAAATAAATGCGTGGGGAGGGATGAATAGCAACACCATTTAAAAAACGTTTTTCGGGATCATTAGGCAATTGATCTTCCACTTCGTCGGCGGGCTTGGCATCTATCTGTCTTTTCGTCTTCAAACTTAATATTTTTCTCGCCATGATATTGATGGTTCGCCTTGTAAATTTTGGTGTTAATTATTGGCCACTACACCTGCTACTCAAAAAAACTAGTGCTTTTGGCTCTGCCCACTCAGGATAGCCTTCAAGTACCAGCCATTCTTCATTGTCGTTATCTACAACCGAAATTAATGATTCAGGGTTTGGCAAATCGTTGGCTTCATGAATCCATTCTTTGTCACTTGTAGCCCAGTTTTCGTGTTGTTCAGTGAGCCACCATTTAGCATCAGTTGACTCTTCGTTTTCCCACTCTGAATATCGAAGGAGCATTGATGGTTCTATATCCCGAACATTTGGCTGCCAAGTCCCTTATAGCCGTGCAAAATACCGTAAATAACTGTTTTAAATATCTTATTTCTATCGCCTGGCAGCATATACAACATTCGCGTGACCGCTCGTTTTTACATTTCAATCTTACTCTATTAATAAATTTTGCTTAGGTCACGCAGATTTTGGGAAAATTGTGCAGGGGCCAAGTGGTGGGTGGTTTGGTGTTAGCGGCACTAGAGTTGGGGTGCATGCTTGTGGCGCGGTGGATGGGCGGCTGGACGCCGCCATCGTGGGTGCCTTTGGCTCGTTACCTAGCCAAGCGTTACGCCGCGCTACGGATTAGCTGAAGTTCCTTCTCACAGCCATCGCTGCGAAAGTCCATGGAGCTTCAGTTACTTTCCTCTCACGCCTTACCCTTCACACCTCACCCTTAAAGCTCAACCCCTGCCTGAGCCTTGATGCCCTGATCCTTGAAGGCGTGCTTGACCACTTTCATTTCGGTGACGGTGTCCGCCAGGTCGATCAGCTGCTGGGGCGCATAGCGACCGGTGACCACCACATGCTGCATCTCGGGCCGGGCCTGAAGGTCGTCGAGCACCTCGTCCAGGTCCAGGTATTCATGGCGCAGGGCGATGTTGAGTTCATCGAGCAGAATCAGTTTATAGCTATCGTCGGTGAGCATCTTTTTCACCACCTCCCAGGCGGTGCGAGCGGCCTGTTCGTCCTGCTCACGGTTCTGGGTGTCCCAGGTATACCCCTGACCCATGACGTGATAGTCCACGTTGGAATGATCGCTAAAAAAGGCTTCTTCACCGGTACTGAACTTGCCTTTAATAAACTGCACCACCCCGATCTTCATGCCATGGCCCAACGAGCGCGCCACCATACCGAAGCCGGAGCTACTCTTGCCCTTGCCGGGGCCGGTCAACACCAGCAACACACCCTGCTCTTTCTGGGCGCGTTCGATGCGCTCGTGCATGATCTTCTGCTTGGCCGCCATACGGCGGGCATGGCGTTGCGGTTCCTTGGCATTGTCACGCATGACCGAGTTCTCCATTGTGTCCGTTGAACAGATCGGCCACCCACTGGGGGGCCGAGGGAAAGTAGCCGTGAAAATAACTCGCCGTCAGGCGGCCCGCCATACGCGCCTCCCCCGGCATCAGCCCGAACATGGCGTGTTGGGCCCCGTCAGCGTCGCGCAGGGTCTCGACACAGGCCATCAGTCCGCCGCATTCGGCCAGGATCGGCTTGCCTTCGCGGTGATGAGCGTGAACGGCCCGCCGCATGGCCGTATTGGCGGCCAGAGTGGCGCCGTGTAGTTCCGGGTAACCACCGGGCAGCCAGAGGGCGTCGGCTTGGGGCAGCGCTATATCGCTCAAGGGCGAAAAGAAGCTCAGCTCGGCGCCCATGGCTTCCAGCAATTCCAGGTTGGCGCGGTAGATGAAGGCGAAGGCATTGTCCCGGGCGATGGCGATACGCCGCCCTTCCAGCAGACGTGGCGGCGGCGTGGGAGCCGGGGCCTCAAGGCTGACTTTTGCCGGCAGCCGATCCAGGCCCGCTTCCTTCAAGACATTGGCGGCGGCATCCAGAGAAGCATCCAAATCGGGCAACTCACCGCCAGATCGGCGCTACAGGGGTCGCCGCCGAACAGGCCCATGGAGCCTTCCACCAGCACCAGGTCCACGTCACGGGCGGCTTCGGCCAAGCGCCAGCGAATCTCCTCGTCGCCGGTCATCCAGCCGTGCACCTGATAGACCGGTTGGCCGGAGGCCACTTCCAGCACCATGGGGTCGAGATAATCCGGCCCGTGCTTGAAGACCCGCACCTTGCGCCCGGCATTACGGTGCAGGCGGACCATCGCCGCCGTCACCATCGACTTGCCATGACCGGAGGCCGGAGCGGTAATCAGGGCGGCATGGACTTCACCGCGAATCATGGTCGTTGGCATATCACCGCACAGGTACGAAAACGGGAGCGCCGTCGATGTCGGCCGTGGCCAGGCGTTGGTCATACAGGCGTTCGAGAGCGCTCAATTCCAGCATTTGGCTGCATGGCCCCCAACAGGCTTCGCCGTCGGGATACAGCAATAAGAGGTGATCACACCAGCGCGCCGCCAGATTGAGGTCATGCAGGCACATCACTACCGCACTTCCCGCCGCGGCCTGCTCGGCGAGTAATTCCATCACCGCGGTCTGATGATGTAGGTCCAGGTGGTTGGTGGGCTCGTCGGCCAGCCAGATCGTCGGCGACTGGGTAAGTACCGTGGCGATGGCAACGCGTTGACGCTCGCCGCCGGAAAGGGTGCTCACCAGACGATCCGCCAGATGAGCTACGTCCATTCGCGCCAGGGCTGCATGCGTGATGCACAGGTCATCACCGCCTTCCATACGCCAGGGAGAAAGGTAAGGATGACGACCGATCAAGGCGGTTTCGCGCACCGTGGCGGGAAAGCCATCCTGGCGCTCCTGGAACACCAAACCCAGCTGCTGGGCGACCCGGCGACGATTGAGCCTCGCCAGCGGTTCACCGTCCAGGTGCACCTCACCGGAACGTGGCGCCTTTAGCCCCGCCAAGGTATGCAGAAGCGTGGTCTTGCCCGCCCCGTTGGGGCCGAGCACCCCCCACCTCTGCCCCGGCGCCATGCAGAGGTTGAGCGCCCGCCCGGAGGCACGCCCCGGCACATCGATGATCAGCTCCTGGGTGTCAAGTCGGCTCATCAACGGCTCCGGTAAAGCAGATAAAGGAAGGTCGGCACACCCAGAAGTGCGGTGATCACCCCTACCGGCAACTGCTCAGGGGCGATCAGGGTGCGCGCCAGGGTATCGGCCAGCACCAATAGTGTGCCACCGGCCAGCGCGCAGGCCGGCAAGACCAGACGCTGATCATTGCCCACCACCAGACGCAGCATGTGCGGCACCACCAAGCCCACGAAACCGATGCTGCCGGCGGTGGTCACGGCCATGGCGGTCAGCAGGCTGGCGCTGATGTAGATCGTCCATTCCAGCGGGCGTACCGCCACCCCCAGCGCCGCCGCCTGCAACGGCCCCCGGGCCAGCACATTCAGGCTACGCCCCAGCGGCATTACCAGAACGCAGACGACTGCCAGCAAGGCCAGGGGTGGCCAGGGAGTCCGGGCGTAGGAGAGATCGCCCATCAGCCAGTAGAGCATGCCGGGCAGACGCCCGACGGGACTGATCGCCAGCATCAAGGTGATCACCGCGCCCCAGCCAGAGGCCACCACCACCCCGGTGAGCAGCAAGCGTGACGGCGTCCAGCTTCCCGTGCCATGAGCCAGGCCGAACACCAGCAGCGTCGAGGTGAGCGCCCCGGCGAATGCCGAACCGGAGATGACCATGCCACCCATTCCCGCCAGCATGGCGACCAAGGCCCCCACCGAGGCGCCGCCGGAAAGCCCCAGTACATAGGGGTCGGCCAGCGGGTTGCGCAACAGCACCTGCATCAATGCCCCCGCCACCGCCAGCAACCCCCCGGTAGCGAAGGCGGCCAAGGTACGCGGCACCCGGAGCTCAAGCACCAGGGTTTGCGCCAAGGCGTCGCCTTCGCCACGCAACACCGCCCACACATCCATCAACGAAAGCGAAGCGCTACCCACGCTGAGCGAAAACCCCATTGCCAGCAGTGCGGCCAGCGACAGGATGCCCAGCGGCAACCCCAGCGAACGCCACCAGCGCCGGGGGGCGACGGAATAGGCAAGATCAGCGCTGTTCACGCGCCACCTCGAGTTTTTCGCAGAATAGCCGGCTGCCTTCGAGCAGGCGCGGCGTGGGGCGTTGGATCAGCGAAGGCGGCACAAAGAACAGGTTGTCGCTTTGTACCGCCTGAAGGTTGGGATATTGCTCCCAGTGGGTCAGCCAATCGCGATTTTCTTCACCCATACCGCCCGCCAGAATCGCTTCGGGATCGGCGGCCAGCACCGATTCGTCATCTATGCGCGGTACCAGGCGCGAAAGATCGCCGAACACATTGACGCCACCGCACAGCGTCAGCACCTTGCCGATGAAATGTTCATCGTTGATGGTCATCAAGGGTTCATCCCAGACTTGATAGAACACCTTCACCGGCTCGGCATTCTTGAACGTTGCGGCAAGCTCGGCAATTCCCTGACGAAAATCCTCCGCCGCCCGAAAGCCTTCTTTCTGGCTAGCCGCCAGCTGCGCCAGCCGCTCGATGACGCTGGCAACCCCTGCAAAATCGCGCGGCTCGATATAGAACACCGGCAACCCCAGCGCTTCGATGGTTTCCAGCTGCTCAGCAGGATTACCGGTGGTCCAGCCGATCACCAGATCCGGGCGCAGCGTGACCAGCGCTTCCAGATCTATGCGCGTGTGGCTACCTACCGACTGCACCTTTTGGGCCTCGGGCGGGTAGTCACTGTAGGAGACCACCGCCACCACCTGCTCTCCGGCGCCGGCGGCGTAGACCAATTCCGTAGCACCTGGCGAAAGCGCGGCAATGCGCTTGGCGGGAGCCTCCAGGCACACTTCGCGCTCCCGGTCATCGACTGCGCATACCTCTTCGTCGGCCAGGACCGCTGCCAGGGGCAGCAGCGCCAAGGCCAAGGCTAACCAACGCAATAGGCTAGTGATCATCATCCACCGAAGTGCAGGTTAAGGAAGGCGGCACGGCCGGCATTGAGGTAGTCGAACGGCATCGCCTGGAAGGTGACCGGATCAAAGTCGGCGCCCTGAGCAGTGACGATCTCCTTGTCGAAAGCGTTCTCCAGCGTGGCGCGCAGCGACCACATCGGGGCAAAGTCCCAGCCAGCACGCAAGTTGACGATGCCGTAGCCGGGCAGTCGCTCGGAATTAGCTGCGTCATTGTAGCGATGATTCTGGGTGATCCAAGAGCCGCCCAGCGACCAGTCGCCCAGTTCCCGATCCACATCCAGGCGCAGCCCCTGGGTGGCACGACGCGCCAGGCGGTTGCCGGCGTTGTCACCGCTGCGGCTCTCCGGGTCCATCCAGGTCAAGGCGGCGGCAAGGGTCCAGTCATCGATCTCGGCACCCAGGGCCAGCTCGGCGCCGCGGATGCGTGCCTCGTTGACGTTGACCGGGCGGAAGGCCTCGTCGAGAGCGATCAGGTCATCCACCTCCGTCTGGTAGGCGGCGAGGTCCCAGAACCAGTTGCCGTACTGGCCGCGCAGGCCAAGCTCGAATGTGCTCGACGTTTCCGCGCTCAGGTCGGGATTGCTGGAGCCCGCGAAGGGAAAGTAGAGCTCGTTGAAGGTGGGTGCACGGAAGGCCGTCCCATAGCTTGCACGCGCCACATGTTGCTCATCCAGCGCATAGCCAAGGGCCAGGCTGCCGGTCAACTCCTCGCCGAACGCCTGGTTGTCATCATGGCGCAGACTCAGCTGGGTCGTCAGCGGATAAAAATCCAGGAAACCCTGCGCAAAAATGGCTCGGTTGTATCGCTGCTCTTCATCGAAGGAGAGCCCGGATGTCTGGCTATCGCCAAGATCATCCTCGCTGTACTCGGCACCCATTACCACCTCATGAGGGCCGAATGCCAGGATGTTCTTCCAGTTGGCGGTGCGAGTCCGGGTCTCGAACAGCGACGTATAGGTCGGCGCTACGGTATCGCGCTCGTCGCGAGCCTCACTCAGGGTGACGCGGCTTGACCAGGAGTCCGTCACCGGAGCTTCCGCATAGACCGCTGCGACCTGCTGAACGAAGTCATCTTCGGCAGGGCCGGACGAGTCGTACTCGGTGCTGCCACGCCCCCGCAGCGCCAGCATGCCCACCTCGGCGCCACCGTCGAAGGTATGCGAGAGCCGAACCAACCCGGAGGTATTGTCATACCCCTTGTCGTCACCGCCGCGGCGCACCGGTGCGCCCTCGGTATCGAAGCGGCTGACGGCGAAATGGTAACGGGTACCGTCCTCGGCGCCGGAGAGGCTGGCGCTGTAGCGCTGGGAATCGAAGGAACCGCCGCCCACTGAAATGCGCGGCTGGGGTGCGCCCTCTTCACCTTCGGGTGTAAACAGCTGGATCACGCCTCCCACCGCATCGGCACCGTAGAGGCTGCCGCGCGGCCCGCGCACGATCTCGGCACTCTCGAACATCCGCGGGTCGAGAAACTCCCAGGCGGCCGCCCCGGTGGTGGCGGAGCGCAGTCGAATACCGTCGATCAGCAGGATGTTGGCATTGCTGCCGGTGCCGCGTAGGAAGAGACTGCTCTGCTTGCCGAAGCTGCCCTGGGTGGTGATGTCCACACCCGGCTGGCCGCGCAGCAGGTCGGTAACGCTGGTGGGATCCTGGCGACGTAACGTGGCTTCATCGAGCACAGTGACGGACGCCAGCGTTTCATCGGCGGTACGCGGTGCCAAGGTGGCGGTGACCACAACCGGGTTGAGACGCTGGGGGGCATTGGAAGTATCGAGAGTATCAGCCTGGGCCTGAACGGCCATCGGCAGCGCGGCCAGGCTGAAGGCAGCTAGACCACGGGTGGCATTAATTCTGGTTTTCATGAGTATCCCTTGCTCGCCGTACTCACCCGTACGGCTGGTTATCTTGGCAGTCGTCAGGACACGGCAAGAGATCGAGGAAGAGAAAGGGAGAACGAAAAAATAAAATGGCGACGCCTGCCCCGCCTCAACGTCGCCCACCGCAACCCGGCATTGAACTCTCGGGCCGGTCTCCGGGCTGACGAGCGAAAGCAGGGTTTGAAAGACCCGGCTTTCCGAACGGCTGCCTTCCCGTGCACGCGGCACAGTGGCGTAAGAGCCGTTCTTGTCTCGATCACCGTTGCGGGGGCAGCGTCGGAATAGCGTTCAAAAAGCGCACCGACTTCCCGTTTCACTGACGACAACTTGATTGCCACCAGCACCTGAGAGAAGGCGTAAATTAGCAACCCGGCCCGGGAAGGTCAATGACGCATCTCGGGTAACCCGATGCTTTCATCCCAGGCGCTTGGGCAACCCATGGCATGGGCACCAGGTTTATCAGCGTAACCCGCGGCATTTTTATAGCTTGACAAATGTCCAACCTGGCCCAATATAACATCCATATGGATGGCACATGGATTCCATCCACCCGATATTACCTTCAGAGGAAACTCCATGGCCGTACACGAATTACGTCGCAAGCCCGGCGATACCAGCGAAAAGATCACCATCAACCTTGGGGTGGTCGACCTGGGCCAGATCGATCTGCTGGTACAGGAAGGCTTCTATTCCAACCGTACTGATCTGATTCGCACGGCGATCCGCAACCAGCTGGCTACCCATGCGGAAGTGGTCAAGGAAACCGTGGCTCGCAAGACCTTTGTACTGGGCATGCAGCATTACAGCCGCAGCGATCTCGAGGCGTTACAAGCCGCCGGAGAAAAGCTGCAAATCCAGGTATTGGGGCTTGCCAGCATTGCCGAGGACGTTTCCCCGCAGCTGGCGCTTGCCACTATCGATTCGGTGGTGGTGCTGGGTGCCTTGCACGCCAGTGCCGCCGTCAAGTCCGCCTTGGCGGACCGGATCCATTGATGTCGCCAAGGCGACAAGGATAACTCAATGAATAACCCCATGCTGTCGGAAAAAATGCGTGAAGCCACCCGCCTTACTCAGGCGGGAAGGCTCGATGAAGCAATGGCATTGATCCAAGGCTCCTTGAATGGCATGCCCGGCGACGCTTTCGCTTCCGGGGCCGCTAATGGTGCAGAAGCCCCTACTTCAGGGCAGGGAGAGACCATAGAAGGAAGCTGTGAGGTAGTGGATGAGAAGCAAGATGCTCAACCCAAGGCCAGGCAGTGGAAAACGGCCAAGCCAAAGCCGACCGCAACAGCGAAAAGCTGGTCCTCAGCCTTCACTAACGTCAACGTCAACGCCGAGCCGGACAGCCCACCCGCCCCGGGGAAATTTACCAGCGGCACCTACAAGAGCGCCGTGGGCTTGCGCCGCTACAAGCTGTATATTCCTAGCGGCTATACCGGCCAGCCCTTGCCGCTGGTGGTCATGCTCCACGGTTGCACCCAGGATCCCGATGATTTCGCCAAGGGAACCAACATGAACCGCTTGGCGGAAGAGCAGCTATGTTGCGTGCTCTACCCCGCCCAACCCGCTAGCGCCAATGCCAACAAGTGCTGGAACTGGTTCAAGACTTCCGATCAGCAGCGCGACGGGGGCGAACCTGCGATCATTGCCGGGATGACCCGCCAGATTCTCGAAGAGCATCACCTCGACCCCAGACGGGTCTACGTAGCCGGTTTATCAGCCGGGGGCGCCATGGCGACAACGCTTGCCATGACCCACCCGGATCTTTACGCCGCGGTGGGCGTGCATTCAGGGCTGCCGCACGGCGTTGCTCAGGACTTGCCCTCCGCGCTCGGGGTGATGCAAGGCGGTACCGGCCCCTTGGCCAATGCCAACCCCACGACGACGTCCCCCTGGTCATCCCCTGTGCCCGCAGTGGTATTTCATGGCGACCGCGACACCACCGTGCATCCGTCCAATGCGGAGCGAGTTGCCGGGCAATATGGCGTAAAGGCGGCCAACCAGCGTGACAATGTAAAGGTGCAAGCTGGCCGAATTCCCAACGGCCATGCTTATACCCGTACCATTCACCATGACGCCAAGGGTAAGCCCCGCCTGGAGCAGTGGCAGATTCACGGTGCCGGTCATGCCTGGTCGGGGGGCAGCTTGCAGGGCTCCTATACCGACCCCAAAGGCCCCGATGCCACCGGCGAAATGCTGCGCTTTTTCTACGCCCATGCGAAAGAGTAAGCTCTGAAGAGTAAGCCCTGTACAACCACTACCAACCTGGAGAGCAGCGCGATGACCGCCATGTTGAGCAAAACCAAATCCAGCTTTTACCGGCGGCTCTACGTTGCCTACCTGATCGATCAAGGCATCGCCAGTGTACCGGCCTTGATCGAGACGACCCGAATG
Organism: Vreelandella zhuhanensis; assembly: GCF_009793355.1. GTDB lineage: Bacteria > Pseudomonadota > Gammaproteobacteria > Pseudomonadales > Halomonadaceae > Vreelandella > Vreelandella zhuhanensis. The sequence goes on from NZ_WTKP01000012.1 coordinate 13,147, forward strand.
CCGAGACGTACCGCCCAGGACACTATCACCTCCCTGGCCGAACTGGACATCATCTGTGAGTTCGAGAAAGACGTTGGGGAGCGCCACAATATCGGTCAGTACCGGATTCGCGACTGGGGGCCTATCGACAAGCAGTGGGTGGCCAACCATGCCGATAGACTCAAAGCTGCTCTGGGTTACGATTAACCGCTTCGGGTCATGATCGACCGACTGGGGTCCTGATCAATCGTCAACTGTCTTCCTCACGCCAAGCCAGGCGCGCGGCATTCAAGGTCACGCTCAAGGAGCTTGCCACCATCGCCAATACCGCCATCAACGGCGGTATTGGCATCAGGATGACCAGCCCCAGCGCCAAGCCATTGTAAAGCCCTGAAAACACCAGGTTCTGACGCATCACCCGGCGGGTGCGCCTTGCAATACGCAGCGCCTGAGCCACCCCCGCAATACCCGGACTCATCAGCTGAACTGCAGCCCCTTCCCGGGCGGCATCACCAGCGTTCAGAGAGGCAACTCCCACCCCGGCACCGGCCAACCCCAGCGCATCGTTGATGCCATCGCCGACGTACAGCGTCGGCGATGGCAAACCTTGCAGCAACCGCGCCTTGGCTTCGGGCGAACGCCCCGGATAGCACTCGCCTGGCTTAAATCCTACGGCTTTGCCTAATGCCATGGCCGGCCCCGCTCTGTCACCACTGATCAGCGCAAGCAGATACCCCTCGCGGCGCAGTCCGGCCAAGGTTGCATGCGCATCCGGCAAAGGCTGCTCCCCCAGATAAAAGCTTGCCAGCCATTGTCCGTCACAACCCAACATCACTTCCGAGTTATCGGGGTGGGCAATCGCCTGGCTATCCGGCACCGTGATGCCATTGGCTTTCAACCAGGCGCAGCTACCCAGGTAAAGCTCGCGGCCATCCTTCAGGCGCACGTAGCGCCCCTGGCCGGGAATTTCCTCGGTGGTTTCGCTCGCCATATTCACGTCTTGGCTACCCTGCTCGGCCCAGCGCCCCAAGGCCTGGGCAAGTGGATGCTCACTGCGTTGCGTGGCGGCGGCCAGCAATGTGTTCAATTCCTCTGCCGATACAGTTCGCGCCGCATTGAACGAGATTACTTCGGGCAAACCCGGCGTCAGGGTGCCGGTCTTGTCGAAAGCCACCGAGCGCACCTCGGCCAGGGTTTCAAAGCTAGCCGGGTCGCGCAGCACCACGCCCTGCCCCAGGGCGGCGCTGCTGCCCGCGAGACTCGCCAAAGGAACCGCCAGCCCCACGGCACAGGGACAGGCCACAACCAGCACGGAAAGCGCTCGCACCATGGTATCTTCCCATGGTACCCCGACCAATGCCGCCACGCACAAGGTTGTGGCGGCCAGTACCAGTGCCACCGGACTCAACCAGGCGGCGAAGCGGTCGGCCAACCGCTGCAGCTCGCCTTTGCGCGCCTGATGAAAACGCATCTGTTCGCGCATGCGATCCAGCCGACACTCCCCCGCCACCGCACTGACCCGCATCACCAAATCAGCACCCAGGTTGCGACAACCTGCATGGAGGGCGGTGCCAGGCGGCAAACGGCGGGGCACGCTTTCGCCGGTCAAGGGAGCCAGATCGACCCAGGCGGGCGAGTCTTCGACATAGCCATCCAGAGGAAGGGTGGCGCCCTTGTCCACGCGGATTCTGGCATTACGCGGCACTTCAGTTCGGGCGCGCTCTTCCCAACGCCCCTGCTCCCGGCAGGCAACGGTCGTTTCGGGTAGCGCTAGGGCATCCAGGGCGCGCAGCCCGCGATGACGACACAGGGTATCCACCAGGCGTCCCACCAACAGCAACCCAATCAACATCACCGCGGTATCGAAATACACCTCGGCCGAGCCACGCGCCAAAAGACCCAGCGAAACGACTACGGCACCCCAGACACCCAGGCTCACCAGAACGTCCATACCGGGTTTTCGGGCGCGCAAGGTGCGCCATCCGGCGCGGTAAAACGGCACGCCGGAAAATAGCACCACCGGCAAGGAGAATGCGCCCGAAACCCAGGCCAGAACGTACTCGATCTCGGCTGAAGATACCGCCTCGGCATAAATCAACAGCGAAGCCAGCATCGTCCACATGCCGAACACGGCTGCCACCGACAGGCGCAATGCCAGGTAACGGCTTTCCTTTTCCAGCCGCGCATGGGCGTCGAGGGTGGTCTCAGGCAGGCCTAGCGAATAGCCCAGTCGGCGCACCACCGGCGCCAGGGCTTCCAAGGTGATTCCCGAGGTTTTGGCTGACGCTCTCCCTCTGACCCAAAGGCTCGCACTGGGATAATGCACGCTAGCCGCCGCCACCTCGGGAAGGCGTTGCAGCCGCGCCTCGATAGCCAGGGCGCAGCTGCTGCACCACATGCCACCAAGGGAAAAGAGTGCCTCCTGGCTTGCGGTGGGCTTTGCATCAGGTTCGGGCGAAAGAGGAGTATTCATTCAGTGGGTGACAGCCCTACGCAGAAGCGTGACAAGAGTCGTTAGACACAGGGTGACAAGCCAAGCACCGGTACGCCCACAAACAGCACCGCAACCATGGAAGCCAAATAAAGCCCCGCGGACACAATGGCGCAAAAGTGTGCGGCTCGCATAGTTGTCTGTTGCGAGGCGTGAAAGCATTTCCAGGCCAGCCATGCCAAGAAGGCGACGGTTATCAGGGTCAATAGAGCAAGTCCAGCGTTGAGCAGAGTAAGCGGGCCTTGCTCGGGATCGGGAGGCGCTATTGCACAGACCACCGACAGCCCGCCATACATGGCCACAAACCATACACTCCACAGCGTCAAGCCCACGACCAAATTGATAGGGTGCGTCCAGAGTATTTGCCTCATGTGGTCCCTCCTATCATTCTGGGAAGTACCGCCAGAGAAACCACGACTATCCAGTAAACTCCCAAGTTATAACGCCATAGAAGTCTGACCACCACGGGTTCCAGGGGAGCTTCCACCCCCACATAACCGTAACCCACACGCAGGCCTTGCAATAGCGTGAGTACCGCACCAAAGCCAGTGTGCAGCATCACATAGACCAGGCTGACCATCAGCACGGCATCATGCGCAGTGGCGGTCACGTCCAGCTCAGCCAGCACCAGCACCCACACCAGCAGGCCAAGCTGAACAGCCCCCAAGGCACTGATCATATAGAGGCCTTTGGCCAGGCCAGCCCCTTGGCGACGGCGAAGACGACGTACACAGCGTTCCAGCCACAACCAGCCGGCACTCGACGCCAGCCCGGCCAATACCAGAAGCGTGAGTGAAAGCGGTGATTCAGGCGGCATGCTCCACTCGGGTGAAATCGTCCAGAGGTAGAACCAGCCGAATAGCAATGAAAGAAAGAAGGCCCCATTGGCCAGCAAGGCCACTGCCATGGTCCAGACGCCGGGGCCATCCAGAGTACGGGAGTGAAGCGGCGGATTGCCGGGCTGCTCACGGGTATCCGGCGCCGCCCTGGGGTGAGCGCCGTTCTCCCAGGACCAACGCAGCAAGAAGCCGGCCGCGACCAGAACGGCTATGCCCGCCAGCGGATACCAGCGCAGCAACAGGCTGATACACACCACCGCCAAGGCCAGGGCGGCGAACAAGGGCCACCAGGAATTGGTGGGTATATGGATCACTTCGCGCAACTTGCCGGTCAAGGGATCGGTTCCCCATATTTCACGACGTCCATGAAAGGCCGCCGCCAAGCCATGCCTGCCTTCGGCGATAGTGCGCGGAAGTTGCGGATATTCCCACAGCGGATGGCGGGTTTCGACCTTGGGCAAGCTGACGAAGTTATACGGGCTGGGCGGCATGGAAGTCGCCCATTCCAGGGTGTCAGCATTCCAGGGGTTTTGTCTGGCCGGTTTGCCGAAGCGAAAGTGCAACATGATGTCCACCAGAATCATGGCGATTCCCATGGCCATCAGGAAACTACTTACCGAGGAGATAAGATTGAACAACTGCCAGCCTTCATCGGCGCCGTAGGTATATACCCGCCGCGGCATACCCAGAAGCCCGGTCCAGTGCATGATCAAAAAGGTGCCGTTGAAGCCCAGAAACGTCAGCCAGAAGCCCCATTTCCCCAGCGTTTGTGAAGGCATGCGCCCGGAAAACAACGGCAGCCAATAATACAGCCCGCCGATCAAGGGAAAGAACATGCCGCCCACCAGCACATAATGCATGTGGGCCACCACGAAGTGCGTATCGTGGACTTGCCAATTGAAAGGCACCAGCGCCAGCATCACCCCGGTCAAACCACCCAATACAAAGACAAACAGAAACCCGAAAATCCACAGCATGGGTACCTGCAATCGCGGCTTGCCCAGCCACAATGTCGCTAGCCACAGAAATATCTGAATACCCGTCGGCACCGCCACCAACATGCTGGCGGCGGAAAAGAAGGTCTGAGCCAGCTGCGGCATGCCCACCGTGAACATATGGTGCACCCAGAGCCCGAAGCTAATGAAACCAGTGGTGATAACCGCAAACACCGCCCAGCCGTAACCCACAATGGGGCGTCCTGCGAAAACCGGAATCAAGGTCGACACAATTCCCGCTCCCGGCAGGAAAATGATGTAGACCTCCGGATGGCCGAACAGCCAGAACAAATGTTGCCAAAGAATGGGGTCACCGCCGCCCGCGACGTCGAAAAATGGCATGCCTACGGCACGTTCCAGCTCCAGCAGAACGCTTCCCAGAATCAATGGCGGAAACCCCACCACGATCATCATGGCCATCGCCAGGATGTACCAGGCGAATAGCGGCATCTTGTGCAGCGCCATGCCTTGTGTGCGGGTACGCAGAATCGACACCACCAATTCGACACCGGCGGAAAGCGCCGATATTTCGACGAAGGTGATCCCCAGCAACCAGAAGTCCGAGCCCAGCCCCGGCGAGTAGACCTTGCTACTTAGCGGGGTGTACATGAACCAGCCGCTTGACGGCGCCATCTCCATGAACAGACTGGAAAGCAGAATCAGTCCGCCGAACAGATAGCACCAATACCCAAAGGCGGATAGACGCGGGCACACCAGATCCCGGGCGCCGATCATCTTGGGAATCATGTAGATCGCCAGCCCTTCCAGGATCGGAATCGCAAACAGGAACATCATCACCGTTCCATGCATGGTGACGACCTGATTGTAAATTTCCGGCGCCATGAAGTTTTGCCCCGGAAACGCCAGTTGAGAGCGTATCAACATGGCCAACACCCCACCCACCAGGAAAAATGCCATGCCGGTAAGCATGAAGCGCAGCCCTACGGTGGTGTGGTTGACGATGGTCAATGCGCCTAAGCCGCGTGGATTCGCCCAGACTCGTTCCAGGTCCTCAAGAAAACGCCGGGTATCTTCAGGGGCGGTTTTCCGAGAACTATCTTGAGAGCTATCGTTCATGGGCTTAGCGTCTCCAGCCAGTCGCCGATGGCTTGCAATGCCGGGGGTTCAAGCGCCAGATGCGCGGGCATGCGGTTGCCCGGCTTGAGCTGTTGATGATGCTCCAGCCAATAGCCGATGGCGCCTTCCTCCATGGCCAGTACCCCGGCCCCCAGGGTGGGCCGTGCGCCAATATCCGAAAGATCCGGCCCTTGTATAGGCGCAAGCTCCCATTGCGAGTCGGGCACGGTCAATCCCGCCACACGGTGGCAACGGGCGCAATATTCGACGAAGACCTCACGCGCGGGTGCATGGGCGTCGGATTGCACGGCAAGGGTTTCCAGCTTCGCTGCTTGACGCTCGGCGAGCCAGGCCTCGTAATCGCTGCGCTCCATCGCCTCCACATACAGCTGCATGTGGGCATGCTGGGTGCCACAGAATTCAGCGCACTGGGCACCGAAAACACCCGGGCTATCCGCCTCCAGGCGTATGCGGTTGATGTGTCCGGGAATCATGTCGATCTTGCCGCCCAACCGCGGGATCCAGAACGAATGGATCACATCCGCCCCGGTGACGTGAAAATCCACCGGCTCTCCTGCCGGCATCACCAGCTGGTTGGCGGTGACGACTTCACCGCCCTCGGCCCCCGGATAACGAACCTCCCACCACCATTGGTGGCCGGTAACCTGGATGACATCGGGCGGGGTGCCCAGTGGCACCGGCAACATCCGCTGACCCGCCGGCACGCCGAAAATCAGCAGCACCCCAATGGTTGCGACCGGCAACAAGACGCCACCGCCGAGTATAAATCGCCGAGCCAAGCGCTTTTCCTCAAGCGCCGAAAGTTTCGGCCTCGAACGCCGGCGAAAGCTATAAAGCCCCAGTGCCACCACCATGATCAAAACAAGGCTGAAAAATCCCGCCATTCCCCACCATACCAGGGCGACATCGGCGGCCGCCCGCCCGGCAGGGTCGAGAATCGACTTGTTCCCGGCGCAACCGGTCAACAAGACTGCCAAGAAGGCCGGTATCGACCATACTCGTATCAACCGGGCTCTCATCCACTGCACTCTCATTAACCCCATAGACGTCAGACACGGGAGAGGATCATGGCGGAAGTGAAACAACGTAATATCAAAAGCCACGCGGCTATTGCGGGTCATCCGCTTCATCCCTTGATGATTCACTTTCCGGTGGCGGCACTGATAGCGCTGGTAGCGAGTGACCTGGGGTATCTCTACACCCAGGACCCGTTCTGGATTCGCGCCGGCATGTGGCTCGCCGGAGTGGGCGCTTTCGGAGGCTGGCTGGCCAGCCTGGCGGGGATTGTCGACCTGATCACGGTCAAGAAAATTCGTTCCAAGATAACCGGCTGGAATCACGCCATCATCGCGGTGATGATGTTGTCGTTGGCGTCGTTCAATTGGCTGTTGCGAATCAATGACCCAGAGATCATCTTGCCATGGGGATTGGCGATTTCGCTGATGACAGCTGGCATGATCGCCGCTGCAGGCCTGCTTGGGGGGCACCTGGTGTACGAACATGCGGTAGGGGTGCAGGTCGAAAAATGATGATGCAGGCGATGAATTTCCTTCCTCATGCAGAAGAGATGTCGCTGGCTTCAACATGGCGGCTCAACTCCAATCCATGGGTTTGGCCAGAACCAGCGTCAGCACCGTCACGATGGCTGACACGGCTAGCAGAGCAAAGAGAACACTGCCCACCGTGGCACCTAGCGTGCGCCCGTTTTCCAGCCGGGTAATCAACCAGCCCAGCCCACCATGGGCAGCCACCATCCCCATGACCGCAAACAACTTGAAGACTAGCCAGCCTCCCGTTTGATGATGCAACAAGAACAACACAGTCCCGGTAACGATGGCGACCAAGGCGGCGGGCGTGGCGGTTGAAATGAAGAAAAAGCGCGGCATCAATGGAGCGTTCTGGGCAAAGCCCGCATCTGGGCGGGCTCGCGATGACTGGATGGTGAGGGCGGGAAGATACAGCAACGAGCCGCACCAAATCACTAATGCAATGATATGCAGTAGTTTAAGCCAAGGCATTACAGCATCCTTGCATCGACAAACCCATAAACCGCTCTCAGCAAAAGGTGATTCTTTTACCTTAGCAGGTTGCCGCCGACTGACCAGTCCACCTATTGAATCGCCACTTCATAGCCGGTGTACTTGCGCAGGTTGATCACGCCGCTATCCAGCATCAGATATTGCCCTTTGATGCCCATCAGCGTACCGCTCACCAGCGGTTGTTTATCGAGATTATGCGATACGACTTTTTGAGGAAATGTGTGTACCGGGTAAGTGAAATGCTGCACGGGACCGTTCAATCGGCGCAGAGCGCCTTCGCCGAACTGCTCACTCAGATCGCTCAAACCGCTCTCCAAGCCGATCAACAAGCGGTCGCGTTCTTCTTGCAAATCGAGGGGAGGCACCTGCCCTTTCAGCATGGCGCGCCAGTTGGTCCGATCGGCCACCTGTTCCTTGAACAACATTTCCACCTGCCCCGACTGCAAACGTGTATCCACTTCAAGGATCGGCAATGCCTGGATAGCGCCCTGATCCATCCAGCGGGTAGGCACTTGGGTGTTGCGCGTGATACCCACCTTGAGGCCCGAGGAATTGGCCAGATATACTACATGCGGTTGAAAGCAGTGCTTTTCGCCCCACTGCGGCTCCCGGCAGGTGCCTTGGAAGAAATGGCAGGTTTCGGGTTTGACGATACAGGTGTCGCACTGGGCCAAACGCTTGAAACAAGGGTAACAATGGCCCTGAGCAAAACTTTTGCGTGTCGCGCGTCCGCAATGGGTGCAGGCGATCGCGCCGGTCCACTGAATAGACAGGGGTGAGCCGATACGCTCATTAAGTGAAAGCTCGTGCTCGCCAGCGCGCAAGGTATAACTCACTTCCCCTTGCGCGCTCACCTGAGCAGCCATCTTCGTTAAACAGCCGCGAACTCCTTCAGCCACGACCGACATCCTGTCCCAGACCGGTCATTTCCGGCGAAACATCCGCACCGCTTGCGGCGGCGCCACAGGTGCGATGTTCCAGATAGCCAACGCGCTGATCTTCCGGAACGTTGTTTTCCGCCTCGAAGCGCATCACCGCTTCCAGGCAAAGTTCGGTCTGTTCGGGCGTCAAACGGCGGCCATCCGGCCATTTGCGCAGGGCGACCGATTGTTTCAGGCTTTCATAGATCGCCGGGGTCATCTGGCTGATCATTTTATCGAATGTCATGTCGCTCATGGCGGGCTCCTGAGATCAAGATTTCAAACGTCGTGAAGAATAATACCAGCCGCTGGCCAGGCCCACGATCAATCCGCCTAAATGCGCCTCGTTGGCGACATTTCCGAAGCCGATGGCACCGGCCATGTCGGTCATGGTGAAAACCATCCAACCGAGCATGAACACCACCAGCATCTGGGGAACGAAGAATCCGCTTTGGGGTGCCCGCTGCGACATCAGCCATACATGTCCCAGGAGGGCATACACCACCCCGGACATGCCGCCAAACAGTACCGTGCCGGTGACATACTGAGCCAGGTTAGCGCCGATGCCCGCGACAACCAACAGCAGCAACATCATGCGGCTACCTTGCAATAACTCTATCTGACGACCGAAGTACCACACCCACATCAGATTGAAAATCAGGTGCATCCAGCCGAAATGCAAGAATGCCGGTGACAACAGCCGCCATACCTGGCCCGAGCCCAGCATTTCGCTCAAGGAACCGAACGCCAGCTGGCCATTGGCAATACCCACCGGCACGATGGTCAAGCTGACGATCAACAGGTCGCCGAAAAGACCTGTCAGGGCAAACACCAGCAAGCTTATCGCTATTATGGAAGCCGTCACCGGCACTCGGCGTAATATGGGCCAGACCGCTTGTGTGGAGTGCCTTTTGCGGCGCTGAGGCAGTTCCAGAGACGCCCCGCTTTGCCAGCGCTGTACAAGGCTTCGTAACTCATCATATTGCGTGGGGTCGGCCACCCAGATCAGCTGTCCATCGGCTTCCTGAGTAATACGATGGCCGATGCGCCGTTTCCACAACGCTTGGCGCAAGGTGCGAGTATCCGCATCATGAGGCAGAAGCATCACAGGATGCATAGTGTCTCCATTCAATGCCGTTAGACGGCGTTTATCCCTGATTTGACTGTATGGTGGCTTACCGGCCCCACAAATGACAGACACGAAAAAAAACCGGCGGAGGGAACCGCCGGGATCTAAGCAAGGGATCATTCAAGGGAACACTTACTCTGATTGTGTCTCATTGGGTAAGTTCCACCTGTCGATAAAAAATTCATGCGATAAAAAAGTCATTCGAAGTCGATTTCCCAGGGTCGCGGCTGGTCATTTATTTCCTGAGGAACAGGAATCCAGACGAAATGATCGGCATTCAAGCGTTGCTCGCCACTCCAGCGATAGGCTACCAGACGCCCGTATTTGACCGCACTATAATCCAGACAGGCAATATTGGCGCTAGGCAAGGCGGGAATGCCTTCGCACCAATAATGGCCGATGAAAAGCGGTGGCTTATCAGGCCCATAATAACTCAGGCGCGCCACTTCGCTGGGCGACAAGGGACGCTGTTCGAGATCGCCCGGCAAGTTGTCCGGCTGAAACACCACATCCCCCAACGTTTGCGGCTGCCTGGCCCAGAAATGCGCTCGAAAACTGCGCCGGGTAAAGCCGTCACCAGAATGAATATGAACGCCTTCCGGCAAGGGAATCGAAGTGCCCCGGGTAAGCCGGTCCAGAATGTGGTATGCCTGTGTATCCGGGTCGGTGGATTCCACCAGAAACTCCGGCGTCATGCGGGCGTCGGGCAAGCGCTGGTAGAGTTGCTCGATCAACGCCTCGTCCCAGCAGGCATGCACCACCCGAAGGCCGTCCAGTTCCAGGCATAGCGGCATTTGCATGAACCAGGCCAGGTTGTCTTCCCATTCACTGGGGTAGTCGCGGTACTGCGTCAAGGTTTCCTGGATAATCCGGTTATGCCGAGGGCTATGCTCACGCAACCAGCGCTGTCCACTGCCAACCGGTGCCGGATGGTAATAGGCCAGGGCGTTGTATTCGTGGTTGCCCATGACGATATGGGCTTCGCCCTCTTCCACCATGCGCCGAGCGATGTTGACCGCCAGCCGGATGCGCGGCCCGCGATCGATCAGATCTCCCAGAAAGATCACTTTACGCCTTGGGTGACGGTAGACGCCGTTGCGCTGGTGATAGCCGAGCTTTTCGAGCAGCGCCGCCAGGGTGGCACCGCAGCCGTGAACGTCGCCGATCAAGTCATAGCCTTGCATATCAGTCCCCCAGGCGATGACCCCAGCCCAGCTTGCTGCGCAGGACTTCATAATAATTATGCCCAATGGGATGCACCATCTGGACCCGCTGCGGCTTGCGCCGTATCACCAGGACATCGTCGGGCTTGGCCACGGCACGGGTCTGGCCGTCACAGCTGACATGGGGGTAGGTCTGGTTGGTTTCCCCGATATGTATCCGAATTTCACTGGCCGCATCTATCACGATGGGGCGGCTGGACAACGTGTGCGGGAACATGGGCACCAACGTCACTACATCCAGCTTGGGATGCATGATGGGGCCGCCCCCAGACAGCGCATAGGCCGTGGAGCCGGTGGGCGTGGCGATGATCAAGCCATCGCTGCGCTGGCTGTAAACGAAATGGCCGTCGATGAACAGTTCGAACTCGATCATCCGCACGGCTTTTCCAGGATGAACCACCACCTCGTTCAAGGCCTCACCGTTACCCACAGCAACGCCGTTACGGTAAAGCTCCGCCTCGAGCAGAAAGCGCTCTTCGAGTTCATAGCGCCCTGCGAGCACCTCGCCCACGCGGGTTTCCAGCTCATCGGGAGAAATATCGGTCAGAAATCCCAGCCGACCACGGTTGACGCCGAGCATCAAGGTACCGGTGTGACATAGCGTACGCGCCGCCCCCAGAAAGCTACCGTCACCGCCGACCACAATCACCAGATCACACAGCTGGCCGAGCATGCGTCGGCTGGCTTCCGGCTGGCCATGGTCGGGGATCACGGTTGCGGTGCGATCCTCGACGATCACCTTGTAGTCTTGCTGCACAAGGAAATTCACCAGGCGGTTGAGCGAATCGACCACCTTGGTGCTGCCCAGGCGCCCGATCAAGCCGATGGTGGCAAAAGGACGTGCGGCACCATGGGTGGATGAACCTGAAACCGGTGTTTTGTTTACGTTTTCGGTCATGCGCGGCTCTCTCGCGAATCAGCGGTCATTATGCGCACAGCCGAGGCGACGAGCAAACACGCCCGGCGCCTCATCATCTCACTGTCTCAGCGTCTCATTGCCTGAAAGGCTCAGGCCGGGCTGGTGGCTCTGCGCTGTAACCACCAATGATTGAGCCACAACGAAGCCGCCATGATCAAAGCCCCGAGCAGCAAGCGCCCCAGCTCAGCCTCGCGGTTCCAGATCAGCAGGTTGACGACCAGCCCGGCGGGAATCAAGGCATTGTTCATGACCGCCAGGGTTCCCGCATCCACCTTGGTAGCTCCCCGGTTCCAGGCAAAGTAGCCCACCCCGGACGCCGCCAGCCCAAGCCAGACCAATACCGACCACTGCACGGCGGTGGTCGGCAAGGCCGTGCTATTGCCCAATAACAGGAAGGCCGGTACCGCGACCATCAACGCCCCGATGAAAAACCAGCCGAAGACGTTATGCCAGGGCAACGACGCCGGTAAATCAGAAGCCAATCGGCGATAGCCGACCTGCCCCAGGGCGAAGCACAGATTGGCCCCTTGTACCACGAGGAACCCCAACCAAAAGCCACTATCGATGCCATCGTAACGAATCACACCGGCGCCGATGACCGCCAATAGTGCGGTAACCAGATACATCGGGGTGAAGCGCCCGAACAGCATGTCGTCGAGCAAGGCGATATAGATTGGCGTGAAGATGGTGAACAGCAGCACCTCGGGTACTGAGAGCAGCAGAAATGACTGATAGAAAAAGATATACATCACGCCCAGCTGAAGTGCCCCGAGTGCCATCAGTGCTAGCCGCTGCCTGCCACGCAGCAGGCTAGGCCGCAGGAACGGCAGGAACACCAATGTCGCTAGACTGATGCGTAACAGCACCGCAAAATAGCTATCCACCTGCCCGGCGAGATACACCCCGATCAAGGAGAACGAAAACGCCCACAGCAGTGTAACGCCGACCAGATACCCCATTGGTAAACCTCATTGGTAGAAATAGTTTACCGGGATTATACGCACTGCGGCGGGCTTGCCAAGGGCGTTTATTGACAGTCTGTTTACTGCCCTGAATTCATGGAAAACGGCGACGCAACCAGACCAACGCCAATATGACGCCCGGCAACCAACCGGCCAGGGTCAACAGCACCCCCAACGCAATACGCCGCCCCCCGGCGCCAGAAAGCGCCAAGGCCAAGGGCGGCAATAACACGGCCAGGAAATAATAGGCTATTTTCAGCGCTGGCATTGCGGGGGATGATGGCGGCTCAGTGGCGGGAGGAGCCTCCACCCTTTTTGCCTTGGGGGTAAAATATTCGACCCCACTGCCACTTGCCTCGGATTTGCCTGCTTCGGGGCTGTTTGCTTCAGGCTTGGCTTGCCCGGAAGCATGCTCAGCGGCCTGGCGATGCGCTTGCTTGTCGATTTTCTGTTCCAGGCTTTCAGAGCCTTCGGCCAGATCCTCATGATGCCGCTCCCATTCTTCCCAGTCATGCGGCGTGCCGACCTTGGGCCGCTCGTGCCCGGCACCCCGAGCACGTTCCCAGGCCTTTTCTTCCAGGGTATTGGGCTTGTCTGGATCGCGATCCAGAGGCACCCCTTTTCGATTCAGATATTCTCTCGCATCCATTGGCCACTCCGATTCTTATGAGGTGAGCGATTAAGACAAACACCCTATCATTCACAAACGACCACGTATCCGGCATAAAAATTCAATACCGATCATTACCGGCATACAAAGCCAGGAGTCTGGTCCCGCAAACCAATCGCTGACCAACACCACCGGAGCCAACCATGCGACTCTCTAGATTCTCCCTAACACCCTTACTGCGCTGGCTGTTTGTTCCCTGGCTGGCCGTGGTGATCAGCCCAGTGAGCGGCAGTGATGACCTGCACTTCTCCCCCTACCACATGGAGCGCTGGCCTACCCGCAGCTTTGAGGGTGAAACCGAATATCGCGTGGTCGACAAGGATGGTCAATCCGTCTTGCAGGCGCGCGCCAACCAGCAGGCCTCCGCGCTTTACCTTGAGCGCGAGATCGACCTGACACAGACGCCCTACCTCAAGTGGTGCTGGCAGGTGGATCGCATTTATCCCGGCCTGAACGAAAGAACCAAAGCCGGCGACGACTACCCGGCGCGGGTTTACGTCGCCCACAAGACAGGCATCCTGCCCTGGCAGGTGCAGTCGGTGAACTATGTGTGGTCTTCGACGCAGGCAGCCAGTACGGCATGGCCCAACGCCTTTACCCAACGCGCCCAGCTGTTGGCGCTGCAAGGCGGTGACCAACAGGTTGGCGAGTGGGTCGCGGAGGTACGCAACGTACGGGAAGACTACCAGCGCCTGTTCGGCGAACGCCATGACCATATCGATGGCGTGGCGCTGATGAGTGACGGCGACAACGCTGGCGGCAATGCCACTGCCTGGTTCAGCGGACTCACCTTCTCCGCCAGCCCCACCCCGCCGGAATGCCCGTCTTCATGACGTTGCCCACCCAAGCCGATTCTTAACCGCGAGATAGTTACACCGGCATCACCCGCCGCCCGTGAATGGCTTATGCTGATCGAAGCCAAAGGCGGCATGTTGAATGAGGCGGTGGTTAGGGAGGTGATGCGGGTGAGTGGCTGGAAGCCTGATCAGGAATCATATTAACGTTGAAGCTGAGCCGCGGCGAAGGCATCCGCTCCAGCTAGCGCCTGGTTAGCCAATCCCAAAGTTGGCACGGAGGCCTGTCGCCCCATCTGAGAGCAGCAGCCACGCTAGCGCTCCAGTGTTGACTATGGTCGTCGTCCAGAAGACGAACTGGAACGGCTGCTTCCTCGTTTTATGGCGAAACACGCGCTGCGCGACCAAAGCACCTGGCCACCCCCCGATTAGGTCAGTGAGATGAAGGGTCGTCTCCGCAGTACGCCACGCCCCCCGCCTCGCCGCCGACTTGTCCAACGCGTACATGATGAAGGATACGGCGCTTATCAAAGCGTAGAAGCCAACGACCGTCAAAGGCGCGATTCCGGCAAGCACGGAGTAGAATAACGCGGCAAAGAAAGCGGCCAACAAACCGAGCGCTGGCTAACGGGGTGAAGCGTGATATGGGGCGTATCCTGCATCATTAGGTTCCCTGCGGCATTTTTGCTCTAGTACATCCAGCTTACCAGCCAGTTTAGATTAAGCCCATCTCCTGTAGCCACATTTTAGCCTGCGGGGAAATGCTCACCTAGCCTGTACTGCTTAGATAGATTGCCCACAAAAAAATGCCCCGGCAGGCAACCGAAGCGTTTTAGCGTTTTCTACTGCCCGAAGCCGATGCCCAGTCGCAGCGCCTGGAGGCCATCGAGCTCGACACTTATCTCATCGAAAAACAGCGGGTGTCCCTGCACCGTCAAATTCAGTGCCGCCTGAGAGCCGCGGTAACTGACGGTCGCCGAGATATTCGCGGATGTGTTGAGGGGTGCCAGTAGCCCATACTCGACGTTATCAACGCTGACCGAGGTGAGGCCACGATCATCCAGCTGTTGCTGAACTTCCTGTTCGACGGCAACGCCGTAATAGAAGTACAGGCCGGCATAGCCAAGCGCCAGCAGTACGATCAGTGAGAAGAGCTTTCCCATTGTTTCCCCTAGGGGTTGCAGAATCCTTGATGGTTGCTGCCTGCGGTCAATATGCGTTCAACACGGCCTGACCGTCTGTTAAGCGTGCGACACGCAGGCAGCCGCAAGCGCTGATAATGCCTGCGGCGATCAGGACGCACAAGCAATCAAAAATGAACATTTTTACCAATTAGCGCGTAAAGCTTCGCCCAATCGGGCGGAGATACAAACGCGCACCGCGCAGTGGTGCTGTATTGATATTGCCCTTAACCCCTGATATTTTTTCCAGTATGACAAAACGTGCCTACAAAGAACGTCTCTACCCCACACCAGAACAGGCTGTGCTGTTGGCACAGTCGTTCGGGTGTACACGTTTTGTCTGGAACAATAGCCTGGCGTATCGCACCGAGGCGTATCAGCAGCACGGCGAGTCGGTGTCGTCTTCCGCAGCGGAAAAGCGCCTGGTGGACTTGAAAGCCGAGTTTCCGTGGCTCAAGGAAGTATCGAGCGTCATCCTGCAACAAACCCTGCGTGACCAGAAAACCGCCTTCGACAACTTCTTCAACTCCAAACTTCGGGCGCGCTATCCGCGCTTCAAGCGCAAGGATGGGCGGCAGTCGATCCGCTTGACCAAGGCGGCCTTTCGCTATCGTGATGGCGAGATCATTATCGCCAAGTCCAAGGTGTCGTTGCCGATCCGCTGGAGTAGGCCGCTACCCAGTGCGCCCTCCAGTATCACGATTTCGCAAGACCCTGCGGGCCGCTATTTCATCAGTTGCCTATGTGAGTTTGTCCCGGATGCCCTCCCGATCACGCCGAAGATGACCGGCATCGACCTGGGGCTCACTGACCTGTTCATCACCAGCGATGGCGCGAAATCCGGCAACCCGCGCCACTTGAAACGCTACGAAGCCAAGCTGGCCTACCTTCAGCGCCAGATGGCCAAGAAACAGAAAGGCTCAAAGAATCGCGCTAAACTTCGCCGGAAAGTGGCGACGCTCCATGCCAAGATCGCGGACTGCCGCCGCGATGCGACCCATAAAGCGACCCGCATGCTGATTAACGAAAACCAAGTGCTGTGTGTCGAGTCGCTGAATATCACTGGCATGGTGAAAAACCGATCGCGAGCCAAAGCCATCGGTGATGCCGGCTGGGGCAAATTTGTCCGCCAGCTTGAGTACAAGGCCACCTGGGCCGGTCGACAAGTGGTGAAAGTGAGCCAGTGGTTCCCCAGCAGCAAGCTGTGTCATGGCTGTGGCCACAAGGTTGAAAAGCTGCCGCTGTCGCAGCGCCACTGGCACTGCGACAGCTGTGGCCAGGTGATCGACCGCGACATCAATGCGGCGAAGAATATTCTAACCGCCGGACTGGCGGGGCTCGCCTGTGGAGCGACTGGAGCGGGGGCAGCGGCCTAGCCGTTGTCTAGTGAAGGCGTGTCGAAGCAGGAAGGTTCTCGGGGTGACCCAAGAACCCTCGCCTAAAGCGCGAAGCGCGGCAGGTGGGGAGTGTCAGCAATGAGCAGCCTGGCTGCGTACATTTATTGCTATCGCTATTTGGTAACTTTGCCCTGCGCTTACGAAAGATAGCGCGAATCTGCTTGCCTCGTAAATTTCATCGCAAAACGCCTCGCATCTACATACCTTGTTCACTTGAACAAAAAATATTCAGTAAACAGCGGAAACACGGTTTTTATTAATCTGGATGTGCCTGCTAACCCTACCTACGGCACGCCCTGACGCTTTCGGCCAGTTCGCTCACCAGGCCATGTATCCGTTCAACGGCGTCGTCGGGGGTGCTGGCGTACTCTATGCAGTCTACCAGCGCGGAGCCGACCACCACCGCATCGCTGAACCGGCCAATGGTGGCGGCCTGTTCGGTGGTGCGAATACCAAAGCCCACCGCAATGGGCAGCTGGGTATGTTCGCGCAGTTGGCTAACCGAGTTTTCCAACCGTTCGGGTGTGGGTGCGCTGCCGCCGGTAACGCCCGCCACGGATACGTAGTAGATAAACCCGGAGGCGTTGCTGAGCACTTTGGGTAGACGTTTGGCATCGGTGGTGGGGGTGGCCAGGCGGATAAAATCAATGCCATGCTGGGCTGCTGGCTGGCAGAGTTCTTCATCGTGCTCGGGAGGTAGGTCAACCACAATCAGCCCATCTACCCCGGCACGGGCGGCATTCGCCAGAAAGCGATCAACGCCGTAGCAGAAAATGGGGTTGTAGTAGCCCATCAGCACAATCGGTGTGGTGCTGTTCTGCTCGCGGAAGCTGCGCACCATTTCCAGCGTTTTGGCTTGGGTTTGGCCGTTTTCCAAGGCGCGCAGCGCGGCTTTTTGAATGGCGGGGCCATCAGCCATGGGGTCGCTGAAGGGCATGCCGAGTTCGATGATATCCACTCCTGCTGCTGGCAGCCCGTGCAGCAGGCGGCGCGAGGTGGCGGCGTCCGGGTCGCCTGCAGTCAAGTAGCTAACCAGCGCTGGACGGTTTTCTTTCTTGAGCGCGGCAAAGCAGTGTTCAAGACGGGAAGCATCGTTCATGGGAATCTCCTGGGTCGCGCTCATGCGTTCTTCATCCCGAATTTATCACCGAGATGGTGGGCCACGCTCATCATGTCTTTGTCGCCACGCCCGCTTAGGTTGACCACCATTAAGTGCTCGCGGGGAAGCGTGGGGGCACGCTTGGCGACTTCGGCCAGGGCGTGGGCGGTTTCCAGGGCGGGAATAATGCCTTCCTGGCGGCAGCAGATCTGGAACGCTTCCAGCGCTTCGTCATCGGTGGCGGACACATACTCAACCCGCCCCTGTTCGTGCAGCCATGCGTGTTCCGGCCCGATACCGGGGTAATCCAGCCCCGCTGAAATCGAGTGAGCGTCGGCAATCTGGCCATCTTCATTTTGCAGCAGGTAGGTGCGGTTGCCGTGCAGTACTCCTGGCGTGCCGCCGTTCAGGCTGGCCGCATGCAAGCCGCTTTTTACGCCTTTGCCGCCCGCTTCGACGCCAATCATTTTTACCGAAGGGTCTTTCAGGAACGGGTGAAACAACCCCAGGGCATTCGAGCCACCGCCCACGCAGGCCACCAGCGAGTCGGGCAGGCGACCCTGTTTTTCGAGCATCTGGGTGCGAGTTTCGTGACCGATCACTGCCTGGAAGTCGCGCACCATGGCGGGATACGGGTGTGGCCCGGCCACGGTGCCAATGATGTAGAAGGTGTCATCAACGTTGGTGACCCAGTCGCGCAGCGCTTCGTTCATGGCATCTTTTAGTGTGCCGGTGCCGGAGGTTACTGGAATAATCTCCGCGCCCAGCAGCTTCATGCGGAACACGTTGGTCTGCTGGCGTTCGATGTCCGTCGTGCCCATGTAGATCACGCAGGGCAGGCCAAAACGTGCCGCCACCGTGGCGGTGGCCACACCGTGCATGCCAGCACCGGTCTCGGCGATAATGCGCTTTTTACCCATTTGCTTGGCCAGCAGCACCTGGCCGATGCAGTTATTGATCTTGTGCGCGCCGGTGTGGTTTAGCTCTTCGCGTTTCAGGTAGATGCTGGCTCCGCCAAAGTGTTCGGTCAGCCGTTCGGCAAAGTAGAGCGGGCTGGGCCGTCCCACATAGTCGCCCTGAAAGTAGGCTAACTGGCGCTGGAATTCGGGGTCGTTTTTGGCGACGGCGTATTCGTCTTGCAGCTCTAGAATCAGCGGCATCAGCGTTTCGGCGACGAAGCGGCCGCCGAAGCTGCCAAATAAACCGTTGGCATCGGGTAGGTTCACAGGTTGGTTCATCACGACCTCTGGGTGCGTTCTGGATTGTGATGAAGGTAGCGCAGGCAGGCGGTGATAAAAATCGATAAGATGGCAGCAACATGTGAGCTGGAGTCACCAATTGATGCAAAACAGCATGCCGCCACTCAGCGCACTGCGCGCCTTTGAAGCCACCGCCCGGCTGGGCAGCGTTACCGCTGCTGCCCGTGAGCTAAGCGTGACCCACGGTGCAGTCAGCCGCCAGCTGCGCAGCCTGGATGACCATTTTGGCGTGGCGCTTTTCGCCAAAGCGGGGCGTGGGCTGGTGCTTACCCACCATGGTGAACGATTACAAAGCGGCGTAGGCGAGGCATTTACCCGCCTGCGGGATAGTTGTGCAGCGCTCAAGCATGAGGTGGAGGAAGCGCCCTTCATCCTGGCCTGTCCTGGCAGCCTGCTGGCGCGCTGGCTGATTCCCCGCTTGGACCGGCTTCACCGCGAGCTGCCCCAGCTGAAGCTGAAAGTGGTGGTAAGCGAAAGCGAGCTTCCCGGCAAGCAGGCGGATGCCAGCGCCACCCTGGCGTTTTCCGCACCACCCTGGCCTGCCAATGTGGAGGTTGTCTCGCTAATTCCAGAGCAGATTTGCGCAGTGATAAGCCCCCAGCTGGCCGCTCAATGCGACCCAGCCAAGCCAGAATCGCTGTTTGCCAACAAGCTTTTAGTCACCGCCTCACGCCCACAGGCCTGGCCCCAGTGGGCCAACACCCAAGGGCTTGATATGGCGCAGCTTGAGCAGGCGCTAAGCGATGGCCAAGGGTTTGATCATCTCTACTATCTGATGGAAGCGGCGGTAGCGGGATTGGGTGTGGCAATTGCGCCCAAATTGCTGGTGGAAGATGACCTGAACAGCGGGCGGCTTGTTGCGCCCTGGGGAAGTATCGAGACCGCCGCCCGGCTGTGCCTGTGGCTACCTGGAAAAGCCAGTAGTCGCCGCAGTGAGCCGCTAACAGAGTGGCTTAAGAGGGAATTGGGGGATAGGGCTTCCCCCTCTCCGAAAGAGAAGATAAAGGCCGGGCCAGCATCAAGCAAGCAAGATGAACGCTTTATTCAACCAGCGTCCGGGCAGCTTCCAGATAGTCCGCCCCGTTGGTAGCCACGCGCTCCTGGTCAAGCATTTCCGACCCTAGGTGCACCTCTTCCAGAGACACCGCCATGCTCTCCCCTTCCTCGGCAATTTTCTGTAGGGCATTCTCCAGGGTGTAAGTCAGCATGTGAAGCTCGCCCATCTGCTCGCTGGATAGCTCCTCAGAGGCTAGCAGTTCCTCCAGCTGTTGATTGCCCTCGGAGAAGTTGGCAACCGCTTCTTCCAGCGTCTCGGCCTGCTTGCCCTCAAAATGCTCGGCACGATCATGTTCATCCTCATGATCATGCGCCATGGCCACACCGCTACTTATCAGACCTGCCAGCATCAAAAACGCAATATGTTTCATGAAACGCTCCTTTTGGTTGATATGATGCGCATTAACGAATGCGAATTAATTTCAATTAAGCAACATACCATTCAGAAATGCAAATAAGAAGCATTCTTTACAGCCTCTCCTCTACTATCAAACGATGGATACAGGCTCTGAGTGCAGCATTGCTTAATGGGCTGCTGACGAAGCTCGCCAATTCCGACCTACCGGCATGCGCTGTTAGTGAAACGACTTCGTGGCCCAGGCGCATCGCCCCTGACCCTGCCCTCCCCAACGAGAAGAGCCAGCGCAATGCGCTGGCTCTTCTCGTTATGTCATGTTGCTCTGGCTCGCCTTGAGCCAAGCACAACCTCTTCCACTAGATATAAAAGTGGTTCAGCAAGTGGGCCTTGCGTCGACGATAAGTGGATTCGGTCATCCGCTCGAACAGCCGAGAGGCGGATTCGCCCATTCGCTTGATCAGGGAGGCCTCAGGGGCGGTGATGGGCATGCTGCGTGAAAGCGTCTGGATAGTCATGGGATTAGAATCGTCATATCGTGAGTATGCTAACAGTATACCCGCCCATAAGACTTTAGTCCAAGCCATTCACCTTTAGTCGCTTTAACTCGACTCGACCGATGCGATTGGGGGGTGACCATTATTCCAGCAGCTGTTAAAGAATGCCGACTTCGTCTGGGGCTTTCGTAGCGCCTCACCGGTTTACTATGATCGCATGGTGGCTGCCGGCCTGGATATCGCCATCGTCCGGCCACCAGCAGCTCGCATCCCACACCGGGCATCCGCTTTCTGCACCTAGAGGCGACATGCCCCTGTGGATGGCCTGGAGGTCGAACAACGACACCCCTGCCCTGCTGAACCTGGTTGAGCTTATTGACAATTCGTTTGGGGATTTAGAGTAGGGGAGAGACATCATTTAACCTGTCGAACAGCCCTGTCGCTTGAAAACGTTGAAAGTCGTGAGTGCCTTATCGAAACATGAACGGATAAATCACCTACAGTTGAAGAATCTCATTTGTATATCGGTACGAGAAGGAGCTTAGACATGGCTGGCAAAATGCCCGAGATCGTTCGCGACATCATGTCCAGGGATTGTTACCGAGTCTCTCCCGAGACATCCATCACCACGCTTGCTAAAGGGTTGGCCTTGCACCGCTTGCCCGGCGTGCCTGTGGTCGACCATCACGACCATCTCGTCGGTTTCATTTCCGAACAGGATGTTCTAGGGAAAGTGCTGGAAAGCCTGTACCACAATGACGAGCCGCCATTGGTCAAGGAATTAATGCGGCATGAGGTCTTGACCGTCACACCCAACAAGGGCATTACCGACCTGGCCCAGGAAATGCTCGGCATCAAACCCAAGGTGTATCCCGTCGTCGAACAGCGCCGGTTGGTCGGCATCGTCACTCGCCGTGACATTCTCAATGCACTTCTGCACGTTCGTCGACACTGATCCCGGTATCCAGCACATGCCGATTTCATTGTTAGCAAAATCAGCGACAAAAAAAACCGCCACTCGTGAGAGCGGCGGAAACAAGGGATCGAAAACAATAAGCAAGTGCAACATTCCTAGCGACTGCTATCGCTGTGTTGCCTCACTTTATCTGACACTGATCGCACAGAAAGTTCGCAAAAAGGCAAAATCTTCGTTTTCCGCTCTTACCGGGTATACTTGCAGGTTGGCCAAACGTGACGGTGAATCGACGTTGCTCACATCCGATGGAGTATAGTAGTGGCTCTTTTTTTGCTGGTTTTTGCTGTCTGTCTGCTGATTATCGGTGCGATGGTGATTATCTTGCTCAACTCTCGTACGCCGCGATACCGCACCCAGCCCAATGATTTATTGGCATTGTTCGACAAGGCCCTGAACAGCCAGGTCAGTGAAACGGAGTGGAATACCATTATCGGCTATCCGATTCGTCATGATGACTATCTCGATGGAATACGACGCCGTGCGGCACGTTTGATGGAAGCTCATGGGCGCCATTGGCGGGTAGCCCAAGGCAAGCCGTTGCTGGATCAAGAAGGCCAGGCGGAATTGAAGGGATTGCGCGACCACTTGGCGGCACATACGTCGCTGCGCGAGCAATATTAGCTTCCGCTAGCGGTACAAGCTAACGCTGCGGATCTCGCGCAACCATAGCAGTCCTCAGTCTTGCTCAGGAGACATTCCATGCCCAGCATTATTCGTCAAATTCCCTTGGAGCGGGCCACTCGCCATCACTCCCATGATTTTCATCAGCTAGTCATCACGCTGAGCGGTGCGGCGGAATTCGAGATAGAAGGATTGGGCGGACATGTCAATGCGTTTGCAGGCTGCATCGTCCCTGCCAATCATGAACATTATTACTCGGGCAGCGGCCATAACCGTCAATTGATTCTCGATCTTCCCGAGGACGCCCCCGCCTTGACCGGCGACCATCGCGAGTTGGTGGCCTTGTTCGATGCACCGCGCTTTTTTACTCTCGACAAGGCCCTTCGCCATTATCTGGCATTTGTCGATATCGAGCTGAACCAGCAATGCGGACTCGGTGAAGCCGGCGCCTTGCAGCAGGACCGTCTTGCCGTCACGCTATTGGGCTCCCTCAAGGCCAGGCTGGGAGACGAGGCTCCTCATGGCCGCAAGCGCCTGAACATGTCCCTGCTGAACCGTTATATTCAGCAGCATTTAGGGGATGAGTTACGCGTCGCGGATCTCGCTCGTCTGGCCTGTTTGAGCGAAACGCATTTTTCCAGCTGCTTTCGTGCACAAACCGGTCTTTCTCCCTGGCAATACGTCAAGCGTCAACGCCTGACTAGCGCTCGACACCTGTTACTTACCAGCCGCACGCCCCTGGCTGATATTGCCGTGCAAACCGGGTTTGCCAACCAAAGTGCGCTTTCCCATGCGTTCCGGCGCAATTATGGATTATCACCACGTCAACTGCGTCAAACTTGGCTGCACAGTCAATACCACAAACGATGACGACCCCTTTGCCGCTTCCAACTGTTTAGTTGAGGCTCAAGAACTAGACTAAGGTAGTAAAGTTACTTAATTTGCCTTGAAATTAGCATGTTTTGCGTCGAAACCGACATGCAGCAAATAACCCCGCGCATTACATTCGGTGATTAGATTGGGTGTTATGCCCGGTATTACCCTTCCGTTATTGCTTAGACCTTCGGGGGCTTCGATGCTCAACGCCAAGAAACTACGTGATCCTGCCACCTGGCAAACCGATCTCGACACCTTGATGGCCCGTATCAGCGACCATTACCTTGTCGACGAAGATATCTACGTCGGTGAACTGATCAAGCTTCTGGACACGGATCGTGAAGACTTCGACCGTATCGAGCAACGCACCGCAGAGCTGGTCCGCGACGTACGCCAGATGGATACCGCCGTGGACACCATCGATGAGCTGCTGCAGCAATACAGCCTCGATACTCACGAAGGCCTGATGCTGATGTGCCTGGCCGAAGCCATGTTGCGCATTCCTGATAAGGCGACTGCCGATGCCTTGATCGAAGACAAGCTCGGCCCGGCGGACTGGCAAGCGCATATCGGTAAAAGCGACTCCTGGCTGGTCAATACCTCCACTTGGGGGTTATTGATGACTGGCCGTGTGCTCAAGATGGATCACCCCAAGGAAGGGCAACCGGCGACCTTCATTAATCGTATGGTCAACCGCCTGGGCGAGCCGGTCATTCGGCGCGCCATGTATGAAGCCATGAAGATCATGGGCAAGCAGTTCGTCCTGGGTCGGGATATCGACGAAGCCCTCAAACGCTCCAAGCCGCTGTTCGATAAAGGCTATACCTATTCATACGACATGCTTGGGGAAGCCGCTCGCACTCGTGACGATGCCAAGCGTTACTTCGATGATTACGCCAAAGCCATCGACCAGGTAGGCAAGACCTGCAAGACGCTTTCCGCCAAGACGCCTTCGCCCTCGGTTTCGATCAAACTCTCGGCGCTGCACCCGCGCTATGAATTCGGTCGCCGCGAGCAAGTTCTCACCGAGCTGGTCGATACCGTGATCGCACTGGTTAGCCGTGCGCGCAAGCTCAATGTGGCGGTGACCATCGACGCCGAAGAAGTCGACCGTCTGGAGCTGTCGCTGGAAGTCTTCCGCGCGGTCTATGAAAGCGAGGCGGTAAAAGGCTGGGGGCATTTTGGTCTGGTCATTCAGGCCTATGCCAAGCGTGCGCTGCCGGTGCTGCACTATATCAACCGTCTTGCCGACCAACAGGGCGATGAAATTCCCCTGCGCCTGGTCAAGGGCGCGTACTGGGATACCGAAATCAAGGAGTCCCAGCAGATCGGAGTGGAAGGCTACCCGGTCTTCACCCGCAAGGCCTGTACCGATGTTGCGTACCTGGCCTGCGCGCAATTCTTGCTCAGTGATGCGACAAGGGAGCGGATTTTCCCTCAGTTCGCCACGCACAATGCGCATACCGTGACCGCCATTCTCGATGTGTCCAACCAGAACAAGCGCCCCTTCGAGTTTCAGCGTCTGCACGGCATGGGCGAAGCCCTTTACGAAGCCGCCTTGCAGCGTGCTCCGAAAGGTACTTATTGCCGTATCTATGCGCCGGTGGGGGCGCATAAGGACCTCCTCCCCTACTTGGTGCGCCGACTGCTGGAAAATGGGGCCAATTCTTCGTTTGTCCATCAGTTGGTCGACCCGGACGTCCCGGTGGAATGGCTGTGCCAGCATCCGGTGATCAGCCTGCGTAAGTACAAGACGCTGTCCAATCCCAATATTCCGTTACCCCGGGACATCTACGGTCCGGCGCGGCGCAATTCTCGTGGCGTGAACCTGAATATTCGCAGCCATTACCAGCCGCTGATGAAGCAGATGGCCAGCTTCATGGACGTCACCTACCGCGCCAAGCCGCTGCTGGCCTTTGACGTCGCCGACGATGCTGCTCAACTCAAGACAGTGACCAGCCCGTTCGACCGGCGCAAGCAGGTGGGTAGCGTGCAATGGACCACCAAGGAGCAGGCAAGCAAAGCCCTGGATGCCGCCTGGGCCGCTTTCCCGCGTTGGGAAGCCACGCCCATTGCCGAACGTGCCGCCATCCTGCGTCGTCTGGGCGATTTGATGGAAGAGCATATGGCGGAGCTGATGACGCTGTGCTCACGCGAAGGCGGCAAGTTGCTGACCGACGGCGTGGACGAGATCCGCGAAGCTGTGGATTTCTGCCGCTATTACGCCATGCGTGCCGAGGAGACGTTCGGCGAAGCCACTGAGCTTCCTGGCCCCACCGGGGAATCCAACCGCTTGATAATGGGCGGCAAAGGGGTGTTCGCGGCGATCAGCCCTTGGAATTTTCCAGTGGCAATTTTCTGCGGCCAAGTGGTTGCTGCCGCCGTCTCGGGTAACACCGTGCTGGCCAAGCCTGCCGAACAGACGTCCATCGTCGCGCACCGTGTCATCGAGCTTTTATACGAAGCCGGCATGCCGCGTGATGTCGTGCAACTGTTACCCGGTGATGGGCCGACTGTCGGCAGCGTTCTGACCTCCGATCCACGGGTCACCGGGGTGGTTTTCACCGGGGGTACCGACACCGCTCAGATCATCAACCGCGCCCTGGCGGCACGGGAAAATGCCCCCCTGCCGACCCTGGTGGCGGAAACCGGCGGCATGAATACCATGATTGTCGACTCCACCGCCCTTCCCGAGCAAGTCGTGGTGGACGTGATTCAGTCAGCATTCCAGAGTGCCGGGCAGCGTTGTAGCGCCTTGCGTGTCCTGTACTTGCAGGATGACGTTGCGGACCGGGTGATTGAAATCCTCAAAGGCGCCATGAACGAGTTGCGTATCGGCGACCCGCGCGACCTGGGCACCGATGTCGGCCCGGTGATCGATGAAGATGCCCGTAAAGGCCTCAATGCTCACATTGAAAAGCTCAAGGGGGAAAAACGCCTGGTAGCTGAAACACCGTTGACGACCGAACAGACCGAACATGGCACCTTTGTGGCACCGGTCGCATTCACGATCGATAGCATCAAGGCACTCGAGCATGAGCAGTTCGGCCCGATATTGCACATCGTGCGCTACAAGGCCGGCGAGCTGGATCAGGTCATCGACGACATCAATGGCCGAGGCTATGGCCT
The DNA here is from genome assembly GCF_009793355.1 of Vreelandella zhuhanensis. Lineage (GTDB taxonomy): Bacteria > Pseudomonadota > Gammaproteobacteria > Pseudomonadales > Halomonadaceae > Vreelandella > Vreelandella zhuhanensis. The sequence continues at coordinate 39,651 of NZ_WTKP01000012.1, forward strand.
GACCTTCGGTGTGCATAGTCGTAACGAGTCTTTCGCCGCCGAAATAGCGCAGAAAATTCGCGCTGGGAACGTCTACATCAACCGTAACATCATTGGAGCGGTGGTCGGTGTACAACCTTTCGGTGGAATGGGGCTTTCCGGGACCGGCCCCAAGGCAGGCGGGCCGCATTACCTGCTGCGCTTTGCCACGGAAAAAACCCTCACCAATAATACCGCTGCTCTGGGTGGCAATGCATCGCTATTGGCGCTGGGCGATGAGTGAAACACCTCATCAAATGTTGAATGAAGCAACTATAAAACCAACCTGACTCCTGGAAAGGAAACGTATCATGGTTCAAAACAACCTGGGCATTGCCTTTACCTTCGTGGCGTACTTGATACTGATGCTGGGTATCGGTGTCGTCGCTTATAAACGTACCAACAACCTGTCCGACTATATTCTCGGCGGCCGCTCACTTGGACCCTGGACTTCCGCGATTTCCGCCGGGGCATCGGACATGTCAGGCTGGCTGTTGCTGGGTCTGCCCGGCGCTGCCTACATCAGCGGCATTTCAGCCAGTTGGATTGCGATTGGTCTGCTGATAGGCACCTGGCTCAACTGGCTGCTCGTGGCGCGTCGTCTGCGCCTTTACAGCTTCAAGGCCAGCGACTCCCTTACCTTGCCGGATTTCTTCGCCAAGCGTTTCCGCGATAACTCACAGCTGTTGCGGGTCATTTCGGCGATCTTCATCTTGATGTTCTTCCTGTTCTACACAAGTTCCGGTCTGGTGGCAGGCGGCAAGCTGTTCGAAACGGTATTCGGTTACGATTACTCGATCGCCGTGACCATCGGCACCATCGCCATCATCTCCTACACCTTCTTCGGTGGGTTTTTGGCGGTATCCTGGACCGACTTGATTCAAGGCTTGATGATGGCGGTCGCGCTGCTGATCGTCCCAGTCGTGGCCTTCATGGATGTGGGTTCGACAGGTGCCGCGGAAGCCTTGGCGGGGCAAAGCGAGCACATGCTCAGCTGGTTCCGTGATGCCTCCACCGGTGAAGCCTTGAGCTTTGTGGGTATCGTCAGTTCGTTGGCATGGGGCCTGGGTTACTTCGGCCAGCCGCATATCCTGGCGCGCTTCGCTGCCATTCGCAGCGAAGCCGACATTCCCGCCGCACGCCGCATTGCAGTCACCTGGTCCGCACTGACCCTGGTGTGTGCCATCGCAGTGGGTCTGTTGGGCGTGGGTTTCATCGAGCGCGACCTGGCCGATGGCGAAACCATCTTCATGGTCATGGTGAATGCCATCTTCCATCCGGTGATCGCCGGTGTGCTGTTGGCCGCCATTCTGGCTGCGGTAATGTCCACAGCGGATTCCCAGCTGCTGGTGTCATCCTCTGCACTGACCGATGACTTTTACAAAGCGCTGTTCCGCAAGGATGCCTCTCAAACCGAGCTGGTCTGGGTAGGTCGTTTTGCGGTCATCGGTATCGCCGCCTTGGCCTATATGCTGGCGCTCAATCCGGAATCCAACGTTCTGGGACTGGTCTCCTACGCCTGGGCAGGCTTTGGTGCCGCCTTCGGTCCGGCCTTGATCATGGCGCTTTACTGGCGCCGCATGAACCAGTGGGGCGCGCTTGCCGGTATTATCGTGGGCGGTGTTACCGTGGTGCTCTGGGCTGAGATCTCCGGCGGTATCTTCGATCTGTACGAGATCGTCCCCGGCGTGATCCTGGCTTACATCGCGATTGTGGTCGCCAGCCTGGCAACAGCGCCTCCCAGCGATGCCATCACTGCCGAGTTCGATACTTACGATCAGAGCTGAGGTTCGGTTGGTTCTATAAAGAAGCAAGCAAACCAAGCTAGTAAGAGACCGCCTTCGGGCGGTCTTTTGTTTGGGCTGTATTATATAAGTCACCGGGTGCGACTACCGAGGAATAAACTCTTGCGCTGGATCAATAACTGCATAGGCACAGCTGGTTAGAATCGCTTTCATCGGTTCTCAGCGACTATCAGCCAATCTATTCCACAAGAGTGTCCTCATGCATAAAATGACTTTGCCTGCCCTTCTCGCCGCCGGCATTGCCGCCGCCGCTTTCACCACCAGCACCCAAGCGCTTGCCTATGGCGAAGGTGATTTCTTTACCCGTGTAGGTGCGGCGAAGGTGGATCCGAAAAGCGATAATGGGGAAGTTCTCGGAGCCGACGTCAATGTCGACTCGGAAACAAATTTAGCTTTCACCTTGGGTTACCGTTTCCATGACAAGATGGGAGTCGAGCTGCTGGCCGCGCTGCCATTCGAGCATAATCTAGAGGTCGAAGGTGTTACCGGTGGTTCTACCAAGCACCTGCCGCCTACCCTGACAGTTCAGTACTACCCGCTGGGAGGCACAGAAGCACGCATTCAGCCTTATATCGGCGCGGGCATCAACTACACTAACTTCTTCGAGGAAGAAACCGATATCGGTGCTTCATTGGAACTCGATGATTCATGGGGTGCGGCCGGCCAGGTGGGTATCGACCTATTGATCGATGACAACTGGGCACTCAATGCTGCAGCCTGGTACATCGATATCGATACCGATGCCAAGGTTGGTGGCGCAGATGCCGGTACCGTCGAAATAGACCCGTTAGTGGTCATGGGTGGCCTCAGCTACCGTTTCTAAGCTAGCCTTGTCGTAAGGTCTTCAGTGTCCAGCCAATGCCCGCCTTCCGGCGGGTATTGGCTTTTTGCTATCTGGTGTTTAGAAAGTTAATTCTCCGTTACCAGCCGGTCCACCTCTTCCACCGTCCGGAGTATCGCTACGCGCTCAGTGGCAGGTACATTTGCCTGTTGCAGATAGGTCTCGAGCGCGGGCGCCACCTCGCAACGCGCCGGCAGGGAGCCTTGCGCCTCCGCTAGCGCACCAAGGCGGGGGATAAATACAAAACGCAGCCATTGCGGTAACGTCATGGTATCCACACAGAACGGTTGTTTGCTGGTGAACGCCGACGCTTCGGGAGGCGTCATGCGCCACAAGCCCGCCTCTTCAAGTGCTGTTTCAAGGCGTTGCAAAGCAATTTCAAGCTGTTGATATTCCGTCATGTCATGCCTGGTTATTAAAAAGTGTTGGCTTATTATCACGGCTATTTTTGAGGTTTTCCACCGCTGATAGCCATTGCCAGGCGTCATCCAAAGATTCACAGAAAACTTGCAAGAGCCTGTGGATAAGCTATGGAAGGATGTCGCTTAGCCTACCCCTGCGGGCTTTGAGAAATTTGGTCATTTTTTGACCTTTCTGTTCCCATTGAAGCCGTGATTATTCCTTATATACGGCTGACAGCCGCTCATCTGCAAGGTAAAGTGCACGCTTGAAACGCGGAAGGATGCCATGCAACCAATTCACACCCTTGATGATTTTTTTACTCGCAGCGGCGCGAGCGTCACCCTTTACCATATGGGCAGGCGAGTCACACCCTGCGCCCGAAACGTGCTTGCCCAGTTCGAGCATGAAAATGCGGCCTGGCCGGACCCTTGGCAAGGCAAGGCACGCTTGGCGATCATGTTTCGCCTGGGTGATATTGCAGAACCGGCCATCTGGTTTCTGGCGCTTTCCCTGGATGAGCTAGGCCAGATCGACCCCGCCCCCCGTGATGCGTTTTTACAACGTTTGTTGGAAACCCTGGGGCATAACGTCAGTCAGGTGGGGCGCAACGATACCCAGCAAATCGACAACCTGATGAAAGATAATCCCCTGGTGTTCACCCCCAGCCTGAGCTTTCAGGCCATCATGCATGCTCGCGCCAGCCATGACCTTGCCCAACCCGCCAGCCAGCACCTGGAACTGGTGGAAGCCTACGTCAGCCGTCAGCAAGAACTCGACTGGCAAGCCTTAGGGCTACAGGGACTTGCCGATTTTGTGATACACATGGACACCGCAGCCGAACAGCAATTGGCCGAGCGCCTGCCGAGCCTTCCCGAGCCGGTATTGCACTCTCTATGCTATTGCCTGGAGCACGTTGCACCAGGCGAAACGCTGATGGCTGCATTGCGCGTACGCGGGGAGCAAGCCGCCCAGGCCGGTGATATAGAAACCTTGTGCTGCTGTGTCCGCGCCGTGGGCGGTACCGACCACCCCGCGACAGGCGAATGGTTCGACAACCTGCTTGCAGATAACGCAGCGTGTGGACCCGACCTGCTTGCCGCCATTGCCGCCCGTGGCTGGGAACATCTGGAAGACGCTGAGCGTCTACCTTGCTTTCTCGAATGCCTGGCGAAGGAGCCGCGTAGCGATTTCGCTGCCGTGGTACGCGACCTGGCATCGATTCCACGCCTACGCTTGCCGGTCGTGATGTGTCTGCGCGATGCGCACGCCTCCTCCGCCACCAAAGCCAAGCTAACCGAGCTTTCCGCACCTTCCAGTCGCATGTAACCATCAGTCGCATGCAACCATTGCGGTACGTTAAAGCATGCCCAAGGAGTCTCTTGTGAAGGAATTGCCTTATCAAGCCAAGGCAGTGATCGGCCGTCGAGAAATGGTCACCCTGCCGGAACTTGGCTTGCACCTGTGCTGCAAGATCGATAGTGGAGCACGCACCTCTGCGCTGCATGCCGAAGAGTTTGAAACATTCGAAGACGAGCATGGCCAGCTGTGGGTCAGTTTCATCACCCATAGCGGCGGCCCGGCCACCCCCGGGCACCGCCTGCGGGTGCATCTTTATGATCGGCGAAAAGTCACCAGCTCCAACGGCCAGATGGAATGGCGTTACGTGATCCGTACGCTGCTACAGATGGGGGAGATGGAGTTCCCGGTGGAGCTCACCCTGACCGACCGGCGTGACATGCGCCACCCAATGCTATTGGGTCGTCGTGCCATGCGCCGTTTTCTGATAGCGCCCGGCGCAGCGTTCTTGCACGGCGAACCTTGACCTAACCCTTTACCCTTTACCTGGCCACGATCCGGAGTCTTTCATGCATATTGCTTTGCTGTCCCGCAATCGCAACCTTTATTCGACCCGCCGGTTGGTGGAAGCGGCTGAAAGCCGTGGCCATAGCGCACGCGTAGTGGATACGCTGCGCTGCTACATGAGCATTGCCTCTCATCATCCCTCGATTCACTACAAGGGCGCGGAATTCGAACACTTCGATGCAGTGATCCCGCGTATCGGCGCCTCGGTGACATTCTATGGCTGCGCGGTCTTGCGTCAGTTCGAGATGATGGGCACTTATGTGCTCAACGACTCTGTCTCCATCACCCGTTCTCGCGACAAGCTGCGTTCCTTGCAATTACTTTCGCGCAAGGGTCTCGGATTACCGATTACCGGCTTCGCTCATTCCCCCGATGACATTCCGGACTTGATCACCATGGTCAAGGGAGCGCCCTTGGTGATCAAACTGCTGGAAGGCACCCAGGGTATCGGGGTAGTACTGGCGGAAACCAACCAGGCGGCGGAATCAGTGATTCAAGCCTTCATGGGCCTGAAAACCAATATCATGGTGCAGGAATACATCAAGGAAGCCAGAGGTGCCGACATTCGCTGCCTGGTGATCGGCGATAAAGTGGTCGCCTCCATGAAGCGTCAGGCCGCCGAAGGGGAATTTCGTTCCAACCTGCATCGTGGCGGCACCGCCAGTGTGATTCGCATCACCCCGGAAGAACGCTCGACCGCTATTCGTGCGGCCAAGGCCATGGGGCTACGCGTCGCTGGTGTGGATTTGTTACGCTCCAATCATGGCCCGGTAATCATGGAGGTCAACTCCTCGCCAGGACTGCAAGGCATCGAAAACGCCACCGGGAAAGATATTGCCGGCTTGATCATCGAACATATTGAAAAAAATGCCGTAATACCGCGTAAAACACCCACCAAGCCAAAAGGCTAAGGTAAAAGCACCAAAATAATCCCTTAGAGGGGTGGCAAAACAACGCTGCCACCCCCACAATCTGCGTCACCGAAGGAGGTAGACGCTCATGTTTCTCGACAATCGCCAAGTGGCGATGGATAACGCACTGGAAGCCTTGGCCGACAGCATCGATTATTTCCAGGACAATCTCGAACGCCTGCGTCCCTCGCTGCGCGATGCCTTAAAACCGCATTACGAAGCCAGGTTAGAGCAGATGCACAAGCTGCAGGAACTGGCCAGAACGCATCTCAAGATGCTGCCACGCGAAGCGGATGTCGAACGCGACGATTTCTTGTGGCTGTGGAGCCGGCTGAAAAGCTTCGTGGGTAACGATAGTCAAGTCTTGATCAACGAACTCCTGGAACAGGAACGTGTGTTGATGCAGGCACTCTCGACCCTATTCACTCATCCACTTCCAGCACCTATCGAGCCGGTAGTGGAAGAATGTATTAAAGGCTGCCGCACCTTGATCCGCGAGCTTTACGCCTTGCAAAAGCAAAAGGCCAGACGCTGACATGGCTGCTGAGAATCTGGGCGGCTGAGAATCAGAGCTATCGAGAATCGAGTAACCGAGGAGCGACTGAATCCTCCCTGCCTTCCACACCCTCTTCGATAATCTCAAGGGGGTATGGCTGCTGAACGTCTATTATCAATGGTTCTACCGGTCCGAGAAAATACGGTTCACGCCTCCACAGATATAGATCCCCCAAGGTCGCTACGCGCGCCACCCACTCTCGAAGCTTGAGTCGCCACACACCTGCAACCGGGCGTTCAAGCGCGGCACACCCTCTCACCTCCATTCCCAGCGCCCGGCCGATATACACCGCCCGAGGCAGATGCCAGGCCTGAGTCACCAGCACCGCTTTTTCCACCTTAAACACCCCTTGGGCACGCGATAAGGTATCGAAGGTACTGAACCCCGCAAAATCCATGGTCATCTGCTCGGCCGTCACACCACGCCGATTCAGGTCGCGCCACATCGCCCGAGGTTCATTGTAGGCTTGGGTGCGGTTATCGCCTGAGATCAACAAATGATCTACCTGTTGATGCTCGATCAAGTTGGCGGCGGTAAGCATGCGCCCATTGAAGTGGGGATTACGTGCGCCGCTGCGGGTCCAGTTCGAGGTGCCGAATACAATCGCTACCCGCTCAGGACCGCACTGGTGAACATCACGTTCGATATAGGTTGAGGTATGGGCTAGCACCCATACATTGCCGGCCACCAACACGAATATCGCCAGAAGCAGCAACGCCCCCAGCGACATCAAAACTATCTTCAGGCCCTTCTTTAGCCCTTTCTGCAACAGCCGATACATGGCGTTCCTTGAGCTCGCTCAGAGGCAGATCAGAACATGCCCAGTTCCAGCTTTGCCTCATCACTCATCATGTCACGGCTCCAAGGGGGGCTGAACACAATTTCCGTATGAACCTTGCTGATTTGTGGCGCCCCTAGAATCTTGTTGCGCGCATCGGCCGCAATCACATCACCCATACCGCAACCGGGCGCAGTCAATGTCATGCGAATAGTGACAATTCGTTCGCCACTGATCAAGCGTTCGATGCGGCAGCCATAAACCAGGCCTAGATCGACTATATTGACTGGAATTTCCGGGTCAAAGCAGGTTTTCAACTGATCCCAGACAAACTGTTCGATTTCCTCGTCGCTGGCCTCTTCAGGCAGGCTCGGACGGGGTAATGGCTCCAACCCCAAAGCATCCAGATTACGGCCTTCGATCAAGTAGAGGCGCCCGCCAAACCCCACACTTACCGAGCTGCCCTTGGCCTGCATCACGCTGACCACGCTGTCTTCCGGTAGGGTTTCCGTCTTGCCGAAAGGAATGGCAATGGCATCCACATCGCGTTGCAAGGGTAATGACTGGCCTTTGGCCAGTTGAGTAATCTGCTCGATATCCATAGGCCTCTCTCAGCGCACCATGTTAACCACACGGGTGAGTGCGGCCGCGAAAACGTCGACCTCTTCAAGGGTATTGTAAGCTGCAAAAGAGGCACGGCATGTAGCTTCGACTCCGAATTGCGCCAATAGCGGTTGAGCGCAATGATTGCCGGTACGTATGGCCACTCCAAGCTGATCGATCAATAGACCGATATCCTGGGGATGAGCGCCTTCCACCACGAATGACAGTACACCGGCCTTATGCGGGGCGGTCCCTATAATCCGCAGACCCTCGATGTCACTTACCGCCCGAGTCGCATGCTGCAACAACTGCTGCTCCCAGGCACCGATGGCAAAAAGACCGATACTTTCCACCCACCTTAACGCCGCCCCCAGGGCGATCACTTCGGCAATCGGTGGCGTACCCGCCTCAAACTTGTGCGGCACAGCGGCAAAGGTAGTCGGCACATCGAACGATACGGTTTGAATCATTTCACCGCCGCCCTGCCATGGCGGCATCGCCTCAAGTAATTCGAGCTTGCCGTACAGCACGCCTACCCCGGTAGGACCATAAACCTTGTGGCCGGAAAACGCGTAGAAATCGGCGTCGATCTCGCGCACATCCACTATCTGATGCGGTGTCGCCTGGGCGCCATCGACCAGTATCAAAGCCCCATGAGCATGCGCCATGGCCGCCATCTCGCGTACCGGATTGATGGTTCCCAGCGCATTCGACACATGATTCACCGCCACCAGCCGCGTGCGCTCGGTCAACAAGGCCTGGTAGGCGCTGATATCCAGCACACCACGCTCATCCACCGGAATGACCTTGATCACCAGCCCCAACTCCGCCGCCAGCAATTGCCAGGGCACGATGTTGGAGTGGTGCTCAAGCATCGAGATCAGCACTTCATCACCGGGCTTCAGGTTGGCTCGGCCCCAGCTATTGGCGACCAGATTGATGGCTTCCGTGGTCCCGCGGGTGAAGATGATCTGGCGGCGATGCTCGGCATTGAGAAAGGCGCGTACGGTTTCGCGTGTGTCCTCATAAGCCACCGTGGCTTCATCCGCCAAGGTGTGCAGGCCACGATGAATATTGGCGTTGTAACGACTGTAATAGTCGCTGAATACATCGATCACCTGGCGTGGCGTCTGGCTGGTAGCCGCGTTATCCAGGTAGACCAAGGGCTTGCCATGAACCTGGCGTGAAAGAATGGGAAAATCCGCACGCACCTGCTCCACATCGAATGGCACGCTTTCCAGGATACGCTCAGGTGCACGGTCAATGGCGGATTGTGTCATGGCTACTCCTCGGCTTACGCCTCATTGAAGGCGGCGGCAATTTCCACCAACCCGGCCAGATTGAAACGTTCCGGCAGCTTACCGGCCACCGCTAGCTCGACTCTTTCGGTAATCGCATCGATATCTACCTGCTCCATGACTTCCCCAGCGAACGCCAGCGTCAGCAAGCCACGTGCGGTCTGCTCATCGATGCCCCGGGTACGCAACGCATAGATCGCTTCCTTGTCCAGCTGACCGGTGGTCGAACCGTGAGAACATTTGACGTCGTCGGCGTAGATCTCAAGTTCCGGCTTGGTATCGATCTCGGCGCGATCCGAAAGCAGGAGGTTGGCATTGCTCTGGAAGCCTTCGATTTTCTGGCTGTCACGCTTGACTACTACCTTGCCGTTGAATACGCCATGGGCGCGATCGTCCAGGATGCCCTTGTAATTTTCGTTGGAAAACGTCCGCGGCGCATTGTGGTTGGCCAATGTATGGTTATCCACGTGCTGACGACCCTGGCCATAGAACAGGCCATAGAAATTGGCTTCGGCACCCTGGCCATTAAGATCGGTCACCAGATCATTACGCACCAGGCCCCCACCCAGATTCAAGTTGTAGGAGGTATAACGACTGTCGCGACGCTGTTCCACATGAATGCTGGCAATGTGCAGGTCGGCAAGCGGTGCTTCCTGCAGCTTGTAGTGGGTCAGAATCGCACCACGATCGAGCATGATTTCTGCGACCAGGTTAGTGAAATTGGCCGCATCGCTATCGCCCATATGGTGCTCGATCACGGTCGCCTGGCTGCGTCCGGCCGCTTCAATCAGTACCCGGGGGTGACTCATCACCGGCTGCTCACCCGCGCGAGACACAAACTGCAGAATAATGGGCTTATCGACTACCGTTCCCGGCGCCAGACGAATCACCGCCCCTTCTTCCATGAACGCCGTATTGAGTGCCGAGAACGGCGAAAACTCCACGCCGGTCAAGCGACCCAAGGGCCCCCCTACCGCTTCGTGATTTTGTTCCAGTGCCTGGGAAAGCGGCATTACCTGAACGCTTTCGGGCAGCCCTTCCATATCCGAAAGCCTGGCGGAGAACACACCATCGACAAAGGTCAGCCGGTAGGCATCGATGGGCAAGGTCAGTGCCGCCGCCTTGGCCGAGGAATAGTCGGCGTCTTCCGCCAGCTCGAAGTGTCCCTGGGCGATCTGGCGCACATTGGTATATTTCCAGGCCTCATCGCGCCGGGTGGGAAAGCCCATGGCTTCGAAGCGTGCCGCACCGGCTTGGCGTCTAGCGGCAATCCAGGTCGGTTCCGAGCCACGCTGTGCGAGACGTTTTTTCAGTACGTCCAGAAAATGAATAACTTCGCTCATGCTGCCGGCTCCTCGACGATGTCTTCGTAACCCTGAACTTCAAGTTCCTTGGCAAGCTCGGCATCGCCACTCTTGACGATGCGTCCATCCATCAGGACGTGAACCTTGTCCGGCACGATGTAGTCCAGCAGCCGCTGATAGTGAGTTACCAAGAGAATGGCACGCTTGCTGTCTCTCAAGCTGTTGACGCCGTCGGCGACCACTCGCATGGCATCGATGTCCAGGCCGGAGTCGATTTCATCGAGCATCGCAAGCTTGGGTTGCAGCACCAGCATTTGCAGAATTTCGTTACGTTTTTTCTCACCACCGGAAAAACCTTCGTTCACCGCACGCTGCAGAAAGCTCGGGTCCATCTGCATCTGGGCGATCTTTTCCTTGACCAGTTTCATGAACTCGGGCGCTGGAATATCGCCTTCGCCGCGGGCCGCACGTTGGGCGTTCAATGCAGCCTTGAGCAGATAGATGTTCTTGACCCCCGGAATTTCCACCGGGTATTGGAAACCCAGCAACAAACCGGCCTGGGCACGCTCTTCGATTTCCATTTCGAGCACGTCCTGGCCTTCGAAAGTGATCGAGCCGGACGTCACCTCATAGCCTTCCTTGCCGGCGATGACCGCTGAAAGCGTGGACTTGCCCGCCCCGTTGGGGCCCATGATGGCGTGCACTTCGCCAGCCTTGATGGTCAGGTTCAAGCCTTTGAGAATTTCTTTCTTTTCGACAGTAACGTGCAGATCTTTGACTTCGAGCATGATGATTACCTTTGATCCTGACGAGCCGCCTCGGCGGCTTCGATAAATATGATGACCGACTATCCAGGCCTATTCGCCCCAATGGACGACGTCTTAACCCACGGCACCTTCCAGCGTGACGTTCAGCAGGGCTTCGGCTTCCACGGCGAATTCCATCGGCAATTCCTGGAATACATCCTTACAGAAGCCGTTGACGATCATGCTGACCGCATCCTCTTCGGAAATGCCCCGGCTGCGGCAATAAAACAATTGGTCCTCACCGATTTTCGAGGTGGTCGCTTCATGCTCGACGGTCGCCGTGCTGTTACCGATTTCCTGATAAGGGAAGGTATGCGCGCCGGAAGTATCGCCGATCAGCAGGGAGTCGCACTGAGTAAAGTTACGCGCGCCCTTGGCTCTTGGACCGATTTTGACCAGGCCACGGTAGGACTGATCCGAGCGTCCGGCGGAAATGCCCTTGGAAACGATATAGGAACGCGTGCCTTCGCCGATATGGATCATCTTGGTGCCGGTATCGGCCTGCTGGCGACCGTTGGTTACCGCAACCGAGTAGAATTCACCGACACTTTCCTTGCCGCGCAGCACACAGGAAGGATATTTCCAGGTAATTGCCGAACCGGTCTCGACCTGCGTCCAGCTGATCCGCGAACGGTCACCACGACAATCACCGCGCTTGGTGACAAAGTTGTAGATACCGCCTATGCCATTTTCATCGCCGGGATACCAGTTCTGTACCGTGGAGTACTTGATGTAAGCATCCTCCAGGGCGACCAGCTCGACCACGGCGGCATGCAGCTGATTTTCATCGCGCATCGGCGCGGTGCAGCCTTCCAGATACGATACCTGGGCGCGGCTCTCGCAGATGATCAGGGTGCGCTCGAACTGACCGGTATTGGCGGCGTTGATCCGGAAATACGTGGACAACTCCATCGGGCAGGTCACACCTTCCGGCACGAACACGAAGGAGCCGTCTGTAAATACTGCCGAGTTGAGTGCCGCAAAGTAGTTGTCAGCCACCGGAACCACTGTGCCTAGGTACTGCTTGATCAGTTCCGGGTAGTCGCGGATCGCATCGGAAATCGAGCAGAAGATGACGCCGGCCTCGCCCAATTCCTTCTTGAAGGTGGTGGTGACCGACACGGAATCGAATACCGCATCCACCGCCACACCGGCGAGCGCCGCACGCTCATGCAGCGGAATACCCAGCTTCTCGTAGGTTTCCAGAAGTTTGGGATCGACTTCATCCAGGCTTTGCGGCATGTCTTCGGGGCGCTTGGGCGCGCTGTAGTAAGAAATCGCCTGATAATCGATAGGCGGATAATCCAGATGCGCCCAGGATGGCGATTTCATTTTCAGCCATTGATGGTAAGCATCGAGACGCCATTGAAGCATCCAGTCCGGCTCGCCTTTCTTGTTGGAAATAAAGGCGATGGTGCTTTCATCCAGACCAGGCGGAACGGTTTCACTTTCAATGTCGGTAACGAAGCCTTCTTTATAATCGCGACGAACCAACTGTTCCATTTCTTCAGTTGCCATGGTAATTCCCCTCCCGGGCAGTTGGGTGGGCGAGCAACAGGCTCGCCGTAAGCTTTAAAATAATGAGCAACCTCAGGCCGACTCGGCCGCAAGACTGATACTTTGAATGGGTAGCTGTACCGGTAGCTTGATCGGTGCGGTGTCGGCCAGATGGGCCAGGGTGACGCTATCCAGCAATGAGCGGATAGCCAACGAGACTCGCTGCCAGTTATCCGATACACCGCAGGTAGCCGCCAGCTCACAGTCGCCCTCGGCCTGGCTGCATTCGGTCATGGCCACCGGGCCTTCAATGGCGGCGATGATATCAGCCGCCGTGATCTGGGATGCCGGTCGCGCCAGGCAATAGCCGCCCTGCGCGCCTCGCTGTGAAACCAAAAGGCCCGCGCGCACCAGCATTTTAAGTGTCTTGCTGACAGTCGGCTGTGGCAGCGTCACCGCCTGGGCCAGTTCAGCCGCCGCATGCGGCTTGTGCGGGTAACGCGCAATCTGGGCCATGACCACTGCCGCATAATCAGTCAACCGCGAAAGCTTGAGCATATTGGGTACCCCGGTGTGATTCACCTGAATGGGATTGATTGGGTACCATTTTAGTCCTGTATAAAAATGATGTGAAGCCCTTGAGCAAAATGCGCTGCAATTATTGTATTTTCCTGGCACGTTCGGCGCCATTACCAACAATAACGCCAATCATTCTCATTCATTATGAGCTGCCAGGATGGTCCTTCAAGCCACTTGCAGGGCGTCTAAGCTTTTTCTCCATACATAAAAAAACGCCCTGCAGCTTTTGGCCGCAGGACGTTTTGTCGGTATCGGCTCTCTCAAGCCTTCTTGACAAACTCGGACTTCAATTTCATCGGGCTACCGTTTACGCCCCACCTGACTGGATAATTCAACCCCGCCGATAGGTACCGATCAGGCGGTTCATACCCAGAATATGCGGCTCCAGCTCCTCCAGCAGTTGAGGCAATGTCAGCCCCTCGGAAAGCTGCGTCATGTCATCCAGCGCCAGCACCCAGAAGTAATAATGGTGAATGCCATGACCCTCCGGGGGCATGGGGCCACCATAACCCAGTTTGCCAAAATCATTCTTGCCACCCGTTCCTTCCTGAGTGCCTTCTTCCAGCCGAGTGAGATCTCCCTGCAAGTTGTAAAGCACCCAATGGACAAAGCCGTAACTTCCATTTTGTACCAGCGGTGCATCCGGGTCATGACAAATCAGCGCAAAGCCCTTAGTGCCTTCCGGTGGTTGCTTCCAGCTCAGCGCCGGTGACACGTCTTCACCATCCCCGGTGTATTTTTCGGGAATTGCTTCGTGACTACCAAATGCATGGCTCTCCAATTGTATATCTGACAAGGCGAATGCCATTGGAATTACCTCCTTGAGAAATGAGCTGTGTGTTAAAAGAGTCGATGATCGTCCAAGGAGTGTCAACGTTACTGCCAACCCGAAAGCAATAAAGGCTATGCTGTAATCAAGCTAGTTTGTGTGCGTGGCTTTTCGCTTCACGCCTTTTTGTTAGATATCGAGGAGCCTCGACAGTGGCCGATATTAACCAAGTCATCGCTTTCTACGATCAACGCATGCTGGACCATGAGCCGAATATCGAAGCCGATTTTCTGAACGAGCGCATGGATCGACGCATCCGACTGCTACTTTCCGGTCTTGGCGTGCCCTGGAGGTACCCGGAACACCCCGGACGCTTGACCGCCATTCTCAACCTGCTGAACAGTGAACCGATTCCGGGGTTATTTTTTGAAGGCGGCCGAGTAGCCACGCATGAACAACTGGCCCGCGTGCATACCACTTCTTATCTGCACGATATCTTTCATTTACGCGGTACCAATACATGGCTTGATGTGGATACCACGGCGGTATCCCCCGGCAGTATCGAGGCCGCCGAAGTCGCGGCCGGCACCGCCATTGCAGCCGTTGAAGCCGTGATACAGGGGCGTTCGCGCAGCGCATTCGCTCTGACAAGACCGCCGGGACACCATGCTGAACCGGTTCGAGCGCGCGGCTTTTGCCTATTCAATAATGTCGCGGTGGCCGCAGCACATGCCAAGGAAGCGCTGGATTGCAAGCGCGTCTTGATCGTGGACTGGGATGCTCATCACGGCAACGGCACTCAGCAAATTTTCTGGGCCGACCCGGATGTCATGTTCTTCGATATTCATCGCGCAGCTCCCTTCTATCCCGGTTCCGGGCAGCTCGAAGATATCGGCGCCGGCCTGGGTGAAGGCACGACCATCAACGTTCCTCTGCCGGCAGGGTCGGGAGACCAGGCGTATCTCAAAGCCTTCCGTGAAATATTGACCCCGGCGGCAGAGGCGTTTCAACCGGATTTGATACTGGTATCAGCCGGCTTCGACCCCCATTGGCAAGACTTGGCACTGAACGTTTCCTATGAAGGTTTCGGGGCGCTGACCGGTATCCTGCAACAATTGGCGCAACGCCATTGCGATGGTCGTCTGGCATTTGTGCTTGAAGGAGGCTACAACCTGGAATCGCTGGCGAAAGGCACAAGAGCCGTGCTTTCGGTACTCGCCGGCCAAACACCGCCCGAACCCGGCATTTGCGGCGTGGCGGAAGTCGAAACTGCTGCGGCCTTCCATCGCGATGCTTTTATCAGCCCCGACACACCAGCGCCTCCAGCGAAGCCCGCCCACTGATGTCTCAAGAGCAATAACATCTGAGCAGCAAGTCGAACATCTGCTGATTTCATGCGAGCCACTCGCGTTCAGCGGAAAGGAGTCAACGACTCGCAGTTGTGGCGACTTCCCAGAAATTCGGGTCTTGGATTATTGCCGCAGAAAGGGCTGAGTAGCTGATTATCGACATGATTGTAAACAAAGAACAGATTGCTTCGCGGCCAGCAAGACATGTTGATGTTCGAGCCGTGAAGAGTATTGCACTCGAAAAGCACCAGTGAGCCCGCTTTTCCTTTCGGGGCTTTTATGCCTTCGTCGACCATCAGTTCACGCAGGCTGGTGTCGTCAGGAACGCCGACGTACTGGCTTTTGAGCGACTCCTTGTAATTATTTTCAGGCGTGCGCCCTACACAGGGAATGAAACGGTTATGCGAACCCGGCACCAACATCAAGGGGCCATTGAATTCATTGTTATCGGTCAGAATGATTGAGCAACTCAACGAGCGCATTCGTGGCATACCGTCTTCACTATGCCAAGTTTCAAAATCGGAATGCCAATCGAACCCCTTACCTTTAAAGCCGGGTTTGTAATTGATTCGTGATTGGTGAATATAGACATCACCGCCCAATAACTGCCAAACCATTTCCAGCAGACGCGGGTCTCGCGTCAAACGACTGAAACGTTCAGACACCTCATGAATGCCGAAAATAGACCTGATTTCCTGTCGTCCAGGCTCAAGAATGGTTCCCTCGGAAAGCTTGATGTCCTCATCGTCTTCATAGTCACTCAGCTCCTGAATGAACGCATCCATTTCTTCCTTGGAAAAAAAACTTTCAAAAAATAGAAAACCGTTTTTTTCGTATTCGACAAGTTGCTCTTCATTCAAAGGGCCCTTACTACGTTGCGCTCCTTCGCTGTGAACAACAGGATCAAGACGCTCGAACATGCTTAGCTTACGTTCCAACCGAGTGGGAAAAAGATCTTGAACATTATTCATAATCTCTCCTTTATGATAACTCTCATGATGCCAAATCATGTTTGTCAATCACCTCCTGGTAATCTTTAATCAAAGTTAGACCGTCAATCTGTCTTCTGCAAAGCCACCCTTACTGAGCAGAAAGAAAATGTACTGCGAATAGGATGGGGTTCTCACCTATGAAACGATTACTGATAGTGGCTCATGCGCCCTCCCCCAACACCCTGAAACTGCGCGAGGCCGCCGAGCGTGGTGCAAGCCACCCGGATATCGAAGCAATCGAGGTCATCGTCAAGCCGCCGCTCGAAGCTGGGCCGGACGATGTAATGGCCTGCGATGCAATTCTTCTCGGCACCCCCGAAAACCTGGGCTACATGAGCGGTGCACTGAAAGATTTCTTCGACCGAAGCTACTATCCCGTTCTGGAGGAAAAACAAGGTTTGCCATGCGCGCTCTACATTCGCGCAGGCCGGGATGGCACCGGCACCCAACGGGCGGTGGAAAGTATCGTTACTGGCTTGCGCTGGAAGTGGGCTCAAGAACCCTTGATCCTGCGCGGTGAATGGCAGGAAAGCTTCGTGGAGGAAGTCGAGGAGTTGGGGCTGTATCTGGCGGCGGGCCTGGAAAGCGGGATTTTCTAAATAGCCAAAAAACCAGCCTCCCTTTGAGATTAACCCCGGGCAGACTGGTCGATTGACAAGACGTTTATCGTACGCCGGGTTATTTCAAGCGTTCAAACACCGTGGCGACCCCTTGGCCCATGCCGATGCACATGGTGGCCAGTCCTAGGGTGGTATCACGTTGCTGCATCACATTGAGCAAGGTGGTGCAGATGCGCGAACCGGAACAGCCCAACGGATGACCCAAGGCAATCGCGCCGCCGTTGAGATTGACCTTGTCATCCAGTGCATCCAGAAAGCCGAGGTCCTTGAGTACCGGAATCCCTTGTGCGGCAAAGGCTTCGTTGAGCTCGACGGTCTGGATATCATCGCTGGTCAAACCGGCGGCCTTGAGCGCCTTCTTGGATGCAGGCACCGGGCCGTAGCCCATGATCGAGGCATCACAGCCTGCCACACCGGTGGAAAGCACCCGTGCTATCGGTTCCAGACCCAGCGCTTGAGCGCGCTCGTAGCTCATCACCGCCATCCCCGAGGCGCCTACGGAAAGTGCCGAGGAAGTGCCTGCGGTCACGGTACCGTTACGCGGGTCGAACACCGGCTTGAGATTAGCCATGGATTCCAGGCTGGAATCCGGCCGGATGACTTCGTCCTGCTTGACCATGACCTTGAAGCCGCGCTGGTCATGCCCTTCGATCCCGATGATCTCGTTATCGAAGTAACCTTTTTCCATCGCCGCCTGCGCCCGCTGGTGAGAGCGGACACCGAACTTGTCCTGTTCCTCGCGCGAGACGCCGTTCATCTTGCCCAGCAGCTCGGCGGTCAGGCCCATCATCATGGCGGCCTTTGCAACATGTTTGCTGGCCGAGGGGTTGATGTCCACGCCGTGCATCATGGACACATGCTCCATATGCTCGACACCACCAATGATATAAAAATCGCCCATGCCCGCCTTGATATTGGCAGCGGCAATATGCAGTGCACTCATCGAAGAACCACACAGGCGGTTGACCGTTTGTGCCGGCACGCTATGCGGAATGCCGGTCATGATCGCGGCGTTACGCGCAATGTTATAACCTTGCTCAAGGGTCTGGTTGACACAGCCCCAAATCACATCGTCGACTTCGGACGGGTCAAGATTGGGATTACGCGTAAACAACGACTGCATGACGGCTGCGGACAGATTTTCTGCGCGCACATTACGGAAAGCGCCGTTTTTAACTTTTGCCATGGCAGTACGGACACAATCGACCACCACGATATCTCTGGGATTCAAACTCATCTTTGCTTTCTCCTGGTCGCGGTGGATTAGGCGGAATAAAAACGTTCGCCGGAATCGGCCATCTGGCGCAACTTGTCGGTGGGTGCATAGAGCGGGCCGAGTTCTTCGGAAAGGCTTTCGGCCCGCTTGACGAACTCGGCAACCCCCAACGCATCGATATAGCGCAGAGCACCACCGCGGAACGGCGGGAAGCCGATGCCATATATCAAGGCCATATCCGCTTCCGCCGGGGAATCAACGATTCCGTCTTCCAGGCAGCGCACAGTCTCCAGACATAGCGGCACCATCATCCGGGCGATGATGTCATCATCGGAGAATTCCTTTTCCGCCTTGACCACCTGTTTGACCAAGGCGTTGGCCGCGTCATCGCTGACCTTTTTCGGCTTGCCCTTCTTGTCTTCCTCGTAAGCGTAAAAACCCTTGGCGTTCTTCTGCCCCAGGCGCTGGTTATCGACCATGATTTGGATAATGGTCTTGTCATCGCGCGCCATGCGCTCCGGAAAGCCTTCCGCCATTACCTCACCGGCATGCATGGCGATATCCATGCCCACCACATCCAGCAAATAAGCCGGGCCCATGGGCCAGCCGAATTTTTCCATCACCTTATCGACGCGCTGAAAATCAGCTCCTTGCTCGACCAGCAGATTGAAGCCGCCGAAATAAGGGAACAGCACCCGATTGACCAAAAAGCCCGGGCAGTCATTGACCACAATAGGCGTCTTACCCATGGTGCGAGCGTACGCCACGGTGGCGGAGACGGCTGCATCAGAAGTTTTCTCGCCACGAATCACTTCCACCAGCGGCATGCGGTGCACCGGGTTGAAGAAGTGCATGCCACAGAAATTCTCGGGGCGCTTCAGGTTTTCCGCCAGGCGAGTGATTGAAATGGTCGAGGTATTGGAGGTCAGAATAGTGCTTTCCTTGACCTGGCCTTCCACTTCGCTAAGCACATTTCCCTTGACCTTGGAGTTCTCGACCACGGCTTCGATGATCAGGTCGACATCACCGAAATCGCCATAGGAAAGCGTGGGCCGGATACTGGAAAGCTGTTCGGCCATCTTCTGGGGTGTGAGTTTCTTGCGCTCGACTTGCTTGGTAAATAGCTTACGGGCTTCCTTCAACCCAGCTTCCAGCGCCTCTTCCTTGATATCCTTCATCAAGATCGGCGTTCCCTTGGAAGCACTCTGGTAAGCAATGCCGCCGCCCATGGTGCCGGCCCCCAACACCCCGGTCAGGGCGAGGGACTGGGCCTGCTTCTCGTATTTTCCCGCCTTTTTCTTGACCAACTGATCGCTCATGAACAAGCCGACCAGATTGAAGGCCACATCACTCAGGGCCAATTTGGCAAAGGCTTTGGCCTCGATTGCCTGAGCGCGGCTGCGTTGTTCACCGGCGCCCTTCTGAATTACCTTGATCGCTTCGACGGGTGCTGGGTAATGGGAGCCTGCCTTACCTGCCACATACCCTTTGGCGGTCTCGAACGCCATCATCTGTTCGATGGGGTTAAGCTTGAGAGGCTGTTTCTTCTCGTCGCGGCGGGTTTGGTAGTCGAGCTCCCCGCTATCAGCACGCGCCAGAATGTCGAGTGCGGCGGCTTCCAGCTGGTCAGCGGGAACCACTGCATCCACAGCGCCCATCTTCAGCGCTGCGGATGCCTTGTTTTCGGTACCACCGGCAATCCACTCGATGGCATTGTCAGCCCCAATCAGTCTCGGCAGGCGTACGCATCCGCCCCAGCCTGGCAAAATACCTAACTTGGTTTCCGGCAGACCGATCTTGGCGGATTCACTCATCACGCGAAAATCGGTGGTCAGCACTACTTCACAACCACCACCCAGCGCCAAGCCGTTGATAGCCGTCACGGTGGGAAATGGAAGGTCTTCAATCGCGTTGAAAATATCATGAACCTTGAGGTTCATTTCGACCAGGTAGTCTTCACCCTTGTCGAACAGACCATGGAATTCGGTGATATCGGCGCCCACGATAAACACGTCCTTGGCGCTTGCGATTACCAAGCCCTTGAGGCTCTTTTCATCTTGCAGCGCTTGCACCGCTTCGCCCAGCTCTGCCACCACCGCGCTTGAGAGCTTGTTGATCGACTCATTTTTCAAGTCGAAGGTGAGCGTGGCGATATCATCGCTGCTGTTTCCAGCACCACGAGCCACCGTAATGGCATTACCTTGATAAATCATCCGCGATTCTCCACAAATTCATACTGGCCACGCATTCATACGGTCGTTTGATTAAGATAGCTTGGTTGAGTCGAGCGAGAACGTCAAGCCCTGAAAGGCACCTAATTGACAAAACATACGGGATTGGCTCACCCCAAGAAACGCTCAGACTGTTAGGATCACTTCTCATCTCAAACAAGGCGTTGGTTAATCATGCTCGTTTCCCCCAGCGTCACCCCGCTTCAGCGTTTCCAACAGGGTGTCGAATCGTTCGTTCAACACCTTAAGCCATGGCGTTGGTTATGGCCGCCCATGGCCTTTTGTGCAGGTTTAGGCAGTTTTTTTCTGGTGGATCGCCAGCAATGGCTGGGAGCCATCCTGGCACTAGGACTGCTTCTCACCTGGGTGCTGCTGCTGCTGGAAAGTATGATCAGGCGCTTTCTGGTTCGCCGGGGTCATTCGAGCCTGCCGCAAGGAATAACCGCCTTCATTAGCCAGATGGTTCATCAGGAAACGTTGTTTTTCACCTTGCCGTTCGTGCTGGTCACCACGGTATGGAGCAGCGGCCAAGTAGTGTTCACGCTAATGGTGGCGGGCATGGCGTTACTTTCCATCCTTGATCCACTGTATTTTCGCCTCGCCGGGCGCTTTCGCAGCCTTTATTTTGTCTTTCATGCCCACTGCGTGTTTCTAGTGGTGCTGGTAACGCTACCGATAATGTTTCAGCTGAGTACCGGGCTGAGCCTGAAACTGGCCCTACTTGCCATGGTGACCGTTACCCTCCCCACTTTTCTTCAATTACTCAGAGACCGCTCTACTCTGCAGGGGGTGATACTTTTCTGTTTAACCCTGCTCTTGGCGGGAGGTGCCTGGATGGGGCGTATCTGGGTGCCACCTACCGGCCTATGGATAACCGCCAGTGCATTGTCGCCCTCCTTTGATATCGAACAGCGCCAACCACAGGGTAGCATCGTCCTGACGCCGGAAAATCTCAGTGAAAACGGCTTGTATGTATATAGCGCCATCCGTGCGCCACGTGGATTGAGTGAGACGATCATTCATGAATGGCGCCATGAAAATGCAGTGATCGACCGTGTGGAGCTGGACATTGCCGGGGGACGAGAACAGGGATATCGCGCCTGGAGCCACAAGCAAAACTTTCCCGAAGCACCCGAAGGTGAATGGCGAGTCGATATCATGACTGATAGCGGTCAACGTATCGGGTTAGTAAGCTTTACCATTTCGGATGACCCTCAAAAAGCCACTGTCGCGGATGGCCAGATTAAGCGAACGGGGTTTAGCAAGCTGAACCTGAAGCATTTTGTTCCTGGCCAATCCTTCTCAGTGGACGACTAGTCAAACCATAAGGGCTTACATGACACTTCCCACATGGCATTTTGCTGCTTTCATTGCGCTCGCTCACGATAAGCCTGGCGTATTTTCGGCACACTGACAGCTCTTGGAACTCGGCTTATAATGCCGCTGTCATTTTTTACCATTATTATTTGGCGTAACGTGACCTATGGCTTCAAACATCGGCTTCAGACTTGCCCGTCTTCCTCACCTTTGGCGTTCGATTCTCGATCGTCGCCTGGCACCTCTGGGGTTGACGCAAACCCGCTGGGTAACCCTCTACCATCTTGGGCGCATGGGTGACGGCCAACCTCAGTGTGAACTGGCGCGTGCCATCGGCGTGGAGGCTCCTTCACTGGTGCGAACGCTGAGCCAACTGGAAGCGCAAGGTTTGGTGCAGCGACGCAGCTGTGAACATGATCGCCGCACCAAGCGCGTGTATTTAACCGAAGCGGCCACACCATTGCTCGAGCAGATTGACAGCGTAGCCGCAGAGGCACGCAAGGAGATGCTGGCGGGACTGGCGGATGAGGATATAGAGCAACTGAACACTTGGCTGGCACGCATTGAAGAAAACGGCATGGCCATTCAAACCCGAGAATCATCCTCCTGAAAGAAGTGTTTTTACCCGGAATTAATTCAAGTATCTAAAGGTTTGTCGGGGCTGGCGGGGCGGGGTTGGTCACTATGACCTGCCAGCGCATCCCGCAGCGCTTGAAAGTCGTCAAGATACTTCAGGAAACGCTCGGCCCCTTGCGATTCCCACCACCAAATCGTCAAGGCGGAGCGATTCGACTCGACGATAACGACATCCTGGGGCAAACGCTCCAGCAAGGCGACGAAATGCCGTTCCGCCTGCTCAGGCAAGGGGCGTAACGGCGCAACACGCCAGCGCCACCCGGGTAAATAAACCTCCAATGCTTCGCTGGCATGAGTCTCACGAACCAGTACAAAATCTGGGCCCGGCGCCTGGTCAGGATACTTCCAACAATAGGCAGGCATCGTGCCTTTGAAGTCATGTAGCGGCGGTTTTTCCATCTTGATGGTAACGCCGTGTTGGCGCAGCGTATTGCGCAAATGCACCAGACGCTTCTGGCGGGGGCTGGGCTTGAGCCACATCACCGGCGCCGCAACCATCATCAAGATAAAGACGATGATGAACCATTCCATTTTATTTTCCCTGTTGCCTTAGTAGCGTTTATCCAACATTTTCTCTGGAATACGATAAAATCTGATGCATGTCGTTGTTACATATCCCCAACACGCCTAAAGTAAAGGAAAACCTGAAGGAAAAGAAAGCTTTCAGCTACTGTTCTACCTTCGCTCCCCGAGGAGATGTGCCATGAGCTATCACCATATTCTGGTCGCAGTGGATCTGACCAAGGATTCTCATAAAGTGCTTGAACGTGCCGTTGGCATCGCCGAGCGCAACGAGAACGCCAAGATTTCTATCATGCATACCTTGGAACCACTGGGATTCGCCTATGGCGGCGACATCCCCATGGACCTTACCAGCATCCAGGATCAACTGGATGACCATGCCAAGAAACGGTTAGCGGAAATCGCCGAGCCCCATATCCCCAGCCAGGACCAGCATGTCGTCGTGGGTATGCCGGACACCGAAATTCATCGATTCGCCGAGGAGCACGACGTAGACCTTATTGTCGTCGGTTCTCATGGCCGGCATGGCTTTGCTCTACTGCTGGGTTCTACCTCCACCGGGGTACTTCATGGCGCTGAGTGCGATGTACTGGCCGTGCGAGTCGGCAAGAAAGGTGAAAAAAGCGAAGAGTAGCGTTTCGAATGTTTTCAGACCAAAGGCGCCTGATGGCGCCTTTTTGCTTTCAACCTTTACGGTTTCCACACACTATTCGCCTGCCGCCATTGCCTCCAGCTCCATCCAACGTTCCATGGCAGCTTCCAGCGCATTCTGGCTATCACTCAGTTTTTGCAAGGTGATGGTTACCGTTTCGCTATCCTGCTGATAAAACGCAGGGTCAGCAATGTTCTGCTCCATTGCCTGTATCTCGCCCTCCAGGCGTTCGATCTCCAGCGGCAAGCTATCCAGCTCACGCTGTAACTTGTAGGAAAGCTTGACCGCTTTCTTAGCGGGTGCCGCTGCCTGATTTTTTTTGGCAGCAGGCTCTGGCACTGCGGTGGGCTCGGTATTCTGACGAGCGGCGCCTTGCCAAGGCGCGGGGGGTAATGTGCCGCCCTGACGCACCCAGTCGGTGTAACCGCCCACGTATTCACGCACACGGCCCTCACCTTCAAACGCCAGAATACTGGTCACGACGTTATCCATGAACGCCCGGTCGTGGGAAACCAGCAATAAAGTGCCGTCGAAATCCAGTAGCAGCTCTTCGAGCAGCTCCAAGGTTTCCATGTCTAGATCGTTAGTCGGCTCATCGAGTACCAGGACGTTGGCCGGCTGGGTAAACAGTTTGGCTAACAGCAAACGATTGGACTCCCCACCGGACAGCGCCTTGACCGGCTGGCGTACCCGCTCCGGGGTAAACAGGAAATCCTGCAGGTAACTCATTACGTGGCGATCCTTGCCCCCTACCGTGACCCTGTCGCTGCCTTGAGCGACATTGTCGTAGACGGTCTTGTTCGGCTCCAGCCCCGCCCGCAACTGATCGAAGTACGCCACCTTCAAGTTGGTACCCAGACGCACGTCGCCTTCGGTGGGCTCCAGCTGGCCCAGAAGGATCTTGAGCAGCGTGGTCTTGCCCGCGCCATTGCGCCCCAGAAAGCCGATCCGGTCGCCGCGCTGAATTTCCAGGCTAAGGTTGTCGATAATGGTTTCTTCGCCGAAGCGCTGAATGACGCCCTTAAGTTCCACCACACGCTTGCCGGTGCGCTCACCGCTATCCACCACCAAGTTAGCCTGGCCCTGGCGTTCACGGCGCTGGCTACGTTCCATGCGCATCTGCTCAAGCTCCCGCACCCGGCCTTCGTTGCGGGTACGCCGCGCTTTGACCCCTTGGCGAATCCAGACTTCTTCCTGGGCCAGTTTCTTGTCAAACAACGCATGCTCCCGAGCCTCAACTTCCAGCTCGTGTTGCTTGCGCTCCTGATATTCGACATAGCTGCCTGGATAACGCCCCAGCTTTCCTCGATCAAGCTCAAGGATGTTGGTAGCCAGCTTGGACAGGAAGGTACGATCGTGGGTAATCAATAGCACCGCACCATTGAACGCCAATAATTGCTCTTCAAGCCAGGCGATGGTATCCAGATCCAAATGGTTGGTAGGCTCATCCAGCAATAGCAGGTCCGGCTCGGCAACCAGAGCGCGGGCCAGAGCCACGCGACGCCGCCAGCCACCCGAAAGTGCATTCATTTCAGCTTCCGGCGGCAATCCCAAACGGGTCAAGATGACGTCGATGCGCTGGTGAAACGACCATCCATCAATGGCTTCCAGGCGAGTCTGCAGCGTCGCCATGCGGTTCATGTCCGGCTCATGCTGATGAATCAGATGATTGTACTCGGCCAATATCTCACCCGCCTCCGGCAAGCCTTGGGCGACCATATCGAAGATGGTCATGCCGGATGACTCGGGGAGTTCCTGAGCCAGCACCCCGATCTTCAGCCCGGGAGCGCGCCAGATCGTGCCTTCGTCAGGCAGGATTTCGCCCGCCACCAACTTCAGCAAAGTGGATTTGCCGGTACCGTTGCGCCCGACCAGCCCCAGCCGCTCGCCCTTCTCCACCGTCAAGTCGGCGCGGTTTAGCAGTACATGGGTGCCATAGGCGAGTTGAAGCTGTTCCAGTCGTAGCAAGGTCACGCAGTATCCTCCCGATTTTCAATGCGCATAGTGTAACGCATGCCGGGGCTCAGGTGGTGGAGCGCCCTACCTTGAATGGCATGGGCTATATTGTCGGCCAGGCTAATTCATTCAACAACAACCTGAACCCGCCAATAGCCGTAGGCTGATCGCCCCGGGTACAATGAGCCCTCTGCTATCAACAGGAGTTTACCGTGGCCGAGCCGGCTGATTGTTTTGATGACGTATTGCCCGAAGCGCTACGATTTCGTGCGCCAGCTCCGCTTGTCGATATCGGTGCCAACCTGACTCACGAAAGCTTCACCCGAGACATAGACGCCGTGCTGAAGCGAGCTCGAGCAGCCAATGTGGGCACCTTGATCGTGACCGGCACCGACCTTGAGCATGCGGAACAGGCCATCGAGATGGCGCGCCGCCATCCTGGAGTGTATGCCACCGCCGGCGTTCACCCTCACGATGCCAGCCGCTGGGATAACAGCATGGCACGCGCCATGGCGGCACTTTATAAAGAGCCGGAGGTGGTGGCGGTTGGCGAATGCGGGCTGGATTTCAATCGTAACTTTTCCTCTCCTGAGGCTCAGGAGAGGGCTTTTGAAGCACAGCTCGGGCTCGCTGCGGAAAGTGGCTTACCGTTGTTTATCCATGAACGCGATGCCGGCAAACGCATGCATGATATTCTGCATGCTTGGCGTGACGACATTTCCCAGGCGGTGATTCATTGCTTCACCGCTGACAGGGAGACGCTTTACCGCTATCGGGATCTTGACCTGCATATCGGTCTGACCGGCTGGTTGTGTGATGAACGTCGCGGGCATCACTTACGTGGGCTGGTGAGCGATATTCCACTGGATCGATTGATGGTGGAAACCGATTGTCCTTACCTGCTACCGCGCAATTTGCCGGCAAAACTCAAGGGCCGACGTCACGAGCCCGCCCTGCTGCCCTGGATCGTGCGCGAGATTGCCTACTGGCGTGACATCAGTGAACAGGCGCTGACCACCACTACCACGCAAACCGCCATGGCTTTCTTTCGATTGCCTGTCATCAAGGAGCCTCAAAATGGCTGATTACCCAGGATTTATTGCCATTGAAACCGGCGACGAAAACGGCTTGCCGATCGCCATTGCCTGGTCATTGCCCGATGGACGCATCAAGCACACCTTGATTCAACCCGATGACAGCTGGTTGGATGATGACATGAATGCGCTGGGTGGCTACAGCATGGAAGAGTTGGAGAGCCTCGGCGTAAGCCCGCTTGACGTGATTCGCGAGATGGAAAACGATTACTTCTCCGACACCCTCTACACCAGCGACAATTTTGAAGACGAAGCGGCACTGACACGCCTATTCGACCTTTATGGAATAGATCCTTTTGTCGAGCTGGCACCGGCTGAAACCCTCTATGCCGATGTATCTTCAGGCGAATGGCAGCGTAGCCGAGGTGAAGTTTTCAGTGAACTCGGCCTTGAACCGATGCGCTCGGAACATGAAATTGAAGTCATGCTCAACCTCCATCAGCGGCTGGCAAAAGACCAATAAGCTTTATAAGTAGATAGCCAGGATGCGCTTGCGTTTGCATGTCGGAAAAACCTCTGCTAACCAACAAGTAGGCTATGTTTTAAAGACAGAGTTTTAAAAACAGAGTTTTAAAAAAACAGAGTCTTGAAAATACGGTTTTAACGACGCAGCCATTCTTGTTCAGGAGGTGACACATGACGGATTATGTTGAGAAGGGAGATATCTATTTCTTCTACCGACCCAAGGTCAATACGCAAACGGTTCGGAGCCTAGACGATGTTCAGCGCTTGCACGTCGTACTGGTGCCGGACGATGCAGATACTGCTCGGCTGTTCATAGTGGGCAAGAAGCGGCTGCCGGAAATCACCCATGGCAAGCCAAAATCCACCGCACGCGAGTGGATGATGAACGACATGACGGGCAAGCCGAGGGATGTCGGCGAGGCGCTGGCACCGCTCGAATACCCGACCAAGACCCGCGGCGGACAGGAACAGGGCGAGGCCATTCCTGTCGGCGAGGGGCGCTATGCGATCTTCGTGCGTGACAACAGCTCGCGCCTGGCCTACCGGCTTTCCAAACCGGACAAGCCCGGAAAGGCGCAGGCGGAACTGGGGATTCTTGCCGAGGCGAGCTATATCATCTCGGTACGCAATCCTTCCCTCGATGTACCCGGCTTTCCAGACTTCAAGCCGAACTACCCCAAGCACTTGCAGGAAAAGTTCGCCGACAAGCGCTGGCTCGATATCGATGATGGCAAGCTGCTCGACTACGAGAACGCTCAGTTACTGCTGATCGGCGCACATGATGACCTGAGCGAGGAGCAAGTCTCTATCAGCGGCAAGGCGGCCCTGTTCAAGACCCTGGAATTGAAGGAACGGGAGTGGCCCACCGAAGCGCTGGAGGGCGGCACCCTCACCGAGCCGCAGATGCAGCCAGAAGCCAAGGCGCCCGAGGGCGATCGCAGCAAGGGTGGCGAGCGCGGCGGCAAGGCAGCCATCGGTACCGCATCGGCAGCCGGCATCGCCAAGGCGCTCAAGGGGGCTGATTTCCCCTGCGCCAAGGCCGACTTGATCAAGCAGGCTAAGGCTAACCATGCCGAGAACGAAATCATCGACGTACTGAACGACTTTCCTAGCCGACAGTACGAGACGATGGCGGATGTCCAGAAAGCAGTTGGGGAGATACGCTGATGGCACAGTTCACTTGCGAAATATGCGGCGCCGAGTTCGAGCAGAAGTCCCGCTACGAGCAGCACATGCTGACCTCCCACCCGAAACAGGCTGTATCTGCCGCTGATATTGAGAAAGCGCTGAAAGGGGTCGAATTTCCGAAAAAGCGCAGTGAGCTGGTCGATACGTTGAGCGACGAAGAGCAGGAAGTGCGTGACATCATCCAGCAGTTGCCCGACCGGGAATATCGCGATGCCGCAGAAGTCGCGCGTGCCTTCGGTGAGCTGCGCACCCACGAAAAGGCACCCGACACTCAGCCGAGCAAGACCGGTGGCCAACGTGCCATGCAAGCACCTTCCGCAGCGCGTTTTGCCAGCATGTTTGCCGGCATGAGGTTTCCGGCCAATCGTGAACAGCTGATAGACCATGCCAGCTCGAACGCCAGCGACCAGGAAATGCAAACTCTGGAGAAGTTCGGTGACCACAGCTACCGCAGCATGGCCGATGTCACCAAGGAGCTAGAGAAAGTGGAGTGACGGCCAATGATTTGAGTGCCAGCTCAAAAAGCGAGCTCATAGTACGCATCGATGAGCTCGCCCTTCCATACGAGGGGACACGCATGCCCGCCTCTGGTAGAAATCTCAGCATAGTCGCGTGCGCAGCAGCACATCAATCCCTTGAGTGATTGCGGCTTCACGCTCCAGCCCCTGTTGATAGTAAGCGTTCAAGGCATCACGAAAGGCTCTGGCGCGGAGGGGCAAGCCTTCACGTTCGTAGCGCTCTACGCGAGCCATGACGCGCTTCTGAAAGGCATCACGATCCACTTGCGTATCGCCGCCTAGATTATCGACGCTGACATGAAAACGTCGCCCACAAGCCTGGGTAAGCAGGTATTCCAATGCCTG
Source organism: Vreelandella zhuhanensis (assembly GCF_009793355.1). Classification (GTDB taxonomy): domain Bacteria; phylum Pseudomonadota; class Gammaproteobacteria; order Pseudomonadales; family Halomonadaceae; genus Vreelandella; species Vreelandella zhuhanensis. The sequence continues at coordinate 68,782 of NZ_WTKP01000012.1, forward strand.
AGGGGCAATCTCGGCGTTCTCAAAAGCGATTTGCTGCTCAGCAGTACGTCCATCCGGCAAATACCAGTAGCCGTAATCTTCGAGAGTACGGCGATGTTTGCCGGCAATGCACCAGTGACTGATTTCATGCAAGGCACTGGCGTAGAAGCCCCGAGCGAAAATCACCTGATGATAGGCGTGGTCGTCATCTGCCGGCCGATAAAGCGGCTCCTCTCCTCCGCGCATCAGCCGAGTGTTGAAGCACTCGGCAAACAAGCCGTCGAACAATGCGACAAGGTCTGTCAGTGACCAACGAATTTCCTGATAACTCACCCTACCTCTCTTAGATCAACAGTCTGTCACAGGGGTTGTATTGGCGATAAAACAACAAGACGAAACGTCATTATACTCGGCACAATAACTAGGAATAAGGGGAAACAAGCATAGAAAAATACCTCCTGCTAATATGAGCCTGCTTTGTCGGGTCGTCACACCATTCTGGAGAGATTGTTTGGGCTCATTTTTTGGGGATTTACGCGCTAACTGCAGGCGCGAAACCTATTCGTTGGTACATCTGGCACTGCCGATTTGCGGGGCACAGCTCGCCCAGGCGGGCATGAGCGTGGTGGATGTGATGATGACTGGGCGTCAAAGCGCCACGGCTTTGGCAGCCGTCTCGGTAGGCTCCAGTCTGTGGATGCCTCTGATGCTGTTCATGACCGGGACATTGATGGGACTTACCCCGATTGTCGCGCACTTTCTCGGTGGAAAACGCACCGACAACGTGCGCCCGGCCGTGCAACAAGGGTTATGGGTCGCACTGGCCATGGGCATTGTCTCCGCCGTTGTACTATGGCAAGCGGTCATGCCGATATTTCACTTGATGGACGTTCCTCTTCAAGTGGCAGAGCAGTCGGCGGCTTATCTGGCAGCGGTGGCGTTCGGCATGCCGGGCATCGCCCTGTTTCAGGCGCTTCGTGCCTTTTCAGATGGCATGAACCATACGCGTCCGGCGCTATGGATCAGCCTGGTGGGTTTGGCAGTCAACATTCCCAGCAATTATGTACTGATTTACGGCGGGGACGGATTAACCGCTCTATTTGGCGACTTTCTGCCAGGCAGTCTAGAAGCACTGCCCGCCCTCGGCGCTTTGGGTTGCGGGATCGCCACCGCATTTTCCATGTGGATGATGGCTCTCACAATGGCGCTGTATACAAGCAAAAGCCAAGCCTACAGTGACATTTTCCTGTGGCGATCTTTTAGTCTTCCACATTGGGCAAGCATGCGTGAGCTTTTGACAGTAGGTATTCCCATCGGGGTGTCAATTTTTGTCGAGGTCACTCTGTTCACCTTGATCGCTCTATTCATTGCCAGCATGGGCGAAGTCACGGTTGCCGCCCATCAGGTGGCACTGAATTACACTACGATCTTGTTCATGCTCCCGCTGTCGTTGAGCATGGCATTGACGGTAAGAGTGGGTAATACATTGGGACAAGAGCGCCCGAAAATGGCACGTCTGGTAGCTTGGAACGGCATCCTGATCAGCTTGGTGGTAGCAGCATTGAACAGCACCTTGCTATGGCTAACCGCCGAGCCGGTGATTAAGCTTTACACCAATAATGACGAAGTGAAGGCTATGGCATTGTCGCTGATCGCCTTGGCTGTGCTGTATCAGGTTTCAGATTCTCTACAAGCCAATCTTGCGGGGGCCCTGCGTGGTTACAAGGACACGCGTATCGTGATGCTGATCACGCTTTTTTCTTACTGGTTCGTGGGGCTTATGGGGGGACATTGGCTGGGCATCCAAGGCATCAACGGCCTATTTCCACCACTAGGTGTCCATGGTTACTGGATTGGATTGATCGCTGGGTTAAGCACAGCAGCGCTGTTGCTCGGCCTGCGCTTGCAGCACATCAGCCAACGAGCCATACGCCTATGAAGACTTCTGCTCTTTTTCTTTTCCGGCGATACGTTTCGCTCAGCTTAGCCGCCATCGGAATGGGGTTATTAGCTGGATGCGGCGAGTCGGGTGCTGAAGCTCCTTGGGCGGCCTACCATCAACAATTGGTCAAGGACTTACAGGGCCCACCTCTCGAGCGACACACACCAAGCAACATCGGAGCATTTCCTGAACGGAAGGCGCGTTTGTTTAACATTACCGAAACGCGGGAGAGTCTACCCAACGTCTATGCGTTGCGAGAGTGTCATATCACTTCTCTGATTGCCGCACGTAACAACCAACTGGGGCGCATGGCACCTCCTAGTCAGCATTGGCTTTACGAGCGCGAACTATGGCAACGTCTCAGTGGTTGCTGGAATACAGCGGTGCCCGACACCTTGAATGAAGAAGATCGCTCTCGCCTGCATCGCCTGACGCTACACAAAACACAACAGCTTCCTTTAGTGAGCTGGAATACGCTGTTCGATTCCAGTGAATGGGAAGGCAATTTCTCACGTGCCAGCCATGCCATCGACCCGGAAGACCTAATGGTCATTCCCGCTCACCTGGAAGCGGTGACGTATCTGCACCGCATGATCTTGCATCAATTCAATCGCCAATGGGAGCAAGATTCATCCACCTTGGAGGGGCATTTACAAACACTGCAACAACGCCCGCTCAGTGCAGAAATCATGCGTGCTCTGTTATTGGCAACGCAGCGTCTGGAGGAAGGCACCGATTACCTCAAGCAATATGGCAATGCACAAACCATGTGCTTGACACCCTGGAAGGACAACGGACTCGATAACCTTGCCGAACATAGTCGGGAATGGCTCGAAGCAGTCAATGCACTCTTCACTGTTCATCCTGTTATGCCTCCCAAAGCCCTGAGAGATTACCGTCAACGGTGGCTTTCGCTGAATAGTGAGTCGGCGCCCTGGTCAGCCTTTCAGCTGGCCCACAAGCAGCATCAGGAAACACGCGCACATTTCACGGGGTGTCAATCACGCTGAAATAAGTAACAGGGGACTTAACCTTATGCGCTAGCTGTGCTATTGGTGAATTATGCGGTAAGCGCATATTAAGTATGCCTTGCCAATGTCATGGCCACGCAGCACCAGGAGGGAATCATGGGCGCATCCCCGTCACCCCGCTCTGCCCAGGTCATCGACCTGGAAACTATTCGTCAGCGACAGCATGCTCGAAAGCGCTTGGTACGCCTGGCACCGGAGCTAGACGGGCTGGAGATGGTATATCAATTGAACGCCAGGCCTGACACCTGTTACGGCATGCCTATTCTTGCTTGGGGCCTGCGCGAAGATGGGGAAATCGTGGGTCTGGTTCCCTGGATGGAATCATTGACCCCCTGCCAGCAGCTCAATAACAATGAAGATGGGTGTTTCATTGGCTACCGCGACCCAGAAACAGAAGAAATATTCGATACACCACCTGAGCACAAGATGCTGGAGCTCTCCGCCGCCGCTGACTATTTCGACTATGAAGAAGCCAGCGAAGTAACGTTGATTCAACAGCTCCCCGACACTTTGGGAACACATGCCTTATGCATGAATCAACCCCAGACGCCGTGGCAAATCAAACCGGTTTACGGGTGGTGTCTCTATAGCAACGGTAGTATCGAGGCGCTTCTAGCCGATGATGCCCAGATAACCATGTCACCGGTACTCTTGGGAGATGCTTGCCTTTATTGCGGAAGGTCCCGCCATCAGATGCTTTATTTCTTCCAACGGCATATTGCCAACCGCATCATGGAAGAAGATCCCGATACACTGGATGCTTTGGCACTTATGGTGCTTGATGACCCTAGCGAATAAGACACAGGATCGGCGGGCTAATGGCGACAATGCCAACCGATCTTTGTTTTCCGGGCTGCACAATTTCATCCTAACCGGATAAAATACAAGTATTCATTGGCCAAGGCCTGCTGGTATAGCAAGTCATGGCCTAAAAATTGGCAAAATTTGGGTACATCCCGCGTCGTAGCAGGATCCGTTGCCACCACCTTGAGCACCTGACCCGGCTGCATGTCACGTACTTTGCCATGCATCATCATGATCGGCTCTGGACAGTACAGGCCGGTGGTGTCTAGCAGCTCGTCATGAGCCGGTAGGGATTCCATGTTTTCAGCCATCGATTTCCTCGGTGTAGGGAGCTAGAAAAATGATAAAGATCATTATTGAACGCCGCATCATGCCCGGCCTGGAAGAAGAATACGAGCAAGCCGCCCGCGAAGCCATGCGTGTCTCTTTAGGCGCTCGCGGCTTCGTGGGAGGGGAAAGCCTAGTCGAGCGCGGCCGTAATGATCATCGACTCATGATTACCAAATGGCGCGATATGCGCGCCTGGAAAGAATGGTATAGCAGTGAAGCACGAACCATGGCGATGCAGCGCATTCTGCCATTGCTCACTGAAGAAGAATCCATTCGTATCTACGAAGCCAGTTACTGATATCTATCTTTCAACAAACGCATGGGCTTACTCAAGCAAGCGGACATGAACCGTTACTTCTTCTCGGTCATGATAAAGTTGCCGACACTGAATCTTGGCTCGCACACCGGCACTTGCCATGGTTGATTCAAGGTGAGCCAGGCAACGAGCCACTTCTTCCCAGCGTTTTTTCATTGGTAGCTTCAAATTAAACACAGCTTCACGGCACCAACGCCGTATCAGCCAGCGCTCTACCATGGCCAATACGCGTATCGGCTTGTCCACGATATCGCATACCAGCCAATCCAGCCGACGAGGCGGTTCCCAAGTAAAACCATCTTCGCGAAGATGCTCCACCTGGCCACTTGCCATCAAGGATTTTTCCATCGGGCCATTGTCGATGGCATACACGTACATGCCACGTTGTACCAACTGCCAAGTCCAGCCACCCGGCGCCGCCCCAAGGTCAGCTGCCTGCATGTGATCACCCAGCCGCAACTCCCACTCATCACGTGGTACGAATTCATGCCAAGCTTCTTCAAGCTTTAGGGTCGAACGGCTAGGCGCTCGCGATGGAAAACGTAGCCGACGAATCCCACCAAGCAATTCACTGCGGTTTCCCGGAAATGTCATCCCTAACTGGACACAGTCTCCATCCAACCAAAAAAGGTGCAGGCGTCGCCCCCCCGCTTTACGCCGCAAGGCACCACGCTTTTTCAAGGTGCTTTCTAAAGGCCGCGTTAAAGCTTTAATCAATCGCGAGAGCGACTTCCCTTCGTTGGTATCAGGCGTTTCATGCCATACCTCTTCAAAACTCCAACCACTTTTTACGACCTGCTCGATAATAGGAGTAAGGCGGTCTTCACGAGACAGCATCGATGCCGGTAGCGCCACAAGACTTTGGCGAGCAAACACCAAGGAATCGAATGGAACTTCCCGATGCAACACATTTACCGGCTCCCCATCCGGCAATTCGAGGCTGACCCATCCATCCCCTTGGTGCATGGTACCGGAATAACCAACTTGCTCCGCCCGATGGGCAAGCTCAGCAGCAGCATCCGCTTCAAAGCCTGGGCGACAATACACTAACCACGTTGCTGGAATGGTTTGATTCACCTGCCACCTCATTTCCGCGTCGATCAGACGAACCGCTCAGCTCGCCATTTGTAGATGGGCGCCAATTGCGCGGGCACATCATAACATGCCCCTCTTGTGATTGACGGTATCTCAATTTCGTTTAAATACAGTTTAACAGCAATATTTAATATTAATAGCTGAAGTGTCAAAGCGTACGCATTTAGTCTTACTTAAACGATTTATCTCAACTGTTACAGGAAACATGGGGTATGCATACACCACATAACAGCCGTTAAATAAGGGATATCAAATTTTCCCAGCACAAAAAATTTTTTTTAATTAAACTAAATGGTAAACAAGGTTATGCCCTACGTACACGACACTCTGACTCGTTTGAAACAAAGCAGCCCTGCGCAAAGTGAGTTTTATCAAGCGGCAGAAGAAGTTTTAGAGTGCTTACGCCCCGTTCTTGAGGGCAGTTCTTATTATCATGATCATGGCATCATTGAACGTATTGTTGAACCCGAGCGACAAATTATGTTCCGCATCTGCTGGACCGATGATGAGGGTAAAGTTCGTGTCAACAAGGGGTACCGCGTTCAGTTCAATTCAGCCTTGGGCCCGTACAAAGGCGGCTTGCGCTTTCACGCCAGCGTCACGTCAGGCACGATCAAATTTTTAGGCTTTGAACAAATCTTCAAGAATGCGCTGACTGGCTTACCTATTGGCGGCGGCAAAGGCGGCTCCGATTTTGATCCGAAGGGAAAGTCCGACGGCGAGATCATGCGTTTCTGCCAAGCCTTCATGACCGAGCTCTATCGTCACATCGGCCCCACAACCGACGTTCCTGCTGGCGACATCGGCGTTGGCGCACGTGAGATCGGTTACCTATACGGCCAGTACAAACGAATCACCGGTCGTTACGAAGGCGTCCTCACCGGTAAAGGCCTAACCTGGGGTGGCTCTCTTGGACGTAAAGAGGCAACGGGTTATGGGGCCGTCTACTTCGCGCAGAACATGCTCGCAGAGCACGGCACAAGTCTCGAAGGCAAAACCTGTTTAGTATCAGGAGCAGGCAATGTAGCCATTTATACCATTGAAAAGCTTTATGAGTTGGGCGCCAAACCTATTACTTGCTCTGATTCTCGCGGCACTATCATTGACCACACTGGCATTGACCTTGCGCTATTAAAAGAGCTGAAAGAAGTCAAACGCGCTTCGCTTGAACAGTACCTGGAGCAGCATCCTCAGGCTAGCTACATCCCTGTATCAGAGTACCCGCAGGATGGGCATGCTGTATGGCGCCTTAAGGCTGATGCCGCCTTCCCGTGCGCCACTCAAAACGAGCTCACGGACGCCGATGCTGAGACACTTTTAGGCAATGGCATCAATTGCATTAAGTGCCTATTCAAAATTAATCGTGTGATCAGTTCCGTAACCACCGAGCAGGCGATGTACCTCATCACATAGGCGA
>NZ_WTKP01000013.1 GCF_009793355.1 Vreelandella zhuhanensis
GTGGCGTCCCATAGGGGGTTCGAACCCCTGTTACCGCCGTGAAAGGGCGGTGTCCTGGACCACTAGACGAATGGGACACTTTTCTGCCTCGTCGAGGTGGCGCGTATAGTACTCAGCGCTTGATTGACTGTCAAGCACTGCGCCACACTGGCGAAGCGATCCAGGATCACGCATGCTAAACCTCAGGCCTATACCGCCCCGCTGTCATGCGCCTTAATGCACGAAGGAGAAACACATGGCCAAGATCAAAAAAACCCCTGAACAATGGCGTGAGCAGCTAACGCCGGAGGCGTATCACGTCACCCGTGAAAAAGGCACCGAACCGCCCTTCAGCGGCAATCATCGCGCCAGCGACGAAATCGGCATCTATCATTGCGTATGCTGTCATGCGCCGCTGTTTGAAAACGAACACAAGTTCGATGCCGGTTGCGGCTGGCCCAGCTTCGACCGTCCTTTGGGCAGTCGCAGCGTGGAAGAACATACCGACGCCAGCCATGGCATGCAGCGCACCGAAGTGCTCTGTTCGCATTGTGACGCCCATCTGGGGCATGTGTTTCCCGATGGGCCGCCGGAAACCACCGGCCTGCGCTATTGCATCAATGATGTGGCGCTTGAATTTCATCCCGGCGAATGACCAGGCATATCTCATAAGCATAGCGGGCGCCATCTGCTAGAATGGCAGCCCGCTTTTTTGTGCTTGCAGGAGAATGCCATGCTCGGTTGGTTCCCGGGACATATGAACAAGGCCCGCCGCCAGATAAAGGAGGCGCTGCCGGAAATCGACGTGGTGATTGAAGTACTCGATGCTCGTCTTCCCTACTCCAGTGCCAACCCCATGCTTGCGGTGTTGACCCAGCATAAACCCGTGCTGAAGATACTGTCGCGGGCGGATCTGGCCGACCCGATACGCACCCAGGAATGGGTCGATTATTTCGATGCCCAGGACGCCACGCGCGCCTTGGCAGTCACCACCACCAACCTGCGCGAACTCAAGCAGATTCCCAAGCTTTGCCATGAGCTTGCCGGACATATTCGCGCCGACCGTGACGTGCGCGTCATGGTGATGGGCATTCCTAACGTGGGGAAATCCACCTTGATCAACGGACTGGCCGGCAGAAAAATCGCCAAGACCGGCAACGAGCCTGCGGTAACCAAGCGCCAGCAAAAGGTGCGTATCGGCGGGCGCGTGGCCTTGATCGATACTCCCGGCGTGTTGTGGCCGAAAATCGAGGATCAAGCCAGCGCCTATCGCCTGGCCGCCAGTGGCGCCATCCGCGATACCGCAATCGAATACACCGATGTGGCCATCGTCACCAGCGCAGAACTAGCCAAACGCTATCCGGAAGCGCTCAAGGCCCGCTTCAAGCTCAAGGCACTCGCACCCTATGCTCCCGTCGAACAACCCCATGGCGTGGACGCAGACGGCCCGCAAAAGCCGGATTTCCTGGCGCTGGCAGGTTTTGATGGCTACGCCATTCTCAAGGAGATTGCTGCTCGGCGTGCTGGCCTGCGCCCTGGCGGTGAAGTCGACTTGCACCGAGGCGCAGAAGTCTTGCTGCATGAATTGCGTGACGGCAAGCTCGGGCGCTTGACGCTGGAAACGCCACAGGATATTCCGGAGCCTGCGCCTCCCGAGCAAGACAATGCCGAGCCTCCCATCGCATAATACGTTGCGCTACGTTGTGTCGGCCCGCCTTGTCGGGCCGCCCCTGGACCCCCTTTGGATACGCTACATGGATACCCCGCAACCCCTCGAATCACAAAAGCTTCGGAAGTCCGATAAACTCGCCAATGTCTGCTACGACATCCGCGGTCCGGTGCTGGATCATGCCAAACGCCTGGAAGAGGAAGGTCAGCGCATTCTCAAGCTCAACATCGGCAATCCCGCGCCGTTCGGCTTCGAAGCGCCGGAAGAAATTCTGCAAGATGTCATGCGCAACCTGGCCACCGCCCAGGGTTACTGTGATTCGAAAGGGCTCTACTCGGCACGCAAGGCGATCATGCAGGAATGCCAGCGCAAGGAAATCCCCGGCGTCGGTGTGGAAGATATCTATATCGGCAACGGCGTATCCGAGCTGATCGTGATGGCAATGCAGGCTCTGCTCAACGACGGCGATGAAGTACTGATTCCCGCCCCGGATTACCCTTTATGGACCGCTGCGGCGAATCTTTCCGGCGGACATGCCGTGCATTACCTTTGCGATGAACAGGCGGGTTGGGCACCGGACATGGCCGATATTCGCGCCAAGGTGACCAGCCATACCCGTGCGATTGTATTGATCAATCCCAACAACCCCACCGGCGCGGTTTACCCTCCAGCCGTGGTGCGTGAACTGCTGGACATCGCCCGCGAGCACAATCTGGTGGTGTTTTCCGACGAGATCTACGACAAGATTCTGTATGACGGCGTGGAGCACATCTCGACTGGCGCCCTGGCCGATGATGACCAACTGGTCATTACCATGAACGGCTTGTCGAAAAGCTATCGCTGCGCCGGGTTTCGCTCGGGCTGGATGATCATTTCCGGGGATATTGCCAAAAAACGTGCCGCCGATTATATCCAGGGGCTGACAATGCTGGCCTCGATGCGCCTGTGTGCCAACGTACCGGCACAGCACGCCATCCAAACGGCACTCGGCGGTTACCAGTCGATCAACGACCTGATCCTGCCCGGCGGGCGCCTGCTTGCCCAACGCGACATTACCTTCGAAAAGCTCAATGCAATTCCCGGGGTGTCCTGCGTCAAACCTCAGGGAGCGCTATATGCCTTCCCGCGGCTTGATCCCAAGGTCTTCAATATTCAGGACGACCAACAACTGGTATTGGATCTGTTGCTGCAAGAGAAAATTCTGCTGGTACAGGGCACCGCCTTCAACTGGCCGGAGCCGGATCATGTGCGCATCGTGACCCTACCCTGGGCCGAGCAACTGGGAGACGCCCTGGATCGCTTCGCCAACTTCCTGTCGCGTTATCGGCAATGAGTTAACGTCATGCCCGAGTTTGAAACTCGAGCGCGGCCGCCGCATCTAAGCCATCGTTTAGACACGGCTTCCTACATGTCCCACGGAGAATGTGCACCATGATGAGAATCCTGCTTTTTCTGGGAACCAACCTGGCGGTTATCATCATCGCCAGCATTACCCTGCGCCTGCTCGGGGTGGAGAGCTATCTGCGTGGGCAGGGCATCAACTTTACCAGTCTGCTGATTTTCTGCTTTATCTTCGGCATGGCGGGCTCGATGATCTCGCTGTTTATCTCCAAGTGGATGGCCAAACGCAGCACCGGCACGGTCGTCATCGAGACACCCTCCAATTCCACTGAAAAGTGGCTGGTGGACACCGTGGCCGAACTGGCCCGCGAGGCAGGCATCAAGACGCCGGAAGTGGGAATATTTCCGGCCCAGCAATCCAACGCCTTTGCTACCGGCTGGAACAAGGATGACGCCTTGGTGGCAGTGTCCGCCGGTCTGCTCAACCGCATGCGCCCGGACGAAGTACGCGCGGTGCTGGCTCACGAGATCGGCCACGTGGCCAACGGCGACATGGTGACCTTGGCACTGATTCAGGGCGTGCTCAACACCTTCGTGATGTTCTTCGCCCGGGTGGTCGCTCATCTGGTAGACAACTTCCTGCGTAGCCGCAGCGAAGGCGGAGGCTTGGGATTTATCGGCTATTTCGTGGTGGTTATCGTGGCGGAAATCGTCTTTGGCCTGATTGCCTCGATCATCGTCGCCTGGTTCTCGCGCTTTCGCGAATACCGTGCCGATTCCGCGGGGGCACGCCTGGCCGGCACCGGTGCCATGGTCAACGCTCTGGCACGCCTGAAAGCGGAAACCCAGATGCCCGACGAGATGCCGGACACCCTGACTGCCTTCGCCATCACCACCGGCCAGACCCGCAAGATCATGGAGCGCCTTTTTGCCAGCCACCCGCCGCTGGACGACCGCATTCGTGCCTTGAAAGAAGCCGCCTATCGTCAATAAGCGGTAACAGCCACGTTGCTTGCCAGCCATTTCCTGAGGATAAAGCCTGCTTATGCAGGCTTTATGTTTGTTGGTTGACTTGAAATCCCGCGGCTTGCAATAAAGACGCCAGTCTCAGGGCCTCCCCGCTCAGATTCACCTTCAATGTCGAGAACTCACGGCGTAGCGGATAGTCGGCTCGGCAGTGATCAAAACCCAGCGTGATTCCTTCCTCATGCATCTGACGCCACAGGCGGTCATGGTCTCTGCGCACGTCATATACCGCACGGACACACAGCCGGAGCGCGTCTTCGGCGTCCAATGCCTGCGCCAGGCTGAGCTCGGCGAGCGCCGGTGGCGGCAGCAGAGCGTCCAGGCTCAACGGTGTGCGGCCGGTCTTGGCGGCAAGCGCTGCGTGAATCATCCAGCTGCCGCGCAGCTTGCCATCCAGGCTGTAACCGGCGATATGCGGCGTGGCCAGCGCTGCCAGATCACGCAACCCGGCATCAATGCCGGGTTCGTGCTCCCATACATCCAGCACCGCACTGATACTGTCCCTGCCTACCAAACCTCTACCTGCCATGCCCCTGCCCACCAGGCATTGGCGAAGCGCCAGCCCATCGATACAATCGCCACGTCCGGCATTGAGCACGATGCTTCCCGGCGCCAGCCTGTCGAGCTCCTGGGCGCCCAGTAGATGATGGGTCGCATGCCGGCCGTCTGGTACCAGTGGCGTATGCAGGCAAATCACATCGCAGCGCTCGAGTAAGGTAGCCAAGCTGTCATAACCGTCTTCGCCTTCCTTCTCCGCCCGTGGCGGGTCACAGGCGAGCGTCGCCACGCCCATGGCTTGAAGGCGCGAGCGTAGCCGGCTACCCACATTACCCACCCCGACGATGCCGACACAGCGCTCTCCCAGCTGCCAGCCTCCCCGCTCGGCCAAGGTCAAAAGGCTCGAAAGCACGTAATCCACTACCGCCTCGGCATTGCACCCTGGGGCACTGGCAAAGGCGATATCCCGCGCCTTGAGAGCGTCGAGATCGATATGATCGGTGCCGATGGTGCAGGTTCCCACGAAGCTGAGCGCACTGTTCGCCACCAGAGCGGCATTCACCGGAGTAACCGAGCGCACGATCAACGCATCCGCATCGCGCACATCCGCCGGGGTTATCTCACGCCCCGGCAAACGCAGCATCTCCCCGAAAAATCCAAAACAGCGTTCAGCCGCCGGAACATTGGCATCGACAACGATTTTCACGGACGACTCCTTGTAGTTTCTTAGCCGTAAATAGGCGGATGTGAATAGGCTTTGGCGCTGGTCGGCTTTACAATAGGCGCGCCTTTCACCTACCCCTGCCCGGAGACATTTTGTGATCGTACGCTGGGAAACCGACCACGACTATGTACTGGTGCATATCCATCAGGATATGTTCGGAGACTGGATATTCAGCCGTGCCTGGGGCCAGATCGGCACCCAGTACGGCGGGCTGAAACATCAACTGGCCGAGCATCACGGCCAAGCCAGGATGTGGCTGGAAGACGAAACCACCATCCAGGCCTCGCGTGGCTTTTGCAAGGTACTGGATGTGGATGACGAGAGTCCCGAGGGCGTCGCGGCCATGCGCCAGCTATCGCTGCTGGACATGCTCTAGCTAGCCCAGAAACCGCCGCCCATGGCGCTGATACGCCGCTTTGGGCGAAGGGGCCGGGGCCGGGCCGGTAAACTTTGCCAGCGCTACTTCATCCAGCCAGCCGCGTACCTTCAACCATTCGCTCAAGCGTTCCAGCTCGAATCCACGGTCCAGCTCTTTCCCCACCTCATCCATCACGACCGGAATACGCATGCCGTAGCGCGCCATCAAGGCCTCGTCGTCGCTGATTTCAATAGGCGACAGTACGACCTCGTCGTTGGCCAGGGTATGAACCAGGGCTTCCAGCTGTTCGCACAGATGACAGCCTAGGGTGGTGTAAAGGCGAAGATGAATCACACCCCCTCCCGATGACGCAGCAGGAACACATGGTGCAGGTTGGTGCGGCGCTGGAAATCAGGATCAAAACTTTTCGCCGATATATCCTCCACCTGGTAACGCTCGGCCACCGCCCCATGCAGTTTGAAACGGCGCTGGTTGTTGGAAAACACCAAGGTACCGCCGGGAGCCAAACGGGCCATGGCCAAGTCCAGCAAGCGCGGGTGATCGCGCTGGATATCCAGGGTTTCCTGCATCTTCTTGGAATTGGAAAATGTCGGCGGGTCCAAGAAGATCAGGTCGAATTGGGTAGAAGCGGTTTCCAGCCAGTGAAAGCAGTCCTCTCGCACCAGGCGATGCTGGGCAGGGTCCAGGTCATTCAGGGCAAAGTTGTCCCGTGCCCAGTCCAGATAGGTATTGGACATGTCCACACTGACGCTGTCGCTGGCACCCCCCAGTGCGGCCTGCACCGTGGCGGTGGCGGTGTAGCAGAAAAGGTTGAGAAACCGCTTGCCGTCGGCCATTTCTTTCAGCATGCGACGCACCGGACGGTGATCGAGAAACAGACCGGTATCCAGATAATCGCGCAAGTTCACCCATAGCCGGGCATCGCCCTCGCGCACTTCAAAACGCTCGCCACTGGCGCCGCGCTTTTGATACTGAGCCTTGCCGGTCTGACGCTCGCGCTGCTTGACATAAATATTGCTGGCATCCACCCCCAAGGCTTCAGGCAATACTTCCAGGGCGTCGTAGAGGCGCTTTTGCGCTTGGGCGGGATTGATCGAACGCGGCGGCGCGTATTCCTGCACATGGACACGGTCGAGATAGCAGTCAATCGCCAAAGCGTACTCAGGCATGTCGGCGTCGTACAGGCGATAGCACGTCTCACCGCTTTGCTTGATCCATTTCTTCAGCCGCTTCTGGTTCTTGCGCAAGCGATTGGCAAACATCTGGGCGCCTTCGCCTGGCTCTGCAGCACTCTCTCCTGGCTCGCCTTCCGCTATTTCTTGGGTCGCTTCTTTCATCCCCACGCTCAGGTTTTCACTCACATCTTGCGGCATGCTTTTTGGCGACGTTTGCACGGCCTGCTCGGAGGTATCGGGAATATTCATGAGCAGCAGCTTGGCATCCAAAGGCCCGTTCTTTAGCGCGTACTGCTTATGGGCACGCAAGCCGAGGCGATGCCCCAAGTCAGGGTTGCCAGTGAATAGGGCAAGCGTCCAGCCGGGAAATTCTGCCTTGACGCGCTCACCCAGCTTTGCATAAAGCGTGACCAGCTCGGGTAATTCACCCAAGCGTTCACCATAGGGCGGGTTGGTAATCACCAGTCCCCGGTCAGTGTCTTCCAGGGATGCGGGACGCTGCAGTTGCGTTAGGCTTGCCCCTTCAAACTGGATCAAGGCAGGAATGCCTGCGCGCATGGCGTTGGCATTGGCGGCTGAAAGTGCCGTCGGGCTCTGATCGAATCCGAACAGTGGGGACTTGCAGCGCTTGCGCCCAAGGCTGGCACGCTCTTCGGCCTGTTTCTTGACGTCTATCCAGACATTTTCCTGATGCCCGGCCCAACCGTGGAAACCGAAACGCTGGCGCGCCAGGTTGGGGGCGACATCCGCCGCCATCATTGCTGCCTCGATCACCAGGGTGCCGGCACCGCACAGTGGATCAAGCAGGGCTTCGCCTGCTTCGGCCCGCTTGGGCCAGCCAGCTCTTACCAGCAAGGCGGCGGCAAGGTTCTCCTTCAGCGGCGCATGGCCCACCTCACGGCGATAGCCACGCCGGTGCAGGCTTTCCCCGGAAATATCTATACCCAGGGTCAGGTTGGCGCGATGCAGGTTGGCGTAGAGACGTAGGTCGGGCATTTTCAGGTCGATATCGGGACGTGGCTGGCCAGCCAGCTGCAGGGCATCCACCACGCCGTCCTTGACGGTCTGGGCGCCGAAACGGGTATGGCGAATCTGGTCGCTGCGTCCGTGAAAATCCACTGCAAGGGTGCGGCCCGGCACCACATGCTGCGCCCAGTTCAAGGCCGCAGTTGCCATGCGTAGCTGTTCCGGGGACTCCACCATCGATTCGCGCACCAGACACAAGATGATGCGATTGGCTAACCGGGACCACAGGCAGATGCGGTAAGCCGTTTCCAGGCTAGCGGTAAAATAAACGCCGGCGACGGTGGTCTTTCCAGGTGTGGCACCTAGGTCGGTGAGTTCATCGGCCAGGAGAAGTTCGATGCCTTTGGGGCAGCTCGCCAGCAGATTCAGAGGGGATTCGTGGGTCGGCTCGGTCATGGTATGTGTGGCGGCTCGGCGCCTATTCCTATTTATAACGATTAAGTTTACGTCTTATGACAATTTGGGGGTCGACAAAGGGGACCATAATGAGCTAACAATAACAGGGTAGCTACACAAAACGCATGCGTTCCTTGTCACGGTAACGGTATGGTTACCGCTGGCCAAAATGGGTACTTCATAGCCGGTCATTTCCGCTAGTATAGGTACCTTCTCTTGAAAGATAGCTCTTGAAATAAAAGCAGCAGTAGAGGCAGTGCTTCAAAAATCCAGCACGTCGAAACAGGCTTTTATTTTTAAAAAAACGGCTTTCATGATAAGAGGTTAGCCAATGAAACGACAAAAACGTGATCGCTTCCAGCGTGCTTATGTTCACGGTTATAAGGCAGGGCTTACCGGTCGTTCCCGCGATGATTGCCCCAGTCAAGAGGTCAATCTTCGCGAATACTGGATGAGTGGTTGGCGTGAAGGTCGGGGAGACCAATGGGATGGAATGACCGGCGTTTCCGGCATCCATAAAAACCCCATGGTCATGTAACCGACTCAGCCACCTTTCATCTTTTAATTGGCTCCATGCCTGGTTGAGTTGTGCACCTAGCCCG
Organism: Vreelandella zhuhanensis; assembly: GCF_009793355.1. Classification (GTDB taxonomy): domain Bacteria; phylum Pseudomonadota; class Gammaproteobacteria; order Pseudomonadales; family Halomonadaceae; genus Vreelandella; species Vreelandella zhuhanensis. The sequence continues at coordinate 8,816 of NZ_WTKP01000013.1, forward strand.
CGTTTTCGCGGGCTTTTTGATGCTATTAAGCCTCCTCCTTGTCTTTCTGGGCCAATGCCTTGGCGCACTCCTGAACAAGTTTGGGGCCACGATAAATCAACCCCGAATACAGTTGCACCAGATCCGCACCGGCCTCGCGTTTGGCTAACGCTGCTTCCTTGTTATCGATCCCGCCCACCCCGATGATCGGAAGTGTCGGCAGGTGGCGTCTCAGTTCACGAATGACGGTATTGGATGCCTCGAGCACCGGCCGCCCGGATAGCCCGCCCTGCTCTTGGGCATGTTCCAGGCCAAGTACTGCCTCGCGTGACACCGTGGTATTGGTGGCAATCACGCCGTCCAGGGCATTGTCACGAATACTTTGAGACACCAGTTCGACTTCTTCCGGCGTCATGTCCGGGGCGATCTTGATAAGCAGCGGCACGCGCCGCCCGCTTTGTTGATCCAGCCGGGTGGCTTGTTCACGCAGTGGCTCCAACAGCGCATTGAGTTGCTCACCAAACTGCAACGTGCGCAACCCCGGGGTATTGGGGGATGAAATGTTCACGGTGATGTAACCCGCCACCTCATGTACCTGGTTCAAGCACACCAAGTAATCATCCAAGGCACTTTCCACCGGTGTGGTCAGGTTTTTGCCGATATTGATACCTACCACGCCGGTATAACGGTGCTTTTTCACCTGGGCGACCAAATGCGCCACGCCGGCGTTATTGAAGCCCATCCGGTTGATGATGGCACCCTGCTCGGGCAGACGAAACATGCGCGGCTTGGGATTGCCTGCCTGCGCCTTGGGGGTCACGGTGCCTACTTCGACGAAACCGAACCCCAAGGCGCCGAGTGCATCCAGATGGTCGGCATTCTTGTCGAGCCCCGCCGCCAGACCTACCCGGTTGGGAAAGGTAAGTCCCATCAAGGTGACCGGGTCTGCGATTGCCTTGCCTGCCAGGCGCTGCACCAACCGCAGCCGATGTAACCGATCCAAGGCACTCAGGGTCGTGTCATGAGCGGTTTCCGGATCCAGGCGAAACAACAGCGAACGGGCCAATGCGTACATAGATGCTCCAAAGCAGGCGGGCGACAAATAACGATGCGCGGCGAGTATAGCGTAAAGCCGCATAACGACGAACCCCGCGCTCGGTAACGAGCACGGGGTTGAGGTTGCCGAGAACATCCGGCCATTGCGGCAGTGCTAGCTTTCGCTATCGCTCTCGGCCAGGTCCACCAGCTCGCGTACCGCGACGGCAAACAAGGCAAAACCGCCTTCGTTACCGCTGCGCACCTCTTCGATCAGGCGGCACCAGCGCTGATGCAAGTGAGCATGAAGCGCCAGCCATTGCGCCACCCTCTCCTGAGTGTCGCGATTTCCGGCCTCTAGTTTGAGCACGCTACTGGTAAGCGCCAGCTGTTGACGATCGATATCGTCGCGGAACGTTTCCCGCGCTTGCGCCTGCCAGCTGTCACGCACATCCAGCTCGGTGACCTGCTGAATCATCCACGGCAGTTCCAGGCGACTGCCGATTTCGTAGAACACCTCCGCCACTCGCTGAGGTTTTTCATTGGTCTGGCGTGCCGTCTGAATAATACCCAGCCCGGCATAGAGGCTCGGCGCAGCCGCCACCGAGGCAGCCAAGGTAGCCGGGGCACCGGCCCCGAGCAGCTGGTCACGGCGCTGCTCCCAACGCGCCTGTTCTTCGCCACGCAGAAGCTCACCGATATCTTCCTGCAATTGCCCCAGACGCGGGCCAAAGTACTCGATGGCCTCCCGAGTCGCAAGACCCAGATGTTGACGCAGGAACCAGCGCGTCGCGCGGCGCAACATCCGCATCACATCCAGCATCATGGAATACTGCACCTGGCTTTCGACCTGATTGTCCAAGGCTTCGATCTGCTGCCAAAGCTCGGATAAATTGAAGCTGTCGCGGGCCACGATATAAGCACGGGCGATATCGGCGCGCCCCGCCCCCGTGGAATCCATCAAGCGACGAGTGAACACGATGCCCATGTGGTCAACCAGGTCATTGGCTACCTGGGTCGCCACAATTTCACGCCGGAGGCGGTGATCGTACATCTCGGGCTTGAAGCGCTCGACCAGCACCTTGGGGAAAATGCGTTCCAGGTAGCGGGTAATGATCGGATCATCCGGTACTTCCGAGGCAATCAAGTCGCCTTTCAGGGTGCTCTTGGCATAGGAGATCAATACCGACAATTCCGGCAATGTCATTCCCTGGCCGCTTCCGGCACGCTCCTTGATCACTTCATCGGTAGGCAGAAATTCCAGTTCACGGTCAATTTGACCCGTGGCTTCCAGCTCGCTGATGAAACGCCGGAAAGGCCCGATGCTTTGACGCGATAGCAGAGCCGATAAATCCAGCGCTTGAGTCTGGCGATAATTATCCCTGATGACCAAGTCAGCGACTTCTTCGGTCATGTCCGCCAGGAGCTGATTGCGCTGCTTCTCGGTCATGTCACCGCGCTTGACCACTTCATCGATCAATATCTTGATATTGACCTCATGGTCGGAGCAGTTGACCCCACCTGCATTATCGATGAAATCGGTATAGAGCAGCACGCCTCGCTCAGCGGCTTCCATGCGCCCACGCTGAGTCAGGCCCAGGTTGCCGCCTTCGCCGACCACTCGACAATTGAGATCGGTGCCGTTAATGCGCAAGGCGTCATTGGTCTTGTCGCCCACATCGGCATCGCTTTCCTCGCTACTTTTGACGTAGGTTCCGATACCGCCGTTCCAGATCAAATCCACCGAGGATTTGAGCATGGCACGAATCAATTCATTGGGAGAAAGGTGGGTTTGCGTAATGCCCAAAGCACTTTGCATCGGCTTGGTAATCGCGATGGATTTGGCGCTGCGACTGAAGATACCGCCGCCTTCGGAAATCAGTTCACGGCTGTAATCATCCCAACTGGAACGCGGCATGTCGAACAGGCGCTTACGTTCCGCAAAGCTGGTTTGCTCATCCGGGGTGGGGTCGACAAAGATATGCAGGTGGTTGAACGCCCCCACCAGGTGAATCTTGTCGGAGAGCAGCATGCCGTTACCGAAGACGTCACCGCCCATGTCACCGATGCCCACCACCGTGAAGGGCTCTTGCTGAGTATCGATATTCAGGCTGCGGAAATGACGTTTGACCGACTCCCAGGCACCACGAGCGGTAATCCCCATTTTCTTGTGGTCGTAACCATTGGCGCCCCCCGAGGCGAAGGCATCCCCCAGCCAGTGGCCGTACTCCAGCGAGATTTCATTGGCAATATCGGAAAAAGTCGCCGTGCCCTTGTCGGCGGCCACCACCAGGTAGGCATCGGCTTCATCATGACGCACCACGCTCGGCGGCGGCACCACTTCACCGCCCACCAGGTTATCGGTTACGTCCAGCAGTGCCCGAATGAAGGTCTTGTAGCAGATGATCCCTTCGCGTTGCAACGTATCGCGGTCAGGGTTTTCCGGCATGCGTTTGCATATAAATCCACCCTTGGCGCCCACCGGCACGATCACCGCATTCTTGACTTGCTGTGCCTTGACCAGACCCAGCACCTCGGTACGGTAATCCTCATGGCGATCCGACCAACGCAACCCACCGCGTGCCACCTTGCCGCCACGCAGATGCAAGCCTTCGACCCGGGGCGAACACATGAAGATTTCATACATCGGGCGCGGCTTGGGCATCCCGGTGACTTTGGAGGGCTCCAGCTTGTAGGCGATGTAATCCTTGGGTTCACCGCTCTTGGTCAATTGATAGTAATTGGTACGCAGCGTAGCCATTATCAATTCTATAAAGCGACGAATCAGTTGGTCGTCGTTCAAGCTCGCTACGCTATCAAGCTGTTCATGCAGACGTGCCAGGCAAACCTCGGTATTCGCCTCTTGCTGAGATGGATCAAAACGCAGGCGAAACAGCTCTACCAAGTTGCGAGTAATATCGGGGTGGTTGGCCAGCGTGGCGGCAATGTAGTCCTGGGACATACCGAAACGAATCTGCTTCAGATAACGTGCGTAACCACGCAGCATGGCGACTTCTCGCCATCCCAGATTGGCGCCGATGATCAAGCGATTGTAGGCGTCATTTTCGGCTGTTCCCGACCAGATATGCCGGAAGGCCTCGACGAAGGAATCACGCATTTCACTCAAGCTCACGCTCACGCTACGGCTGTGCTCAAGTTCAAAATCATGAATCCAGTAACGCATATGGGTTGCATCGATTTCATAGGGCCGCTCACCCACCACTCTCAAGCCCAGGTTTTCCATCATCGGCAACACATCGGAAAGCGGGATCGGGGTCTGCTTATGAAACAGTTTGAGATTGACCCCACCGCCTTGCTCTTCCAGTGGCCTATATAACGACAAGGACAGGTCTTCGCCGCCATCCAGTTCCACTAGGTGCTGCATATCAAACACTGCGGTACGCGCACCGTAATCATCGCGATAGCTTGCGGAAAACGCATCGCGAAAATCATCCATCAAATGGTTAGCTTGTTCTTCGCCGAACCCCTCGATCATCGCGGCATGCAGTTCATCTCGCCAGCTGCGCGCCAGCTGCGCCACCTTGGCTTCCAGGCGCTTGAGATCGAAATCTTTGGGCGTTTCGCCATTGAAGCGCAATACCAGCTGAATGCGTGCCAATATCGATTCGGAGAGGTAGGTGTTGAAGTCGCCAAAACTGGCATCCAGTTCTTCACACAGCATATTTTGCAAGCGTTGGCGCAAGTCGGTGGAAAACACATCACGCGGCACGAACACCAGGCAGGAATAGAACTTACCGCTGAGATCAGCGCGAATGAACAACCGCACCTGCCGTCGCTCACGGATATTGAGAATCCCCAAGGCGGTGCTGGCCAGCGACTCGGTATCGATATGGAAAAGATCGTCACGGGGAAAGACTTCCAATACCTGCAAAAGCTGCTTGCCGTTATGCCCCTGCGGGTTGAAACCGGCAATGTCCATCACCGCCTTGAGCTTGCGCCTGAGTAGCGGAATATTGCGGGGCGATTCGTTATATACCGTGGCGGTGAACAAGCCGAAAAAGCGCCGCTCGCCAAGCACGTTGCCTTGTTCATCATAGCGGTCGACGGTGATGTAATCGGGATATGTCGGGCGATGTATCCGGGAATGATGAGCACTTTTGGCAAACGAGAGTAGCTGCGGCACCACGACATAGCCGTGAGTATCATCGATCCCTTCAGAGGTCCGAATGCGCTCGCGGTAACGCGGCTGGTTCAATCGGAACACCCCCAGCACACTCGACTCATCGCGCTTTAGCTCACCTTGCTCAAGCACATATTCGTCGTACCCCAACAGGGTAAAATTATCCTTGAGTAGCCACTCAAGAAAGGCAATCGCTTCTTCATGGTCATCCGGATCGACCTGCGGAGGGCAGACCCTTTCAGTTTCCTGAATAGCCGCCCTGATACGCTCACACATGGCGTCGTAGTCGCGCACGGCCGTGCGCACATCTCGCAGAACCTTGTGTAGCTGAACTTCGATATCATGCAGCGCGGAAGGATCGGTATGGCGGTCGACCTCGATCACAATCAGGGATTCCCGCATCGGCGGGGCATTTTCATCACGTGGCGAGGCCAAAGCTTGCAACTGGTATTGGCTATCACGCTCCACCGCCAATACCGCATTCTGAATGGCATGTACCGTCAAGCCATGGCGATTAAGCTCAATACGTACCGAGTCGACTAGAAACGGCATGTCCTCATGCAATACTGCCACGAAGGTATGCGTGGATTGCCAGCCATGCTCTTCGAAATCAGGATTGAAGACGCGAACCTTGGGCTTTTCCGGGTCATGCCGTTGTAAAAACTGCCAGACCGAAAGGGTCGCGCCATAGAGGTCATCCAGGCGGCGATCGATAAGGTCTTCGACCGGTACGGTGGCATAGAAATGACGGGCAAACGCCTCAATCGCAGCAGCGCGAGGGGCATCCAGGCGGCTTTGCAGACGTTCACGCAACTGCTTGAGTATATCTTGCCGGCTTTCTTCGATTGCAACGTAATGCATCCATCACCTCGACTGCCTGGGCCAGTAATTTGGCCGAAAAACACATGACAACAGGCCATTGGCCCACTTTGAACTCTAGCTTACTCTAGTGAGTCGCCACACCCTAACCCCTGCCATCTTGCTCATAACGCATACCGATCAGGCATCAAGCCCGTCATGCTGTACCATCGATTCGCTGCAGCAGCACGCCACATTCACAATGCTTGGTAAATGGGAACTGGTCAAATAAGGCAAATCGCGTTATTCGGTGAGTGCTCGTCAGTACCTGCAAGTTGTCAAGCAAGGTAGCGGGATTGCATGAAATATAGACAATTCGTTGATATTCGCTAAGTTGCCGACAGCTCTCCTCGTCCAGACCGGCACGCGGCGGGTCCACCAGTACCGTTGAAAATGCATAGGCTTCCAGCGCCATCTCGGCCACCCGCCGACCTTTTTTCTCGCCTTTCAATGCTTGCGAGAACTCCTCTGCGGACATGCGCGCCACCTGAGCGTTACTCACCTGATTGGCTTGCAGGTTGACGTTGGCACTTGCGACTGAAGTACGTGAAATTTCCGTTGCCAATACGCGGCGAAAATTTCCCGCTAACGCCACGGTAAAATTACCATTGCCGCAATAAAGCTCCACCAGATCCGCTGATTCGCTCCCTTGGGTCACCTCAAGCGCCCAGCTCAACATGGCCCGGCATATCTGCGCATTGGGTTGAGTAAAACTATTTTCCACTTGCTGATAAACCAGTTCTCGGCCACCCACTTCCAGCCGTTCCCATACATGGTCATGACTGAGTACCAACCGTTGCTTGCGCGAACGACCGATAATCATGATTCCCAATCGAGCTTCCAGGGCGCGCGCCTGAGCCTCCCAGGCATCCTCCAGCGGGCGGTGGTACACCAGCGTGACTAACGCTTCACCGGAAAGCGTGGTTAGAAATTCCACTTGAAAGAGCTTGCGTCGCAAGACATCGCTTTCCAGAAACGCTTCACGCAACTGAGGCATCAACTCATTGATTCGGCGGCTCGCCACTGGGTATTGATCCATTCGCACGGTGCGTTTGTCTTTGGGGTTTTCCGGATCAACCTCAAACATGGCATAAAATAGATCGTCGCCTTCATGCCAGATGCGAAATTCGCAACGCTGACGGTAATGGCTGGGAGGCGAGGTGAATACCTCAAGCTCGGGGGGCTCGAAACAGGCAAAGTCGTGGATGATCTGCTCACGCTTTTCAGCTAATTGTGCGGTGTAATGTGCGGGGTCAACAACGGGAATAGCCAAAGGAGCTCCTCTCAATGACGGCATGCTAGGTCGGTGTAATGCAAGTCGAATCAATACGGTGAATTAGTCCGCAACGGGCCAATAAAAACGCTTCGTACCTATGGTCGGCCAAGACGGGCATCAGGATATTTGGGGTATGTCCAGCAGATGAAAATCGACAAAGCCGTAGGCGGCAAGCCTGGGCTCAAGTGGCGTAATCGGTGCTGTGGTAAAGCAGCTGCCATCAAGCGGGTGAGTGGCTAGATCCGGGGCTACCTGAGCGACGCGGCGGGCAATCGCCGGGCTGGAATCGATCCAATTCAGAGGGCATGGGGCAAGTTCGACCAACCAGGGCAGCAACAATGGAAAATGGGTGCAGCCAAGTACCACCGCATCCATTGGCGGGGTCTGGCGAGTGGCTTGCCAAATCGGGCTCAAAACGGCGTTGATTCGCGTGGTATTCGGCGCCTTCCCCGTCGCCAAAAGGGTTTCCGCCTCCACGACCAACTCATCGGCAGCGACTCGCGTTACCTGGCAGTCAGAAGCGAAGGCATCGATCAAGCGATGGGTATAAGGCCGAGCGATGGTGGCACTGGTGGCCAGAAGCCCGATGTGATGCGTTCGGCTTGCCTGGGCGGCAGGCTTTATCGCCGGCACCGTCCCCACGACGGGAATGCTCAAATGTTCGCGCAGCTTGCCCAATGCCAGCGTACTGGCGGTATTGCAGGCCACAACCAGTATGCTCGGACGACAGGCATCCACGGCGGCACTGCATACCGCAAGAATGCGCGCAGTCAGCCAGTTATCTTCGCGGGTCCCATAAGGCAACATGGCATTATCACAGGCGTAGCACAGGGCCGCTTCAGGGTTATGAGCGCGCAATTCAGCGACAACGGACAACCCACCGACACCGGAATCAAATATCAGTACCGGCCCGGCCATGGCGCTTTCGACAAGCATCAAAACATCCACTCGGCCCTAAAAACCGCCATGCTACCATGCCTTGATCAGGTGATAACGACTTTAACTTCGCTCAAAAAGATGGGACTTCTGCCTCACGCAACTCCGCGTAAATCTCGGGGTAGGCTTCTTGCAAGCGCTTGAGCGCTTGCTCCGTGCCATCTGGCAGTGTCTTCTTGAGCTGCTGCATTTCTTCTTCATTCAAATGCTCGCGAATCAAGGGAAACAGCTCTTCACGTTCCTGGCGCAGGTAACGACGATGCGTTTCCACATAAGCCTTAAGGTCGGCAGCGAAGCGATCCATCGGCACTATCGCATCCATCAGGATCATGTCGATATCATTGGAAAGACGCTTGAGGCGACCGTGAAGTGCTCGGTAATCTTCCGCCATCTGCTTGCCAAGCTCGGCATATTCGGGCGCCTTGGTTTGAAGATAATCGACGCACACCCGTTCGATCGGCTGGGTAAACCCTTCCATGTAAGACAGGATGTAGTCGACGACTTCCCGCATCAGTTGGAAATTCGGGCGCTCCCCTTTGTCCAGGGTTTTATACTTAAGCTGCAAAACGTGCAGAATACGCGCCATATTGGCATGATCTTGACGTAGTTGACTTAACATCGAATCATCTCCTTTCTCAACTCATGCCGCTCGACTGGCTTCAGCCACTCAGTGACACATAATGCTGATGGTCTGATCGGCGAGTGCCAATGCCTAAGGTAGCCCGCTATGTAGGCTATTACCACAGGCAGCGCCTAAAAAGGCGGTTGTTCTACGGAGTTTCTCATGGATCTTTTTAGTCGCGCCACCCCTCACGACCAAGCACCGCTGGCATTTCGGATGCGCCCGCGCAATATGGACGACTATGTTGGCCAACAAGCTTTGGTCTCAGCCGGAAAACCCCTGCGACGCATGGTGGAAACCGGTGTTATCCGCTCCATGATTCTATGGGGACCACCAGGCGTAGGCAAAACGACCCTGGCCGAGATACTCGCAGCCGAGTCCGGTGCGCATCTGGAGCATCTAAGTGCCGTGATGGCGGGGGTCAAGGAGCTGCGCGCCGTGGTGGAGCGCGCCCAGGCTCTCGCACCCACGCCGGTCCTGCTGTTTCTCGACGAGATTCATCGGCTCAACAAAAGCCAGCAGGATGCCCTCTTGCCCCATGTAGAATCTGGGCTGGTTACCTTGATCGGCGCGACGACCGAGAACCCTTCCTTTGAAGTCAACTCCGCCTTGCTTTCGCGAGCCAGGGTCTATGTGTTGAAGCCGCTGAGTGATACTGAGCTGGTCGAGGTAATGTATCGAGCCTTACATGACCCAGCCCGCGGGCTGGGAAGCAGGTCAATTCAGGTAGATGAAGAGATATTGCGTGTATTGGCGCACGCCAGTGGCGGCGATGCCAGGCGTGCCTTGGGGTTACTTGAAACCGCCTGTGATTTCACTCAACAGCAAAACGGCCGGGAAGTACTTAGCCAAGAGGCGCTGGCCGATGTACTGGGCCATCAGGCTGGCGCCTTTGATAAACAGGGCGATGTCTACTACGACCTGCTTTCGGCGATTCACAAGTCCGTGCGTTCCTCACGTCCGGATGCAGCACTGCTTTACATGGCCCGTTTCATGCAGGGCGGCGGCGACCCTTTGGACGTGGTACGCCGATTGGCAGCCATCGCCTCGGAAGATGTCGGCAATGCCGACCCACGCGCCCTACCCTTGGTCATGGCCGCCTGGGATGCCTATTTACGTTTAGGCGATTACGAGGGCCAGCGCGCCTTGGCTCAGGCGGCGATTCACTTGGCGGTAGCCCCCAAAAGCAACCGTATCGATAGCGCCTGGAAAGCGGCCAATGCCTTTGTCAGGCAACAGCCGCAACTGGAAGTCCCTACGTACTTACGCAATGCCCCAACGGCGCTGATGAAAACCCTAGGGCATGGTCAGGGCTATCGCTACGCTCACAACGAACCCGGAGGCTACCCGGCGGGTAGTGAACATGATTGCTGGCCGGACGCACTACCTCATGAGCAGTTCTACCAGCCAAGCGATTTGGGACAGGAAAAGCGCTTCGCCGAAATTATGGCCTGGCGAGCCAGGCAGGATGACGAAGCGGGTCAAAAAGGGTGAATCACAAGAGATTGAATCAATAGGTGTCGCGAATTACATCGACCCCATCTGGCACGCTAAAAATGAAACGTTCAGGATCAATATAACGGTTGTAGTCGATATCGCTGAAAGTGATGGCCGTGCGCTGACCGGTGCTATCGGTCATCAACAGACGCGTCAAGGTGTCGTCATCGAAGAACATGGTGAGTTCTTCAAACAGGGTATCAGCTCCCATCGGTACCAACGTGAACACATCGCGGCCTTCTTCCCGGTTATGGAACACTTCATAGTTTTCCGTGAGCTCAGAACTACTGCCGGAAAGTAGCAGTGCCGGGGTATGGGTCACACGCTGATCCACTGCCTGAACGGTCACCTGCTCCAGGTCCGGGTCATACATGTACACTTCATCGCCGGTCGAGACCACCACTTGAGAATAAGGCGCTTCCACTTCCCAACGCAGAAGTCCGGGACGAGCCAGCCACATTTCACCTTGCGCTTCCTGGAGGCGTTCACCGGCACTGTCCAGAATCAACTGTTCGAAATCCGCGTGATAGGTTTCCAGCGGGTCGAGACGCTCGGTCAACATTTGCCCGGCATCGGCCCAAGCCATCGGTGCCATCATCACCCCTGCCACTGCCGTGATCAGGGTGGCGTAATGCTTGTATCCCTTCTGGGCGGTTACTTTCATGGCTAACTCCCTTGGCACTCTGTGCCTTGATTATTCAACTGGCTATTCAACGAATCACGTTGAAATCCGAAGACCTTCTCAAGAACTTATTCAGCAATTTGCTCAGTAACTTACTCACTAAGACGACAAAAGCGCCGCCGGGTTTCCTGACCGGCGACGCTTTCACGTTTCATGCACGATTGTCACATGAAAGACTGCTTCATGAGTGACCAGTTTAATGACCCACAGGCGGTGGCGCTAACACTTCCCGCGCGCCATTCGTTCCCATTGAGGTCACCACACCCGCGCTTTCCATGGCTTCCACCAATCTGGCCGCCCGGTTGTAACCGATCTTGAATCGCCTCTGTACTGCGGAAATCGACGCACGCCGGGTTTCCGTCACAAACTGCACGGCTTCATCGTAAAGCGCATCCTTTTCCGCGTCGTCGCCGTCCACACCCTCGGCCTCCAGGCCAGTCAAGGCATCGGCGGAAACCCCTCCTGAAAGAATTTCCTCGACGAATTCCGGTTCGCCGCGCCGCTTCCAGTCATCCACCACGCGATGGACTTCATCATCATCGACAAAGGCACCGTGGATACGATTGGGGGGACCTGAGCCCGCAGGCAAATACAGCATGTCACCATGGCCCAGCAAGCTTTCCGCCCCGCCCTGATCCAGGATGGTGCGCGAATCGATCCGCGACGACACCTGAAATGCCATGCGCGATGGAATGTTGGCCTTGATCAAGCCGGTTACTACGTCCACCGAGGGGCGCTGCGTGGCCAGAATCAGATGTATCCCGGCGGCACGTGCTTTTTGTGCCAGCCGTGCAATGAGCTCTTCGACCTTCTTGCCCACGATCATGAACATGTCGGCGAACTCATCAATCACCACCACGATATACGGCAGTTTCTCAAGAATCGGCGGCGTCTGGTGCATTTCCCAGGGCTGAGGCTCCCATAAGGGATCCGCCACCTGGGCACCGGCTTGCTTGGCTTCGTCCAGGCGCGCATTGAAACCCGCAATGTTGCGCACGCCCATGGCCGCCATCAACTTGTAGCGTCGCTCCATTTCTGCCACACACCAGCGCAGGGCATTGGCCGCTTCCTTCATGTCGGTGACCACCGGCGCCAGCAAATGCGGTATGCCGTCATAAACCGACAGTTCCAGCATCTTGGGGTCGACCATGATCAGCTTGAGCTCATCCGGGGTGGCTTTGAGCAACATGGAAATCAACATGGCATTGACCCCGACGGATTTACCCGAGCCCGTGGTGCCGGCGACCAAAAGGTGTGGCATCTTCCCAAGGTTGGCGACAACCGGTCCACCGCCGATGTCCTGGCCCAACGCCATGGTCAACGGGGAGGTTTCCTGTTGATAGCGCTCGGAGTCGATCACTTCGCGCAGGCGGATCATCGCCCGGTGCGGGTTGGGAATTTCGATCCCCACCGTGGGTCGCCCTGGAATCACCTCCACCACGCGCACGCTCTTTACCATCAAGGAGCGTGCCAGATCCTTGGCCAGGTTGCTGATTTTGGAAACCTTGACCCCGGCGGCGGGCTTGATTTCAAAACGGGTAATCACCGGCCCAGGCCAGGTATCCACCACTTCGGCCTTGACCCCGTATTCCCGCAGCCTGACCTCCAGCAGCTCGGCCATATCCGCCAGTTGCTGCTCGGTGTAGTTGGGCTGGTGCGGCGTCGGTGGGGTGAGCAATCGCAGGCTGGGCAGCTCACCTTCAGGCTCGGGCATATCTTCAAATACCGGACGCTGACTCTGCAGGTGCTCTACGGTCCATAGCGCCGGCTCATCCCCGCTATTCGCCGTTGGCGCTACCTCTTCCGGGGCCTCTCGCTCGGGCGATTCGGGAATGGAAACCTCGGGAGGAGACACATGGCGCTCTTCCTGGCGTGGCTCCTCAGGCGGCTTCTCTCGCGGTGCTGCCGGAGTTTGCCGAAAAGTGGGCAGGGGCTCAGGCTCCTCGTCGTCCCATACCGGTTCGGGTACCACTTCCGGGACCCTCTCGCGTTCCAAGGGTTTTTCTGGGATATCGGCTGGCGGAAGTGGCGCCTCTGCAGGCGGAGATACTGAAGCTGGCTGTGGCGCGGGCGCGGGCGCTGGCTTAAGCTCCGGTTCAGGCTTAAGTTCTGGCTCTGCTGGCACAGGGTCCGGCTCGACCGCTTGCTGTTGTTCTTTTTTGGGTTCGGATTCCTGCGGGGTAGCAGGTTCATTGTCAGGCTCGGCCGTCCATGCCGATAGGCTAGGCTCCTTGCGTGACGAAACCGGCTCAGGCTTGACTACCGGCGCCGGCTTGAGCGTTTCTTCTTCGGTTGCCTCCCAAGGAATCGTTGTTTCCTTTGCCGATTGCTCCCCTTCTGCCGCTCGCACCCCCTCATTCGAGCCGGCCGCAGTGCCAAGGCTGGGTTCACGGCGGCTTGCAGTGCTGGCACTAGGGTTGTCCTGAGAGGATGGCGTAACGGGACTTTCCGGCGCAGCCTGGCGTACGGCGTCATTCTTGCTAGCCGCCGTTTCAGCTGTGGCACCCTCGGCAGCAAAAGCTGAGTGATGCGCTGGTTTGGCCGGGCGATTGTTGCGTTTTGCTTTCAACCAACCACCCAAACGATAGGCCTGGCTACCCAGCTTGTCGGCAACCGTTAACCAGGACATGCCGGTAAACAGCGGAAAACCGCTCAAGATGAATGCCACCGCTACCAGGCCGACACCGCCACTGCCCAGCAACGGCAATAGAGCACTGACCAGTCCTTCGCCGAGAATCCCGCCGGAAGCATAAGGCAGAGAGCTTTCCGGGTGATAGAAATGCAAGGCCCCGAGCGTGGTCGTGCCCAGAATCAGCAACAGCAAGCCGCCGGCATGTACCGCAATCGACACCGGGTCCACGTCGAAACGTACCTGCCGGGAACGAATCAACCACCAGGCCGCAAACCCCAGCATGCCAGGCCACCAAAGCGCACTGGCGCCGAATAGTGAATACAGCACATCGGCAAGCCAGGCGCCAATGCTACCCATCCAGTTTTCGACCGCCGTTTCCGGGCCACGATGCGACCAACCAGGATCCGTGGATTGATAACTGAACAATGCCAACAGGAGGAAGGTACATAATGCCAGCAATACCACCACCACACCTTCGCGTACGGAGCCTTGCAACTTCAACCCCATACGGCGCGCCTTTTCCCTGGCGGCATTGACCCGCGGTGAAGCCACCTTACTTTGTGGCTTGCGCTGGGTACCGCCACGTCCGGTTGATTGTCCAGTCCGCCTGTTTGCAGCTTTATCGAGTTTCAAGCGACCTCTCCCTTTGCACCCAGAGGGTGTCTTTATACTCTGTCTTTCATACTCAGGCTTTCTACAAGTTCTTTATACGCGAACTTCATACTCTGTTGCGAGAATGCATCATACCGAGCATCCTGAGCTCGTCACAGGGCTTCTCGCGAACCATCACCGACAGGAATTGGCAATGTTACCTTGGTTACCCTCCGCTCATGCTGCTTTCCCGCCTGTTGCCCTGGCGATGGACTCGCCTAACGGTTTACTCGCTGCAGGTGGAGAGCTTACCCCGGCGTGGCTGGTACAAGCCTACCGACAAGGTATCTTCCCTTGGTATAGTGAAGGTGACCCCATTTTATGGTGGAGCCCCAACCCCCGGATGGTCTTGTTGCCCGGGGACTTCAAATGTCGACGCAGCTTGGCCAAGCGTTTGCGTAACGGTGGGTTCAGCATCAGCGTAAACCAACATTTTCATGAGGTGGTTGACGCCTGTGCGGCGCCTCGGCGGGGTGAGCCCGGCACCTGGATCACCGCCGAGATGAAAGCCGCCTATGCTCGGTTGCACAGCTTGGGTATCGCTCATAGCATCGAGGCGCATCACAACCAGCGCTTGGTGGGTGGCTTGTATGGTCTGGCGATGGGGCCGGTCTTTTTCGGAGAATCGATGTTTTCTCATGTGCCGGATGCCTCCAAAGTGGCTCTGGCGCACTTGGCCGACGCCATGCTCAGACAGGGAGGCAACTTGATTGACTGTCAAATGCACACCCCGCATCTGGCCAGTTTGGGGGCAACGACTATCGCTCGCCCGACGTTCATCAACTATCTTGAAAACTGGTTGCCCGATAACGCTTTCGAGGTAACCAATCAACCTGATAACCCCCCTGTGGTTCCTCCATCACCTTGGCTCGATGCTATCGGCCGCACTGATGACGAAGGCACCAGCTAATTCACAAGGAGGCAAGCCGTGAGCAGTAACGCTCCCCGGAAGCCGGTGCGGGATTTGCGCTTCTTCCTCACCGTGCCCCATGCCTGTAGCTACCTCGAAGACCGGGAAGCCACTACGTTGTTTCTCGACCCCCAGGAATCGCCAGTACCGGGTGTTTACGATTCGCTTTCATTGCTCGGTTTTCGTCGCAGTG
This sequence comes from Vreelandella zhuhanensis, assembly GCF_009793355.1. Taxonomy (GTDB): domain Bacteria; phylum Pseudomonadota; class Gammaproteobacteria; order Pseudomonadales; family Halomonadaceae; genus Vreelandella; species Vreelandella zhuhanensis. The sequence goes on from NZ_WTKP01000013.1 coordinate 24,228, forward strand.
GCCGCCATCTATATCGGCCTCATTGCGATGGCTGCAATGCGTGTCGTTCCGTTCGCATTCCCGTGGATAAATTCACTCCCAACCGCACCCAACGCAAACTGCAACAGCGCAACCAGGACGTGACCGTCACGCTAAAGCCCGCTCGCTTCGAGCCTGCGCATTACGCACTGTATGCCGCCTATGTCGGCCAGCGCCATGCCGATGGCGACATGTACCCCCCCAGCGAAGAGCAATACCGTACATTTTTAACGCTGAACGAATCTTATGCCCAGTTGATGGAAATGCATTGTGGCGATGCCTTGGTGGCCGTCGCCGCCTTCGACCAGCTGGAGCACGGGTTATCGGCGATTTATACCTTTTTCGCCACGGAACCCGCCTATGAGCGTCGTTCCCTAGGTACCTTTGCCATTCTCAAGCTGATCGAGCTGGCTCAGAAAAAACAATTACCCCATCTATACTTGGGTTACTGGATCGAAGAATGTCGCAAGATGCGCTACAAACAGACTTTTTCGCCGCTGGAAGTGCTCGACGGTCGTCATTGGCGACAATTAATCCTCCAATGAGCACGGCTTTTTTGCCTTGACGACGGGCTTACGGCACAATATAGCGCTGTTTCCCGGCGTGCTGATAATTCAGCTCGCCAGAAGACCTCTGAATGTCTCTGTTTTTTATCAAGTGAGGAACTGCCTATATGGCACGCGAAGATCATATTGAAATGGAAGGCGTCATCGTCGATACCCTTCCCAACACCATGTTTCGTGTCGAGCTGGAAAACGGCCACGTGGTCACGGCACATATCTCTGGCAAAATGCGCAAGAACTACATTCGCATTCTGACCGGCGACAAGGTCAAGGTAGAACTGACGCCTTACGACCTGTCCAAGGGACGTATCGTCTACCGCTCACGCTGAGCCGCCCCCTCCTGTCGACGGATTCTCCCCCGCCAGACACAACAACGCCCCGTCCATGGACAGGGCGCTGTCTTTTAGCGTCCGCTAACCCCGTTTAGGGCGCGTCAGCCATTTCCGACTCGGTGGAGAGTGTCAGCTCGTTATCTTCCAGGCCGATATGCACAATCCCGCCGTGCTCGGCAAGCTCGCCGAACAGGATCATTTCGGCCAGAGGCTTCTTGAGTTTTTCCTGAATCAGCCGAGCCATCGGCCGTGCACCCATATCCGGGTCATAGCCTTTTTCCGCCAGCCAATCACGCGCTGCAGCATCCACGTCCAGCTGGACGCGTTTCTCGTCCAACTGCGCCTGCAGTTCGATCAGGAACTTGTCGACCACGTTGCGCACCACCGAGGTAGGCAAGGAATGGAACTGAATGATGCTATCCAGACGGTTGCGGAACTCGGGTGAGAACGTCTTGCGAATGACTTCCATTGCATCGGTGGAATGATCCTGATGCTGGAAACCGATCGAACGGCGGGCTGCCTGTTCGGCCCCGGCATTCGAGGTCATTATCACGATGACATGGCGGAAATCTGCTTCACGACCGTTATTGTCGGTCAGGCGACCGTGGTCCATGACCTGCAGCAGCAGATTGAAGACCTCGGGATGCGCCTTTTCGACCTCATCCAGCAACAACACGCAATGCGGCTGCTTGGTGATGGCTTCGGTGAGCAAACCGCCCTGGTCGTACCCCACATAGCCTGGGGGTGCGCCTATCAAGCGAGAGACCGTATGGCGCTCCATGTACTCGGACATATCAAAACGTACCAGTTCGATACCCATGATATGGGCCAACTGCCTGGCCACTTCGGTTTTGCCCACACCGGTCGGACCGGCAAACAGGAAGCTGCCCACTGGCTTGTCGGGAGATTTGAGTCCGGCACGCGAGAGCTTGATCGCCGCTGCCAGGCTGTCGATCGCTTCATCCTGGCCGAATACCAGCATTTTCAAGTCACGGTCGAGTTTTTCCAGCAACTTGCGATCCGAACTGGAAACGCTCTTCGGTGGAATACGGGCAATCGATGCCACGACGGCCTCGACTTGATCCACGTCGATGGTATCAGCGCGCACTTCCGGAGGAAGCATGCGCTGATGCGCACCAGCTTCGTCAATCACATCAATGGCCTTATCGGGCAAATGACGGTCATTGATATAACGATCAGCCAGACGCGCCGCACTTTCCAGGGCACTGTCGGTGTACTTCAGCTGATGATGCTCTTCAAAGCGTGAACGCAGCCCCTTGAGAATGCGAATGGTGTCGTCCACTGACGGCGCCATTACATCCACCTTCTGGAAGCGCCGGGCAAGCGCTCGATCTTTCTCGAAAATCCCGCGGAATTCCTGAAAGGTAGTCGACCCGATGCAACGTAGATCACCGGAAGACAACAACGGCTTGAGCAGATTCGAGGCATCCATCACCCCACCGGAAGCGGCACCCGCCCCGATGACCGTATGAATTTCATCGATAAACAGCACGGCATGGGGTTGCTTCTTGAGCTCGCCCAACAGACTCTTCAAGCGTTTTTCGAAATCACCACGATATTTGGTACCGGCAAGTAATGCGCCCATATCCAGCGCATAAACCACGGCATCAGCGATCACATCGGGGACATCTTCTTCCACGATCCGCTTGGCCAATCCTTCGGCGATGGCCGTCTTGCCCACGCCGGCCTCACCCACCAATAATGGGTTGTTTTTGCGCCGACGGGCGAGAATCTGGACCACCCGCTCAAGCTCATGGTCACGGCCGATCAAAGGATCTATCTTGCCCAGCCGGGCCTGTTCGTTGAGGTTGGTGGCATAACCGGTAAGCGGATGTGCCGCTCCATCCGCCGTACCTTCTTCGGCATCTTCCGCTTCGGGGGAAGGCTGTGAAGGCGAGGGGCCATGACCGGCCACCTTGGAAATGCCATGAGCGATATAATTTACCGCATCCACGCGAGCAACGTTCTGTTGCTTGAGGAAGTATACCGCCTGGCTTTCCTGCTCGGAGAAGATCGCGACCAGCACATTGGCCCCATTCACTTCACTTTTACCGGAAGATTGCACATGAAAAACGGCACGTTGCAAAACGCGCTGAAAGCCCAGTGTTGGCTGAGTTTCTCGATCTCCCTGGTCATCAGGAATCAACGGCGTGGTCGAATTGATGAAGTCCTGTAAGTCGGACCGCAATTTATCGAGATTCGCCCCGCAGGCCTTCAGCACATCCGCAGCGGAAGCGTTATCCAGAAGCGCCAGCAGCAGGTGTTCAACGGTCATGAACTCGTGGCGCTTGGAGCGTGCCACGGTAAAGGCCGTGTTCAGGGTCATTTCAAGTTCTTTACTAAGCATGGCAGTCCCCTTTTGGCTACCTAGGACTCGTCGCCCCCTAGGGCTTGCGTCGAATCTGTGTCGCCTGACATCTTCAACATCAGGTACAAAGCGCGTGGTTGCAAGTATCGTCGCCAATTTTTTGGTCGATGTCGTCAATCAGTGGCTTCGATATCGCACATCAATGGATGTTCGCACTCACGAGCGTACTCGTTGACCTGATAACTTTTGGTTTCGGCGATATCTCGGGTAAATACACCGCAAGTCGCCTTGCCTTGGGTATGCACCGCCAACATTACTTGTACGGCGGATTCATTATCCATATGAAAAAAGCTTTGCAGTACTTCCACTACAAATTCCATGGGCGTGTAGTCATCGTTATGCAATATGACTTTATAAAGAGGCGGTTGCGCCAATGCCGGTTCAGCCGTCTGAACCGTTACGTCGTCACCTTCTTCCGGTTGCCCGGGACGCGTCATTCCCGCCACTTCCAGCATTGATTCCCTACCTGCACTCATTCTGGTTACATTGAACATAAAAGGCACTGTCGATTTACTCAAGTCAGACTGGCGCGGATCTCTCAACGCTATAAGACGTCACCAAGACTCAAGGGTTCATTGAATTTCCAATTCAGCATAGCGTAAAACGCAAAAACCCCCGCCCGCAGGCGCGGGCGAGGGTTTTTGCCAGCGACAATAAATTACATATTGTCAGCGACAGCCTGGCCAAACTCGGAGCATTTCAGCAGCTTGGCATCATCCATCAGGCGATGGAAGTCATAGGTGACTTCGCCCTTGGAAATGGCTTTTTCAACACCCTTGAGCACCAGGTCAGCGGCTTCGACCCAACCCATGTGACGCAGCATCATTTCGGCGGAGAGAATCAGCGAGCCCGGGTTGACCTTGTCCTGGCCGGCATACTTCGGCGCGGTGCCGTGAGTCGCCTCGAACATGGCCACGTCATCGGACAGGTTGGCGCCCGGGGCGATACCGATACCGCCCACTTCCGCCGCCAGAGCGTCGGAGAGGTAATCACCGTTCAGGTTCAGGGTGGCGATGACGTCATACTCGGCCGGACGCAGCAGGATTTGCTGCAGCATGGCGTCGGCGATCACGTCCTTGACCACGATATTCTTGCCGGTCTTGGGGTTCTTGAACTGCATCCAGGGGCCGCCGTCGAGCAGTTCGGCACCGAATTCGTTCTTGGCAAGCTCATAGCCCCAATCCTTGAAGGCACCTTCGGTGAACTTCATGATGTTGCCCTTGTGCACCAGGGTCAGCGACTCACGGTCGTTGTCCACAGTGTACTGCAGGGCCTGACGCACCAGACGCTCGGTACCTTCCTTGGAAACCGGCTTGACACCGATACCGCAGTCTTGCGGGAAGCGAATGTTGGTAACACCCATTTCTTCACGCAGGAACTTGATGACCTTGTCGGCTTCCGGGGTACCTGCCTTCCACTCGATACCGGCATAGATGTCTTCGGAGTTTTCACGAAAGATCACCATGTCGACATCGGCCGGCTTCTTGACCGGGCTGGGCACGCCTTCGAACCAACGTACCGGACGCTGGCAGACATACAGGTCGAGTTTCTGGCGCAGGGCCACGTTCAAGGAACGAATGCCGCCACCTACCGGCGTGGTCAGCGGTCCCTTGATGGAAACCACGTAATCCTTCACTGCTTGCAGAGTTTCTTCGGGCAGCCAGGTATCAGGTGTGTATACCTGAGTGGCTTTTTCACCGGCGTAAACTTCCATCCAGTGAATCTTGCGCTCGCCGTTATAAGCCTTCTGTACGGCAGCGTCGATGGCAATTTTCATGGCCGGCGTGACGTCGGCGCCGATGCCGTCACCTTCGATGAACGGGATGATCGGTTCATTCGGCACATTCAAGCTGGTGTCGGCATTGACGGTGATCTTTTCGCCGCTGTCAGGAACGACAATTTTCTGAAAACCCATAGAGAACTCCCCTGTTTGGTCTGTTCGTTGGAGCGCGAAGTATAGCATCTCACCCGCGCTGCGGAGTAGCCTTAGCACAGTCAACCGGTCTAAAGTCGGCCACTACTATAGTTTAACCAAGGGTCATCCAACCCCCATGAGCGACCTGTATTTACTGCATAAACCTTATCGCGTTCTGTCCCAGTTCAGTGACCGCGAAGGCCGCCGCACCCTTTCTGAATTCATTGATATAAAAGATATTTACCCTGCAGGTCGCCTCGATTACGACTCAGAAGGGCTGCTTTTGCTCAGCGCTGACGGCGGGCTGATTCACCGCATCGCGCATCCTCGCCATAAACAGCCTAAAACCTACTGGGTCCAGGTAGAGGGCTGCCCGGATGAAACGGCACTACAAGCATTGCGTAAAGGTATTACCTTGAAGGATGGACCGACTCGCCCGGCCAAAGTGCGCCTGATGTCACCCCCTGCCTTCCCCGAACGCGACCCGCCCATCGACCCCCGGCGGCATCCCGACACCGCCTGGCTGGAGCTTACGATCAGTGAAGGCCGCAACCGTCAGGTAAGGCGCATGACCGCCCACGTCGGTTTTCCGACACTCCGTTTGATCAGAGCCGCCATCGGCGCTTGGCGACTGGATGACCTGGCGCCGGGAGAGTGGCGTCGAGAGACCTTGCATGCCCCCCAGCCTGCCACACCACGTTCACGCACTAAGAGGTCCTGATGGAACGTTATTCTCCGCACGTGACGGTCGCCTGCGTCATCGAACGTCAGGGACGCTACCTGATGGTCGAGGAAGATCGTGGCGGCCCGCTCACATGCTTCAATCAACCGGCGGGGCATGTGGAGCCCGGCGAAGGCCCCATGGCGGCCATCAGGCGTGAGGTGGAAGAGGAAACCGCCTGGCAAATTCAGTTGACCGGCTACCTGGGGTTGTATGTGTTTCAAAGCGCGGAGGGCTTGACGTTTTACAGCCATGGTTTCGCGGCCCAGCCCAAGACGTACCTAGCCACACCCCTTGACGGCGACATTCACGCCACCCATTGGTTGACACTCGAAGAACTGGCTGCTCATGAGCATGCGCAGCGGTTGCGCAGCCCCCTGGTCATGCAGCGCTTGCATGACATGCGTGCCGGGCGCCTCTTTCCGCTGAGCGTTATCCACGAGTAACCGCGCAACACTCGAAGCGATGTGGCCGCATCGTGTATAATCGCCAGCCATCTGCAGACCACTTCAACCGAGGATGGCAATGACATCCACCACTGGCAAGGTGATCGTCGGCATGTCCGGCGGCGTCGACTCTTCCGTGTCCGCCCTGTTGCTGTTGCAGCAGGGCTATCACGTCGAAGGCCTGTTCATGAAGAACTGGGACGAGGACGACGGCACCGAGTACTGTACGGCCAAGGACGATCTCGCCGATGCCCAAGCGGTATGCGACAAGCTTGGCATTCCCTTGCATACGGCCAATTTTGCTGCCGAATACTGGGATAATGTCTTCGAGCACTTTCTCGCCGAGTACAAGGCCGGGCGCACGCCCAATCCCGATATCCTGTGCAATCGCGAAATCAAGTTCAAAGTATTTATCGAATACGCCGAAATGCTGGGAGCCGAGAAGATCGCCACCGGCCACTATGTTCGACAAGGACAGGTGCGTCAGGGGCTGGCAAGCCAAGGCACGGACGAGGTTCGCCCCCGCCTGCTCAAGGGACTCGACCCCAACAAGGATCAGAGTTATTTTCTGCACGCCGTGCCCGAAGCAGCTATCGCCAGAACTCTGTTCCCGGTGGGCGAGCTGGAAAAACCCGCGGTACGTGAGCTTGCCGAACGTCATGACTTGGTGACGGCCAAGAAGAAGGATTCCACCGGCATCTGCTTTATCGGCGAGCGCCGCTTTCGTGACTTTCTGCAACAGTACCTGCCCGCACAACCGGGCAAGATCGAAACGCCCGATGGCCAGGTGATCGGTGAGCACATGGGGCTGATGTACTACACCTTGGGCCAACGCCAGGGCCTGGGCATTGGCGGTCTGGCCGATTACTCGGAAGACCCCTGGTACGTGGCGGTCAAGGACCTTGAACGCAATGTACTGGTGGCCGTTCAAGGCAAGCATCACCCCCTGCTCTATACCGATTCATTGGCGACCGAAGCCATGGACTGGATTGCCGGCAAGCCTCCCGTTCACAAGGGGCGTTTCACCGCCAAGACCCGCTATCGCCAGAACGATGTACCCTGCATGCTACGTACCCGCGACGATGGCGGTGTCGAGGTACATTTCGACACCCCGCAACGCGCCGTCACTCCCGGGCAATCACTGGTCATCTATGATGGTGAAATATGCTTGGGTGGCGGTGTGATTCGAGATACCTGGAATGCCCTGGAGTCAATCGCATGAATTCTCCCACTCCGATTCATCGCGCTCCTGATTCCCCGGCAACGCGTCAGGCGCTGGCATTGGCCGGCGTCTTCCAGGCAGCCAGCCTGGTCGATGAACTGGCACACACCGGCCAGGTCGACCAACGTGCCTGGGATACCCTGATTCGCGCCACCGTCGACACCAACCCGGAAAGTTTCGAAGCGATCTACGGCGGTCACCCCAATAACCTGCGGCGCGGCCTGGAAACACTCGAAGCCCTGGTCGGTCGCAAGCAAGCCAATCCGGTGGTGCTGCGCTACGGCTTTTCGCTGTTACTGCTAACCAACAAACTGCGCGCCAACACCGATATGCTCGACTCCCTGGGCCGGAAGCTCAGTCATATTCAAGGCCAGGCCAACCATTTCGGCGCTACTCATGAAAATGTGATTGCCAGCCTGGGCGAGGCCTACCAGGAAACCATTTCCACCTTCAAGACCCGCATTGTGGTGCAGGGCGACCCCTCTCTATTGCAGACCCGCATGATGCCCGAGCGGGTGCGTGCCTGTTTGCTTTCCGGCATTCGCTTCGGCCTCCTGTGGCATCAGCAAGGCGGCCGTCGCTGGAAGCTGATATTCCAGCGCAAGGCCCTGCGCACCGCCCTGGATAGCTTGAGCTGAGTGCCCGTCACGTCTGTAGCCATACCCGCGCCGACCTCTTCGCCGCTTAACTTGATCACGATCGACCTGGAACCCATGCCATGCAACTTTCCGCTCTTACCGCCCTGTCCCCCGTCGATGGCCGCTACGGCGCCAAAGCCGCTTCTCTGCGTGAACATTTCAGCGAATTCGGGCTGATTCGTGCCCGTGTGATCGTCGAGGTGCGCTGGTTACAGCGCTTGGCCGAACACCCACAAATCCTCGAAGTGCCCCCGTTTTCCGCCCAGGCCACGGCATTTCTGGAAGCGCTGCTGCGGGACTTTTCGGTGGAAGACGCCGAACGCATCAAGGATATCGAGCGCACCACCAACCACGACGTCAAGGCGGTGGAGTATTTTCTCAAGGAACGCATCGAACCCCAGGCCGAACTCAATGCGGTCACCGAATTCATTCACTTCGCCTGCACCAGCGAAGACATCAATAATCTTTCCTATGGGGTAATGCTCAGCGACGGCCTCAAGGCCTTGTTGCCCGGCATGCACCAGGTGGCGGATGCGATCGGCGCACTGGCCGATGTCCATGCCGCCGAACCGATGCTTTCGCGCACCCATGGCCAAACCGCCACGCCCACCACGCTGGGCAAGGAAATGGCCAACGTCACCTATCGCCTGAAGCGTCAACTCAAGCAGATTGAAGCCGTGGAAATCCTGGGCAAGATCAACGGCGCGGTGGGCAACTACAACGCCCACTTGACCACCTATCCGGAGGTCGATTGGGAAGCCAACGCCCAAACCTTCGTCGAGGGCCTGGGGCTTGCCTTCAACCCCTATACCACTCAGATCGAACCGCATGACTATGTGGCGGAACTGTTCGATGCGATGTGTCGCTTCAATACCATTCTGATCGATTTCGACCGCGATGTGTGGGGCTATATTTCGCTGGGTTATTTCAAGCAGAAGACCGTGGAAGGCGAAATCGGCTCATCGACCATGCCGCACAAGGTCAACCCCATCGATTTCGAGAACTCCGAAGGCAATCTGGGGCTGGCCAATGCGATACTCGGCCATCTGGCACAGAAACTGCCCATTTCACGCTGGCAGCGCGACCTGACCGACTCCACCGTGCTGCGCAACCTGGGCGTCGGCCTGGCGTATGGCCTGATTGCCTATCAAGCCAGCCTCAAGGGCATCAGCAAGCTGGAAGCCAACCCGGAACGCCTGGCAGGCGACCTGGACAACAGCTGGGAAGTGCTCGCCGAACCCATCCAGACCGTCATGCGCCGCTACGGCATTGAAAAGCCTTATGAAAAACTCAAGGAACTGACTCGCGGCAAGCGTATCGATCAAGCGGGTTTCGCCGCTTTCATCGACACTCTGGCGCTGCCTTCGGCGGTCAAGTCCGAACTCAAGGCGCTGACGCCTGCCAGCTATATCGGTAACGCCGAAGAGCAGGCGCGGGCATTGTCGAGCCGAATCGCGTCTCTGTAGTTTTCTGTCAAAGCGTCGTTTCGACCGAATGACTTTCATCGCCATTACCGAGGGCAGCGCCATGCGCCACCGCGAGCCACCACCGTCTCTACTGGGCGATCTTACGCCCGCCGATTTTCTGGCCCATTACTGGCAACAGAAGCCGCTGCTGATTCGCGGTGCCTTGCCTGATTTCATCAGCCCTATCGATCCTGATGAACTGGCCGGCCTGGCTTGCGAAGACGGTATCGAAGCCCGCCTGGTTGAAGAAAACGGGCCCGAAGGCCCCTGGCAGATCAGCCATGGCCCCTTGGATGAAGCCACCTTCGCCCGGCTGCCCGAACAGGACTGGACGCTGCTGGTGCAAGCGGTTGACCACTACGTGCCGGAAGTGGCCGCTCTGCTCGAGCATTTCACCTTTCTGCCCCGCTGGCGGGCGGACGACATCATGGTCAGCTACGCCCCACCGGGAGGTAGCGTGGGTCCGCATGTCGACCAATACGATGTCTTTTTGCTCCAAGCAAGCGGCCAGCGTCGTTGGCAACTGGGGGGCAAGATAGGCGATGAGGCACCGATCATTGCCGGTATCGACCTGCGTATTCTCGAGCAGTTCGAGATCGAGGCCGGTGCCGACTGGGTGCTCGAACCCGGTGACATGCTCTACCTGCCACCGGCCTGGGCGCATCACGGCGTCAGCCAGTCCGATGACTGCATGACGATCTCGGTAGGCTTTCGCGCTCCCTCAGCGGATGAGGCCATCACGTCCTTCGCCGATTACCTGGGCGAGCAACTTCCGGCTTCACTGCGCTATTCCGATGCCGGCATGGCACCCCCTGCCGACCCCGGCGAAGTGGATGATGCCTCAGTGGAGCGCATGCGCGCATTGATTCTCGACACATTGGACAATCCGACTCAGCTGGCTCAATGGTTCGGCCGGGTAATGACCCAACCCAAGTATGCGGATCAACTGATACCTGCCGACACCCCCACCGATACCGAATCGCTTGTCGCTGAGCTACAAAACGGTGCTCAACTGATGCGCAGCCTGGGGTCACGCTTCGCCTGGCGCGCCCAGGACGGCAGTGAAGCCGCCTTGTTCGTGGATGGTGACGGTATTGCCTGCGCCTTGCCGCTGGCTAAAGCCTTGGCGTCGGACATACCGCTGGATGCAACACTACTCAAGCTTCCCGGCGCACCGGAACTCCTGGCGAACCTGGTCGATCGTGGAAGCCTTTTCTGGCCGATGGAGGAACTGGAGGAATGAGCCTTACCCTGACTCTTCAAGAGGGCGACTGGGCGAGCCTCAGTGAAGCCGCCGGGGCAATTCGCCGATGCGTCTTCATCGTTGAGCAACAGGTCCCCCAGGAAGAGGAATGGGACGGGCTCGACCCGCACTGCCGGCACTTTTTGGCATATCGCGGCATGCAGGCGCTGGGGGCCGCACGCCTGCTTCCCGACGGTCACATCGGCCGTGTCGCGGTACTCACGGAAGCGCGTGGCCAGGGGGTGGGGCGAGCATTGATGGAGGCCGCCATTGCCTGCGCTCAGCGCCACGGTCACCGCCGGGTGGTGCTCAGCGCCCAAACCCATGCACTGGCTTTCTACGAGTCCCTCGGCTTCGTCAGCCAAGGCGAAGAATTCCTTGATGCCGGCATTCCCCACTTGGAAATGGTGCGCCCCCTCACCGGTTGATCATCCCACCTCCTTGTTTTCCGCCAGCGAAAAATGACTACAGCAAGTGCGTCGCCAGACCACTTCTGTAGTCAAGCTACAACCATGCCTGCCCCCAACTGCCAATTGTGCCAATTGCCTGCTTCCAGGATAGTGATCACCAACACAGCGTCCTGATCACTGCCAAGGATTCCTTGGTACCCAGACTTTTATACTAGAGACCTTTTTGCTAGAGACAATCCACACCAAGTGGTCGAATCTAGACGCGACTTCGCAGGTGCAGCATAAGACAACGCTCATTTGCCGCAAGAGACATTTGCTATAAAAGACAACGGCAAACGGCTAACACTGAAAACGAAAGGATGGTTCTCATGTCAACACTGCTCGAAGACATCAAGGCAATATCACAATTGCGCGAAGCCCAGGGTGGCAAGTGGGCTAACATCAATCCTGAGCATGCGGCTCGCATGCGTGCTCAAAATCGTTTTCATACCGGCCTGGACATCGCCAAGTACACCGCCAAGATCATGCGTGACGACATGGCGGCCTACGACGCCGACACCTCCAAGTACACCCAGTCGCTGGGTTGCTGGCATGGTTTCATCGGCCAGCAGAAGATGATTTCCATCAAGAAACACTTCAACACCACCAAGCGCAGCTATCTCTACCTCTCCGGGTGGATGGTCGCAGCACTGCGCAGCGAGTTCGGCCCGCTTCCCGATCAGTCCATGCATGAAAAGACCTCGGTCGCCTCACTGATCGAAGAGCTTTACACCTTCTTGCGTCAAGCCGATTCCTGGGAACTCAATCACCTCTTCCGTGACCTGGAAGAAGCCCAGAAAGCCGGTGACGAGGCCAAGCAAGAAGAACTGATCAGCAAGATCGACAACCATGAAACGCATGTTGTCCCGATCATTGCCGACATCGACGCCGGTTTCGGTAACGCCGAAGCGACTTACCTGCTGGCCAAGAAAATGATCGAAGCCGGTGCCTGCTGTATCCAGCTGGAAAACCAGGTATCCGACGAGAAGCAGTGCGGCCACCAGGCTGGCAAGGTTACCGTCCCGCACGAAGACTTCATCGCCAAGATCAACGCCGTGCGTTATGCCTTCCTCGAACTGGGTGTGGATGACGGCATCATCGTGGCACGCACCGATTCACTGGGTGCTGGTCTGACACAGAAAATCGCCGTAACCAACGAGCCGGGTGATCTGGGTGACCAATACAACAGCTACCTCGACGGCGATGTCATCGAAAAAGCGGAAGACATCAATAACGGCGACGTGGTGATCAAGCAAGGTGGCAAGCTGGTCAAGCCCAAGCGCCTGGCCTCCGGCCTCTACCAATTCAAGGAAGGGACCGGTGAAGACCGCGTGGTGCTCGACTGCATTACCAGCCTGCAAAACGGCGCCGACCTGCTGTGGATCGAGACCGAGAAGCCTCACGTCGGTCAAATCGCTGCCATGGTCAACCGCATTCGCGAAGTGTGCCCAGACGCCAAGCTGGTCTACAACAACTCGCCGTCGTTCAACTGGACACTCAACTTCCGTCAGCAAGTGTTCGATGCATGGGAGCAGAAAGGCAAGGACGTTTCCGCCTACGAGCGAGCCGACCTGATGAACGAAAAGTACGATGATACCGAGCTTGGCAAGGTGGCCGACGACTGGACCGCCAACTTCCAGCGCGACGGCGCACGTGATGCAGGCATCTTCCATCACCTGATCACCCTGCCCACCTACCACACGGCGGCCCTGTCCACCGACAACCTGGCCAAGGGCTACTTCGGCGACGAAGGCATGCTGGCCTACGTTGCCGGCGTGCAGCGCAAGGAAATTCGCCAGGGCATCGCGACCGTCAAGCACCAGGATATGGCCGGCTCCAACATCGGCGATGACCATAAGGAATTCTTCGCCGGTGAAGCGGCGCTCAAGGCAGGTGGCAAAGACAACACCATGAACCAGTTCTAAGCATAGGTTTCAAGAACTGCTTCAAGCACCATCCGAAGGGAGGCCTCAGGCCTCCTTTTTTGCGTGTTATTTGCACCTTGCCCGCTTTTATTTTTTGCTACACTCGCGCTGAATTTACATGATTCGACATGAATGCCGCTTCTCTCGGGAGCTTTTGCATTATCCGCTGGTCTTAATGGCTTAAGTCGCGTATGTTGTTAAAGAACAGCGTTCTATAACTAAGCCCTACTCGAACCCGCTTTGAGTGCACGCCTAAAAATATTCGATAATCGTAAATACACGTCGTGATGTAACTGTCCTGGAGGTTTTGATGAAACGTATTCTCCCTATTGCCGCAATGAGCCTTCTGACACTAGCAGGTTGTGCCAATACAGCCCCTTATTCCGGTGATGTCTACCGTGGCGATCAGGCAAAAACCAGTCAAAGTGTCAGCTACGGTACCGTCGTGGCGGTACGCCCGGTACAAATCCAGGCCGACAGCCGTGTTGGCGGTCTCTTGGGTTCAGGTGGCGGTGCCATCATCGGTGGTTTGCTGGGCAATCAGGTGGGTGGCGGTAGTGGCCGCCAGTTGGCAACTGTCGCCGGCGCCTTGGGTGGCGCTGTCGCGGGTACTGCCGCGGAAGATGCAACTAACCGGGTCAATGCCCTGGAAATGGAAATCCGTCGCGATGACGGTACTGATGTCGTCGTGGTACAACGTGCCGACCATCAATTTCAGCCCGGCCAGCGGGTCCGCTTGATCGGTAGCGGCAGAAACGTCAGCGTAGCCCCCTACTGATCCGACAACGCCTCACGTCTGATAAGGACTAAAATCGAACGAAAAAATGCCCGGGAAAAATCCCGGGCATTTTTGTTCCCATTTCTACGCCTGTCTTCACTTCTCTTTCTATCAGATCTGTTGCTATCAGAGTGCCTCGCCGAGGCGAGGCACTGACATCAATGCGTGAACTTGCCGGAAAGCCAGGTCGCAAGCTTGACCGCAATAATCCCGATAATGGCAAGAAGCAACACCACCAGCAGTATATCCACTGGGCGCACAAGGGTAGTGGCGCCGAGAATGGCCAATACTACAGACCACATCAAGCGATTTTCTCCATGGCTTTTAAGCACACCTGGAAGCACTTTATCGAGACCTTGGCTGATGCCTTTATCCCAACGGGCGTAGGTAAAATAGAGAATCAAGGCAAACGCAATTACCCAAATCAATAAGATGGTCATGTGAAAGTCTCCGCAAGCAGTTCACTGGACGAGGGGAAAAGATGTGGCATAGGGTATCCCTGCCCGAGCAACGGCGCAACATCGCCGAAAGGCGAGTAAGCCCGGAAATTCTCGTTTCCCCCTGACACAGCCTCTTTCACGCGTTACCATATTGGGACATGCACTCAGCGAAAGGCTATTCCCATGCAAATCGCACAAAACGCAGTCGTCGCGTTTCACTATACCCTCACCAACGATGAAGGTGAGGTATTGGACAGTTCAGAAGGCCGCGAGCCGCTGACTTATCTCCACGGTGCGGGCAACATTATTCCGGGTCTGGAAAAAGAACTGGAAGGACATGAAACTGGTGAGAAGCTCACCGTCAAGGTAACACCGGAAGAAGGCTACGGTGAAGTCCAGACGCAACTGATGCAGGAAGTGCCGCGCGATGCCTTCCAGGGTGTGGAAAGCGTTGAGCCGGGCATGCAGTTTCAGGCGCAGACTCAGGGCGGCCCACTGATGGTCACCGTGACGAAAGTGGAAGGTGATACCGTCCTGGTTGATGGCAACCACCCGCTGGCGGGCCAACATCTCAACTTCGATGTCGAAATTGCCGAAGTGCGTGAAGCTAGCGAAGAAGAAGCCGAGCACGGCCATGTGCACGGCGAAGGCGGTGTCGAGCACTGATATCGCAGCCATTGCGCAATCAGACACAGAAAGGGCGGCTAGGCCGCCCTTTTGTCTTTTCTATAGCCATACCTATTGGTTAATCGTTTTATTGCTTGACCGCCGGCACCCGGCGTTCGAAGCGCCATAGCCCCACGGCGATAACCAACGTCACCGCCAGCAGCAACCAGGAAGCCGTTGCCACGCCTGACCAGCCGGCATGGCGCCAGAATGGTTCCAGCCAGAACCCACCCAAGCTCGCCCCCACGTAATAGAACACCAGATAAAGTGCCGAGGCACTGCCACGTGCGCCTTGGGCATGACGCCCCACCCAGCCGGAAGCCAGCGAATGCGCCAGAAAGAACCCGAACGCATTGATGGTCAATCCCAGAATAATCAAAGGCAGTGGTTGGGCAAGCGTGATCCCGGTTCCTAGCATCAAGATCACCACACCCGCCATCATGCACAATGATGGTGACCAGCGCTTCGCCAAGCGCCCTGAAAGCATCGAGCCCAGCGTTCCTCCCAGATATGTCAGGAAGATCAGCCCCAGCCCGCTGGCCGCCAACGCATAAGGTGCCTCCGCCAAGCGAAAGGTGATGTAGCTGTACTGATTGATGAAAATCAGAAAATTGATCCCGCCCAGCAGATAGGCTGCCAGTAGCACCGGATTGCGTAAATGGCCGCGCAGATCACCCAGCGCCCGATTCAGCTCGAAACGTCGCGGAACGAATGCCTGGCTCATGGGCAGCAGGCGCCAGAACACAACACCACCGACCAGGGTCAACCCACCCACGGTGAGAAACCCGGCCATGGGTCCGCCGATTTCCGCCACACTCCCGCCTATCACGCGTCCACTGATGCCTCCCAATGAATTGGCACCGATATAAAGCCCCACGGCACTGAGCAGCGCCGGCCGTTCGAATTCATCGGCCATCCAGGCAATCGCCACCGCCGGAAGCCCACCCAGCACAAACCCCTGCACCAGGCGCAACATCAGCAGCGCTTCAAAACTCGGCGCAAACGCCAGCGCCAACGAACACAACCCCGCCAGCAGCAGGGTCAGACGCATGATGCCTTCACGGCCGATCGCATCCGAGAGGGGACCGAATACCAGCAGCGAAAAAGCCAACGACAGGGTAGCTACCGACATCACCAAATTGACGCCCAGGGTCGAAACCCCGTAAACCTGACGCAGTTCGGGCAAAAGCGGCTGTGGAGCATAGAGGTTGATGAATACCAGGAAAGACCCCAGGCAAAGGGCCAGGGTGGCGCGCCACCAGGCGCGACTGTGAGCTTCAATCATGCATATGGCCAGCCGGAGGATTCGTCAAAAAGATTATTGGCTTAGAGCGACGCTCAGCTGTGCAATATGGTTTGGCTCGATAGCACGACGCGACTGCCAGTAATAACGCTGCCAGTAACTGTTATCCAGCCGCGAAATGGTAACCCCTTGAGAGGTAGAAGCATGCAGGAAGTGCCCATCACCCACGTAAATACCCACATGGTTGTAGGGGCCGGGAGGACGAAAGAAGACTAGATCGCCCGCCTGAAGCTCCTGGCGATCGATCTGGTTTCCTTGATGAATCTGTCCTCGGGTAGTGCGGGGTAATTCCAGATTGAAGGTGTCACGATAGATATTGCGTACCAGTGCCGAACAGTCGATACCCCGGTCGGTGGTGCCGCCGATGCGATACGGTGTCCCCGACCAGCGTTGGTGCTGGACCATCAAGGCTTGGCGCACCAAGGTAACGGGGGGATATTGCAAACCACGCTCCTGAGCAATAGGGCTGTTCACCGGCGACATCCATGCGCCCTCTTGCGTCGCCATACCCGGCAGCGTCAATGCAAAATAGTCTTCGGGGGGTTCGATATCGCCTTGGGAGGGGGAACCGGCACAACCAGCCAGCAAGACCACCAAAAGACAGGTGCTGACTGCACGGACTGCTGTCACAGCAGGGTGTGGCGTAGCATCCATGCGAATGATCTCCCGAAAACCGATTAAAAATGACAAGTTGAGTAAAACGCTGACGTCACGACTATAGCCGGATTAATCGCCGTTGGCGAGACTCAGCCACGCCGATTGACTGCGGCTCAATGCAAGGTGCGAAAATCTCCCGGCAACGTATCGATGTGCAGCGGGGCAAAATGGCGTGGCTTGGCACCGGGAAAATCCAGGCTCGTCCAGGCCCCGGCCAAGGGGGGCGCACCGCTGAGCCATGCGATGAGTGCTTGGCGAAAACCCGCCAGAAAACTTTCACGCTCCGGCGTTTCCCCCATGAAAAAAGAAAACCCGGCATACATGCCCCGCGCATAATCTTCCCAACCGGCATAGTGATTCGCCGCCAAGGCATGGGCTTTTTCCAGCTGAGCGACGAACTCGGTTGCCGACAGCCAACCCAGCTGGCGCCCGGCGATGGTTAGATCCACCAATTGCGCAACGTCCCAGGCGGCCATATCCACATCGTTGCACTGATCTTCGTTATCTCTGACCCGGCAGAGCCTCAGCAGATGATGGCGTTCCTCGTCGAGACAGTCTCCCGACTCCATGATGGCGATTTCCGCCTCCAGGCGCTCAGGATTAAGCGTATAGGGCGCGTAATTGATCTGGTATTCCTGCCGATCCCCGGACTCCAGCATGAAAGCCAGGAATTCCTTCATTTCCGTGGCGCCGTGGAGGCCATAATGCCCATCTACCCACTCACGAATGGCTTGGCACTCACGCTCGCTTTCGGGCTGAGGCTCGCTCCAGACAGCCGTATTGAGCGGGCCGACCAGCGCCATGGCGGTAAAATGCGACAGACTCGGCCGGGCGCCGGGCTCCTGCCAATCGCCGGGATGCCAGTCCAGCCAATGGAAGATGCTTCCCGGGTCTTGCAGGTGCCATTGAAGCTCTTGAATCAACGACGCCTCATCGAGTTCGGGCAGGCAAATTTCCCAAGCAAGCCAAGCTTCCAGCAATCGCCGAGCATCCGGATAGAAGCGGCATAAGCAGCTGCGTAGCGACGTGGAAAACTGATCCAGTTCAGCAGCCTCGAACAGACCGCTATCCATCGACATGTGCAGGTAAAAGGCGAACTTTTCTGCCATATGAATGGTTGCCGCATGGCGACTCACCCCTTTCAGGGCATTGCGCTGACGCAAGTCGTCGGGCATCGGATCGCCAAATAGCGTATGGGAGGCAGGCAGGGCACCATGGGCGGCATCGGCAGCCAACTGATTCAAATGATGCGCCTGGGCCGGCAACCAATAGCGAGCCAGTGATCTCGCACCTTCTTCGGCATGCAACCCCAGGGTTTCCTGAAGGTATTCAGCTGCATCAGCACGGCGCGCCTCAGGCACCGGGCCGCGGGGATTGGCCTGGCGCAACATCAAATCCGGCTCACGCACTCCTGCCAAGGCCAATAACCAATGGTCAGGGTCGCGTCGCCAGGCGCGCATGGCCTCTCGCGAGGCCTCTCGGGTGGTTGTATCCAGCAGCTCGATCAGGGGAAGGTGCCAAGGGCTAAGCGGGTTCTTGAGCAAGATATCATGACGTAATGCTGCCTTGTGGCGCAGATCCTTGCCTTCGAACAGGCTTTGCCCACGCTGAAAGGCGTTCAGCACTGCATGCCAGTCATGGTAGCGCCGCCCTAGCAAGTCGACGGCGTGGGCGGCAAAGGCATCGGCTTCTTGCTGCGTAAGCCAACCACAGCAGGCTCCCGCCCAGGCCAACTCGACCAGGCGAAGCCAGTCCCAGGCAGCCCACTCCAGCGGCTCACCCTGAGTGACGAATCCATACAGAATCGGCGAATGAGGCTCCTGTGAGGGCATACTTTCCCGCCACGCGCTAAGTTGGGACTCATCCAGCGCCACCAACATATCAGCCTCGATATCCCAACGCTGACGGTCGCCTTGAGCTCCCAGCCATAACAAAGCCGTTACTAACTCATCACGGCTTTGTAACTGCCATACCTGCTTTAACCATTCGCAAGCCTCGGGCCAGTCCCTGTCACCTGCGGGGTACACAACTACCGGACGCAACAACGCACATGCACGCCAGCTCTGCTGATCAGGCGTATCAGGCCACAGCGTCGGTGCATTGCCGGCATGCGCCAGCCACTCGATAAGTCGCTCCCAGGTAATGCCCTCCCCTTCACGTTCCAAGGTTTCCAGGGCTTCACAGGTTTGCATGAAGCCATCGTCACCTTCGAGCCAGCCGCGTGCATTTCGTGCGCGGCGCAAGGCCTTGAGCCAGTGCTCAAGGTCGCTATATTCACGCGTAATGCGCAGCACGAGCTGCCAGACCCATGCCTTGGCTCGCGGTTCGCTCAACCAGCCGGCCGCCCCTGCCAGGGCGGTCAATTCCAGCGCAGAGAGCAGTGTCTCGGCATTTGCCTGAGGCGACAAGGAATCCAGAAGGTAGCCAGCCAGAGTTCCCCGGTTGGCTACCTTTAGTTCGACCAGACGTTGCTCGGCGGCCTCAGCGTCCACCACCGTAGGGGGAAGAGTCAATGCCCAGTCGCATAACACCAGCTGCTGGGCCCACCAGGCATTCAGGGGGTCAACCAAGGATCACCTCGAAAAAATACAACCAAGCCGGATGAATACCGGCAGAACGGTATAGTGTAACGGAAAGCAGGCAATAGACTGGTATTCTGCCAACTCTTTAACGCTTATCGCAAATAGCCCGGCGCAAGGCCGGGCGAAATATGAAAATGTTTCGGGTTTAAAGAGCTGGGGTCAGGCTTGCCTGACCTTGCTGATCACCCAAAGCAACACCACCGCCCCCACGATTGCAGTGACCAGCGAGCCGATAAATCCACCGGCTTGTAGCCCCAGCAAGCTGAACAGGAAACCGCCGATCACACCTCCCACGACCCCGACACCGATATTGCCCAGAATACCGAAACCTCCGCCGCGCATGATGTTTCCGGCAATCCAGCCAGCCAACCCACCAATGATCAACCATGCTATCAATCCCATTGCATTCTCCTTGTGTTTTACCTCTTGGTTCAGCTTGCCATACCATAGTGCATAATAACTTTTAGTGTCTAACCATACCTTAGCAGAACGACAGCGTGCGCGAGACATTCGCTCCGCTCGCCCTCACTCAAAGGAGCTTTCATGATTCCCGCCTCGCTCAAGAACTTGCTGAACGCCACCCAAGGGCAACGCTCCACGCACTGGGAAGGCCGCGAGGTAGTGCTCTTTAATACCACCTGGGGCGAACTGGCAATCTCCCTGCAAGGTGCCCAGGTATTACATTTCCTGCCTCGCGGCTCGGGTGGAGAAGACAACGGCTGGTTATGGCTGACCCCGACCCCCAAGGCCTGCCCCGGCAGCATAAGAGGTGGAATTCCGCTGTGTTGGCCCTGGTTCGGTGACGAACGCTATGCCGATGAAACCCCCGATCGCAGCGGTCCCTTTCATGGCCTGGCCCGCAGCGCTCTCTGGCGACTGGAAGCGGTCGACGAGCACGAAGAAGGCATCGAAGCTCACCTTTCCCCCACGCTACGCCTACATTCTCAGCTCACAGCGCGAGTGGTCATCCAGGCCAATGCCCAGCGCCTGCATGTTGAGTTGATCAGCGAGAATATCGGGCATGAACCGCTCAAGGTGAGTGGCGCCCTGCATAGCTATCTGTCGGTGAGCGACGTCCACCAATGCCGCCTGGAAGGCCTCGCCGGTGCGCGTTATCTGGACAAGCTCAAGGATTTCTCGGAAAGCGAGCAACAAGGAACGCTGGCCATTCGTGGCGCTATCGACCGCATTTACCACAGCAACCAAGCCTTGCTGTTGAACGATGGTCAACGCAGCCTGCGAATCGGCAAGCAGTCCAGCGACTCCACGGTGGTCTGGCACCCGGCGGACAATCGGCCCGCCGATATTCCCGCAGACGCTGGCCGTCATTTCTTGTGCGTAGAGGCCGCCAATACACGTCTCGATCCTGTCTGGCTGGTGCCTGATGCCCAGCATCTATTGGGTACAACGTTAAGTCTAGGCTAACGTGAATGTGGCTGAGGCCTGAACCGGCCCAGTCGGTATGATATTGTGCTGATCCAATGGCTACCCTGCTCCAGTGATGCCCTTCTCCAAGGGCATCTTCTGCGCCAATGTCCTCTAAGGAAGTGTTATGTTTCCACAATACTGGCTTGAAGCAGCCACGCCGGCATTCAACCTGGTAGGTCTGGTGGTATGTATCGGCGGTCTGACGCTAGCGCAACGCATGACGCGCCGCTGGCCGGGCTACGTCATTGCATTGATCGGCTTCTTGATCGCCGCCACACCGATGCTCTATCAATACATCAGCGCCATGCGTTATGGCCAGTGAGCGCGGAAAAATCAGCCGTGAGCTGACCGATCTTCTCGCTCGCGGCCGAGACCGGCAGCTGCGCCTGGCGGTAACCGGGCTTTCCCGGGCGGGAAAGACGGCGTTTCTCACCTCGCTGGTCAACCAGCTGCGCCATGCCGGGCTTGAAGCGCGCCTGGACATGCTGCCCGCTGCCCGGGAAGGCCGCCTACTGGGTGCCCAGCGCCTCAATCAGCAAGACCTCGGTGTCCCCCGCTTTCCCTATGACCAGGCCATGGCGGCGCTTAATGCCTCTCCTCCCCGCTGGCCCGAACCCACCCGGGGCATCAGCGAGTTGCGCTTGCAACTGCGCTATCGTCCGGCGCGCAGTGGCTGGCTGACACCGCAGACCACCAGCCTGACGCTCGATCTGTTCGACTACCCCGGCGAATGGCTACTTGATTTACCGCTTCTCCAACACGATTTTTTCAGCTGGAGCCAGGCCCAGACTCGAGCCCACGGCCCACAGCGACAAGCCCTGTTCACCGATTGGCAAGAAGGGGTCGCCGCTCTCGACCCCGCCGCTGAGGCCGACGAAGCGCAACTAGCCGAACTGGCCGAACGCTATGCCCAAGGGCTGCGCCGCGCCAAGAAAGCCGGATTTTCGGATTTGCAGCCCGGACGTTTCCTGTTGCCCGGCGAGCTTGAAGGGGCGCCTGCGCTCCAGTTCTTTCCGTTGCCGGGGCTGATCGATACCCAGCGTGCCGAGCTTGACGCCCTACCCGCCGAAAGCCTTTACGCGACCCTGGCCCAGCGCTTTCGCTATTATCAGCAGCATGTGGTCCGCCCTTTTTACCGGGACCATTTCCGACGCTTCGATCGTCAGATCGTGCTGGTCGATGTGCTTGGCGCCTTGAACGCCGGGCCAGAACGGTTCGATGATTTATCGCGTGCCCTGAACCATTTGATGCAGAGTTTCGATTACGGCAAGCGCAGCCTGCTGACGCGGCTATTTGCGCCGAAGATTGACCGCCTGGCCATCGCCGCCACCAAAGCCGATCATGTTACCCCTGACCAGCATCCCAATCTCATTCATCTGCTCGAAGCCTTGCTGGCGGAACCGTTGCAGGATCTACGCTTTGCCGATGTGCCGGTCAAGGCATTCTCGCTGGCGGCCATTCGCGCTACCCAAGCCCGGGAAGTCACTCAACAGGGCCAACAATCGGCGGCATTACGCGGCACCACCCTCGAGGGCGAAGAGGTATTGGTCTACCCCGGCGACGTTCCCGCGACATTGCCCGATGCCGCGTTCTGGGACCAGCAAGGTTTCAATTTCCCGGCGTTTCGCCCCATGCCGCGAACCACCGATGTCTTGGCGCACATTCGTATGGATAGCGCCATCGACTGGCTGATCGGAGACAAGATCACATGAACCAGCCTTCACCCGACCACCCTAGGCCGCGCAGGCACTTCGCGCTGGATGATGACCCGGCGAAAGCCCCACCGACCGACACGACATCCGGGTTACGCGGCCACCAGCAGTTCGGTCAGGAGGTGGCTCACCGCCAGTGGCAAGAAGACCCTGGCGCTGAGGAACAGGCCCTTCCCGCTGCCAGCCTGGGAGCGCCGCGAAAACGTCGCTGGGGGCTTTTGACTGCCTTGGTCGGCGGACTGGGACTAGGCAGCGCAGAACTTGCCAGCGGCATGCTTGATGCCCTAGGCCGTGCCGACTGGCTGACCCTGGCCTGGCAGGCGTTCGGTATCATCCTGATCGGCTTGGGCGGGCTCTCCCTTGGACGCGAGCTGTTTCGCTTGAAGCGTTTGCGACGCCACGAACGCTTGCGCCGTCAGTTGACCCAACTCCCCGAGACATCCCCCGCTCAAGCGCATGCCATGGCCGAACAACTGCGTCGACAATTCAAGCTATCTAGCGACGACCCGCACTGGCAGGCGTTCAGCCAAGCGTGCCAGCCGCATCATGACGGTGCCGATATCCAGATACTACTGGCTCACCACCTTCTGGCGCCACGCGACCGACAAGCCCAACGTTTGATCTCACGGATGTCCGGGGAAACCGCCGTCATGGTGGCCATCAGCCCTCTGACTCTGGTCGACATGGGATTGGTGGCGTGGCGCAACCTGGCCATGGTGGATCGGCTGTGCCGGCTGTATGGCCTGGAACTGGGCTATGCCAGCCGCTTGCGCCTGTTCAAGAACGTGCTCCACAACATGGCCTTTGCCGGTGCCAGCGAATTGGTAACCGACGCCGGCATGGACATGCTGTCGCTCGATCTCGCCGGACGCCTTTCCTCGCGTGCCGGCCAAGGGCTGGCTTCCGGGCTGCTTAGCGCCCGCCTGGGGCTTCGAGCCCAACGGCTGTGTCGCCCCTTGCCTTTCGACAGTGAGAGCCGACCCAAACTGGCCGATTTACGCCGGGATCTTTGGCATCAACTGAAACGCTTGGAAACCCCGCCTTCCCAAGAGCGTTCCCAAGGGTCGTCATAAGCACATTCGTGCCGATCTTCCCGGGAGCTAAGGAGTTTACTGCACCAAACTGCTCGGTGCCCTGGGTTTATGTGGCTGTAACCAATTGAATTCATGTGCCCGAAACGCCTTTTCGGTTGCAGAGTTTGGCCCCGCGCGAAACCATCCGTATAGTGGCACCCTTATCTCGCCAATTGATCGTGCCCAATGTTGCAGAATAACTCCGTACTCGCTCAGCTCAAGCAGCAGATTCGTAAAACCACGCCACGCGTCGAAGGCGTGATCAAGGCCACGGCCAAGGCCTTCGGTTTCCTTGAAACCGAGGATGGCACGTCTTATTTCGTGCCGCCGCCCGCCATGAAAAAAGTGTTGCATGGCGACCGTGTCGAAGCCGTGATTCATGAAGAAGGCGACAAGACATCCGTCGACCCGGAAACACTGCTCGAGGCCGGGCTCAACCGGTTCGTCGGTCGCGTGCAAAAGCGTGAAGGTCAGCTTGCTGTGGTGCCGGATCACCCTTTGATCAAAAATGTGCTCAAGGCGCGTATCAAACGCGACCTAGATGAAGCCAGCATTGAAGAAGGTGACTGGGTAGTGGCGCGCCTGGTGCGTCATCCGCTCAAGCCGGATGACCGCGCCTTTTTCGCTCAGATCGACGAGTTAGTGGCTAAAAGCAGCAATCCCGCCGTGCCATGGCGTGTCACTCTGGCCCGCCATGCCTTGGAACAGGATTGCCCTCCGGCCGCGGATGAATGGCCGCTGCAGGACGAAGGCCTGACTCGCGAAGACCTGACCGCCGAGCCTTTTTTCACTATCGACAGTGAAAAGACTCGTGACATGGACGATGCACTGCGCATCGAGACCCACGAGAACGGTGGCTGGCGCTTAAGTGTGGCGATCGCCGACCCCACCGCCTACATCGAAGAAGGCCATGCGGCCGACCTTGAAGCCCGCACACGCGCCTTTACCGTCTATCTGCCGGGCCAGAACGTTACCATGCTGCCCGAGCAGCTCGCCGACGACCTTTGTTCGCTATGGGAAGGCAAGGAACGTCCGGTGCTCGCCTGTGCGCTGGAGATCGGTGCAGACGGCAGCCTGGGCGAATATCGTTTCTTCGCTGCCAACGCCAAATCGCATGCCAAGCTGGCCTATGAAAAGGTATCCGACTGGCTGGAAGGAAAAGGCGACTGGGCGCCGTCTGACGAGATTGGCGAGCAGCTCAAGGCACTACGTGACCTTACCGAAGCTCGCAGTGCCTGGCGTGCCAAACACGCGCTGGTGTTCAAGGACACACCGGATTACGTCTTCGACCTGGATGCTGCCGGCAATGTATTGGGCATTCGCACTGAAGACCGGCGTATCGCCAATCGCATGATCGAAGAGTCGATGATTGCCGCTAACGCTTGTTGCGCCGATCTGCTGGCCACTCATGTGGGCCATGGTATCTTCAATGTGCACCGTGCTTTCGAGCCGGAAAAAGCCGAGGCCGCTCAGGAGTTCCTCGCCACGCAGGAGATCGAAGTCGAGCGCGAAATGCTCACCGAACTGCCACGTTACCGTGAACTCAAGCGCGCTCTGGAAAGTCGTGAAGACGCCTGGCTGGATGTCCGTCTACGGCGCTTCCAGGGCTTCACCAGCATGTCGGCCCTGCCTGGCCCGCACTTCGGCCTGGGCCTGCCCGCCTACGCCACCTGGACATCGCCAATTCGTAAATACGGCGACATGGTCAATCACCGCTTGATCAAACGTGTGCTCAAGGGCGAGCAGGCACCGGCGGAAGCCAGCCAGCAGCTCACCGATCAGCTCACTGAACGTCGTCGTTTGAACCGCATGGCCGAGCGCGACGTCAAGGATTGGCTGTATGTGCGTTACCTGACATCGTCGGCGGAAAATCAGGAAACCTTCGATGCCGAGATCATGGCAGTCAATCGTGGCGGTATGCGCGTGCGCCTGGTGGCCAATGGCGCCACGGCTTTCGTCCCGGCGCCTCTGATGCACAGCGACCGCAGCAAGGTGGTGATCGACGATAAGGAAGGACGCATCCAGATCGAAGGCGAAGAACGCTACAAGCTAGGCGATAGTCTGCGCGTGGCTCTCACCGAAGCGCGTGAGGAAACCCGCTCGCTGGTGGCGCGTCCCGCCGATTGATCCCTAAGTAAGCACGCAGCAAGCACCACCCAAAAGGGGCAGCGATCACGCTGCCCCTTTTTTGGTGCGATTTGGTCAATGGCTAGATTCGCTGATGGCTAGAAAAGCGTGTCGCTTCGCTCACTGATCAATGGCCAACCAGCGTCCTTGTCGGACACCACCGTGGGCGGAAGGGGCCATTCGATCGCGAGACGTTCATCGTTATAGCGCAAGCCGCTTTCGGCCTCGGGATGATAGGCCGCCGAGACCAGATAACTGACTTCAACATCGTCGGTCAACGTCTGAAAGGAATGCGCAAAGCCTTGCGGCACATAAAGCTGGTGCCGGTTAGCCTCGGTCAGCTCGAACAGCTGATGGTGCAGGTAGGTTTCCGAGTCTTCACGAATATCCACGATGACATCGACAATCGCTCCCCGGATACAGCGTATCAATTTGGCTTCGGCATGCGGGCGTCGCTGGTAATGCAGCCCCCTTAAGGTACCGCGCTGGGAGGAAAAGGAGGTGTTCTGCTGCACAAAATCACCTAGCAGGCCATGGCGCTCGAACTCCGGACGACACATGGTGCGGGCAAAAAAACCCCGTTCATCCCCATGCGGCTCAAGCTCTATCAGTATGGCATCCTTGAGGTTCGTTTGATGAAAAAGCATGAATTACTCCATGGAAGTGGCGGCGTTACCAGGCAGGGGTGCCAAGGCAAACATGGCTTCCTGCTCGGCATACAGGCGGTCGATCAAGCGCCCTGGCGGTATACGCACATCATCAAGGGTCAGCGCCGCGTCCTTTTCCACATGCCCTATCACTTGACAACCCAGCGCCAACCCGACAGGCAACAGCCGTTCCCGCCGGATTACCTCGATGTTTTCAGCCACTCCATAGACTTCGAAGCCGCCAAGTTCCTCGATTGTCTCGCCCTCATGCAAGGTCTTTTTGGCCATGGCGATCACACCCACCTTGGGACCATCCAGGGGAGACAATACCGGATCACGGAACAATACCGCTCGGGCAACGGATGTGGGCACTTCGAAATGGCACAGATGATAGGGCGTCGTGAAGCAGTAATACGGCCCCTCCCCCATCTTGTAGAGTTCGAGATAATGGCGCTGGCGGGGATTGTCGATGGTGCCCAGCACGAACACACCCGGCCCCGGCCGCGCCCCGACAACGTAGTCAACCAGCCCCGGTCCCGTCGGGTCCAGGTAGGGTTCGAACGCCGATACTGTCTGCTCGATGGGTACCAGGGGACCACCAGGCACCCCGCCGGAAAAATCGGGGCCGAGCATGCCACGCTGTGCCACTTGCATGCCGGTGCCGTTGGCGACGATCGCCTGTTCGAACGAAATTTTGGTGCCATCGGCAAAAGACGCTACCATCGCCGGCTTTTGCCCCCAGCGCTTGGCAAAGCCTTCCTGGGTAGCCGGGTTGCGATAAGGGTCATGCAGACCCTTGATGTTGCCACATAGCACAGGTTTCACCCCCAGGCCGGCGACGAACCGATAGAGGTTCATCTGTACGCCGGGCTGATCGCCATCGGCAAAGCTGTAGACGACCCCCGCCGCATCGGCTTTTACTTTCAGGATGGGACCAATCGTGCCGTCGAGTTCCGCATTCATCTGAATGACGTCTTTACCGCTTTCCAGAGCCGCCAATATGGCATGCGCCGCGAACTCCAACGAACCGGTTACCTCGATGATCGCATCCAACCCCTCAGCACGAGCCAGTGCCACAGCATCCTCGGTGACTGCCGGCCGCCCAGCCGCAAGCGCCGCTTCCAGTTCCTGCTGGGTGTCACAGGCGACCGGCTCGACCTCGGTTTGCTGAAAGACCTTGATCGCTGCATCCAAGTGACGGTTGGCAATGGCGCAAAGCCGCATTCCAGGTGTCGCGGTCATGATCTGCAGGCCGATACCACTGGCTTGAAACCCCGCCCCGACCATCCCCACTCGAATAGGATTGCCTTGTGCCTCTCGTTCGGCAAGCGCTGTATCAACAATAATCATCGGTGGTTCATTCCTTCCAGAGCTTCCAGGGGGCACCTTCCGCCCAGGCGGTCTCAAGCACCATTCTATCTCTCAGGGTATCCATGCTTTGCCAGTAACCGTTGTGATGGAAATATCCCAACTTGCCAAGCTCGATCATCCGGTTCATGGGCTCGTTTTCCCACACGGTCTGGCTATCGTTGATCGTCTCGAACACTTCCGGCTCGCAGACGAAGAAGCCGCCATTGATCAAGCCTCCATCTATTTCTCCCTTTTCGCGAAAGCCTTCTACCTGACTGTTACCTTCCTTCAAGCGCAGCGCACCGTAGCGGCCGGGCTGCGTTACCGCCGTCAGGGTGCACCAATTCTTCGAAGCCAGATGAGAATCGATCAATGCCGTAATGTTCAGGTCACTCACCCCATCACCATAGGTCAAGCAGAAAGGTTCGTCCGCCAGGAAAGGCATGGCCTTCTTGAGACGTCCTCCGGTCATGGCATCGGCACCCGTATCCAACACAGTGACTTTCCAGTCATCATTCACACTCTGAAGCCAGTCGATGCTGCCCGTCTTCAGGTCGATGGTGTAATCGGTTCGATTGCCGCGATAGTTGAGAAAATAGTCGCGAATGTACTCCACCTTATAGCCTCCCAACACGACGAATTCCTTGAAGCCATGATGGGCATACATTTTCATGATATGCCAAAGGATCGGCCGCCCTCCCACTTCCACCATCGGCTTGGGGCGAATCGCCGTTTCTTCACTCAAGCGTGTTCCAAACCCCCCCGCAAAAATTGCGACTTTCATGATCTAACCTCCATTTCAGGCACCGAGGTAACGTGGGGAGAGGCAGGCAGAACACTGGGGGTCAATGCATTACGAATTTGCCAACTCAAGTTTTCGGATAGACGTCCTTCGTTGATATGCGCCTGTAGCGCATGCAGGCGCATATAGCGTGACGTTCGGAACTGGGCATCGGAGAATTTCATGCTCTTGAGCCCATTGACTACCCCCATGATCGAATGCAAAAGCGTCATTTGCGGTTGGTGCCCGGGTGCCAACTTGGCGAACAGGCTGAAATCCACCTGATAGGAACGGCTATCCGCCGGCGCTTGAGTATTGATACTCAGGGTGGTGCCGGGGATTGCCTGAGCAACGGCAGTCGCCAAGTCCCGCACTTGATGATTGCGTTCGTCAGAGCCGGTATTGATATTGAGTATGCGCCCCCCGTTTTCGGGCTTGCGCTGTACCGCCCAGTCGATAGCTCTGGCCATGTCGGAGACATCAATCAAGGGCCGCCAGGGAGATCCATCGCTAAGCACGGTAATATGTTGCTGGCTTAGGGCACAGGCAACGAAATCATTGAGCACCAGATCCAGGCGTAAACGTTCCGACATCCCGCAGGCAGTCGCAAAGCGCAAGCTGGTAATCACCATGTCCCCCTCGATGCCCGCCAAGGCTTCTTCAGCCGCTATTTTCGAGCAGGCATAGGCGGTAACGGGAGCCACGGGATCCGCTTCACAACGCGGAGCACCCAGAGCGACGCCATAGATGCTACAACTAGAGGCAAAGACGAAGCTTTCGACACCCGCCTGGGCCGCTGCCTGAGCCATATCCACCGTAGCCTGCTGATTGACAGCAGCCGTGACGGCAGCGAAACGATCTCCCATGGGATCATTGGAAATCGCAGCCAGTTGAATCACGGCCGTATAGCCTTCAAAAAAATCAGCCGAAATATCCCGAATGTCTCCCAGAAACTGTTGGTCAAGATAACGCTCGGGAAGAAGCTCGGTACCCGTCAAACAATGCGCGAAATAGGCATTGTCATAACCATGAAGAATAGCGGATGGGTGTTGTACGGCTAACTCACGTACCACGACGGAGCCGACGTAACCCATATTTCCCACGATCAAGATTTTCAAAATATCACCTCGGCATTGTCATCAGTTAACCAAGTCTTTCCATGGCCTAGCTTCAAGCTGATTTATTTATTTTTACCGCTATAAAAAAGCTGATTCCCGTTTCCTTTTCTCTCGAATTAGAGATTAAATTTCAGCCATTCCGGATTGCCGACCCAAACAAGCGACGATAAAAAACGCCTAAAAATTACTTTGAGTAACATTATTAACATTAAAATTACAATGTAAAAATAAGCGACACGGTATTTTCTGTCAAGCACAGGGCCGACCCAAACGCCCCGCTTGTAGTACCATTTTTTTCATTCAAAAAAGCAGAAGGGGCACCTTTTCAGGTGCCCCTTCTTGTTCATGCTTGAAGTAAAGACCAGGATTTTACCAGCCAGTCACTTCCTTCAATGCATCACCGATTTCCGCCAGCGAACGCACGGTTTTCACACCGGCATCTTCCAGAGCGCCGAACTTCTCATCGGCAGTCCCCTTGCCACCGGAAATGATAGCGCCGGCGTGACCCATACGCTTACCCGGAGGTGCGGTGACACCGGCGATGTAAGACACCACCGGCTTGGAAACATTGGCCTTGATGTAGGCTGCCGCTTCCTCTTCGGCGGTACCGCCGATTTCACCGATCATGACAATCGCTTCGGTTTTCGGATCCTTCTCGAACATCTCGAGAATATCGATGAAATTGGAGCCCGGAATCGGGTCGCCACCGATGCCCACGCAGGTGGACTGGCCGAAGCCATGGTCGGTAGTCTGCTTGACCGCTTCGTAGGTCAGAGTGCCCGAACGCGACACGATGCCCACACGGCCCGGCTGGTGGATATGCCCCGGCATGATGCCGATTTTGCATTCACCGGGAGTGATCACGCCAGGACAGTTGGGACCGATCAGGCGCACGCCCAGCTCGTCACACTTGACCTTGGCTTCCAGCATGTCGAGTGTGGCGATGCCTTCTGTAATGCACACGATCAGCTTGATGCCAGCATTGGCGGCTTCCAAGATCGAGTCCTTGCAGAACGGAGCCGGCACGTAGATCACGCTGGCCTCGGCACCAGTCTTTGCGACCGCTTCCTTGACGGTGTTGAACACCGGCAGGCCCAGATGCTCCTGGCCGCCTTTGCCCGGCGTGACCCCACCGACCATTTTCGTACCGTAGGCAATCGCTTGCTCGGAGTGGAAAGTGCCCTGGCCACCGGTAAACCCTTGGCAGATGACCTTGGTGTTCTTGTCGATCAAGATGCTCATTACTTGCCCTCCGCCGCTTTCACGACCTGCTGTGCCGCGTCAGTCAGGCTGGTAGCCGCGATGATGTTCAGACCACTGGAGGCCAGTTTTTCGGCACCCAGTTCGGCATTGTTACCTTCCAGACGCACCACGACCGGCACGTTGACACCGACCTGCTCGACGGCACCGATAATGCCTTCGGCGATCATGTCGCAGCGCACGATACCGCCGAAGATATTGACCAGAACGGCCTTGACCGAATCGTCGGAAAGAATCAGCTTGAAGGCTTCCGCGACGCGTTCCTTGGTGGCACCGCCGCCGACGTCAAGGAAGTTGGCCGGCTTGCCGCCGTTCAGGTTGACGATATCCATGGTACCCATGGCCAGACCCGCGCCATTGACCATGCAGCCGATATTGCCTTCCAGCGCGACGTAGTTGAGTTCCCATGCCGCCGCTTCGGCTTCACGCTCGTCTTCCTGAGACGGGTCGCGCATGGCCTGCAGGTCCGGATGGCGATACAGAGCGTTGCTGTCCAGGCCCAGTTTGGCATCCAGGCAATGCAAGTTGCCTTCGTCGGTAACAACCAGAGGGTTGATCTCGAGAAGTGCCAGATCCTTGTCGTGGAATAGCTTGGAAAGGCCCAGGAAGATCTTGGTGAACTGCTTGACCTGGTTACCCTTGAGGCCCAGCGCGAACGCCAGCTCACGGGCCTGATACGGCTGCGCACCGACCAGCGGGTCGATCTCGGCCTTGAGAATCTTTTCAGGCGTTTCTTCGGCGACCTTTTCGATTTCCACACCACCTTCGGTGGACGCCATGAACACCACACGACGTGTGGTGCGATCGACTACCGCACCCAGATACAACTCATCGGCGATATCGGTGCAGGTTTCGACCAGAATCTTGGCGACCGGCTGGCCATGTTCATCGGTCTGGAAGGTGACAAGGTTCTTGCCCAACCATTGCTCGGCAAAAGCCTTGGCTTCTTCCGGGCTTTTGATCAGCTTGACGCCACCCGCCTTACCGCGGCCACCGGCGTGAACCTGGGCTTTGACGACCCATTTATCACCGCCGATTTTCTTGCAAGCCTCGAAGGCTTCTTCGGGGGTGTCCACGGCGAAGCCCTTGGATACCGGCAGACCATAATCGGCAAACAGTTGCTTGCCTTGATATTCGTGAAGGTTCATCGATTCATGCCATTGGTTGCATGTGACTCGAACGATGATCGGAAAGCCCGCGCCTTTGCGGCTGCCGATCATCCCCGCGCTTTCGATACATAGCCGAGAGCGTCACGCCACCGAGACGGTGGCGCTTATTTATTTATCTAGGTATTACTTGCGTTTCTTGCGGTTGGCCATATGGATGGCATGGCCGTCAACGGCGAGAGCCGCTTCATGCACCGCTTCCGACATGGTCGGGTGAGCATAGCAGGTCAACGCCAGATCTTCGGCACTGGAGCCGAATTCCATGGCGATGACACCCTGAGCAATCATTTCACCGGCATGCTGGCCGACGATATGCATGCCCAGAATGCGGTCGGTTTCGGCATCCGCAATGATCTTGGCCTGACCTTCGGTGGCATTGTTGGCCATGGCACGACCACTGGCGGCAAACGGGAAGCTACCCGTCTTGACCTTGATGCCCTTGGCCTTGGCTTCTTGCTCGGTCAAGCCGACCCATGCCACTTCCGGAAAGGTATAGACGACGTTAGGAATGGTGTCGTAGTTCATTTCGGCTTTATGGCCGGCAATGATGTCCGCGACCATGATGCCTTCTTCGGAGGCCTTGTGCGCTAACATCGGACCACGCACACAGTCGCCCACTGCATAGATACCGGGTACGCTGGTGCGGCACTGGTCATCGACGAAGATGAAACCACGCTCATCCAGATCAATGCCCAGGCCATCGGCAACCACGCCCTTGGTGTAAGGACGCCGACCGACGCAGACGATCAGTTTATCGAACGTCATTTCCTGCTCACCGCTGGCATCGGTGTACTTGACGATGACTTCATCGTCCTTGACCTCGGAGCCTGTCACACGCGCACTGAGCTTGATATCCAGCCCCTGCTTCTTGAGCAGCTTCTGTGTTTCCTTGGCAATGGCGCCGTCCACCATGGGCAAGAAATCATCCATAGCTTCAAGCACGGTGACCTCACTACCCAGACGGTTCCACACACTGCCCAGCTCAAGACCAATGATACCCGCACCAATTACACCCAGACGCTTGGGGGTTTCCTGGAATTCCAAGGCACCGGTGGAATTGACGACCAGGCCTTCGACCAGCGGCGTCGGGGGAATCTCGACCGGCACGGAACCCGCCGCAATCACGATATTGTCGGCTTCAAAGGTGGTGGCCTTGCCGTGCTGGTCGGTGACTTCGACCTGCTTGGCGGCAATCACCTTGCCAGTTCCCTGAAGTGCCGTGACGCCGTTGGCCTTGAACAGGCCGGCGATACCCCCGGTCAGATTGCTGACGATCTTGTCCTTGCGCGCCATCATCTTCTTGACGTCCATGCTGACGTCGCCGGTTTGGATACCGATATCGGAGAAGTCATGCTTGGCTTCCACGAATTTGTGCGAGGCTTCAAGCAAAGCCTTGGAAGGAATGCAGCCTACGTTGAGACAGGTTCCGCCCAGCACCGTCTTGCTACCGTCTTCGCTGATCCATTTCTCGACACAGGCCGTCTTGAGCCCTAGCTGAGCGGCACGGATAGCAGCGACATAGCCACCGGGACCTGCACCAATAATGATCACATCAAACTTGTCAGCCATGTCGGCTCCTTTAGCTTGGTTGCCTCTCCCCTTGTGAGGGCAGAGGCTGAGTGCGATTGAACGTGAAATGCGATAGTGAGATTACACGTCCAGCAACAGGCGTGCCGGATCTTCCAGCAATTCCTTGATAGTCACCAGAAATTGCACGGCATCTTTGCCATCGATCATGCGGTGGTCGTAGGAGACCGCCAGATACATCATCGGGCGAATTTCGACCTTGCCATTGACCGCCATGGGACGTTCCTGAATCTTGTGCATTCCCAAAATGGCGGTTTGCGGCGGGTTGATGATCGGCGTGGACATCAATGAGCCGAAGGTGCCGCCATTGGTGATGGTGAAGGTGCCGCCCTGCATCTCATCGATACCCAGCTTACCGTCACGCGCCCGCTTGCCGAAGTCGACAATACCTCTCTCGACATCAGCGATTTTCATATGGTCGGTATCACGCAACACCGGTACTACCAGACCACGCGGCGTGGAAACCGCCACGCCGATGTCCTGATAACCATGGTAAACCATATCGTCGCCATCGATAGAGGCATTGACATCCGGGAAGCGTTTTAGCGCTTCACTGGCTGCCTTGACGAAAAAGCCCATGAAGCCCAGCTTGGTATCGTGGGTCTTGAGGAAGGTATCCTTGTACTGAGCACGCAGGCTCATTACCGCGCTCATGTCCACCTCATTGTAGGTGGTCAGCATGGCGGCCGTCTGTTGAGCTTCGACCAGGCGCTTGGCAATGGTTCTGCGCAGGCGACTCATCGGAATGCGCTTCTCGGGACGCTCGCCTTCGACAGCCGGGGCGGCGGCAGCCTTGGCCGGTGGCTTGGCAGGCTTGGCGGCTTTCTTGGCGGAACCGTCTTTTACCGCTTTCTGCACATCTTCTTTCAAGATGCGCCCACCCTTGCCAGTGCCTTCTATCTTGGCAACGTCAAGGTCGTGTTCGGCAACCATCTTGCGTGCCGCCGGGGCCAGAATCTTGTCACCGACTTTTTCATCGGCTTTCTCGCCGGCACTGTCTTCGGTACGTTCTCCAGTGCTTTCTTCACCCGCGCCTTCGTCAGCACCGCTCTCGCCACCAGCGCCTTCGGTAAAGATAGCCAGCACTTCCTCGGACTCTACCTGGCTGCCTTCTTCCGCCTTGATCTCACTCAAGGCACCATCCGCGGGGGCGACGACTTCCAGCACAACCTTGTCGGTTTCGATATCAGCCAGGACGTCGTCGCGCTTGACCGCCTCACCGACCTTCTTGTGCCAGGTGGCAACGGTGCCTTCCTGAATCGACTCGGGGAAGGAAGGCGCCTTCACTTCATGCTGTTTACCACCGCCGGAAGGCTTCTTGTCTGACTTGGCCTCGGCTTTCTTTTCATCTTTCTTGTCGCTCTTGGCGTCCGGCTTGCCGCTGCCATCACCGGAGGTCTTGCCTTCGCCGACCTTGCCCAGTATTTGTTCGGACTCAACGGTGTCGCCTTCCTCAGCCATGACATCAGTCAGCGTACCTGCTTCTGGTGCCAACACTTCGAGCACGACCTTGTCGGTTTCGATTTCAACAATCAGCTCGTCGCGTTCAACGCTGTCACCCGGTTTCTTGTGCCACGCGGCTACGGTGCCTTCGGCAATGGATTCCGGAAAGGTTGGCGCTTTGATCTCGGTAGCCATGTCGTTTCCCTTATGTGTTCTCGTGTTCCAGCGGGTGCCTTACAGATTGAAGGCATCTTCCACTAGCTGGCGCTGCTGTTGAGTATGAACGGACATATAACCTGCTGCCGGTGCTGCTGATGCCGGGCGTCCGGCAAACTTGAGGTTGCGCCCCAAGCCATCTTTCAGCATATCGGCCACGGCCCGCATGTGATGCTGGCTCGAGTACCAGGCTCCTTGGTTGAGCGGCTCTTCCTGACACCACACCACATCCTCGATATTGGTGTAGGGCGTCAGAATTTCCAGCAGCTCTTCCTTGGGGAACGGGTACAGCTGTTCGATACGCACGATAGCGGTATCGTCACGCTCATTATCGACTCGCCAGTTTGCCAGGTCGTAATAAACCTTACCGGCGCACAACACCACGCGTTTTACCTTCTCCGGTTTGAGATCGGCTTGGTCGGGCAATACCATATGGAATTTGCCGTAAGCCAGATCATCCAGGCTGGAAACAGCTTCCTTATGCCGCAACAGCGATTTCGGCGACATGATCACCAATGGCTTGCGCAGCGGACGAATCACCTGGCGGCGCAACAGATGGAAGATCTGTCCTGGCGTGGTCGGCACACACACCTGCATATTGTGCTCGGCGCACATTTGCAGGAAACGTTCCAGACGTGCCGATGAGTGCTCCGGCCCCTGGCCTTCATAGCCATGCGGCAATAGCATGGTCAGACCACACAGACGTCCCCATTTGGTTTCACCGGAGGAGATGAACTGGTCCACCACCACTTGGGCACCATTGAAGAAATCACCGAACTGCGCTTCCCAAATCACCAAGTCGTTCGGGGCAGTAGTGGAATAGCCGTATTCGAAGGCAAGCACGGCTTCTTCGGAAAGGAAGGAGTCGTGAATGGTAAATGTCGGCTGAGCGTCCGCCATGTTCTGTAGCGGCACATAAGTGCTGCCATCTTTCTGGTTGTGGACCACAGCGTGGCGGTGGGAAAAGGTACCGCGACCCACATCCTGACCGGTCAGGCGAATCGAGTGTCCCTGGTCGAGCAAGGTGGCGTAAGCCAAGGTCTCGGCAAAGCCCCAGTTGAGGCCCATGCCACCGGCATGCATCTTGCGTCGGTCTTCGTAGATCTTGGCCACCTGGCGCTGCACTTCCACGCCGTCGGGAATCTCGCACATCCTGGCGGCCAGCTGCTGCAGGTGCTTCATATCCACGGTGGTATCGGCATCGCCGCTCCACTCGTGTCCCAGATAGGGTGCCCAATCAACGAACAGGGAGGTATTGGGTTCCTGCACCAAGGCATTGGCCACATGGTTACCCGCTACCAGATCCTCGCGGTAGGTTTCCACCATCGCCTTGGCATCGGCTTCGCTAAGTATGCCCTGTTCCACCAGCCGCTGCGCATAAATGGAACGTGGAGACGGATGGCCCTTGATCTTGGAGTACATCATGGGCTGGGTGCCCGATGGCTCATCGGCTTCGTTATGGCCGCGACGGCGGTAACACACCAGATCGATCACCACGTCGCGCTTGAATTCCTGGCGATAGTCGATGGCGACTTGAGTGGCGTGCAACACCGCATCCGCGTCATCACCGTTGACATGGAAGATCGGCGCCTGAACCATTTTGGCGATATCGGTGCAGTATTCGGTGGAACGGGTATCCGCCGGGTGCGACGTGGTAAAGCCAACTTGGTTGTTGATGACGATATGTACCGTGCCACCGGTCTTGTAAGCGCGGGTCTGGGACATCTGGAATGTCTCCATGACCACGCCCTGGCCGGCGAAGGCGGCGTCGCCATGAACATTGATCGGCAGTACCTTGGTGCCGTCCTTGTCATTGCGTCGGTCCTGACGGGCACGCACCGACCCTTCGACCACCGGGGCCACGATTTCCAGGTGTGAAGGGTTGAATGACATGGCCAGGTGCACTTCACCGCCCGGCGACATGACATTGGAACTGAAGCCCTGGTGATATTTGACATCACCGGAACCCCGTTCGATGACTTTCTTGCCATCGAACTCGTCAATCAGGTCCGCCGGGTTCTTGCCGAGAATATTGACCAGAAGATTGAGACGGCCACGGTGAGCCATGCCGATGACGACTTCCTTGGTACCGTAACCGCCGGCACGCTGGATCAGCTCGTCCATCATCGGAATAAAGGCTTCACCGCCCTCCAGGCCGAAGCGCTTGGTGCCCGGATACTTCGATGCCAGGTAGTTTTCCAGCCCTTCCGCAGCAGTCAGACGCTCAAGTACGTGCTTGCGCACATCTTCATTGAACTTGGGTGCACTGCGTACCGCTTCGAAACGCCGCTGTAGCCAGCGCTTTTCTTCGGTATCGACAATGTGCATGATCTCGCAGCCGATCGAGCGACAGTAGGTCTGCTCGAGGGCGTCGACAATTTCACGCAAGGGGGCCTTGTCCATACCCAGGAAAAACGAGCCGGTCTGAAACTCGGTGTCCAGGTCAGCTTTGGAAAGCTGATGGAACGACAGATCAAGGTCGGGGACGGGGGTGGGATTACGCAGGTCCAGGGGATCGATATTGGCCTTCTGATGGCCACGAAAGCGATACGCGTTGATCAACTGCAGGACTTTGACCTGCTTCTTGTTCTCTCCGCTGTCAACAGCGGCGACCGCAGCGCCTGGGCGCGTTTCTCGGCCTAGTTGATAGAACTGATCACGGATGGGGCTTAGTGGAACATCGTGGGAGGCACTGCCCTCGGGGCGCGGCAACTGGTCAAAATAGTTGCGCCACTCGTCAGGGACAGTATCAGGATCATCAAGGTACTGCTCGTAAAGCGCTTCCACGTAGTGGACATTGCCACCACTAACGTGAGAGGAACGCCACATTAACTCCATTATGCCTTGTTGCATCTCTCGGTCACCCTGCACTGATGGGGTGGTATCGGCATCGCCACGCATGCGCGACGACATCGCTGTTGCCCTGCCGGCGGGGCGGGAGGTTTGCCGGCGGCGCCGGCCTATAGCCGGAAGCCCTTTCGTTCTCTGCTCTTACTTTTCGATATTTCTTTTTTCAGTATTTCTTTTTTCAGTACTTCGCGTTCGCGCCATGCTCAAGAGCCGGTACTCACGGCACCGGCTCTTGAACCTGGCTACGATGTGACGCGACTTGATGCCACACCACAACGCTCAGCTTCTATGATAACAAGCGAGCCGTCACGATTTAAGTGGCTTACACGGCAACTTAAGTGGCATTTCGCTTGTTTTTTCTTATGTGGCTTCGGCCAATAGCATTTCACGAATCTTGCCGATAGCCCGAGTCGGGTTCAAACCCTTGGGACATACCGCAACGCAATTCATGATGCCCCGGCAGCGGAACACACTGAACGGGTCTTCCAGCTCGGACAAACGCTCCTGTGTAGCGGTATCGCGCGTATCCACCAGGAAGCGATAGGACTGCAGCAGACCGGCCGGGCCGACGAATTTTTCCGGGTTCCACCAAAACGATGGGCAAGCTGTCGAACAGCAAGCACACAGAATGCACTCGTAAAGCCCATCGAGTTTCTCGCGGTCCTCAGGCGACTGAAGACGCTCGATAGCCGGCGCCGGGGTGTCGTTCTGCAGATAGGGCTGAATACGCTCATACTGTTTATAGAACAACCCCATGTCCACGACCATATCGCGGATCACCGGCAGCCCAGGCAAGGGGCGCAACACCAGTTTATTATCCTTGATGACTTCGGATAGCGGCGTGATGCATGCCAGTCCATTCTTGCCATTCATGTTCATGCCGTCGGAACCGCAAACGCCTTCACGGCAGCTGCGGCGAAATGCCAAGGCGCTATCCTGCTCTTTCATCAGATGCAGAACATCCAGCACCATCAGGTCGCGACCTTTGGTATCGACCTGAAACTCCTGCATGTACGGCGCGGAGTCGGTTTCCGGGTTGTAGCGGTATACGGATACCTGAAGGTTGGACATAGTGACTCCCTCTCGTCAATACGGAGTTTAGTAGGTGCGAATTTTCGGTTCGAGCGTTGCCATGGTCTTAGGCTTGAAGTTGACGTCGCGCTTTTTCAGCTGCTTTGTCGCCGGGAAGTACAGTGAGTGCTTCAGCCAGTTGACGTCGTCACGATCCGGGTAGTCGTAGCGAGAGTGCGCACCACGGCTTTCCTTGCGCTCCAGGGCAGAAATTGCCGTTGCTTCGGCCACTTCCATCAGGTTATCAAGCTCCAGGGCTTCGACACGGGCCGTGTTGAAGGTGTTGGACTTGTCCGGCAGGTGCGCATTGGCAATACGCTCGCGCAATTCTGCAAGCTGCTTGACACCCTTCTGCATATTCTCTTCTTCACGGAAGACGCCGAAAGAAGCCTGCATGATGTCTTGCAAGGCCGCCTTGAGCTCGGGGACGGTTTCACCGCCTTCTTCGGACTCGTTCCAACGCGTCATGCGAGTCATGGCCGCTTCGATATCGGATTCGGTGGCATCCAGATATTCGACACCGGCATTGAGAGCGCCTTCAATGAACATGCCCGCCGCACGCCCGAATACCACCAGGTCGAGCAGTGAGTTGCCACCCAGACGGTTGGCACCGTGTACCGAGACACAAGCCGCTTCGCCGCAAGCAAACAGACCGTTGACGATCTGGTCCTTGCCATCTTCGCCCTGCATGATCGCCTGACCATGCACGTTGGTCGGAATCCCGCCCATCATGTAATGGCAGGTCGGCACCACCGGAATCGGCTCCTTAGCCGGGTCCACATGAGCAAAGGTCTTGGACAGTTCGACGATACCCGGCAAGCGCTTGCCCAGCACCTCTTCACCCAGATGATCGAGCTTCAAGAAGACGTGATCGCCTTTCTCGCCGCATCCGCGACCTTCAAGGATTTCCATGACCATGGAGCGCGCAACCACGTCACGGCCGGCAAGGTCCTTGGCGTTGGGCGCATAACGCTCCATGAAACGCTCGCCATCCTTGTTGATCAAGTAGCCACCTTCACCACGGCAACCTTCAGTCACCAGGGTGCCCGCACCATAGATACCGGTCGGGTGGAACTGCCACATTTCCATGTCCTGCATCGGGAAGCCGGCGCGCAGCGCCATACCGATACCGTCACCGGTATTGATCAGGGCATTGGTGGTGGAGGCGTAGATACGTCCGGCACCCCCGGTGGCCAGCACCGTGGCCTTGGACTTCACATGCACCACTTCACCGGTTTCGATGCACATGGCGATACAGCCCACGACATCGCCCTCGGCATTCTTGACCAGATCCACCGCATACCATTCATTAAGAAAGACGGTGTTGTTCTTTATATTGTTCTGATACAGGGTATGCAGCAAGGCATGGCCGGTACGGTCAGCGGCGGCACAGGTGCGTGCGGCTTGGCCGCCTTCCCCGAAGTTCTTGGATTGGCCGCCGAAGGGACGCTGATAGATACGGCCGTTATCAAAGCGCGAGAACGGCAGGCCCATGTGTTCCAGCTCGAACACCGCCTTGGGACCTTCGGAACACATGTATTCAGCCGCGTCCTGGTCAGCGATATAATCACCGCCCTTGACGGTGTCGTACATATGCCAGCGCCAATCGTCATCAGGATCGGCGGAAGCAATCGCACAAGTGATGCCACCCTGGGCGGAGACAGTGTGTGAGCGCGTCGGAAACACCTTGGAGAGCACTGCTGTCTTCTTGCCAGACTTGGCCAGTTCAAGTGCGGCTCGCAGACCGGAACCACCGCCACCGATGATGATGGCGTCAAATGTCAAGCTACGCAGGTTGGACATGAATCAAGCTCCCCACAGAATTTGAATGCTCCACACCAGATACACGAAGATGGCCAGAATGATCAGCATCTGGGCACCCACGCGCTGAGGCGTAGACTTGAGGTAATCGGTGGTTACGGTCCATAAGCCGATCCAGGCGTGTGCCGCTAGGGAAATGAAGGTCAGCAAGGAGAAGATTCGCATCCATGTCTGGTCGAACAGGCCGCTCCAGGTGTAATAATCGAGCCCCGGGTTGAATAGCAGATAGGCGACGAGAAACACGGTGTACAGCGCCATGATCACGGCGGATACACGTTGCATCAGCCAGTCGGAAAGGCCGCTGCGGCCAAAGCTCGTAATGTTGGTTACCATACCCAGACTCCCGCCAGAATAATCAGAAGGACACTGACCACGACGGTGGCCTGTGCTTTTTTTATGCCACCTTCCAAGGTCACGCCGATATCGACGTCCATGAGCAGGTGTTTGATACCAGCGACAAAGTGAAACGCCAAGGCGGAGAGCAGGCCCCAGGCAATCAGTTTGGCTAGAAAGTTATGGGCCAGTGCATCGCTTACCGCATCGAAACCTGCCGGTGATGAAAGCGACTTGTCCAATGCCCAGAAAGCGAAAATCAGACCAACGAACAGGATGACACCCGTGACGCGGTGTGTGATCGAAGTCAACGCAGGAAGAGGGAAGTGTATGGTCGAAAGGTCTAGGTTTACGGGTCGTTTGCTATTCACGGCTTTATACACTCTCTTGGCCCGCTCTGCGACAGGTCGGGCATGGCCCGAGCGGGGTGATTTCTGGAAGCAGCTCGGCCGTTGCCAAGTCGGGCACGACCTCCTACCTGTCGGTCGCGCGCCAAGATTATAAGAACCTTAGGCTCCGCTGACAAACCGAACTCCGATTAACTCGACCATGGTTCAAGAAGATAGCCAGATATCGAGTCGATTTTGCATTGCAGCATAGCTATAGTAGATTACAGCATCAAGCCAGACGCAGGTGGCCACATTCGGAAGAACGTAGAAGCGCTCGCTTGCTTGAACACTAAATGTTTAACTAATGCCCCTTAATATTATACAAAAGCTGCACAAAATGTAACTACCAGTATAGCTCGAGCTGGCATTTAGGCTAATTGACAATCCTTTTTACGCTTCTATAGTGGGCGAGTCTTTTCGCCGGCGCGGCATGCGAAACACCGACCTTACGTCCCAACCCGTATTCGAAAGGAGGCCAGTATGGCTGACAGGAAAGCAACATTAACGGTAGATGGTCTGGACAAGACGATCGAACTACCGATGTATTCCGGCACTCTTGGCCCCGATGTCATTGATGTACGCAGCCTCGTGGCTGAGGGCCTGTTCACCTATGACCCTGGCTTCATGTCGACATCTTCCTGCCAGTCCGCTATCACTTATATAGATGGTGGCAAAGGCGTCCTTCTCTATCGCGGCTACCCTATCGGAGAGCTTGCCAAGGAGTCCGATTTCGTCGAGGTGTGCTATCTGCTGCTGTTCGGCGACCTGCCCACAGACCAGCAATATACTGATTTTGAATCGCGGGTTCGCAACCACACCATGGTTCACGATCAGATCAATAACTTCTTCAAGGGCTTCCGGCGCGACGCTCACCCGATGTCCATTCTGTGTGGTGTCGTGGGCGGCTTGGCGGCGTTCTACCATGACCACATGGACATTACCAAGCAAGAAGATCGTGAGATTAGTGCAGTCCGCCTGATTGCTAAAATGCCGACCCTGGCGGCGATGTCATACAAGTATAACGTCGGTCAGCCGTTCAATTATCCGCGCAACGACCTGAACTATGCCGAGAACTTCCTCTACATGATGTTCAGCACCCCTTGCGAGGACTACAAGAGCAATCCGGTATTCACCAAGGCCATGGATCGCATCTTCATGCTGCATGCCGACCATGAACAGAACGCCTCCACCTCAACCGTTCGCCTGGCAGGCTCCACCGGTGCCAATCCGTTCGCCTGCATCAGTGCCGGCATCGCTGCTCTCTGGGGTCCGGCTCATGGTGGCGCCAACGAAGCCGTGCTCAAGATGCTCGACGAAATCGGTGACGATTCCGAAGAGAATATCCAGCACTTTGTCGACAAGGCCAAGGACAAGGAAGATCCCTTCAAGCTGATGGGCTTCGGTCACCGCGTCTATCGCAACTTCGACCCGCGCGCCAAAGTCATGAAGGAAACCTGTGACGAAGTCCTGGCCGAGCTGGGCATGGCCGATGACCCCCAGCTCAAGATTGCCAAGCGTCTGGAACAGATCGCCCTGGAAGACGACTACTTCATTGAGCGCAAGCTCTACCCCAACGTCGACTTCTATTCTGGCATCATTCTCAAGGCAATGGGCATTCCGACCAACATGTTCACGGTCATCTTTGCCGTCTCGCGCACCATTGGCTGGATTTCCCATTGGCACGAGATGCAAAGCGACGACTTCAAGATCGGTCGTCCGCGCCAGCTGTATACCGGTCATGATCAGCGTAGCTATCCCAGCAAATGATCGTGCACCTGCCAGTGTAATACCAAGGCCGCCTTCGGGCGGCCTTTTGCATATTTTTCTTGGCGAACTTCTACCACTTCTTTACATTTTCTCCACTACGCCAGAAACGATGGCTTACTCAACAGGAGCTTGAGCATGCGTGACATTACAACCGTTGCCTTTATCGGCCTGGGCGTCATGGGCCACCCCATGGCCGGCCATCTCGCCAAGACCGGGCTTAGCCTGCGTGTGTACA
The DNA here is from genome assembly GCF_009793355.1 of Vreelandella zhuhanensis. GTDB lineage: Bacteria > Pseudomonadota > Gammaproteobacteria > Pseudomonadales > Halomonadaceae > Vreelandella > Vreelandella zhuhanensis. The sequence continues at coordinate 68,355 of NZ_WTKP01000013.1, forward strand.
ACCGCACTGCGACAAAAGCCGACAGCTGGGTAGCCGAATATGGCGGCAGCGCCCACGCCACGCCCCGTGAAGCGGCTGAAGGCGCTGACCTGGTATTGGTATGCGTGGGAAATGATGACGACGTTCGCCAAGTTACCATTAGGGAAGATGGCGTACTGGGTGGCATGCATGAGGGCGCGGTGCTCGTTGATCACACCACTGCTTCCGCCGATCTTGCCGAATCACTGGATGCTACCTGTCGCAAGCAAGGCGTTCACTTTATCGACGCCCCTGTCTCAGGGGGTCAGCAAGGGGCGGAAAACGGCACCTTGACGATCATGTGCGGCGGTGAAGAGGAAACCTTTGCCCATGTGCGCCCTGCTCTTGAGCATTATGCCAAAGCCGTGACACTGATGGGTTCCGCCGGTAGTGGTCAGATGACCAAGATGGTCAATCAGATCTGTATCGCCGGCCTGGTCCAGGGGCTGGCGGAAGGCCTGCATTTTGCCGAGCAGGCCGGGCTCGACAGACAGCAAGTCATCGATGTGGTTGCTCAGGGAGCCGCCGGCTCGTGGCAGATGAACAATCGCCACAAGACCATGATCGAGGATAGCTACGAGCACGGTTTTGCGGTGAATTGGATGCGCAAGGACCTGGCGATTTGTCTGGAGCAAGCCAGACGTATCGATGCGACCTTGCCGGTGACCGCCCTGGTGGACCAATTCTATGCCGACGTGCAGCAAATGGGGGGCGGTCGCTGGGATACTTCCTCGCTACTCAAACGCTTACGTCCAAGGGATTAACCGGGTACTTTTTACCTTCCAACCATGCCGCACAGGGTTTTCCACACTATCTGTGGATAACCCTGTTCATAACCATTACACAATGCCCCACAATCGCCATGTTCAGTGGCCCAGCCTCAAATTGATCATTTTTTGACCTAATGTAACTCGTTGTTTTTAAACAATTTAACTAAGTTTCACTGGTGGCCGAATTTTAAAAACCCCTTGTGCATAACGCATCCAGCGCAAACAGGAAAAGTGGACAAGTCAAGCCCAAATTTACATAAAAATAGCTTTTGGCAGGCAAAAAATCTAAAAACGCGAGGAGTTGTACAGGCTGGTCAGAGAACGCCGCACAGCAATATAAGCGTCTCAAGAATCATCTTGAGGCGCGACTATTATAGATAACGTTCCGGCATCAGGACTTGTCAGGCAAGCCTTGAAAAACAAGAGGAGGAAACTGCAAGTTAATGGCGTCCCATAGGGGGTTCGAACCCCTGTTACCGCCGTGAAAGGGCGGTGTCCTGGACCACTAGACGAATGGGACGTGGTACGACGCTTTACAAAATAAAGAAAGGGTCTTCGACAAAGCGATTGGTGGAGCCTAGCGGGATCGAACCGCTGACCTCAACACTGCCAGTGTTGCGCTCTCCCAGCTGAGCTAAGGCCCCACATGCCTTGAAGACGGAGCGTATAGTACTGATTACGCCCGCCTTCGTCAATAGTCGTGCAACGAGTTCTTGCTATGTTTTTACCAATTAGCGCGTAAAGCTTCGCCCAATCGGGCGGAGATACAAGCGCGCACCGCGCCGCGGTGCTGTATTGATATTGCCCCTAACCCCTGATATTTTTCCAGTATGACAAAACGTGCCTACAAAGAACGTCTCTACCCCACACCAGAACAGGCTGTGCTGTTGGCACAGTCGTTCGGCTGTACACGTCTTGTCTGGAACAACACGCTCGCTTATCGCACCGAGGCGTATCAGCAGCACGGCGAGTCAGTGTCGTCTTCCGCTGCGGAAAAGCGCCTGGTGGACTTGAAAGCCGAGTTTCCGTGGCTCAAGGAAGTATCGAGCGTCATCCTGCAACAAACCCTGCGTGACCAGAAAACCGCCTTCGACAACTTCTTCAACTCCAAACTTCGGGCGCGCTATCCGCGCTTCAAGCGCAAGGATGGGCGGCAGTCGATCCGCTTGACCAAGGCGGCCTTTCGCTATCGTGATGGCGAGATCATCATCGCCAAGTCCAAGGTGCCATTGCCGATCCGCTGGAGCCGTCCGCTACCCAGTGCGCCCTCCAGTATCACGATTTCGCAAGATCGTGCAGGCCGCTATTTCATCAGTTGCCTGTGCGACTTTGTCTCGGATGCCCTCCCGATCACGCCGAAGATGACCGGCATCGACTTGGGACTCACGGACCTGTTCATCACCAGCGATGGCGCGAAATCCGGCAACCCGCGCCACTTGAAACGCTACGAAGCCAAGCTGGCCTACCTTCAGCGCCAGATGGCCAAGAAACAGAAAGGCTCAAACAATCGCGCCAAGCTTCGCCGGAAAGTGGCGAAGCGCCATGCCAAGATCGCGGACTGCCGCCGCGATGCGGCCCATAAAGCGACCCGCACCCTCGTTAACGAAAACCAAGTGCTGTGTGTCGAGTCGCTGAATATCACTGGCATGGTCAAAAACCGATCGCTCGCCAAAGCCATCGGTGATGCGGGCTGGGGCGAATTTGTCCGCCAGCTTGAGTACAAGGCCGCCTGGGCAGGACGACAAGTGGTGAAGGTGAGCCAGTGGTTCCCCAGCAGCAAGCTGTGTCATGGCTGTGGCCACAAGGTTGAAAAGCTGCCGCTGTCGCAGCGCCACTGGCACTGCGACAGCTGTGGCCAGGGGATCGACCGCGACATCAATGCGGCGAAGAATATTCTAACCGCCGGACTGGCTGGGCTCGCCTGTGGAGCGGGGGCAGCGGCCTAGCCGTTGTCTAGTGAAGGCGTATCGAAGCAGGAAGGTTCTCGGGGTGACCCAAGAACCCTCGCCTAAAGCGCGAAGCGCGGCAGGTGGGGAGTGTCAGAGGTCGCGATATTCCTTCTCGAAACGCTTGGCCTGCTTCTTGGAGACGCCATCCAGCACGTCGATGGCATGTCGTAACCGCGCCCGAGTGACATCGGAGCCTAAAATCGCCATCGCATCCATGACCGAGGTACTCGAAGAGGAGCCGGTAATCGCGATGAACACAGGAGCCAGAAACGCCTTCATCTTGAGCTCGAAGTATTCGGCCAATGTCTTGACCTCTTCCAGCAGAGCATCCTTGTGCCATGCCGGAACATTTTCGAAACGCCACACCAGAAACTGCAGAAGCTTGACCAGGGTTTCGTCTTCCAGCTTCACCGAGGAAAAGCTTTCCTTACTGATCGAAGGTAGCCCGGAGAAGAAATGCCCCGCCAATGGCGCCACCTGAGCCAAGGTCTCGACCCTTGGGCGTACTTGCGGAAGAATCTTGCTCACGTAGGCTTCATTGAAGGCCCAATCCATCAGCGCCTTGAGAAAAGCGCTGTCATCCAGGTCTTCGCGCAGATATACCCCGTTGAGCCAGGTCAACTTCTCCAGATCGAATACCGGCCCTCCCAGAGAGACACGCTGGATATCGAAATGGGCCATCATTTCATCCAAGCTGAATTTTTCACGCTCATCCGGCATCGACCAGCCCATCCGGCCCAGATAATTGGTCACGGCCTGCGGCAAAAAGCCCATGCGACGATAATAATTGATAGAGGTAGGGTTCTTGCGCTTGGAAAGCTTGGATTTATCCGGATTACGCAGCAGAGGCATATGGCACAGCTGCGGCATGTCCCAGCCAAAATACGCGTACAGCAACTGATGTTTGGGTGCCGAATTGATCCACTCTTCACCCCGTAGCACATGGGTGATACCCATCAAATGGTCGTCGACCACATTGGCCAAATGATACGTGGGCATGCCATCGGACTTGAGCAGTATCTGAGCGTCTACCTGCGCCCACTCAACGTCTATTTCTCCGCGCAACATATCCTGCACCACGCATACCCCTTGGGTAGGCACCTGCATACGCACCACATAAGGCCAGCCTTCCTGTGTGCGTCGCGCCACTTCCTCGTCAGGTAACGCCAGATCAGCCGGTTTCAGCGCCAGCTGCATACCGGCCGCCTTGCGTGCCTCACGCAATTCATCTAGCTCATCACTGGTGCGATAGCAGGCGAACGCATGGCCTTCATCCAGCAGTTGCTGAGCATAGCGGGCATAAATATCCCCTCGCTCACTCTGCCGATAAGGGCCGTGCGGTCCACCCACATCGGGGCCTTCGTCCCACTCAAGGCCCAGCCAACTAAGCGAATCAAGGATCATCTGCTCAGACTCAGGTGTCGAACGAACCCGATCGGTATCCTCAATGCGCAAGATGAACTTCCCGCCATGCTGGCGAGCGAAGCACAAGTTGAACAAGGCAATGTAGGCGGTGCCAACGTGCGGATCGCCCGTGGGCGAAGGCGCAATGCGGGTGCGTACGGTCATGGTCACGTCCTGTTGAGAGCATATTTTGCGTGGGCCACATTATACGCACCCAGCCATCAACCAAAAGCCACGAAGTGGGAACCACTGGAGAAAACTAACGTCTTAGCCATGCAATTAAGGTTGCAGGGGAAGGGTTGCATTGGATGCGCGTTTAAGCACAAAATGCGCGAATGAGCACAAAATAATAGGCATGTCTCTTAAAATCTGACGCCTTGCACGTCGCCTTATTGCGCTTATCTTGCATCTATATGGTGAGGCAGGGATTAGCGATCGGGTATTAAGCGAACCAAGAAAAAACGCTTTCCCCTTCACTTTTCTCGTGAATATACATACAGCCTCCCTTGGCTCAGCAACAGGAAAATCAGATGGAATCGCTAGGCTCCCGCATCAAACAGTTACGACTTCGGGCCAAACTCAACAAGGCCGCACTTGCCCGCAAAGTAGGCGTATCGGACGTGACGGTTTCTTATTGGGAATCCGGAGCCATCAAGCAGATAGGCCATGAGCGCCTGGTGGCATTGGCTGAGGCTCTGGAATGCTCGCTTGCCACCTTATTGGAAGGCGAGACGACCTCAACGGCTTTGCTGCCTCTGCAGCATGAAGGCCCCTTGCCCTGGCACCGATCGCAACAGGCGGCATTTCAACTGCCTCCCTATCTGCCGTTGGCGATTCAATGGCAGCAAGCGTGTTTTATCGTCACGCCGGCTCCCAAGAACTCTTTTCCACCATTGGAAGAAGGCGAACTCGCCCTGCTGGGTCCTACCCGTGAATTTCATCAGCCTGGGCACTATGTCGTGGAAAACGAGGTCGTGGAAAACGAGCAGCGCTTTAATATGCAATATCTCGAACAACCGCCCAAGACAGATGCCATCCGCGCTATCTTGTTAGGCCGTTGGCAGCCTTCTACCGCGCCATGAAGACTATCGATAAAAATCATTAGATGCGATCTTCGATCACCTCGGCTTGGCTTTGGGACCGGCGCGGCTCACTGCCAATCATGTAATCCTTGGTATAAACCGCTATTTGCCCCAAGCCGTGCTGTGACGTTCTTACCAGCTCCCCAGTCAGATGTTGGCCCTGCTCCCCGATACGCTGCTGCACCGTGTCAGGCTGAACACTGGCTTCGGAGAGCTGCACACGAACCTGGTACTCGCCGTCCGATAACCCAGTGCTCGAGCCAAACGGCCCGGCAACAAAATATCCCTGTTCCACTTCTGTACGTGCTTGCCAGCTCACACGGTTGTATTTATGCTCCACCACCACTTGCAGGCGTGCGCCATCCGGTAAGTTAGTCTCGCCTTCCACCATCAAGCGTCGGTCATTATGCAGCGATACCGACAAAGAGACCGCCACCTCGAGAGGCTCGACAGCCGGCTCAGGTTCAGGCTCCATTACCTCGCGTTGCTGCTCACTGGCCTCCGGCTGTATCTCTGATGTTTCATCCACTGCATCGTTATTTCCCCCACACCCACTCAGCACCAGCATTACGGCTACCGCTAGCACTCCCATCCCGTGCCTGTAGACCATGACATCCTCCTGAAACTCAGCGGAACCTCTACCTTATCATTGCTACCCGCGACACACAGTGGCTTTCGCTTGCTCCCGCGTTGAACAAAATCCTGCCGCATTCTGCGATTCGATTCTTTGAATGAATCGGCGGTTAAGGCAGGGCAAGACGTTAGCCTTGCTTGTTCTTATAACTGGTTAGATATATAGTTTTCTTATGTCGATCATCCGTTCCGACTCCCTGGCGCTACACGTCACCAATGCCGACCAACAGACCGCTCTGGCGGATACGCTGGCACTGTATCGGCGATTGGTGCGCGATCTCATGACCGTGACGTATACGCACTGGCCGCAGGTCGGCGTCTGCGAAGGGAACGCGGTGGTCGAGGTAATAGAACGGCTGATACATCCCACCCAAAAACGACCACAGGTACGCTACACGTACTTTGCTAAACGTTACTACAAATTTCCATCGTACCTTCGCCGTGTCGCTATTATGGATGCGGTCGGTCAAGTCCGCTCCTTCGTGACACGGTTTGAGGCGTGGCGCAGCGGTGATCGTAAACACCTGCACGCCAAACCACCGCGCCTGACATCCAGCACCAAGACCTTTCCGAGCCTTTACGGGAG
>NZ_WTKP01000014.1 GCF_009793355.1 Vreelandella zhuhanensis
ATCCCTTGCCGAACTCAGTCGTGAAACCGTTCCGCGCCGATGGTAGTGTGGGGTCTCCCCATGCGAGAGTAGGTCATTGTCAGGCACCTATTCGAAAAAAACGCCCCCACGGCCTTGCCGCGGGGGCGTTTTTTTTTGCCCTGAAAAGGATGCCCGGAGGTTTTGTGCCAGAATGGCGCTATTCAAGGAGGGAAGCCCATGACCCAAATGCGCTGGGAACGATTACTTTCTCCGCAACGTTTGCATGATAGCCGACCGGAAGGATCTCAGGAAATCGGCCGTAGTCCCTTTCATAAGGATCATGACCGCATTGTCTTTTCCGGCTCGTTTCGTCGTTTGGGGCGAAAGACCCAAGTGCACCCGCTGACCGAAAACGATCATATACATACACGCCTGACGCACTCTCTGGAAGTCGGCTGCGTCGGGCGCTCCCTTGGCATGATTGTGGGTGAGCTGTTGCGTGACCATTTACCTGCCTGGATTACTCCTGCTGATATGGGGGTTATCGTACAGACCGCTTGCTTGGGACACGATATCGGTAATCCGCCCTTTGGCCATGCGGGCGAGTATGCCATCCGCGATTGGTTTCAGCGCGCTGAGACTAGCGGCTTGCTTAAAGGCCTCTCGCAGGCTGAGCGGGAAGATCTTCTAACCTACGAAGGCAATGCTCAGGGATTCCGCGTAATTACTCAGATCGAATATAACCAGTTCAACGGTGGTATGCGCTTGAGCGCTGCAACGCTGGGGACTCTGCTGAAATATCCTTGGACGGTGGAACATGCCGGCCAAGCAGGAAAATTTGGCTGTTATCAGTCCGAAAAAGCCTTACTGGATGAGGTGGCCACAGCACTTGGTTTGATTCCGCAAGGGCCACAGCGCTGGTGTCGCCACCCTTTGGCCTGGTTAGTCGAAGCTGCCGATGATATTTGTTATGCCCTTCTTGATCTGGAAGATGGTCTGGAAATGGGCATTCTACGCTATTCGGAAGTTGCTGAAATTCTTCAACAAATTGCGGGAGATATTCCACCGGATTATGCTGCCATGCAGGCTCGGGGTGCCTCGCAGCGACGCTGCATTGCCTTATTGCGAGGTGCAGCAATGGAGCGAGCAGTCAATGAGGTGGGAGCGGTATTCGTGCAGCATGAAAATGCTTTGCTTAATGGCTCGCTACAACAGGACTTGCTAGAGCTATGCCATCCGGATTTAGGCTGGGGTGTCCAGGCAGCCAAACAATTGGCTCGCGAGCGGATTTTCCAGAATGAACGCAAAGCTAAATTGGAGATTGGCGCTTACACCACCCTGGGCATTCTTCTGGAAGCTTTCATCGGAGCGGCTTTCGAATTGCATCACACCGGCCATTCCTCTTTCAAGCACCAACGCGTACTGGCCTTGATTGGTGAAAATACCCCTCTACCTTCGTGGCCGTTATATGCCAGCTATCGGCGCATGCTCGACTTTATCGGTGGCATGACCGATCACTATGCTGTGGATTTGGCTCAAGAGATGGGAGGGCGCCTGCGCGGTTAAACCGACGGCTGCTTGAGGCGCTTGAGTTGCAAGGTTTGTGAACGCTCTACAAGCAGGCGAATGACCTTGTCATGAATGGCTTGGCTCATAGTGCCGGGTGTCAGCTCGGTCAGCTGCCGTGCCAAGGTTTCACCACTGACCACCAATATATCGCCTGCGGCTTCTCGGGTATCGATTTCCCATCCAGGCAATGCTAAAACACCCTGCACAGGGACTGCCACACCGCAACGCTGAGTTAGCCATTGGCTCATCCAGCGCGTTCCTTGGCGTGTCTTATATAGCGGTCGGCGTTCCTGCCAGTGAGGAAAACGTAAACGCTCCCGCTCCACAGCCACCTGCTTGAGTTCACGCCCATCCGTGGTAACCGGCCAGGCACGTGCTCTCGTTTCAACCACAAAAATGCCATGCGGCGTTACTGCTACATGATCGATGGTAAAACTATCGGTAGGCACATCATGAAAAACATAATAAGGGTGGGCTTCTGGCCGAATCAGTTGCTCAAGTTCCTGGCCGATTGCAAGGTCGCAAGCCAGGCCCAGTTTGAGTCGTCGGATCCGTTGGTAATCCCGAATCAACAGTAGAGAGAAAGCCAATACCAGCCCAGTACTCAGCAACCCATACAGCGCCCATTCGACCCAATCCTGCTGGGGAGCGAACAGCATTCTTCCCATGCCATAAACAAGAGGGGCAAGGCTGATAATGGGGCCCAAGGCACCGTTGATAAATAAGCTGGAAAAGGCATTATCCAGCCGGTCACGCAATGCTTGCCCCGGCTCTCTGAGCAAGTGTGCATCGAGAGGTGAATGCACCCGGGCATCATGCAAGTTTCGCAGGGTCACCACGATGCCGGCCATTGCCGCCATGGGAAACAAGAATATCAGGGGTAAAAGGTATTCCAGCCAAACCATTGGAGTTCCTTGCCCCGGAAGGGTGAGTGATAAAGTGAAACAAGCGGGCGGTGATGGAATCGCTGCATCGAGATAGTGAACTAGCCCCCGGCGAGTTTGACCGTGTAGCCTTGCCGGCTCAATTCCTCGCGTAGGGTCTCGCGGTGATCGCCCTGAATTTCAATGATACCGTCTTTCACTGCACCGCCGGTACCGCATCGTTTCTTGAGCTGTTTGGCCAAATTTTTCAATTCGGCTTCAGGTAGCGGAAGACCGGCTACGGTAGTAACGCCCTTGCCCTTTCGGCCGCTGGTTTCACGTCGTATGCGTACGATGCCATCCAGTAATGCAAGACGCTCTTGTTGAGCCAATTCTTCGCACTGGCACTGCTCGACCGGCTGGCGGCAGGCAGGGCATGTTTCACCATGCTCGGTAGAATACACTAGCCCGGTGTACTGATCTCTGGAAGAGGCCATGGCTAAGCTCCTTGATACTCGCGTTACGGTTCATTGCGTACAGGGTAAGATGATGTTTCACGCATCGACACTAGGTTAGCCACCATTGCCGGAAGCTGAAACATACTAGTGATCATGATAGCCCCTTCCGGGGTTAGTTCGGCATCTGGATAACGGTTCACGTGAATTACCGTCATGCCTGCTTCCAGCGCTGCACGTACTCCCACAATGGCGTCATCAATGGCGATGCAGTCGCGAGCAGCAAACCCCATGATGCTGGCAGCATGTAAATGCAGACAAGGCTCTGGTTTCCAGCAATTGGCGGTATACCCACTGAACAACCGTTCCCCGAAGTAATGGGTTAGGCCGGTGACTTTCAGTGCGGCACGGATTTTGGTTTCTGGCCCATTGGAGACCACCGCGCTGGGGTAGTCTGAAAGCGCCTCGAGTGCTTCGATGGCTCCGGGAATAGGGGTCAGCTCAAGCTCTAGTCGTCGTGCCAGATTGGCACGCATCGCAGTTTCCATGATCTTGAGTTGCTCGGTATCAACGGTACCATGTCGTTGCTGCAACTCAGCCACAATGCGCCTGAAGCGTGTTCCACGAAACTCGCCCAGATAATCTTCGGCCACGAAAGGCAGTCCCACGGCATTTAAACTGATCGCCATTTCTTCGGCCAGCAGTGGTTCACTGTCAACCAAGGTTCCGTCGCAATCAAATAGCAGGCAGAGTGGGCGAGACATTAGAGTTCCCTTGCAAGCGATTCAGCAGATAGCCAGTGTCACATAAGTCGCCGAACAATGGCTATTGAACGCAATTTTTGCCCTTTTGTGAACAGTGTTTTGTAATTTTTTGACAAATACGCTTAGAGAGCATGGAACAGCGCGGAAGGGTGACTTCAGTCTATGAAAAGATTTTACCTAGCGACGCAAGGTCATAGTGAGGCACTGCGTAACTTGATCTCACTGAAGCTGGTGTCTGGTTGCGCTATATATCGCCTAGAGAAAAGCAACAAAAACAAAAAAGGCAGCCTCTAAGGGCCGCCCGGTCAAGCACCACTGTGATGTTATCTTACCTTGGGGTTTAGCTCGCCACGCTCATAACGCATGGACATTTCTTCAAGCGTGATCGGCTTGATGCGGCTGGCATTGCCTGCAGTGCCGAAGGCTTCATAGCGAGCGACACAGATGTCGCGCATGGCGCCGACGGTTGCCTTGAGAAATTTGCGCGGATCGAATTCTGAGGGGTTCTGGGCCAGAAAACGGCGAACCGCTCCAGTGGATGCCAAACGCAGATCGGTATCAATATTGACCTTGCGAACCCCGTGTTTGATGCCTTCAACGATTTCCGAAACGGGTACGCCATAGGTTTCGGGAATTTCGCCGCCGTACTGGTTGATCACATCCAGCCATTCCTGGGGCACCGAGGAAGAACCGTGCATGACCAGATGGGTATCCGGAATACGGGTATGGATCTCCTTGATACGCTGAATAGAGAGTGTATCGCCGGTGGGCGGCTGGGTGAACTTGTAAGCGCCGTGGCTGGTACCGATGGCAATAGCTAGGGCATCCACATGGGTGGCCTTGACGAAATCGGCGGCTTCTTCCGGGTCGGTGAGCATCTGCTCATGAGACAGTTGGCCTTCGGCACCGATGCCGTCTTCCTCGCCGGCCATCCCGGTTTCCAAACTACCCAGACAACCCAACTCGCCTTCCACGGAAACGCCGCAAGCATGGGCCATTTCCACGGTGCGGCGGGTAACGTCGACGTTATAGGCATAATCCATCGGCGTTTTGCCATCTTCACCCAGTGAGCCGTCCATCATCACTGAAGAAAAGCCCAGCTGGATGGAACGCTGACATATAGCGGGGCTGGTGCCGTGATCCTGGTGCATGGCCACGGGAATATGTGGAAACTCTTCCACGGCAGCAAGAATCAGATGGCGCAGAAAAGGGGCGCCAGCGTATTTGCGTGCCCCGGCGGAAGCTTGAATGATTACCGGCGAATCGGTGGCGTCGGCGGCTTCCATGATGGCGCGCATCTGTTCCAGATTGTTGACGTTGAAAGCCGGGATGCCATAACCGCGCTCAGCGGCGTGGTCGAGCATTTGGCGCATGCTGATCAGTGCCATGGTGTTACCTTTTGCAAAAATGAGTGATTAACGTATTGAATTAATATGCGGCCGCCGCCTCGAGGGCGGCGACGGCAGGCAGTTGCTTGCCTTCCACGTATTCGAGAAAAGCGCCGCCGCCAGTAGAAATATACGAAACCTGGTCAGCGATAGCGTATTTATCGATGGCCGCCAGGGTGTCGCCACCGCCGGCGATGGAAAATGCCTGGCTCTCGGCGATAGCACGAGCGATGATTTCCGTTCCCTTGCCGAACTGGTCGATTTCAAACACGCCCACCGGGCCGTTCCAAAGAATCGTCCCGGCATCCTTGAGCATGGCGGCCAGACGAGCGGCGGTCTCGGGGCCAATATCCAGGATCATTTCATTATCGCTTACCTGGTCAACCGGTTTGATCACCGCTTCGGCCTGTTCGGAAAACTCCGTGGCCACGACCACATCGCTCGGTAGCGGTATGTCGACCTTGGCCATCAAGGCCTTGGCCTGGCCAATGAGATCGGCCTCATACAGCGATTTGCCTACGTTGTAACCGGCGGCCGCGATGAAAGTATTGGCGATGCCTCCGCCGACGATCAACTGATCGCATGTCACGGAAAGTGCGCTTAGCACTTCCAGCTTAGTCGATACCTTGGCGCCACCGACAATCGCAATCATCGGGCGTGCTGGGGTCGCCAATGCCTTTTCCAGCGCATTCAGTTCACCGGCAAGCAAGGGGCCCGCGCAGGCTTTCGGCGCGAAGCGTGCCACACCGTGAGTGGACGCCTGGGCACGGTGGGCGGTGCCGAAGGCGTCCATCACGAAGATGTCACACAGAGCGGCGTACTGCTTGGAAAGCATTTCGTCGCCTTTCTTTTCGCCCTCGTTGAAGCGCACGTTTTCAAGTAGTACCACCTCGCCGTCAGCCAGATCCAGAGCGACACCCAGATACTCCTTGATCAAGGTCACCGGGCGGCCGAGAAGTTCACCGAGACGTGCAGCGACCGGGGCCAGGGAAAACTCCTCCGCAAGTTCGCCTTCGGTAGGACGGCCAAGGTGACTCATCAGCATGACTTTGGCCCCGGCGGCCGTCGCCGCCTGGATAGTGGGCAATGCGGCGCGCAAGCGAGCATCGCTGCTGACGCTGCCATGCTTGACCGGTACGTTGAGATCCTCACGGATCAATACGCGCTGACCCGCTAGGGGCAGGTCGGTCATCTTGTGCACATTCATGTGAGCGAGTTCCTCATGTTGTCAAAGCTTTAAAATAACGCTGCCGAAACGTTAATGAGTGGGCGGAAGCTTGGCCAACTGGCGACCGATATCGAGCATGCGATTGGCGAACCCCCATTCATTGTCGAACCAGCAGAGCAGTTTTACCAATTGTCCCCCGGCAACCCTTGTCTGGGTGGCGTCCACGATACCTGAGCGTGGGTCGTGGTTGAAATCGCTCGACGCCATGGGTTCTTCGGTATAGCCCAGCACCCCGACAAGCCGCTCACGGCTGGCTTGGCGCAACAGAGCGTTGACTTCGCTGGCCGATGTCTGGCGATTCACGCAAAGCGACATGTCCATGGCCGAGACATTGATGGTCGGTACACGCATGTGCAAGCATTCGAAACGCCCCGCCAGGTGAGGCATCAACCGGTTGATGCCAAGCGCCAGGTTGGTATCAACCGGGACGATCGAATGCATGGCCGAGCGTGTCAGGCGCAGATCGGTTTGGTGATAGGCATCAATCACCGGCTGGTCATTCATCGCTGAGTGAATGGTAGTGGTGACGCCATGGGCCAGCCCCAAGGCTTCATCGAGCACCGTCAATACCGGGATCAGGCAGTTGGTGGTGCAGGAAGCCGCCGACAGGATGCGTTGCGAGCGCGACAAGCGGTGGTCGTTGATGCCACAGACGATGGTCGCGTCGACATCGCTTTCCGCTGGTTGGGAAAACAGTAATTGCTTGGCGCCCGCTTCAAGGTGTTTCTTAGCGGTATGGCGATCCTTGAAGCTACCTGAACATTCCAGCACCAAGTCGATGTCGAGTACTCCCCAAGGCAGACGCTCAGGGTCGGGCTCGCAGAGCACACGAATGGGACGACCATTGACTATCAAGTCACCATCACGACTTTCGACATGGCCGGGGAAACGACCGTGAGTCGTATCATAGCGGGTCAGATAGGTAATGGTGGCCAGGTCGGAAAGCTCGTTGATGGCAACGACTTCGATATCCGTGTCACCCAGCTCCACCAATGCGCGGAGTACGCACTGACCAATACGGCCATAGCCATTGATTGCGATGCGAAATACCGAAGGGGAGTAGGCCATGAAAGGGCTGACGCTCTGGATAGCAATAAAATGAATTAACGTAAGCGGGTGCCGATAATAGCGTATTTCAGCTAGTTACGCTCATACCGATAGCGCCTACCAGCCGCCAGGCCAGTGGCAGCAGCAGGGCCGTGAAGATACCCGTCAGGCTCATCCCCAAGGAGGCGAATGCCCCGGCGGTGGGGCTGATCTCAAAGGCGCGTACCGTACCGATCGCATGGCCGTTGAGCCCCAAGGCAAACCCGATGATGCGTTCATCCTTGATCTTCATCCAGCGTGCCAACAGGCTGACGAAAGCGATGGCCGCCACACCGGTTACCAGCAAGCCTCCCATCAGCAAGGCAATGGAGCCGCCCAGCTGTTGGGTAATGCCGATGGCGATGGGTGCGGTGACCGACTTTGCCGCCAGTGACGCAAGAATCGGCTGCGAGGCGCCCATCAACCAGGCAATGCCCAAGGCGTAAAGTATTGCCAGGCTAGCCGCCAGCGGTAAGCTGACCACTAATGGACGCCATAACTCGCGGATGCGGGGCAATTGTTGATAGAGCGGCATGCCCAGTGCCACCGTGGCCGGGCCGAGCAGGATCGTCAGCCAGGTAGCACCTTCCCTGTACTCGGGGTAGGGAATGCCGCTCAGTGCCAAGAGAGCCGCCAGAAGGAGCGCGGCGATGAGTATGGCGGGTAGCCATGTGGGTTGTCCGAGGTGGCGAAATATCCCCATGCCCAATAGATAGGCGGCTAGAGTAAGCGCCACGGCAAATAACGGCGTGGCCAGCAGCGTGTCGCGGAGCGATTCAATCTGGTGCATGGTAACCCTGCATCAAGCGCTGCATCAGCCACAGGGTAGTGGCGACACTCAGCAGGGTACCGACGATCAAGGCGGAGAGAATGGCCATCCAGTAACCGGCCATTTCATCGAGGATGAAGAATACTCCCACCACGCCCGGCATGATCAGCATGGCCAGCAAGGCGATCAGCGGCTGGGCGGCGGCGGCCAGGCTTTCGGGTACTCCGCCACGCACCATCAGCGTAGCGCTGAGCAGTAACATGCCCACCACCCCGGCAGAGACCGGCAGGCCGGTGAGCGTAACCACTGTTTCACCGACCAGCCAGAAGCCCACCAACCACAGAAAACCGCCTACGGCAGGCATGGCTTATTACCCGAGCAGTTCGTTGACTTGGGTGACGATATTTTCCACCGTGAAGCCGAAGTGCTTGAACAGGTCGCCGGCCGGCGCGGACTCGCCGTAGGTGGTCATGCCGATCACCCGTCCTTCCAGGCCCACATACTTGTACCAGTAGTCGGCATGTCCAGCCTCGATGGCGATTCGCTTGGTCACGCTTGGTGGCAGTACGCTTTCGCGGTAATCGGCACTCTGTCCGTTGAAGCGATAGGCGGACGGCATGGAGACCACGCGTACCGCCTTGCCCTGGGTTTCCAGCTCGGCGGCGGCCTCCATGGCCAGGGAAACTTCCGAACCGGTAGCGATCAGTATCAGCGCTGGCGTGCCGTTACTGTCTTTCAGCACATAAGCCCCGCGCTGGATATTGGCCAACTGCTCCTTGGTACGCGCCTGGTGCGGGAGGTTCTGACGCGAAAGCACCAGAGCGGTAGGACCCGAATGACGCTTGATTGCGGCATCCCAGGAGGCGGCGGTTTCCACCGCATCGCAAGGCCGCCATGTGCACAGATTCGGCGTAGTGCGTAGGCTGGTCAGCTGTTCGACAGGCTGATGCGTCGGGCCGTCTTCGCCCAGACCAATAGAGTCATGGGTGAAGACGTAGATTACCTGCTGGCCCATCAAGGCCGCCATGCGCAGGGAGTTGCGCATGTATTCCATGAAGATCAGGAAGGTGGCGCCGTAAGGCACGAAACCGCCGTGCAGGGCGATACCGTTCATGATCGCTCCCATGCCGAATTCACGTACCCCGTAATGCAGGTAGTTGCCGCCGGCATCCTGGGGGGTAATCGCCTTGGCGCCGTCCCAGAAGGTCAAGTTGGAAGGGGCGAGGTCGGCACTGCCGCCGAGCAGTTCGGGCATTTGTGGTCCCAGGGCGTTGAGTGTCGCGAAGGAGGCCTTGCGCGAGGCAATGCTTTCGCCTTTTTCCTGCGCCTTTTCGATCAGTGCTTCGCTGGTGATCTCCGCCGGCAGCTGGCGCTTCAGGCGGCGCTTGAGCTCCCGGGCTTGTTCAGGAAACGCTTCGCTGTAGCGCTCGAAGCGTGATTTCCACTCGTCCTGGCGGGCCTTGCCTTCCCTGCGAGCGTCCCAGCCGGAATAGACAGGCTCGGGAATATGAAACGGCGCATGGGGCCAGTCGAGCTCCTTGCGCGCGGCGGCGACTTCATCCTCGCCCAGCGGTGCGCCGTGGGCATCTTCCTTGCCCTGTTTGTTGGGGGCACCGAAACCGATCACGGTCTTGCAGATAATCAGGCTGGGCTTGTCATCATGGCTTTTGGCCAATTCGATCGCGGCCTTGATTTCGTTCGGATTATGCCCGTCGACATTGGACACCACATGCCAGCCGTAAGCATCGAACCGCTTGGCGGTATCATCGGTGAACCAGCCTTCGACTTCGCCGTCGATGGAAATGCCGTTGTCGTCATAAAACACTACCAGCTTGCCCAGTTCCTGGGTGCCGGCGAGTGATGCGACTTCATGAGAGATGCCTTCCATCAAGCAGCCATCACCCACGAAGCACCAGGTGGTGTGATCGATGAGCGTATGGCCGGGGCGGTTGAACTGTGCCGCCAGCGTCTTTTCAGCCAACGCCATTCCCACTGCATTGGCCAGACCTTGGCCCAGTGGCCCGGTGGTGGTTTCGATCCCCGGGGCGTAGCCGTATTCCGGGTGGCCGGCTGTGGGCGAGTGCAATTGACGAAAGCTTTGCAGGTGCTCCAGACTCACTTCGTAGCCGGTAAGGTGCAAAAGCGAGTAGAGCAGCATGGAACCATGCCCATTGGACAAGACGAAACGATCGCGATCGGCCCAGTTCGGATCGCTGGGATTATGCTTGAGGTAATCATTCCACAGCACCTCGGCAATATCCGCCATGCCCATGGGGGCACCAGGATGGCCGGATTTGGCCTTCTGGACGGCATCCATGGACAGAGCGCGAATGGCATTGGCCAGTTCGAAACGGGATGGCATGGGGTGCTCCTCGCCTGAAGTCGAAATTAAAGGCGCTATTGTCGCCGACTTGTGGAGCGGCGGCAAATTCTGGGAAGCCGGGGCTACAGCGTGTAGACTCTGCCTCCCGAAGCGGTGGGTGCCGCCTTCCTTTGCAGGCAGGCCTGTTCTGCCATGATTTCCTGCTGGTGCTGCGCTAATTGCAGCCGAGATACAGAGGGTCGAGAGCGCGATGAGCGAATATTCCCTGTTTACGTCCGAGTCCGTCTCCGAAGGCCATCCGGACAAGATCGCCGATCAGATTTCCGATGCGGTGCTGGATGCCATCATTGCCCGTGATAAACAGGCGCGCGTGGCATGCGAAACCTTGGTAAAGACCGGTGTGGCCATTATTGCCGGTGAAATCACCACCACGGCCTGGGTGGATCTGGAGGCGTTGGTGCGAGAGGTGATCACCGATATTGGTTATACCTCCTCGGATGTCGGCTTCGATGGCGTTACCTGCGGAGTGATCAATTTGATCGGCAAGCAGAGCGTGGAGATCGCCCAGGGCGTGGATCGCACCAAGCCGGAAGATCAGGGCGCGGGCGACCAAGGTTTGATGTTCGGCTATGCCAGCAACGAAACCGAGACATTAATGCCGGCACCGATCCACTATGCCCATCGGTTGGTCGAGCGCCAGGCAGAACTGCGTAAGCACGGCATGCTGCCGTGGTTGCGTCCAGATGCCAAGAGCCAGGTCACCTTCCGCTACAACGGCGAAGGCCAGCCGTGCGGCGTCGATGCGGTGGTACTTTCCACGCAGCATGATCCTGACATCGAACAGGAAGACCTGCGTAAGATGGTCAAGCGTGAAATCATCGAGCATGTGTTACCGGCAGAGTGGCTCGATGAAAAGACCCAATATCACATCAACCCCACCGGCAAGTTCGTGATAGGGGGCCCGGTGGGCGATTGCGGCTTGACCGGGCGCAAGATCATCGTCGACACCTACGGTGGCATGGCGCGCCACGGCGGCGGGGCTTTTTCGGGCAAGGATCCGTCCAAGGTCGATCGCAGCGCAGCTTACGCCGGGCGCTATGTGGCAAAGAATATCGTCGCCGCAGGCCTTGCCGACAAATGCGAAATTCAGGTGGCCTATGCCATTGGCGTGGCGGAACCGACCTCGGTGGCTATCGACACCTTTGGGACCGGCAAGATCGAGGAGGCCAAGATCGTCGAGCTGGTGCGTGAGTATTTCGATCTGCGCCCCTTCGCGATTACCAAAATGTTGGATCTGCTGCATCCGATGTACCGTCTGACCTCGGTTTACGGCCATTTCGGTCGCGAGCCATTCGAATCCAGCTATGCCTGGATTGATGATCAAGGCAGGCAGCAAATCGAAACCTTTACCGCCTTTCCTTGGGAAAAAACCGACAAGGCTGATGCTCTGCGCCAAGCAGCGGGTTTGTAACCGTTGTAAGACATTGACCGTATCGGTTGTAAGCTATCGACCTTAAGGGTTGTAAGAAAACGCCCCCACGGCTTTGCCGGGGGGCGTTTTTCATGGCTGACTTGGTTAGGCTGACGGGATTCCTTCAAGAAAGCGTTCAGGAGACATCCCATGCCGCCAAGGATAGCCTTACCATGGTGCGTCTGGATGAGAGCCATTCGGATAATTATTGTCAGGCTGAGCGTCGTCGGGATAAGCGTCGTTGGGGCAGGCTTGGCCCAAGCGGACGACATTGCTTGTCCAGACTGGCCGCAAGCCCGCCTGTTGCGGGAAGCCGACGCCTTGGCCGAGCAAGTCCAGCGCTGGGATCATGCCTATCATCAGCAGGGCACCTCCCTGGTGGCCGACGAGCTTTACGATCAAGTGCTTGAGCGCCTGGCCGGCTGGCAAGATTGTCTAGGCAGGCCAATGGCGCATCAGCCACTGGGCGGAGCCTTCGGGGAAAGTTCGCATCCAGTGGTGCAGACCGGTCTGACAAAAACCGATGAACCGGGTGTGAGGCGCTGGACGAGTCGTCGGCAGGACGTATGGATTCAACCCAAGGTGGATGGCGTGGCAGTCACGTTGCGCTATGTGGATGGCGCGCTGATCCAGGCGGTCAGCCGGGGCGACGGAGAACACGGGCAGGACTGGACCGCGCGTGCCCGGGCGCTTCCTTCCGTGCCTAATCGATTGCCTGAACCCGAAGATGCCGTACTCCAGGGCGAGCTCTACTGGCGCTTGGAAAGGCATGTGCAATCGCGCAGCGAGACGTCTGAGGCCCGCAGCCGAGTGGCCGGTGTGATGGCCCAGCAAACCCCTTCCGACAAGGAGTTGGCGAACATCAGCCTGTTCGTGTGGGATTGGCCGGATGGCCCGGCTACCATGGAAAAGCGTCTTGAAACGCTGACGTTGCTGGGCTTCGATACCGCCGATTACACCCATCCGCTTAATGACCAAGATGCCGCTGGAAACTGGCGTGAACGCTGGTTTAATGGGCCATTACCCTTTGCCACCGATGGCGTGGTACTGCGCCAATCAAGCCGTCCCTCCGGTCGACGCTGGTCATCAGGCCCACCTGAGTGGGCAGTGGCATGGAAATATCCGCCTCGTCAGGCACTGGCGCAAGTGCGTGGGATTGAGTTCCGTGTGGGGCGCACGGGCCGTATTACCCCCTTGGTATGGTTGTATCCTATCCGGCTTGAAGGGCGTCGTATCAGCCGTGTATCGCTGGGCTCTCTTGAGCAATGGCAAGCGCTGGACCTGCGCGCCGGTGACCAGGTAGCGGTGCAACTGGCGGGCTTGACTATTCCGCAGCTTGCCGAGGTGGTCTGGCAAACAGTGGAACGCGAATCCCTGAACGTACCGGCTACCGAGGCCTATCACTTCCTGAGCTGTTTGCGCCTTGTCGAGGGTTGCCAGGCACAATTCGTCGCCAGGCTTACCTGGCTCGGAGAGCAACTGGAAATGCGCGGTATAGGGGAAGGTACCTGGCAGGCCCTGGTGGATGCCGGCTTGCTGGAAGGCCTGCTGGATTGGATGAGTCTGGATACTGAAAGCCTCAGGGAAGCCTCTGGTGTGGGGACTGTTAGAGCCTCTCAGCTACGGCAGAGCTTTCAGGCCGCACGGGGAAAACCGTTTCCTCAATGGTTGGAGGCACTCGGCGTGCCGCCTGGAATAGATGCCGGTATCACTGAGGAGTGGCCTGCACTCAAAACGCGAACGCTGGAGCAGTGGCAGGCTATCCCGGATGTCGGCTCAGTCAGAAGCGAAGCCTTGCAGGCATTTTTTAGCCACCTTGAAATCCAGCAGCTGGCACAACGTTTGCAGCACGAAGCGGTAGCCGGTTTCAAATCAACCGAGACTGGTCAGCGTTAACATGATGCCGAAATAAAGCGGTATCAAAAAAGGCGCCAGCAAGGTGGAAACCAGCACGGCAAGGGCACCCTTCTGTGGTTGAATCCCCAACTCCATGGCCACCACCACTACGTTGGCGGCCATGGGTACCACGCCCAGGAGTAAAAAGGCCATGGCCAGTGGTGGAGAAATCTCTAGCCACCGCTGCAAGGCTAATACCGCTACCAGCGTCGCCAGCGGCCATACCAGGTACCTGACACCGACACAGGCGAGTACTAGACGGGTGTCCCAAGCGGCCAGCGTGACCCGGCTCAAGGTCATGCCAATGATCATCATGCCCAACAGGGTATAGGTGGCGGGAAATACATCCAGTGATTGCATCACGGCGTCTGGTGGACGAAGCCCGGCACTGGAAAGCATTAACGCGGCCAGAAAAGCGTAAATCAAGGGCAGCCGCAAGATCTTGACCAGGCTTTGGCGTACTGAAAACTGGCCACGAGCACTGATGTAAAAGCCCACGGTAAACTCATAAAGCGTGATGCCCAGCAGACAGAACAGGTAAAGCGTGACTCCTTCCGCTGGCAGTACGATCAAGGCCACCGGAAGGCCGAAATAACCGGTGTTACCGGTGCCGGATGAAAAGGCTAGCAGAGCGCTTTCCGAGGCGTCGAAAAAATGCTGGGCCAGCCGATGGACAACCAGTGCAATCAAGCTGGAAAGCACGAACAGGGCGAGCGTCAGCAGAAGATAATCGGCTGTGGGGCCACCCTGCATCAAGGCGCGAAAAAAGGTCAAAGGGGCGACCAGGTAAATCAGTAGCGTGGCGATGGGGCGCGGGTCGACAGCAAGACGCCTGGCGGCGAGCCACCCCAGCCCGACGAAACTCAACAGCATCAATAGCGGACCTGTCAGGGTGGCGGGGTTCAAGGCAAGCATCTGGGTTCCTCAAGTACAGAAAAGAACATGAATCAAATTGAAGTTTCGGCCGGAAATCTTTCATTGGCTCATGGCGCCAGGACAGGCGAGAATATCGCCAATAATCGCATATAACCTTTTAGATGATGAGGAAAAACGCATGAGCAGCCAAGAGCACCCCTTGGGTATCAGCTTTGAATTCTTTCCGCCAGGTACCGACGCCGGGCGCGACAAGCTCATGCAAGTGTGTGATGTGTTGGCGAGTCGTAACCCGCGTTTTTTCTCGGTCACGTACGGCGCTGGAGGCTCGACTCAAGCACGTACCCGAGAGGTAGTACGTAACATAGGCCGCAGCGGAATTACCACGGCGCCCCACCTTTCATGTATCGGCAGTGACAAGGGTGAGTTGCGCGAGTTACTGGCGCAGTATCGAGAAGAAGGCATCAACAGCTTGGTGGCGCTACGCGGTGACATGCCTTCGGGTATGGGCAGCATCGGCGAGCTGCGCTATGCCAACGAACTGGTCAAATTCATTCGCGAGGAAACCGGCGATCATTTCGAGATTGCCGTGGCCGCTTACCCGGAGTCGCACCCCCAGGCACCCAGCTTCGACAAGGATGTGGAAAACTTTGCGCGTAAGATGAAAGCGGGAGCGAACCTGGCGATTACCCAATACTTCTTTACCGCTGACGCTTATTTCCACTTCGTCGACAAGGCGCGTGCCTTGGGCGTGGAACAGCCTATCGTGCCGGGTATCATGCCGATTACCAATTATACCAAGCTGGCGCGCTTTTCCGATGCTTGTGGGGCGGAAATACCCCGTTGGATTCGTAAGCAACTCGAAGCCTACGGCGATGACAGCGAGGCAATTGGTGATTTCGGCACGGATGTGATTTCACGCCTATGCCAGCGCCTGCTGGATGGCGGCGCTCCGGGATTGCATTTCTATACCCTGAATCAATCCAAAGCGCCGCTGCGCGTGCTCGATAATTTGCGATAAACCGAAAGATGAGAGCTTGAATAAGCGAGTTGGCGGCCTTTCGGTCAAGCGTCTAGCCTGAGTTCTGTAGGTTCATGCAAACCGAATGAAGGAGCTGCACGATGCGTCATTTAATTCTCTCGGGAGTTGCCGTCTCACTGCTGTTTGTCGGTGCGACAACCCATGCTCAAGAACAGGAACAGCACGACGTCGAGATGCATTGGGTCAGTAAAGATGGCATGGAGACATCGATTGGCACCGTCACTCTGGAAGAGAGAAAAGACGGACTACTTTTGACGCCCGACCTTTCGGGCATGATACCCGGCGTCTACGGCTTTCACGTTCACCAAAATGCCAGCTGTGAACCGAGCAAAAATGATGCTGGAGACATGGTCGCGGCGGGCCAGGCCGGTGGCCATTATGACCCCGAGAATACCGGCAGCCATGAAGGGCCTTATGGTGAGGGGCACCGTGGTGATCTCCCGGTACTTACCGTCAACGAGGAGGGCGAGGCCATGCATCCGGTATTGGCGCCACGGCTTAGCCTCGATGACATGCAGGGACGCAGCCTAGTGATTCATGCACAGGGCGATACTTATTCCAATGAACCCAAGGATGGCGGCGGTGGCCCGCGCAAGGCCTGTGGTGTGGTCGAGCTTTCCGGTAGTTAACAAAAAAACCACCGACATGGACAATGTCGGTGGTTTTTATTGTGCGTGAAACATTGCGCCTATAACGCAAGCTGGCTTCAGGTGGTGGGCTTCACGCTAGCATGATTGCCATGCGCCTTACGCTGCATCAAGAATAGAGCCGCTCCGATCACCAGCCCTGCAATGTCGGTATAGACGCCCCCATAGATCATGAAGATGGCGCCTATCAGCATGATCACCCGCTGCCAGACCTTGACCGGACCGAAGAACCAGGCCTGCACCATGCCCGCGAGCAGTACGATACCCAGGGTGGCGGTGACACCCACGCGCAGGATCTGCATCCAGCTACCCTCCATCAGCATGGCCGGGCTGTAGTAGAACATGAACGGCACGATAAAGGCGGCCAAGCCGATCTTGAATGAGGTGATCGACGTCTGCATGGCGTTGGCACCGGATATCCCCGCTGCCGCATACGAGGCCAAGGCCACGGGGGGCGTGATCGCCGAGACCACGGCGAAGTAAAACACGAAGAAGTGTGCCACCAGCGGTTGAATGCCAATGTTGATCAACCCAGGCGCCACCACTGAAGCGGCGACCGCATAAGCGGCGGTGGTGGGCATGCCCATGCCCAGCAAGATACTGATGCACATGGCGAACACCAGCGCCAGCAGCTGGCTGACCCCGGCCAGGCCGAGCAGCAGCGAAGAAAAGCGAGCCCCCACCCCGGTCAGGGAGATAACCCCCACGATCAAGCCGGCGCAGGCACAGACGGCGATGATCTGAATCGCCATGGTGCCGGCCAGTTGCAAGGCAGTGAGAATGGAGCGTATGCCCATCTTGTTAGGCGAAAACCAACTGACTACAGCGGCCGACGCAGTGGCCAGGGTACCGGCACGAATCACCGAATAACCCATGAACAACGCAAAAATCAGAATGATGATCGGCGTAAACAGGTAGACCTGCTTCACCAGTTTCGAGAACAGCGGAATCTCATCCTTGCGCATGCCGCGCATGCCTTTACGCGCAGCTTCGAAATCCACCATGAAGTAGACCGAGGCAAAATAAAGGATGGCTGGAATCACCGCCGCCAAGGCAATTTCGGTATAGGGAATACCGGTGATCTCCGCCATGATAAAGGCGCCTGCCCCCATGATCGGCGGCATGATCTGGCCGCCAGTGGACGCCGCAGCTTCGATGGCGCCGGCACTGCGCGCGGGATACCCCACTTTTTTCATCAACGGAATGGTCAGCGAGCCGGTGGATACCACGTTACCGGCGCTGGTGCCGTTGATCATGCCCATCAGGCCGGATGCAAAGATCGAGACCTTGGCCGGGCCGCCACGTGCACGACCGGCAGTGGCGAAGGCAAAGTTGACGAAGTAATCGCCCACCTTGGACGCTTGCAGAAACGCAGCGAAGATGATGAACAGAATAATGTACGTCGATGAGACCGCCGTGGTCGGGCCGAGGATGCCCGCATCGGTATAGACCTGGCTGAAGAAGCGGTTCATTGACAGTCCGGGATAGCCGAGAAAACCGGGCAGGTAGGGGCCGGCAAACACATAAAGCAGAAAGATTGCCGAAATGACCACCAGTGCCAGCCCCGTGACGCGTCGTGTCAGTTCAAGAATCAGCAGAGAGCCGGCAATCGCCGCCCAAGTAATGCCGGGAGGAGCAAAGGAAGTGCCGGTCGACATCCGGATGTCGGTGTTATAAGCCACCAATAAATAACCGGAACTCGCCAATGCACAGACCATCAACACCAGGTCGGCGGGGGTGAAACGGTGGCGAGCTTGGCGATAGAACCAGGAAATCCCGATGCTCGCCACAGTGGCGGCTATCAAGGGGAAACCGAAATGCCAGGTTTCCACCTGCGGGTCGATACGCAGGGCACCGCCGCTCAGGGTTTGCTGCATGAAAAATACCTGAATCAGCGAATAGATCGCTGGAATCAGCAGCGCATAGCTCACCCAGCCTAACCAAGGCGCGGAAGCGCGATGCTCCTGATCGGCAAAACGGGCACCGGCATACAGCCCGTAACCCAAGATCAATGCCCCGGCAATATGCACGATACGAAACGACCAGGTTTCCATCGGATAGACATTGAGTGAAATTAGATGAAAGCTGGAATAAGCAATCGCTAACCCTGCAAACAGAAGCCACTGCCAGCCGGCAAAAACGCGGCGATTGGACTCCACCATATCTTCATCGACACCAGAGGCGATAGTGTCAGGTGGCATCGGGGCGTCATCCTTGAAGCCGGTAGGATCTTGGTCTGGTTTGTGACTCATGGGGTCACCCTCACAGCAAAAGCAAAAAAAAGGGGGCAAAAAGCGAAAGATGCCCCGTGCGGCATGGCCGGCACGGGGCACCGCTAACAAAGGGAAGGCTTACTTGATCAGGTCAGGGTCGATTTCGTAGCCATTCTCTTCGTACCAACGAGCCGCACCCGGATGGAAAGGCAGCACTTTGTTATGCTTGATGTTTTCCGGAATGGTAGTTGCAGCACTACGGTGAATGGAGCGCATGCGGTCATTGTTTTCCATGGTGACCTTGGTCACTTCATAGATAAAGTCTTCCGGGAGGTCACAACCGGTAATGGCGAAGTTCCACATGGACACTGCACGGGCGTCTTCTTCCAGTGTTTCGTAAGTGCTGGCAGGAATGGAGAATTCCGCTACCGGGAAATTTTCGATAACGGTCTGTTGCTCTTCCTCGGTGAACTCGATGATGTTGACGTCGGTCTGCACTTCCAGCTGGCTAACAGCCGGAATCGGAATGCCGGCGGCAAAGGCGATTACGTCGAGCAGACCATCCTGTAACTGGCCGCCAAGGTCCGTCCAGCCACCGTTACGCCGATCGAACTCTACACCTAGGGTTTCCAGAATCTCGGGAAAATAGGTATCGGAAGTGGACGCGGCTGGGCCGAAGCCGATGCGGGCGCCATCCGGAATCTCGGAAATCGAGGTAATCCCGGAGCTTTCCAGTGCGGTAATCGAGAAGGGTGTCTCATACATCGGGAACATGGCACAGACATTGTCCATTTCCAGGCCCGGTGCCAAGGGACTCTTACCGCTCACAGCATCCGCGGCGGGTCCCATGGTGGTCAGGCCGAAGGCGACATTGCCCTCATGAACCAGCGCCAGGTTCTGGGTCGGGCCACCGGTGACTTCGCCGCCGCCGGAAATACCCAGCTCGTCAGCAATGAAGTTGGCCCAGCCGGAGCCATAAACAAAGTAGGTGCCGCCCTGGCTTGCGGTCCCTACGGTGAAGTTGTCCGGCCAATCCGAACGCTCAGCGTGCGCGGCGGTACCGGCTACCAGCAGGGCGCTACCGGCGAGCAGGGTGAAAGTCTTGGGCATCATGTTGCGCATGTCGATTTTCCCGTTGTTTATTGGAATATTGATTGATGGCCGTTTGAGTAAGCGTCTTGGCTACCAGACGGCCATGCTGACACTCTAATCAATTGCAATTAGCGAACCATAAAATAAATAAATCATTAAAAACAAAAGGTTAATTCGGGAAGGTTCGACAAAGGTCGAAAAGGGAAGAGGGGAAAGTGGCTGGATAACCGCACACTACTGGTTGGCTCATGTGCGGTTTTTCGGACACTTTGGTGATAAGCCAAGGGCGATAAGCGCAAGATTACGGCTTGTGGATCTTGCCAGGATCCAGAATGCGTACCGGCTGAACGTCCTGCTGCTTCTGTTCATCTCTTACCTGATTAACCCGGGTGTTCAGTTCGCCGAGTGCCTCGTCTTCAATGGCCAGCTGTTCAAAAAAATCACAGCTTACGCACTCGCGATAACGAATCCCGTTTTGTTCCCATGCACGGATACGGTCCATCTCGGCGCAGCGGGGGCAGATGACCCCGGCAATAAAACGTTTGATAACAGCCATCGAAGGCTCCCTGAAAGTTGCACGTCGGCCAATGCCGACGTGCAACCGAAGTGAATGTCAGGCGGCACGAATACCGCAGTGACGCAGTAAAGGCTCAACGCTCGGGTCGCGGCCTCGAAAGGCGCGGAACAGGTCCGCGGCATCCCGGAGACCGCCGGGTTCGAGAATTTCACGGCGAAAGCGCAGTCCGGTTTCGGGGTCGAATATACCGGCCTCTTCAAAGGCGCTCCAGGCATCCGCCGACAGCACTTCCGCCCATTTATAGCTGTAATAGCCTGCCGCATAGCCACCGGCAAAGATATGCCCGAAGCTGTTCTGGAAGCGATTGAAGTCCGTTTTGGGTACCACCGAGACCGCCGCACGGATCTCGTCGAGCAAGGCCTGAATCTGCGTGGCGGTGGGGGCCTTGAGTTCATGATGCAAGCGCAGATCGAACAGCGAAAATTCCAGCTGGCGAACCATACCCATGGCGGATTGGAAATTCTTGGCGGCTTGCAGGCGTTCGAGAAGCTCGGGGGGCAACGGCTCGCCGGTGTCCACGTGGCTGGCGAGTAAATCGAGCCCCTCGCGTTCCCAGCAAAAATTCTCCATGAATTGGCTGGGCAGTTCAACTGCGTCCCATGCCACGCCATTGATACCGGAAATGTCGGCGATCTGCTGCTGGGTCAGCATATGATGCAGGCCGTGTCCAAACTCGTGAAACAGCGTGGTCACTTCATCGTGAGTGAACAGCGCCGGTCGATCTCCTACAGGCGGCGTGAAGTTGCAGGTCAAGAAGGCGACCGGCAACTGAAGCCCTTCGCTGCTCTGGCGGCGTACTCGGCAATCGGCCATCCAGGCACCGCCACGCTTGCCTTCTCGGGCATAAAGGTCGAGATAAAAGCCGGCGATGACCTCACCGTTTTCGGTAATCTGGTAGTAGCGCACGTCGTCGTGATAACGCGGCGCCTCAGAATCTTCCTTGAAACGCACGCCGTAGAGACGTTCGACGACCTGAAATAGCCCGTCCATCACCTTGGGTGCCGGAAAGTAAGGGCGTAACTGTTCTTCGGAAATGACATGGCGTGCTTCGCGCAGCTTTTCACTGGCGTAGGCCACATCCCAAGGCTGCAATTGGGTAATCCCCAATTCACGCTTGGCGTAGTCGGCAAGCTCGGAAAACTCTTCCTGGGCTTGAGGTACCGCCCGGCGAGCCAAGTCCTCCAGAAAGTCCAGGACTTGCCGGGGAGATTCCGCCATCTTGGTGGTCAGCGAATAGTCGGCGTAGCTGGCAAAACCCAGTAACTCGGCAAGCTCGGTGCGCAGCGCCAGGATTTCTTCCATGAGCGGAGCGTTATCGAAGTGCCCGGCATCCGGCCCTTGGTCGGAAGCACGGGTGATGAAGGCCGTGTACACCTCACGGCGCAATTCACGGTTATCGGCGTAGCAGATCACCGGATAGAAGCTGGGGAAATTCAAGGTGATCCGATAGCCTTCCAGCTCTTTGGCTTGGGCATTGGCCTTGAGGTTATCCAGGGCGCTCTGCGGGAGACCGGCAAGCTCGGTTTCGTCGTCAACCTGCTTGTACCAGGCTTGAGTGGCGTCCAGCACATTGTTGGAGTACTGGTTGGAAAGCTCGGAAAGGCGCGCCTTGATCTCGCCGTAACGGGCTTTTTGGGCCTGGGGTAAATCGACACCCGCAAGGTGGAAGTCACGCAGGGTATTCTCCACCGTGCGGCGCTGGGCTTGATCCAGCTCGGCCCAGGCGGGCCCTTCCTTGAGTGCCTGCCAAGCATGAAACAAGCCTTCGTGTTGGCTCACCCAGGTACTGTAGTCGGAAAGTTTGCTCAGGCATGCCTGGTAGGCTTCGCGCCATTCGGGAGAATTCATGGTGCCGTTGAGGTGAGAAACCGGTGCCCAGGCTTTGCTGAGACGATCGTTCAATGTTTCCAGCGGTGCCGCAACGCTTTCCCAGGTGGGAGTGCTGTGCTGGGCTTGAGCGGTGAGTTTTTCAATGGCCGCTCGATTGTCTGCCAGCAGGCTGTCCATCGCCGGTATCACGTGTTCAGGGCGAATTTCGTCAAAGGGCGGCAACTGATGGGTCTCGAGCAAGGGATTGCGGGACATGCGCACCTCGATAGTGATGGTCAGGAGTCGCTGAAAAAAAAGCGGAAAAGACTTCTGTTAAGGCCATAAATGCGGGCAAGTGTCATAGGTTTCAATGGCAAGGTTTGGCGGCGGTGCAAGGGCCTGCTAGTCTTGCTCGCTTCCAAACGCCAATGGGCAGGAGTAATCGATGAGCGAGACGCTGGAGCGCTGGGGCTCGAAGCGGGCCTTTATCTTGGCCGTCACCGGTGCCGCAGTGGGGCTGGGTAACATCTGGCGCTTTCCGTATATAGCCGGAGAAAACGGAGGTGCAGCCTTTTTGCTGATCTACGCCGCCTTTGTGGTATTGCTGGGGGTACCGGTGATGATGGCCGAAATTCTGGTCGGCCGAGCCGGGCGCCGGGGGCCAATGCAGGCATTGGGCGCCTTGGCGACCCAGGCAGGGGCCTCCCGCCATTGGCGCTGGCTGGGGGTGTTCGGTGCTTTCACCGTATTTTGCATCCTGTCGTTTTATTCGGTGGTGTCCGGTTGGTCGATAGAGTTTCTGGTGGCCTCGGTCAATGGCAATTTTATACAGGCAAGCCCCGCCGAGATCGGAGCAGGCTTCGATGCCTTCCTGGCGAATCCTGGACTGTTGGTTTTCAATCATTCGTTGTTTCTGTTCATGACCATGAGCGTGGTGGCGGCAGGTGTCGCCAAGGGCTTGGAGAGACTCAACAATCTATTGATGCCGTTGCTGTATATCTTGTTATTGTTATTGGCGGGCTATGCCGCGACTACTGAAGGATTCGGCCCGGCACTGGCATGGCTGTTTGTGCCGGCTTTTGATGCCGTGACCTTGTCGGTCGTACTGCACGCCATGGGCCATGCTTTCTTTACCTTGGCGGTGGGTGCCTGTGCACTCATGGCCTATGGCGCCTATATGCCTGAGGAACAGAGCCTGCCCAAGGCGGCGGCCACTATTGCGGTGCTGGATATCAGTGTGGCGCTGATCGCCGGAATCGCGATCTTTTCCGTGGTGTTCGCTCAAGGCATGGATCCCGCCGAAGGGCCGGGGCTGATGTTCGTCACCTTGCCTATCGCATTTTCCCATTTGCCTTGGGGGGCCGTATGGCTCAGTGCCTTCTTCTTGCTTTTATTGCTGGCCACCTGGACCTCGGCGATCAATCTAGCCGAACCCATGGTGGCGACACTGGAAGGGTTGGGATGGAAGCGAGGCATGGCATCGGTGGCAATCGGAAGTGGCGTATGGCTGGTGGGCGTAGTGGCCGCGATGTCATTCTCGGTATTGGCCGACTTTCGACCGCTGTTCGGGCGTAATGTGTTCGAGTTGGTGAGCAGTATTCCGCCGGACATCTTTTTGCCGCTGGGTGGCATGCTGATTGCCATCTTCGCTGCCTGGATAATGCCTCAGGCTGCGGCCGCCGAGGCACTGGGGTCCAGCGAGCGAATGTTCCGGCTGTGGCGCCTGGTAGTGCGCTGGGTATCGATACCGCTCACCCTTGTCGTGCTGTTGAGCGCTTTGCTCTAGTGCCATAAAGCAGGTTTTCAATGACGGGAGATACCATGAAAAATCAGGCTATTCGCGGCTATCAGGGGGTGTCACCCCAGCTAGGCGAGCGAGTTTATGTCGATCCGGCTAGTGTGGTGCTGGGCGACGTGGTGTTGGGTGATGATTGCTCGGTATGGCCGATGACGGTGATTCGCGGCGATATGCACCGTATCCGCATTGGTGCACGCACCAGCGTGCAGGACGGCAGCGTGTTGCATATTACCCATGCCAGTGACTTCAATCCGGCGGGATTCGCGCTGACCATCGGCGATGATGTGACTATCGGCCACAAGGCGATTCTTCACGGCTGCACTCTGGGAAATCGTATTCTGGTGGGGATGGGCGCGATCGTCATGGATGGCGCCGTCGTGGAAGATGAGGTCATCATTGCGGCTGGGGCAGTGGTTACCCCGGGCAAACAGCTGGAAAGCGGTTATGTCTATGCCGGCAACCCGGCCAAGGCCATGCGACCGCTGAAGGATAAGGAACGTGCCTTCTTTACCTATACCGCAGGTAACTACGTGAAACTCAAGGACCAATACCTGCTGGAGCCAATGGGCTGACCCCAAGTCGCCACCCTGTGTTTTTATCCGGGAGAGAGTGTCGCGGTAGCCTGCAATCTGTTAATTTATCCAGCTTTTTAAGAGCTGCCGCGACATGGCCAATTTCCGCACCCACATCACCATTGCCGCTGTAGGCGGCACGCTGCTGGCGTATGCAGGTTGGCAGGTCCAGTGGTGGGCGGTACCTCAGGCGCTGCTGGCGCTGGCGCTGGTCACCTTCGGCGGTATCCTGCCCGATATTGATGCTGACCGTTCGCGTTCCATACGCTTGATTTTCAACTTACTTTCCGTACCAGCCCTGGTGATGGGAGTGCTGTTGCTGCAGCCTTGGCTGACCCCCGGGGTGTTGCTGGTCGCCTGCGGGGGGATTTACTTTGCCGTGCGCTACCTGGGTAGCGTACTGTTTTCTCGGCTTACCGTGCATAGAGGCATCTGGCATTCGATACTGGCGGGGGCGTTATGTAGCCTGATGACCGCTGTAGTGAGTTTTCAATTATTGAAGCAGCCGGCTGGCTTGGCGTGGTCACATGGCATGGCCATCGGGGTAGGTTTTCTGATCCATCTGTTGCTGGATGAGCTTTACAGCGTGGACCTGGAAGGTGCACGGTTGAAGCGCTCGTTCGGTACCGCCTTCAAGTTATGCGATGCGCGCCGACCGCTGTCCTCGCTGTTGATGCTGATCGCCACCGCGGTGCTGCTACCTTGGCTGCCACCCTGGAATGTGCTGGGCGAGCTGCTGGTTCAGGGGTCGTTCTTGTGGCGGTAATCGTCGGCTTTTAGTTGGTGCTTCTTGAGCTTGTCGTAAAGTGTCTTGCGGGGAATGCCCAGCTGTTGGCACACTTCGCTCACACGCCCTCTATAGCGTGCCAATGACTGACTGATCAGGCTTTTTTCGAACAGCTCGACTTGATGGGGAAGCGCGGGCTCGCAGGTGTCGGCGCTAGCCCCTTCGAGCAGTGCATCCAGACGATAATCAAAGGCCGCGCCGAGCAGGACGTAACGCTCGGCGAGGTTGCGCAGTTCGCGTACATTGCCTGGCCAGTCATGGGCCAGCAGCACGGCGATCCCCTGGCTATCCAGGGTGGGCGCTTCCAGACCGCTACGGTTGGCGGCAATTACCGCAAAATGCTGAAACAGCAGAGGGATATCCTCGCGCCGTTCGCGCAATGCGGGAAGGGGCAGGGTCACGACGTTCAACCGATAGTAAAGATCTTCGCGAAACTGGCCGGTTTCGGCTGCCGTCTTGAGGTCCACCTTGGTGGCGGTGATCACCCGAATATTCAGCGGTACTACCTCATTGGCTCCCAGCCGTTCCACGGAGCGTTCCTGCAATACGCGCAGCAGCTTGACTTGCAATGCCAAAGGCATGGATTCGATTTCATCCAGAAACACCGTGCCGCCATTGGCATGCTCGAATTTACCGATACGCCGCTCGAAAGCGCCGGTAAAGGCGCCTTTTTCATGACCGAAAAGCTCGGATTCGATGGTGTTTTCCGGCACCGCGCCGCAGTTGATCGCCATGAAGGGACTGTTGCGGCGTGCACTGCGTTCGTGAATGGCCCGGGCCACCAGATCCTTGCCGGTACCGGTTTCCCCGAACAGCAGCACATCGGTTTCCACCTGACTGATGCGTTGAATCATCGCGGCCAGCCGAGAAATCACCGTGGTTCTGCCCACCAGGCGTGGACCCAGCGCGGCCTGCTGGACTTCCAGTTCAGCCTTCAGGCGGCGATTCTCCAGACTCAACTGGCGTTTTTCCACGCCTCGGCGCACTACCTCGACCAACTGATCGCCGGCAAAGGGTTTTTCCAGAAAATCCCAGGCACCTTCGCGCATGGCTTCGACTGCCGTGGAAATATCTCCATGGCCGGTAATCAGGATGATCGGCAGAGTAGGGTCGCGTTGGTGTAATTCACGCAGCAAGGCCATGCCGTCCATTCCAGGCATGCGAATGTCGCTGACCACCACGCCGGGAAAGTCGGCACTCAGCTGGCTCAAGGCACTTTCGGCACTTTCGTAACAGTGGGTGGCATAGCCGGCAAGCTCCAGGGTCTGGCTGGCGGTGATACGCAAATGGGGCTCGTCGTCGATGATCATCACCGGAAACGTCGACGGCTCATGCATGAGAAGCACTCTCCTGAGAAGGCTGAGGCGATGAAGCAAGGCTGATAGTCAGCTCGAACTGGGCACCGCCTTCGAGGCGATTGGCGGCACGCAAGGTGCCGGCCAGGTCGTCAATGATACGTGAGGAAATCGAAAGGCCCAGCCCCAAACCACTGCCCGGGGTCTTGGTGGTAAAAAAGGGTTCGAAAATATGCGTCAGGTGGGTCTCGGGAATGCCGGGGCCGTTATCAGCGACACGGATCATGACCTTGTTGCCGGTTTGGCTGGCGCTTAGCTTCAGGCAAGGGTTTTCGGTGTCCTTCATGGCATGCAGGGCGTTGCTGATCAGATTGACCAGCACCTGCTCAAGGCGGATAAGGTCACCGGTGACCCAGAGTATCTCGTCGGGCCAATGCTGTTCTACCATCACGTTGCCTTCGCGAAGGCGGCTTTGGAATAGCCTCAAGGCGTAATCAACACAGGCCTGCACGGAGATGGTTTCCTGGCGCTCGCCGCTCTTGCGAGAAAACTGACGTAACTGGGCGCTGATCTCGGCCATGCGTTGAGTCAGGTCGATGATCTGCGCCAGGTTGGTATCGACATTGGTGTACTGCGCGCGGGCCAGAAAACTGCGGGCGTTCTCGCCATAGGCACGTATGGCTGCCAACGGTTGGTTGAGCTCATGGTTGATACCCGCGGCGAGCTGGCCCAGCACGGCAAGCTTGGCTGCCTGGATCAGTTCATCCTGGGTTTGGCGCAGGTTGTCTTCGGCGCGGCGACGTTCTTCGATTTCCGCCGATAGCCTGCAGTTGCTGGCCACTAGGTCTCGCGTGCGATGTTCGACGCTGACTTCCAGTTCGTCACGGACTCGTGCCAAAGTGCGGCGTTCACGTTCGGCGAAGGCTTCACGCTCACGGCGCAGGCGCAGGCGTTGCCAGCCAATGCCGCCACCGAGCAGCAGCACCCCGTAA
Source organism: Vreelandella zhuhanensis (assembly GCF_009793355.1). GTDB lineage: Bacteria > Pseudomonadota > Gammaproteobacteria > Pseudomonadales > Halomonadaceae > Vreelandella > Vreelandella zhuhanensis. The sequence continues at coordinate 27,471 of NZ_WTKP01000014.1, forward strand.
AGGCCGCCCGCCATCGAGGCGGCTATCCATTGCGCGTTGGTCACCGGCGTCATGGGCTTGAGAATATGCATTTGCCAGCCAAACTCGGGAATAGGCTGGGTAAGCCTTAGATAGTTTTCATTTTTCATTGCGCCGTGGGCGAAACTGACGATCCGGCTATTGTCACCATAAGTGTCATGCTCCTCGATGCCCGCCGCAGGCAATGGTTCGTTGGCATAACGACGCGTTGCCAGTAGCGCTTCACGTTCGCTTTCGGAGAGTGGTTGCAGAGCCGTCATGCGCAGCTGTTCCCGACTGGCCATGAAAATGATGTCATCGGCATCGGTGACCAGCAGCGTTGCATCCTGTTTCGCCCAGCTTTCTTCAACGGTATCGAGCAATACCTTGATCACGATGACGCCATCCGGGCGAGCATCAGGGGCGGTATCGTCGAGCCACACCGGCGCGGAGAAATAATAGCCGCGTTCGAGCGACTGCACGCCCAAACCGAAAAAGCGCCCTTGGCCGCCGGCAATGGCAGCGGTGTAATAGCTGCGAAAAGCGTAGTTCTGGCCGATGAACGTATTGGCGCGATGCCAGTTGCTGGCCGCCAGGGTGGTGCCATGACGATCCAGCAGGTAGACATCGGACACCCCAGCCGTAAAGCGAAAGCGATCCAGCATCATGTTGAGCGGCATGGGATCCTGACTTTTCGGTGAGACGAGAAAGCGCTGCACACTTTCACGGGTGGCGAGCATGCTGGGCAGGTAATCGTAGCGCAGCAGGTAGCCGTTGAGGTTGGCCACCGATAAGCGCAGTTCGTTCTCGGCATCGCCTTGAAGGGTGGCGAGGGCTTGCTCACGGGCTATCTGGGCTGCTTGCCACATGCATAGCAACAAGCCCAGGGAAAGCAGGACCAGCCAGAGACGCCGCCAGCGACGTGAAAGCCCTGCCAGCAAAGTGGTGTTCATGGGCAAGTGTCCAGAACCTCATTCATTAAGGGGTGTGGCTGCAATGCCTAACGCTTCATGCCGATATCGTGGTGCTCTGGGCGCGGCGCAGGGCACGTTGTGAGCGGGTTTCCGCACGCGCCATTTCGAGCAGGCCTTCCTCGACGAAAACCAGATGTTCATGAGCGCGAGTCCGGGCTTCTTCAGGCTTGCCCTCGAGAATGGCATCGAGTAGAGCGCGGTGCTGCTTCATCAACAGGCTACGCGAGTCCGGTTTGGCAAACAGGTGAGCCAGGTTGTCGACGATACTTTTTTCCAGTAAATCGAAAATGCCGCGAATCGTATGCAGCAGTAAAACATTGTGAGCCGCTTCGGCGATGGCCAGATGAAAGGCGGCATCCAGCTTGGCTTCGCGTGCCGGGTCGGCGCCGGCGAAGCCGCTATCGAGTTCTTCGAAGCGCTGAATCAATATGGCTTTATCTGCTGGCGTGGAGCGCAGGGCGGCATAGTAGGCGGAAATTCCTTCCATGGCGTCACGAAATTCCAGCAGGTCCAGGTGAAACTCCTTGTGTCTGGAAAGCATTTCCAGAAGCGGGTCGGTATAACCGCTATTGAGTTCATCATTGACGAAGGTGCCGCCACCCTGTCGACTGGTCAACAAGCCGCGTGCGGCAAGCTTTTGGATGGCCTCACGCAGGGACGGCCGTGAGACACCGAAACGTTCGGCCAGCTCGCGCTCTGGAGGAAGGCGCTGGCCCGGTTTCAGGCTGCCTTCCAGAAGCATGCCTTCCAGCCGTTCAGTGATCACATCGGCCAGGCGTGGCTGCCGCAGCGGTGGATAGCTCATGATGAAAAACTCTCTTAGATTGGTAAGACCAATATTAGCTTTTTGCTGAGGTGACGACAAGATGCCTTGTCCATCGCTAAGAATAGATGAAAAATATCCTAAGGGAATTCAGAGTATTTTTGACTAAAGTCTAAGTATTTAGGGCTGTACGGCCCAGGGTTTCCATTTGACAGTGTTTGGTTATCTCCTTAGTGTTGACAGAATTAATTGGGGTAAATTGGTTTTACCAATTTTCCAGTGTTATCGATTTCCGCTAGTCGGCATGCTGAGGAGCCCTGCGAATGGCGCCAGTCAAGCTATATCCCCCTAAACCGGACAAGGTGTATTTTTACGGCACCTGTCTGGTCGACATTTTTTTTCCTCAGGCCGGCCTGGATGCTATTCGTTTGCTCGAACGCGAGGGCATTGAGGTCATCTTTCCTGATGATCAGACCTGCTGTGGCCAGCCGGCGTATACCTCCGGCTATCAAACCGAGGCGCGCGAAGTGGCTCGCTCACAGTTGGGGTTGTTCGAGCAGGACTGGCCGATCATCGTGCCTTCGGGCTCCTGCGGCGGGATGATGCATACCCATTATCCGCAGCTTTTCGCCGGCACGAAAGACGAAGCGCTTGCCAAGGCGGTAGCCGGACGCGTGTTTGAGCTCACCGAGTTTCTGGTGCATGTCTGCCGGCTCAAGCTTGAAGATCGCGGCGAGCCCGAAAAAGTCGCCATGCACACCTCCTGCAGCGCCCGGCGGGAAATGGGACTGGCGGAAACCGGCCCGATGCTGCTGTCCAAGCTTGGCCAGGTGGAGTTGATGGAGCAAGAGCGTGCCGCCGAATGTTGTGGTTTCGGCGGGACTTTTGCCGTGCGTCATCCGGAAATTTCGGCGGCCATGGTGGAAGACAAGACGCAGGCCATTGAAGCGACCGGAGCAAAGCGTTTCGTTACCTCTGATTGTGGCTGCCTAATGAACATTGGGGGGCGTTTCGAGCATCAGGAAAAAACGCTGACGGGTGAACATATTGCCAGTTATCTGTGGCGGAGAAGCTCATGAGCATGCAGGACGATGCGGTTCAGACATTCACTCCGCGCGACTTTCATCGCCAGGCTCACGATGCTCTGGGCAACCCGCAGATTCGCGCCAACTTCCGCAAGGCGATGGATGGCCTGATGACCAAGCGGCATGACAGCTTTGGCGACTGGGATCTGGAAACCCTGCGTGAACTCGGTGCCAATATCCGTATGCGAGCACTGGCCAAATTACCCGAGCTTCTCGAACAGTTAGAAGCCAACTGCCAGGCCAATGGCATCCAGGTGCATTGGGCTGAAGACGGAGAGGAGGCCTGTCGGATCATTCGCGAGCTGTGCGAGGCACGGGGTGCCAAGGCGGTCATCAAGGGCAAGTCGATGGTTTCCGAAGAGATGCACCTCAATGAGCATCTTGAAGCGGCGGGCATCGAGGCGCTGGAATCCGATCTCGGCGAGTACCTGGTGCAGCTCAATCAGCAGACCCCCTCGCACATCATCATGCCGGCGATTCACCTCAATACCGATGAAATTTCCGACATCCTGCACGACAAGACGGGAACCGAGCGTACCCGCGATGTCGATTACATGACCGCCGCGGCACGCTCCCAGCTGCGCGAGCGCTTCATGGCCGCCGACGTGGGAATTTCCGGGGTCAACTTCGCAGTCGCCGAGACCGGAACGCTCTGTCTGGTGGAAAACGAAGGCAATGGGCGCATGACCACCGCTGTGCCGCCGATGCATATCGCCGTGACGGGTATCGAGAAAGTGGTGGAGCACCTGCGGGATGTGCCGCCTTTATATGCGCTGCTTTCGCGCTCGGCGACCGGCCAGCATGTGACCACTTACTTCAACATGATTTCCGGGCCGCGCAAGGCGCAGGAGCACGACGGGCCGCAAGCCGTGCATCTGGTACTGGTCGACAACGGACGCTCCAGAATCTATCAGGATGATGAACTGCTCGATACCCTGCGCTGCATCCGTTGCGGGGCCTGCATGAATCACTGCCCGGTGTATACGCGGGTCGGTGGCCATACCTATGGCACCACTTATCCCGGCCCTATCGGCAGTATCTTGATGCCTCATATGCTGGGGCTGGAAGATACCAAGGATCTGCCCAGCGCCTCGAGCCTGTGTGGTGCCTGTGGGGAGGTATGTCCGGTAAAGATTCCGATTCCCGATTTGCTGGTAAGGCTGCGTCGTGAGGCCGTGGGCGAAGGGCGTGGCAATGTCCCCGGCGCCGGGGTCAAGCGTAACAAGAAGGAAGTCGCTGCCTGGAAAAGCTTTCAGTGGCTGGCGACTCACCCTGGCGCTTGGCGTAGCGGTACCGCCATGGCCGGCAAACTGAACATGCTGATGCCATCGAAACTGGGGTCCTGGACGGACCATCGCACGGCGCCCAAGCCCGCCAAGACCACGCTGCATGCGTTGATCAAGCGTCATCGTAAACAAAGGAGCGACGTATGAGCGCCCGTGATGCGATTTTCAAGCGCCTGCGCGAGCGCACCGACGGCCCTCTGACGCCCCCGGCCTGTGACTTTTCCGTGGTGACCAATCGTGGCTGGAGTCGAACGGAGCGTCTTGAGCGCTTCGAGCGGTTGATCACCTCGGTGCATGGCGAAGTGATCCACGCCCCGTCAGGCGATTGGACTCGCCGCTTAGTCGAAGTGCTAGCCGCCAAGTCGATCAAGCGTCTGGCATTGGGTCGCGAGCATCCCATCGCGGTCGAGGCGCGCGAGGCCTTGAAAGCAGCCGATGTCGAGCTTGTCGATGTGGATCGCGATATCGAGACCTGGCAACGGGAACAGTTCGAACGTGTCGATGCCGGCTTGACCTCGACCAGCGGTGGCATTGCCGAGACCGGGAGCCTGTGGCTGTGGCCCACGCCGGACGAGCCGCGCCTGATCAGCCTGGTGCCGCCGATTCATATTGCCGTGCTGGACGCTGAGAGCATCGAGGACACCTTCTTTGATGTGATCGAGGCGCATGGCTGGGCGCAGGGCATGCCGACCAATGCCCTGCTGATTTCCGGGCCCAGCAAGACTGCTGATATCGAACAGACGCTTGCCTACGGCGTGCATGGCCCGCGTGAATTGGTAGTGTTGCTGCGCCATGCTGCTGCACAAGAGACAAGTGCATGACCCCCTCGGCCTCCCATGCCTGGCAAGCGCTCAAGGCGGTTCTGCTGGAAACGATGCCCGCTGAACGCTTGATCGATGATCCGCTGCGCACCTTGGCTTATGGCACCGATGCCAGCTTCTACCGACTGATTCCCCAGCTGGTGGTGCGCGCCGAAACCGAACAAGAGCTTCAGCGGGTGCTGGCCGAATGCCGCGTCCGGCGCTTGCCGGTGACGTTTCGAGCGGCAGGTACCTCGCTTTCAGGCCAGGCGGTGACCGATTCGGTATTGATCCAGCTCGGGCAAGGTTGGCGGGGCCACAAGATTCTCGATGAAGGCCGGGCGATTCGCCTGCAGCCTGGCGTGATCGGCGCCCGGGCCAATCAGTTGCTGGCGCCTTACCAGCGCAAGATCGGTCCTGACCCGGCCTCGATCAACAGTTGCATGATCGGGGGAATCGCTGCCAACAATGCCTCGGGCATGTGTTGCGGTACCGCCCAGAACAGCTATCGAACGGTGCGTGATATCCGCGTCATCCTGGCCGATGGCGCCTTGCTGGATACTGCCGAGCCACACATTGTCAGTGCTTTTCGCAAATCTCATGCTGCGCTGGTGTCGGGACTTGAACGTCTTGGAAACGAAACTCGGGCCAACGAGGCGCTGGCCGAGAAGATTCGTCACAAGTACCGGCTCAAGAACACCACTGGTTATGCGCTCAATAGCCTGGTGGATTTCGAAGATGGAATCGAGATTCTCAAGCATCTCATGATCGGCTCCGAGGGCACCTTGGGCTTCATCAGCGCCATCACCTATGAGAGCGTGATAGACGAACCCGAGAAAGCGGCGGCCCTGGCCTTATTCCCGGACATGGCCACTACCTGTCGAGCGACGATCGCGCTCAAGCAGGCGCCGGTATCCGCCGTGGAGTTGATGGATCGTGCCGCCCTGCGCTCGGTACAGGATCAAGCCGGGATGCCGGCCGTACTCAAGGAGCTTCCAGAGGGCGCCGCAGCGCTGCTGGTGGATGTACGCGGTAATGACGACGCCGAGCTTGAGTCGCGCCTTGAGCAGGTGCAAAAGGTTCTCGCCGAGATTCAGACGCTCGAGCCGGTTGCCTTTACCCGTGATGCTTCCACCTATGCGCTCTACTGGAAGATTCGCAAAGGGCTGTTTCCCGCAGTGGGCGCGGTACGCGAAACCGGCACCACGGTGATCATCGAGGATGTTGCCTTTCCTATCGAACGCCTCGACGAGGGTGTGCTTGCGCTGACTGAGGTGTTCCGCCGGCATGGCTATGAGGAGGCGATTCTGTTCGGGCATGCGCTGGAGGGTAACCTGCATTTTGTTTTCCCTCAGGGCTTCGAAAAACCCGGCGAGGTGGCGCGTTATCAGGCATTGATGGATGAAGTCGCCCAGCTGGTAGGGGTCGAGTATGGCGGCTCGCTCAAGGCGGAGCATGGCACCGGGCGCAACATGGCGCCCTATGTCGAGCTGGAGTGGGGTAGCGACGCCTATGCCTTGATGTGGGAACTCAAGGCCTTGTTCGACCCGGATAATCTGCTCAACCCTGACGTGATTCTGAGTCGCAATCCGACACTGCACCTGGAAAATCTCAAGCCGTTGCCGGCAGCCGACCCACTGATCGACAAGTGCATCGAGTGCGGCTTCTGCGAGGTGGTCTGTCCATCAAAAGACCTGACGCTTACACCACGCCAGCGCATCGTGCTTCGCCGGGAGTTGGCAAGGCTTGAAGCGCTGGGTGATAGCGCCAGTGATCAAGATAAAGCGCGTGCCCAAGAACTTTGGCAGGCCTATGCATACCAGGGCATCGAAACCTGCGCCGCGACCGGCCTGTGTGCCATGCAGTGTCCGGTGGGTATCAATACGGGAGATCTGGTACGCAAGCTGCGTCACGACAACAATCAGAGCAAGGCGGGCACGGCCAATCTGGTGGGACGGCATTTTTCCGGAGTTACCAGTGCCGGACGAGCTACCTTGAGTATGGCGGGAATTGCACGCGCTACGCTGGGACCAGATCTGCTAGGCAAACTCAGTCATGGGGCGCGCCGTATCAGTGGCAATCGAGTGCCGCAGTGGAGCCCAGCCTTGCCTAAGGCAGCACCGGTGCGGGTGCTGAAACGCGACACGCCTGGTGATGACTCCCGGGAAAAGGTCGTCTATCTACCTTCCTGTGCCACCAGGGTTTTCGGAGCCTCGCATGACGACGCTGAAACACGCTCGGTTATGGAGATTACCTTGCAGTTGCTCGATAAAGCAGGCTTCGATGTCATCTTGCCCCAACAGATCTCGCAACTCTGCTGCGGCATGGCGTTTCAATCGAAAGGATTGTTTGACGAGGCAGCTCGCAAAGCTGAAGAGTTGAATGGCGAGCTATTGCGAGCCAGTCAAAACGGACACTACCCGATTCTCTGCGATACCAGTCCCTGTACCTTGCAGATGCAAGAGCACCTAGATGAGCGGCTTTCCATGCAAGAGCCGGTAAGCTTTGCTCAGGAGCAGTTGTTGCCGCGGCTTTCTGTAACCCCGCTTGATGAGCGTATCGCCGCACATGTGACTTGCTCCAGTACCCGGATGGGATTGAGCGATAGTTTCGTGGCGCTGGCGCGGGCTTGTTCCAATGACGTAGTGGTGCCGGCCGACATCCACTGCTGCGGGTTTGCCGGCGACAAAGGCTTCAATACGCCGGAGCTCAACACGGTAGCGCTGGATGGGTTGGCGGAACAAGTGGCAGGGTGCAGTGCTGGTTATTCTAACTCGCGTACCTGTGAGATCGGTCTCAGCCAGCATGGCGGGATTCCTTATCGCTCGATTCTATCGTTGCTGGACCGTGCCAGTCGGCCGCTTGAAGACCAAAGGCGATAGCTTTGGAGTTTTTTTGCCTCCAGGGCTTGCCAGTGTCCCGGCCAGGAGGTAGAGTACGCATCCGCTGCCGGGAACGCCAGGCGTTTCCAGCGGTGGAGCTTGCTGAAAAGCAAGCAGTGTCAATGAGTTAGCGCT
>NZ_WTKP01000015.1 GCF_009793355.1 Vreelandella zhuhanensis
CTCCCGTAAAGGCTCGGAAAGGTCTTGGTGCTGGATGTCAGGCGCGGTGGTTTGGCGTGGGGGTGCTTGCGCTCACCCCGCAGCCACGTATCGAACCGGGTAACAAAAGAGCGCACCTGTCCCACCGCATCCATGATGGCCACGCGGCGAAGGTACGAAGGAAATTTGTAGTAACATTTGGCGAAATAGGGATAGCGTACTTGCGGCCGCTGGCGGGTCGGATGAATAAGCCCTTCGATCACCTTAACGACGTCATTGCCTTTGCCAGTTCCCACCACCGGCCAGTGGGTATAGGCCACGGTCATCAGATCGCGCACCAATCGCCGATACAGTGCCAGCGTATCCACCAGAGCGGTCTGTTGGTCGGCACTGGTGACGTGTAGCGCCAGGGAGTCGGAACGGATGATCGGCATAAGAAAACTATATATCTAACCAGTTATAAGAACAAGCAAGGCTAACGCCTTGCCCTGCCTTAACTGCCGATTCATTCAAAGAATCGAATCGCAGAATGCGGCAGGATTTTGTTCAAAACGGCAAATGCACTGAGGCGGTCAGCTGGTTGAGATGGCTCAGGTTAGAGGCATCGATGCGTTCGTATTCCAGACGGCTGACCAGCCGATCGATCGTCATTGTGGCGCCAAACCCCTCAACGTTGGCGGTGCCGCCTTTATCATGCAGTTGGCGCGCATTATTTGATTCGCCGCGCCATTCTGTCAGGCCGGATTTGGCATAAACACTGAATGCCCCCATGCGAATCCCCGCCACCAGAGCGCCGCCCAAACTGAGTGTATCGATCAGCATGCTGCTGGAGCCGGCATCGATAGGCACTTCATCGCTTGCGCGATAAGCCAGTTCGGCGCCGAGATCCAGACTGGGTGACTGCCAAGGACTAAAGCCTGCCGTGACACGAAACCCAGAAGTATAGGTGTCTTGGCTGCTCAAGTTACTGCCTTCGATGATCACACCATTATCGAGCTGTAGCAGCTCACTATCCGGTGCACTGTACGCTGGAATAATGCTCTCATCGGCATGGCTATAAAGAAACGGGGTAAAGCTTAAAAGCGTTGCCCAAGCCAAGCGTTTCATGGCTATCCTCTCTTCATCCTGATGCGGATGGGGAAAATAGTAATCCACTCAGACTAGCAACTCGCTTTGATTTCCACCACCTGGATCGCTTCATCGGCCAGATTTTTTACCAGATTCTTGCCCATTTCCATGAAGCGTTGGCCGAAAATCAACTGGGGCGATAGCGCCGGGGCGGGCTTGGTTTGGCTATCATGTTGAGTGGAAAGAGTTTCCTTTTCGCGCTGTCGCTGACGCCAGGCCAAGGCATCGGCACTCCAATCTTCTACATGATCCAGATGAAATCCCGCCTTGCGCATTTTTTCCAGCAACATCGCGGTAGGCATCAAGCAGGAATGCTGAGGATCGCTGGCCCAAGGCACCGGGTAGCGCAGTGACACTACATTCGGCCCGCTGACCACCTCATGCATGACCACGACGCCACCGGGACGCAGTACGCGGCGACATTCCGCAAGCACCTTGGTGGTATCCGGCATGTTGAGAAAACTGTGCTGAAACAGCACTGCATCAAAGCTGGAAGAGATAAAAGGCAGCGCCATGGCGTTGCCGGTAATTGCATGAAGCTGATGTTCCAGCCCTAGCTGGCGGGATAAGCCCTGGTTGAGGCGGTTGAAGGCGTGGGTGATATCCAGCCCGACCAGCGTAAAGCCTTGCTGGGCGGCCTGGCGCATCAAACCGCCGACACCCGCGCCAACATCCAGCACTCGGGGGTGAGTGTCGGTATTCAGCAGGTTCAGCAGTCGTTGGGAAGCCTTGAGCCCACCGATATGCAGTTGGTCCAGTGGCGCCAACTGATAATACGACGCCCCTGCAGGGTAGTGCTCGGCCACCCGGTCGAGCACATCTTCCACGGTGAGATATTGCTGATAGTGATTAACAAGGCTCACTTTTCTAGACCAAGCTCTTCGATAGAAATTTCGCGCATCTTGAATTTCTGGATCTTGCCGGTAACCGTCATCGGGAATTCATCGACAAACTTGAAATAGCGCGGAATCTTGAAGTGAGTGATCTTGCCCTTGCAGAAGGCGCGAAGGTCTTCCGCGGTGACATCTTCCGAGGTGCTGTTCAGCTTGACCCAGGCAATCAACTCTTCGCCGTATTTCTTGTCAGGCACGCCGGTGACCTGAACATCCGAGATGGCCGGGTGGGTATAGAAAAACTCTTCGATTTCCTTGGGATAGACGTTTTCGCCGCCGCGAATCACCATGTCCTTGATCCGCCCGACGATCTGCAAATAGCCCTCTTCATCCATGGTGGCCAGGTCGCCGCTATGCATCCAGCCGGCTTCATCAATGGCTTCGGCCGTGGCCTTGTCATTGTTCCAGTACTTGAGCATCACGCTATAGCCACGCGTGCACAGTTCACCGATTTCACCGCGCGGCAGAATCCCGCCATTGCCGGGATCGACGATCTTGCTTTCCAGGTGTGGCTGAGTGCGGCCTACGGTGGAAACGCGCTTTTCGATGCTGTCGTCGGCACCGGTCTGGGTGGAAACCGGGCTGGTTTCGGTCATGCCGTAGGCGATCTGTACGCCTTTCATGTGCATCTTTTCAATCACTTGCTGCATCACGGCGCTGGGGCAGATGGAGCCCGCCATAATCCCGGTGCGCAGCGTGGAAAGATCGAAACTGGCGAAATCCGGGTGTTCGAGCTCGGCAATGAACATCGTGGGTACGCCGTAGAGCGCCGTGGCGCGTTGTTCGTGTACAGCCTTGAGCACGTCGGCGGGATCAAAACCTTCGCCGGGGTAGATCATCGTCGCCCCGTGGGTCATGCAACCCAGGTTGCCCATCACCATGCCGAAACAATGGTAAAGCGGCACCGGAATCACCAGGCGGTCTTCACTGGTGAAGCCCATGCTTTCCGCAACGAAGAAGCCGTTGTTGAGAATATTATGATGGGAAAGCGTGGCGCCCTTGGGAAAGCCGGTGGTGCCGGAGGTGTACTGGATGTTGATCGCATCATCGAACTGCAGGGTGGCTTGCAGGTCGTCGACGTCCGTCTGGCTGATAGCGTCTGATTCCGCCATGAAGTCCGCCCAGCGCCACATGCCGTCATGCTTGTCGTCGCTCAGGTTAATCACGCACTCAAGGTAGGGCAGTTTCTGGGATTTCAAATGGCCTTCAGCTGATGCTTTAAGCTCCGGCGCCAGTTGATACACCATCTCGCCGTAATTGGAGCTTTTGAAGGTGTTGGCGGTGATCAGAAAGCGCGCTTCGGACTGATTCAGGGCGTATTCCAGCTCATGGGTGCGATAGGCTGGGTTGATGTTGACCAGGATCGCGCCCAATTTGGCGGTGGCGAATTGAGTCAGCGTCCACTCGCTGCAGTTGGGGGCCCAGATAGCCACGCGATCACCAGGCTTGACACCCACCGCGAGCAGGGCGCGGGCGCAGCGGTTGACTTCTTCCTGTAGCTGGCGGTAGCTCCAGTGAATGCCCTGATGCAGGACGATCAGCGCATCGTTGTCCGGATAAAGTGCCGCAATTTCATCGAATTTGTCACCGATGGTCATGCCGATCAACGGCTTGGAGGCGGTGCTGCTGGTGTAGCTGGGAAGCACCGGCATTTGGGGGTTGTTCATGAGCGTTTCTCCAAAGATTGTTGTTGTCCGAACGGCCTGGCATCGCAATCAGTGCGATAGAGGCGGCTGCATCAAGCACCGACACAGCCCTTTGCCAATGCCACCTTGGAACTGGGTTTGCGACCTAGCTCAGCGGTTATCCAATAGCCGGTATCGATCACCGCCTGGAGATCGATCCCGGTCTTGATGCCGAGCCCTTCCAGTAAATAAAGCACATCTTCGCTGGCCACATTGCCCGACGCACCCTTGGCGTAGGGACAACCCCCCAGGCCGGCGGTGGCGCTGTCGATCACCTGAATGCCTTCTTCCATGACGGCATAAAGGTTGGCCAGTGCCTGGCCGTAGGTGTCGTGGAAATGCGCGGCAAGCTGAGTGACGGGTATCTCACGGCTGACCGCCTCGACCATGCGCTTGGCCGCCAGCGGCGTGCCGGTGCCGATGGTGTCGCCCAGCGAGATTTCATAGCAGCCCATGTCATACAGCGCCTTGGATACTTCGGTGACTTTGGCGGGGGCGATCTCGCCTTCGTAAGGGCAGCCCAGCACACAGGAAACATAGCCGCGCACCCGCACATTGGCCTCACGGGCGCGCTCCAGTACCGGCTCGAAACGCTTGAGAGATTCCGCCACGGAGCAGTTGATGTTCTTTTGCGAAAAAGCCTCTGAGGCCGCGCCGAACACCGCTACTTCCTCCACCCCGGCGGCAATGGCGCCTTCCAGACCGCGCAAGTTGGGGGTCAGCGTCGAATAGACCACGCCGGGCTGGCGAGTGATACCCGCCATGACCTCGGCGGCATCGCCCATTTGCGGCACCCATTTGGGCGAGACAAAGCTCGCTGCTTCGATATGGGTCATGCCGGCCGCTGCCAGGCGATGAATGAATTCGATCTTGGTCGCGGTGGCAATGATCGGGCCGGGTTCGTTTTGCAGGCCATCCCGGGGGCCAACCTCGAACAGGCGCACGGAGGAGGAGGAAGGAAGTGGCATGTCGCTCTCCTGATCAGTTGGCATCGTCGGCGGCGAATTCCAGCAACACATCGCCCTGGCTCACCGTATCCCCGGACTGGAAGTGGAAGCTTTCCACATGGCCGTCGGCGGGGGCGGTCATGGTGTGCTCCATCTTCATGGCTTCCATGACCATCAGCGGCATGCCTTTTTCCACCCGCACACCTGGGTCGACCAGCAGCGCCACCACGGTACCGTGCATGGGCGCGGTCAGAGTGGTTTCGGCTTCATGGTGACCATGGTCAATGGCATCGATACGCCGCCAGAACAGGCGTGTCTCACCGGCGGGGTCGGCCATCACCACCACATTGCCGTCCCGGCGTGCCTGCAGGCGACGACGATGCCCGTTCAGGGTCATGGCCACGGCATCGCCGTTAAGGGGCGTCAGGTAGGCGGTGAGCGTTTCATCGCCAATGGTCAGATTCCAGGGGTTATCGCCGTTTTCACGCGTCCCTTCGACAATCACCACGGCGGCGGAGTCGTCGCTGTCCTGGGCATGCGCCGGGTCGCACAGGGCGATGCGAATGGTATAGGGGGCGTTGAGGCGGAAACCGTCGTGCCTGTCCCAGGGAGAGTCGCTCTCGCATTCCCGTGCCAGTTGATTCAAACCCACCAGGGCGGCGCTAGCGTACTCTTCGGTGGAGTAGCTGCGTGGCGCGAACAGGGTCGCTTCGTTGCGCTCGATGAAACGGGTATCCAGCTCGACGTTGCGAAACCCCGGATGGGTGGCCAAACGTTGCAGGAAGGCGCGGTTGGTGACCACACCCTGTACATCCAAGGCGGCCAGGGCACGGTTGAGCGTGGCCAGGGCCTGATGGCGGTCATCGCCGTGAACGATCAGCTTGGCGAGCATGGGGTCGTAGTGCATCGACACCACGTCACCGGATTCCACACCGCTGTCCAGGCGAACGCGGGCGGGGTCCAGACCCGCACCTTCCAGGTCCATGGCGAAGCGGTTGAGCTTGCCGGTGGCAGGCAAAAAATCCTGCTCCGGATCTTCGGCGTAAAGGCGTGCCTCGAAGCTGTGGCCGGTAATGGTCAGCTCGTCTTGGGTGCAGGGCAGGGCTTCGCCCATGGCCACGCGCAGCTGCCACTCGACCAGATCCTGGCCGGTGATCATTTCGGTGACCGGGTGCTCGACCTGAAGGCGGGTGTTCATCTCCATGAAAAAGAAGCTGCCATCCGCATCGAGCAGAAATTCCACGGTGCCCGCGCCGACGTAACCGATTTCCTTGGCGGCACGCACGGCGGCGTCACCCATTTCACGGCGAAGCGGCGCGGTCATGCCCGGCGCAGGGGCTTCTTCGAGTACCTTCTGGTGACGGCGCTGCACGGAGCAGTCGCGCTCGAACAGGTAGACACCGTTGCCGTGGCTGTCGCAGAACACCTGGACTTCGACGTGACGCGGCTGGGTCAGGTATTTCTCGATCAGCATGCGCTGGTCGCCGAAGGCCGCCTGGGATTCCCGGCGACAGCCATCGAGTGCCGCCTGGAAGTTGTCGCTGGATTCAACCACCCGCATGCCTTTGCCACCACCACCGGCGCTGGCCTTGAGCAGCACCGGGTAGCCGATCTTGTCGGCCTCCACGCGCAGCAGGGCGTCATCCTGGTCGGCGCCGTGATAGCCGGGCACCAGCGGCACACCGGCATCCGCCATGCGCGCCTTGGCGGCAGATTTATCGCCCATGGCGGCAATGGCCGAGGCGGGCGGGCCGACGAACACGATTCCCGCCTTGTCCAGCGCTTCGACGAAGGCGCCGTTCTCGGAAAGAAAACCGTAGCCGGGGTGAATGGCGCCAGCACCGGTGCGCTTGGCGGCTTCGATCACCGCCTCGACCTTGAGGTAGCTTTCGCGGGCCGCCGCCGGGCCGATACGTACGGCTTCATCGGCTTCACGCACATGGCGGGCGTTGGCATCGGCGTCGGAATATACCGCCACGGTTTTCAGGCCCATGGCGCGGGCGGTACGCATCACGCGACAGGCGATTTCGCCGCGGTTAGCGACCAGCAAAGTATCGAATATCATGAGCGGCGCTCCGTAGCGGAAGAAGAGACTTTATCGGAAGAATCTTGAGCGGAAGACTGTTTGTCGGAAGGGCTTGGCGAAGGAACCCAGGCGGGGCGGCGTTTTTCCAGAAAGCTGGCCAAGCCTTCCTGACCTTCGGGACTGACACGCAGCTTGCTGATCACGTCGCAGGTATGGGCGCGAGTGGCGTCGCTATCCGGTTCGCGGGCCACCGCCGCCAATAATGCCTTGGTAGCTCGGCTGGCTTGAGGCGAGGTGCCGAGGAGCGTATCCAGCATGTCGTCGATCGCCGCGTCGAGATCGTCGGGCCCGACGACCAGATGAACCAGATCCAGCACCAGCGCCGTGGATGAGTCGATGACTTCGGCGGTGAGGGCGTAACGGCGTACCTGACGTTCGCCCAGTGCCCGTAACACATAAGGGCTGATCACCGCCGGCGACAGGCCGATGCGGACTTCGGAAAGACAGAACTTGGCTTTTTCCGAGGCAATGACGATATCGCAGCAGGCGGCCAGGCCAACCGCGCCGCCGAAAGCGGCGCCTTGCACCCGGCAGATGCTGGGGCAGGGCAGGGTGTCCAGGCCGTGCATCAAGGCCGCGAGCTTGTGCGAATCAGCAAGATTGGCGTCAAGGTCGTAATCGACCATGCGCTTCATCCAGTTGAGATCGGCGCCAGCCGAGAAGCTCTTGCCTTTCGAGCCCAGCACCACCACTCGTACGTCACCGCGCTCGGCGGCGTCATGCAGGTGGGTCAGGTGGGCATTGAGTTCGGCGATCAGGCTGTCGTCGAAGGCGTTATGTACTTCGGGGCGGTCCAGCGTCAGCCAAGCCACGCCGCGGTCGTCGATTACCAGCTGTGAGTAGTGGGGGAAATCCGTCATATCGACCTCACATCCGGAACACGCCGAAGCGTGTCTCTTGTACGTCAGCATTCATCGCCGCAGCCAGGGAGAGGCCGAGCACATCGCGGGTCTGGGCGGGGTCGATCACGCCGTCGTCCCATAGGCGGGCACTGGCGTAATAAGGGTGCCCCTGATGCTCGTACTGCTCGCGGGTTGGCTTCTTGAACGCTTCTTCCTCGTCCTGGGTCCATTCGCGGCCTTCGCGCTCGTACTGGTCGCGCTTGACCTGGGCCAGAACGCCTGCGGCCTGTTCGCCACCCATCACCGAGATGCGTGCATTGGGCCACATGAACAGCAGATTGGGATCGTAGGCACGCCCGCACATGCCGTAGTTGCCGGCACCGAAGCTGCCGCCGATCAGCACGGTGTACTTGGGCACCTTGGCACAGGCCACGGCGGTGACCAGCTTGGCGCCGTGCTTGGCAATACCTTCGTGCTCGTACTTCGAGCCCACCATGAAGCCGGTGATGTTCTGCAGGAAGATCAGCGGAATCTTGCGTTGGGCGCAGAGTTCGATGAAATGCGCACCCTTGACCGCGGATTCGGAAAACAGCACGCCGTTGTTGGCAACGATGCCCACCGGATAGCCATGAATATGCGCGAAACCGGTGACCAGGGTGTCGCCGTAATAGCGCTTGAATTCGTCGAAGTCGGAGTCGTCCACGATGCGCCCGATGACTTCGCGGACGTCATAGGGTTTCTTCAGATCGGTACCGACGATGCCGTAGAGCTCGGCGGGGTCCAGCCGGGGTGGTTTGGGTTCTTTCATCGCCAGCTTGCCGCGTTTTTGCCAGTTCAGGCGTGACACACAAGCGCGGGCCAGCTGCAGGGCATGGGCGTCGTTTTCGGCGTAATGGTCGGCCACGCCGCTTTTCTTGGCGTGAACGTCGGCGCCACCCAGGTCTTCGGCGCTGATTGACTCGCCGGTGGCGGCCTTGACCAAGGGCGGGCCGCCCAGAAAGATGGTGCCCTGTTCCTTGACGATGATCGACTCGTCGGCCATCGCGGGGACGTAAGCGCCCCCGGCGGTACAGGAGCCCATCACCACCGCGATCTGAGGAATGCCTTCGGCGGAGAGCGTGGCCTGGTTGTAGAAGATGCGCCCGAAATGGTCGCGGTCGGGAAACACATCATCCTGGCTTGGCAGGTGAGCACCGCCGGAATCCACCAGATAAATACACGGCAGGCGATGCTTGCGGGCGATTTCCTGAGCGCGGAGGTGCTTTTTCACCGTCATTGGAAAATAGGTGCCGCCCTTGACGGTGGCGTCGTTGGCGACGATGACGCATTCCACGCCGGAAACGCGGCCGATGCCGGTCACCACACCGGCGGAGGGCACTGGCGCATCGTAAATCTCATGGGCCGCCAGTGCCGAGAACTCCAGGAAAGGCGACCCTTCGTCGATCAGATGATCGATACGGTCGCGGACGAACAGCTTGCCACGCGACTCGTGTCGGGTACGGGCCTTTTCGCCGCCGCCCTGGCGAATCGCCGCGGTGAGGTCGCGCAACTTGACGACCTCCCTGAACATGCTGGCCTGGTTGGCCTGAAAGACGTCGCTGCGCGAGTTGATCTGGGATTGCAGAATGCTCATGGTGCCGCCCTTACTTGGATTCGTTGAACAGTTCGCGGCCGATCAGCATGCGGCGAATCTCGCTGGTGCCGGCGCCGATCTCGTACAGCTTGGCATCGCGCAACAGGCGTCCGGTGGGGTATTCATTGATGTAGCCGTTGCCGCCGAGCAGCTGGATGGCATCCAGTGCCACCTGAGTGGCCTTTTCGGCGCAGTACAGAATGACCCCGGCGGCATCCTTGCGCGAGGTCTGGCCGCGGTCGCAGGCGCCGGCTACCGCATAGAGATAGGCCCGACAGGCGTTCATGGTGGTGTACATGTCGGCCACCTTGCCCTGAACCAACTGGAACTCACCGATCGATTGATCGAACTGCTTACGCTCATGAATATAGGGCAGCACGATATCCATGGCCGCCTGCATGATCCCGATAGGGCCTGCCGCCAGCACGGTGCGTTCGTAATCCAGGCCGCTCATCAGTACGCGAACGCCTTTATTGACTTCTCCCAAAACGTTTTCCGCGGGTACTTCGCAATCCTGGAACACCAGCTCGCAGGTATTGGAGCCGCGCATGCCCAGCTTGTCGAGTTTCTGGGCAGTGGAGAATCCCTTGAAGTCCTTTTCGATGATGAAAGCGGTAATCCCTTTGGAGCCTGCGTCCGGGTCGGTCTTGGCATACACCACCAGCACATCGGCATCGGGGCCGTTGGTGATCCACATCTTGTTGCCGTTGAGAATGTAACGGTCGCCTTCCTTGCGTGCGCGTAGTTTCATCGACACCACATCGGACCCCGCACCCGGCTCGGACATGGCCAGGGCGCCCACGTGGTCTCCGCTGATCAGCTTGGGCAGGTACTTGGCTTTCTGTTCCGCGTTGCCGTTGATCTTGAGCTGATTGACGCAAAGGTTGGAATGGGCGCCGTAGGAGAGCCCGACCGAGGCGCTGGCACGGGAAATTTCTTCCATGGCGATACTATGGGCAAGGTAGCCCATGCCACTGCCGCCATCTTCTTCCGAAACGGTGATCCCCAGCAGCCCCATATCGCCGAACTTCTTCCACAGATCGTTGGGGAATTCGTTTTTCTCGTCGATCTCGGCCGCTCTAGGGGCGATCTCGCTGGCGGCGAAGGCGTTGACATGCTCACGCAGCATGTTGAGTTCATCGTCGAGGCCGAAGTTGAGTTCTGCGTAATGGGTAAACATGGTCGATCACCGTTATGAAGTTTGGAAGTAAGAGCCAGTGCAATAAGCGTCAGTGCACCGTGGCGGAGCGAGAGGATGCCTTGCTGTGCTTGCGGGTCACGTCGGAGGCCTCACCCTCGGGCTCGCCATTGGCTTCGGCGTTGGGTTCGGACTTGATGTCATCGCTGGAGGGGTCATCGTCCTGTTTCTGGAGAAGCTCCTCAAGCGCTTGCCGACAGCGAATTTCGGCGCTTTCCAGCTCTAGCTGGACAATGGCGATATCTTTCATTTGTTGTTCCAGGGCAGCGCGCCGTTCAGCTATCTTGCTAAGCATAAGATGCAGCTGTTTTTCGCTGCCACTACGTGTTTCATCCCAAAGCTCGAACAGCTCGCGGATTTCCGCAAGGGAGAGTCCTAGCCGTTTACCGCGCAGGGTGAGCTTCAACCGCACCCGATCCTTGCTGCTGTAGACGCGCGTCTGGCCACGCCTGGCAGGATGCAAAAGCTCCTGATCTTCATAGAAACGAATGCTGCGAGTGGTGAGGTCGAACTCGCTGGCAAGCTCACTGATGGAATAGGTTTTGCTCATTGCGGAAACTCTCTCAGAGGAGTGCCTCTTATGAAACAGTGTCACTGAGGCTAAAACAAGTTCACGTTAACGTAAAGTGCTAACTATTCATTTTCATTTTGCGTTGAATAGCGTTAAGTCTTTGAATTTTAAATATACAGCTGCCTTTTGGAGTGGATATGATCGTGCGTCTATACCAAAGTTGTAATTGTAATACCCCCTTGTAGGTTGCTAGTTTGCTCTCACACCTTACGTTCAGGTAAGGACTGGATGCCGGCAAGACAAGAGAAGGCCCAGCCGGTAAAAAAGTCAGCACAAGAACAACTAGAGGCTTGTTTATTTCATGAGTGCAGACTACGTTCTCGAAACCCGAGGGCTGACCAAAGAGTTTCGTGGCTTTACCGCCGTGGACGACGTCAATCTTCAGGTACAAGAAGGCCATATTCATGCATTGATTGGTCCCAACGGTGCCGGCAAGACCACCGTTTTCAATCTGCTGACAAAATTCCTTCCCCCCACCCGCGGTGAAATTCTCTATCGGGGTAAACCCATTACGGGAATGAAGTCCAACGAAATTGCCCGACTGGGCCTAGTGCGCTCCTTCCAGATTTCCGCCGTATTTGCGCATATGACCGCTCTGGAAAATGTTCGTGTGGCCTTGCAGCGCAAGCTGGGGACCTCGTTTCATTTCTGGAAGTCGGAAAAAACCCTCGATCATCTTAACGAACGTGCCATGGAGCTGCTCGAAGAGGTCGGCCTGCGGGAATATGCCGATATCCTCACCGTCGAGATGCCTTATGGGCGCAAGCGCGCACTGGAAGTGGCGACCACGCTAGCGCTTGACCCCACCATGATGCTGCTCGATGAACCGACCCAGGGCATGGGGGCGGAAGATGTCGATCGTATCGTCGAGTTGATCCGGCGTGTTTCCAAGGGGCGCACCGTGCTGATGGTGGAGCATAACCTGAGTGTTGTGAGCCGGTTGTGTGACCGCATCACGGTACTCGCCCGTGGATCCGTTCTGGCGGAAGGGGATTACGACAGCGTATCGCGCAATCCGCTGGTCAAGGAGGCTTACATGGGAAGTGAAGCGGCGGAAGAAGAAGGGGCGCAAGCATGATCGAGACAGCCGAACAGGTTCAGGAAACACCCGAAGCCTCTCAGTCGGAAATGCTGCGGGTTCAAGATTTGCACGCCTTCTATGGCGAGTCTCATATCCTTCATGGAGTGAGCTTCAACGTCAAACGTGGGGAGCTGGTGACCCTGCTGGGGCGCAACGGCGCCGGGCGTAGCACCACCTTGAAGTCCATCATGAACATGGTGGGGCGCCGCACAGGTTCCATCGTGATCAACGGCGAAGAAGTGCTGGGCATGAAGGCCCACCACATTCCGCGTCTGGGCGTGGGTTATTGTCCGGAAGAGCGCGGCATCTTTGCGAGCCTGGATGTCGAGGAAAACCTGTTGCTGCCGCCAACCGTGCGCTCGGGTGGCATGGGGTTGGATGAAATCTACGCGATGTTTCCCAACCTTTATGAACGTCGGCGTAGTCCGGGCACGCGACTTTCCGGTGGGGAGCAGCAGATGCTGGCCATGGCGAGAATTCTGCGTACCGGCGCACGAATGCTGCTCCTGGATGAAATTACCGAAGGGCTAGCACCGGTTATCGTGCAAAAACTTGGCGAAGTCCTTATGCAGCTTAAAGAACGTGGGATGACCATTGTGCTGGTGGAGCAGAACTTCCGCTTTGCCGCTCCCTTGGCCGACCGTCACTTTGTGATGGATCACGGTCAGATCGTAGAGGAAATCAGTGCGGCGCAACTTCCGTCACGTCGCGAACATCTCAATTCCATGCTGGGGGTATAACGATTCACTCAACGACTAATGATTGATCCGAGAAGGCCCACAACAATTCACAACAACCAGAACTAACGACTCAGGCCGACACCTTACGTCGTAGCACAAAAACAATGCCCTTCAGGGCGCGGAGACAAACATGACCTTTATCAAAAAAGCACTTACTACCAGCATTGCCCTCGCCACGGCCTCCGCCATGGCGACCACGGCTCAGGCAAACATGAGCGACAGTGAAGTACGTATCGGTTACCTGGCGGATATGTCAGGTACCTATCGTGATCTGGCCGGCCCCGGTGGCCTGACTGCCATGGAAATGGCCATCGAAGATTTTGGTGGCACCGTCAACGGTGCACCGATCATGGTTCTGAGTGCCGATGACCGCAATAGCGCCGATGTGGGTGCCAATACCGTTCGCGGATGGATCGACCAGGACAACGTCGACATGGTCGGTGGCTTGGTAGCCTCCTCGGTGACCATCGCGGTGACCAATGTAATCGAGGAAAATGATGGCCTGGCGTTAGTCTCGGGCTCGGCGGCCTCCAGCATCACCAACGAGCATTGCACACCGAACCATATTCACTGGGTTTATGACACCTATCCGTTGGCCCACGGTACTGCCAAGGCCGTCGTCGAGCAGGGGGGCGACACCTGGTTCATGCTCACCGCCGATTATGCATTCGGTCATTCGCTGGAAGCCGATGTCACCAAGGTGGTCGAAGAGAATGGCGGTGAAATCGTCGGTGGCGTGCGCCATCCTTTCCCCACTAACGATTTTTCTTCCTACATTCTCCAGGCGCAGAGCTCGGGTGCCGATATCATCGGGCTGGCCAACGCCGGGTCGGATACGGTGAACGCGATCACCACCGCCAGCCAGTTTGGTGTCACCCAGTCAGGCCAGCAGCTCGCCGGTCTTCT
The DNA here is from genome assembly GCF_009793355.1 of Vreelandella zhuhanensis. Classification (GTDB taxonomy): domain Bacteria; phylum Pseudomonadota; class Gammaproteobacteria; order Pseudomonadales; family Halomonadaceae; genus Vreelandella; species Vreelandella zhuhanensis. Next base: position 13,690 of record NZ_WTKP01000015.1, read on the forward strand.
GATCTTCCTCAACGACGTTCACGCCATGGGGCTTCAAGCCACCCAGAACCTGCTGCTGACCACCGGTTGGTACTGGGATATGGACGAGCAGTCGCGTGAATGGGCCGAACGTTATTACGAGCGCATGGAGCGTATGCCGACCATGGTGCAGGCAGGTGTTTACTCCAGCACCATGCATTACCTGAAGGCGATCGAGGAAGCGGGTACCGATGATCCTGAAACGGTACGTGCCCAGATGGCGGAAATGCCGATCGAGGATTTCTTCGCGCGTAACGGTAGAATTCGTGAAGATGGCCGCATGGTTCACGACATGTACCTGGCCCAGGTGAAAACCCCGGAAGAGTCCACCGGTGAGTGGGACCTGTATGAAATTCTCAGCACCATTCCCGCGGAAGAAGCTTTCCGTCCGCTGTCCGAAAGCAATTGCGACCTGGTGCAGAACTGATTCTGTAGAGCTGGTTTTGAAGAACTGGTTTTGAAGAGCTAGACCAGGCGTTTGCATAAGCATGCATAAGCAGAACAGGGTGGCGGCATTGGCCGCCACCCGCTTGACGGCGAGGAGATCCACGTCATGATGATGATATTCGGGGTGCCGTTAGCTGCATTCACGGGCCAGCTGATGCTGGGCCTTATCAACGGCGCCTTCTATGCACTGTTGAGCTTGGGGCTAGCGGTCATTTTCGGCCTGCTGAAGATCGTCAACTTCGCTCACGGCGCCATGTATATGCTCGGGGCGTTCGCCACCCTGCTAGGCATGCAGTATCTAGGCATTAACTATTGGGTTTCGCTGATTCTGGTGCCTTTGGTAGTGGGCGGCTTCGGGATGCTGATCGAGCGCTTTATCCTGCGCCGCATTTCCCATCTAGACCATCTTTACGGGTTGCTTTTGACCTTTGGTCTAGCACTGATTTTCGAGGGAACGCTGGTCAACTTCTTCGGCGTTTCCGGTTTGCGTTATCCGACCCCGGAACTGCTTCAGGGCGGGTATAACCTGGGCTTCATGTTCCTGCCGATTTATCGCGGCTGGGTATTGTTGGCCGCTTTGGTGGTGTGTCTGGGTACCTGGTTCATCATCGAGCGGACACGGCTGGGCGCCTACCTGCGTGCCGGTACCGAAAATTCGGCCTTGATGCAGGCCTTCGGGGTCAACGTGCCCTTGTTGATTACCTTGACCTATGGGTTCGGGGTCGCCTTGGCGGCGTTTGCCGGGGTATTGGCCGCCCCCTTGTACCCGGTTTCGCCCACCATGGGCTCCAGCCTTTTGATCGTGGTGTTTGCCGTGGTGGTCATCGGCGGAATGGGGTCCATTCTCGGCTCGATCATTACCGGCTTGGCCATGGGGCTGATTGAAGGGTTGACCAAGGTGTATTACCCGGAAGCGGCGAATACCGTGATATTCCTGGTGATGATACTGGTACTGATGTTGCGTCCCGCGGGACTATTCGGCAAAGAGGCATGACAATGGCGACCACAGAAACCGCACGCATTCCCTCGGCTGCCATGCAACGGCAGCGCAGGGCCAACATGCGCCGCAATATGTTCTATCTGGCATTGATCGTTATCGGGCTGGTGGCGCCGTTTCTTGCCTACCCCGTCTTCCTGATGAAGATTCTATGCTTTGCCCTGTTTGCCTGCTCCTTTAACTTGTTGCTGGGCTATGCCGGGTTGTTATCCTTCGGGCATGCCGCTTTTCTGGCAACCGGCGGCTATGTGACCGGGTATCTGCTTTCAAGCTACCCCGGCATTACCCCTGAAGTGGGCATACTTATCGGCACCTTGGCGGGTGTTGCGTTGGGCGTTGTTTTCGGGGCATTGTCGATTCGTCGGCAAGGCATCTACTTCGCCATGGTCACCTTGGCCCTGGCTCAGTTGATGTTCTTTTTCTTCATCCAGGCACCGTTTACCGGTGGGGAAGACGGCTTGCATGGTGTTGTGCGCGGCCACTTCCTGGGCTTTATCAGCCTGGATGATAACTTGAGCATGTACTATTTCGTGTTTGCTGTTTTCTTGATCGGCTTTGCGATCATTCAGCGTACCGTCCATTCCCCTTTTGGCCAGGTACTCAAGGCGATTCGTGAAAACGAACCACGTGCGGTATCCCTGGGGTATAACGTCGATGCCTACAAGCTGCTGGCCTTTGTTATTTCCGCAGGCCTGGCGGGGCTGGCCGGCTCCACGAAAACGCTGGTCTTCCAGCTTGCCTCCCTCACCGATGCCCATTGGCACATGTCCGGCGAGGTGATCCTGATGACGCTACTGGGCGGTGTGGGAACGCTGCTGGGGCCGATCATGGGGGCGGGCATCGTGGTCAGCCTGCAACATCTTCTAGCGCAGTCGCCGCTGGGTAATTGGGTGAGCGTTATCCTGGGGCTGATCTTCGTGGTCTGTGTACTGAGCTTTCGTAGCGGCATCGTGGGTGAGCTTGCCAAAAGTTATCGCAAGAACTTCAAGTAAACCAGACATCAGACCGTTGGTTGGGCGCCGTAGGGCGCCCTTTTTTATGGGAGTGGTATTTTCAAACCACAATCGAAACGCCCGGCGAGATAAAGCTGATTTTGCAGAACAGACTATTGTGATGAAGCAAAAAAATAAGTTAACGTAAACGTCAATCTTTCCTGGCATGACAGCTTTCCTGGCATGACAGCCACGGGTAATCATAATCACAAATTCAGCCAGCGGATCGGTGCCATCATCAAGCATCGACCCCTGCGATAAACGGGAGATGTGCGATGGATTTTGAACTCAACGAAGACCAGGTGGCCTTTGCCGATATGGCGCGGGCCTTCGCCCAGAACGAGCTGGAACCGCATGCCGGGGAGTGGGATCAGACCGCCTTTTTTCCTGTGGATGTGATTCGCAAGGCGGGTGAACTGGGTTTCTGTGCGCTTTATACCCCGGAATCGGTGGGTGGCCTGGGGCTTTCACGTCTGGATGCCAGCATCATTTTCGAGCAGCTTTCCATGGGCTGTACCTCCACGACCGCCTACCTCACCATTCATAACATGGTGACCTGGATGGTCGCGGATTTCGGCAAGCCCGAAGTAATCGAGCAATGGGGCGAAAAGCTGGCCAGCGGTGAGCTTCTCGGCTCCTACTGCTTGACCGAACCCAATGCCGGCTCGGATGCCGCCTCGCTGAAAACCAGTGCCAAGCCGGATGGCGACGACTTCGTGCTCAACGGCAGCAAGATGTTCATCTCCGGCGCGGGAGACACCGAGATCCTGGTGGTCATGGCACGCACCGGCGGCCCCGGGCCCAAGGGTATTTCAGCCTTCGCGGTAGATGCCAATACCGCCGGCATCAGCTACGGGCGCAAGGAAGAGAAAATGGGCTGGAACAGCCAGCCGACGCGCATGATCACCTTTGAAGATGTACGGGTGCCTGCGGCCAATATGCTGGGTAACGAAGGTGACGGCTTCAAGATCGCCATGAAAGGGCTGGATGGCGGGCGCATCAATATCGCCACCTGTTCCATCGGTACCGCCCAGCAGGCGATCAACAAGGCGCGTGAATACATGCTGGAACGCAAGCAGTTCGGCCAGCGGCTGGCGGACTTCCAGGCGCTGCAATTCCGCTTGGCGGATATGGTCACGGAACTGGTGGCGGCTCGCCAAATGGTGCGCCTGGCGGCGACCAAGCTGGATTCCGGCCATACCGATGCCTCCGCTTATTGTGCGATGGCCAAACGCTTTGCGACCGATGTAGGTTTCAAGGTATGCGATGAAGCCCTGCAACTCTATGGCGGCAATGGTTATATCAAGGAATACCCCATGGAACGCTTCGTGCGCGATACCCGGGTACACCGCATCCTGGAAGGTACCAACGAAGTCATGCGCATGATCATTGCACGCCGTGTGTTGGCCGAGGGCGCCGCAGAGTTATAAGCTAGTTTTCAAGTTCAGTGGCTATGGGTAGCTTGCATCTTTACAGGACAAAGGAAACCTTGATGAGCAGCGTGATCTTTACCGAACACCCCACGAAGGACGGGCACGTCGTTGCCGAAATAAAGCTCAACGCCGAGCGCTCGCTGAATGCCCTGACGCTGGAGATGATTAACGAGATCCAGCCACGGCTGGAAGCCTGGGAAAACGATGAGCGTATCGTGGCGGTCTTGCTCGATAGCGCCGGAGAGAAAGCATTCTGTGCCGGTGGTGACGTGGTCAGCCTGTACAAGGCGATTATCGGGGAAGGTGACCCGGCCTTCCCTGAAGCCTTCTTCGACAACGAGTACCGCCTGGACTACCGGCTGCATACCTATCCCAAGCCTGTCATCTGCTGGGGTAACGGTATTGTCATGGGCGGCGGCATGGGCCTGCTGAGCGGCAGCAGCCATCGCGTGGTGACCGAAACCTCACGCTTGGCCATGCCGGAAGTTACCATCGGTTTGTACCCGGATGTGGGGGCGAGCTGGTTCTTGAACCGCCTGCCCACCGGTACCGGTCGCTTTCTGGCCATGACCGGCAGCCAGGTCAATGCTGCGGATGCCGTGTACCTGGGGTTGGCGGATCGCTTGATTGCCAGTGAAAAACGCCCAGCCCTGGTGGAGCAACTGATGCAAGCGACTTGGGGCGAAGGTGAAGACACCGATGCCCAGGGGGTGGTCAACAAGGTGCTGCGTGAGCTTGAACGCGATTCCCAGGCGGTATTCGAGGGGATGGAAGCGCCGGTTCAGAAATTCGCCCCGGTAATTCGGGAATTGATGGATCATGACACCATCGAGCAAGCGGTAGACGCCATTCTGGCAGTGGAAAGCGATGACAAATGGTTCAACAAGGCGCAAAAGACCCTCGCCAACGGCAGTCCGGTGTCGATCAAGGTAATCGATCAGCAGCTCAAGCGGGCCAAGTACATGTCGTTGCGCGAAGTATTCCAGTCGGAGCTGGCGCTCTCGGTGCAGTGCTGTCGCCACCGTGAATTTCCCGAAGGCGTACGCGCTCTGTTGGTGGACAAGGACGGCAAGCCGCAATGGATTTATCCTTACGTGGAATCGGTGGAGGATTCGTTCATCGAGACATTGTTTTCCCAGCCTTGGCCGCAAAATCCGCTGGCGGACCTTCGCTGAACCTCGAATTCACTATTATTCGGCTGAGTTAATCCCTCGGGCGATCAAAACAACAAGGATTATGAATCATGGCAACGATTGCATTTATCGGACTGGGCAACATGGGCGGCCCCATGGCTGCGAACCTGGCCAAGGCCGGGCATGAGGTGCGCGCTTTCGATCTGTCTCAAGCCGTGCTGGATACCGCGATCGAGCAAGGCTGCAAAGCCGCACAAAGTGCCCAGGAAGCGGTCAAGGGAGCGGATTTCGTGGTCTCCATGCTGCCCGCCGGCAAGCATGTCGAAAGCCTGTATGTCAGTGGTGATTCGCCGCTGTTCGATATCATCGGCCAGGACGCCTTGGTGATCGACAGCTCCACCATCGATGCCGACACCGCCCGGCGTGTCGCCGAAGAAGGCGCCAAGCGGGGCATCGCCTTTGTCGATGCGCCGGTGTCCGGCGGTGTGGGCGGCGCCCAGGCGGGCACCCTGACATTCATCGTGGGTGGCTCGGAAGAGCAGTTCGCCAAGGCCCAGCCAGTGCTGGACGTGATGGGCAAGAACATCTTCCACGCGGGAGAGCACGGCGCCGGGCAGATCGCCAAGGTATGCAACAACATGCTGTTGAGCATCCTGATGGCCGGTACCTGTGAGGCGCTCAACATGGGCGTGAAAAATGGCCTCGACCCGGCAGTGCTTTCCGAGATCATGAAGCAGAGCTCGGGCGGCAACTGGGCGTTGAACGTCTATAATCCCTATCCCGGCGTCATGGAAAACGCCCCGGCGTCCAAGGGCTACCAAGGCGGTTTCCAGGTGGACCTGATGTTCAAGGACCTGGGGCTGGCCATGGATGTCAGCCAGCAAAGCGCCTCATCGGTTCCCATGGGTTCGGCGGCGCGCGCGCTGTTCAGCCTGCACAAGGCCAAGGGTAACGGCAGCCTGGACTTCTCCAGCCTGCTGAAGCTCTATCAGGACAGCTGAGCCTCGATATTTTCCAAGGCTTGATCCAGCGCCACCAGTTGCTCACAGGGCAGCTGGTGGCGTTTTGCGTTATCGATTAGCGGCCCAAGAATCGCCGCGCGCTCGGTAGGGCGCCCGGCGAGCACATCCTGAAACATCGAAGCCCGGTTGTTGGCGGTATTTTCAACTACCTGCCACACCAGTGTTCGCCAACCTTCCAGCCCGGCCCCGCTGGGCGGCGCGATGCCTTCTTTGTCGAGAATTCCCGCGACTTCCTCGATCACCGCTTCCACGTAGAGGCGAAACGGCCGGTCGCGCAGCTGGCCGTTACGTATCCGGTAGCGTGCCACCAGCGGGTTGACCGCCGCATTCACGGCAAGTTTCTGCCACAGACGTCGGCGAATATCCTCAACCGGCGTGGCGGCAAGCCCGGCATGCGTCAGCTGCAACGCCAGGTTTTTCGCAAGTTCAGCATGGCGGTTATTCAAGTCACCGATAAATGTATGCCCGCGCCCGGCGTGCACCACACAGGCCTCGCCATTCACGTAGGCGCCTTCGGTGGTGGTGGCACACAACACCGGCCCGGGCCACGCCTGCGTGATACGCGGCTGGGCAAGAAAACCGTTCTGCCACAGCACGATTGGGGTAGTGGGGGAAATCACCCCGGCAAGGCTTTCCAACGCCGCCTGTGCCGACATGGCTTTGGTGGTGATATGCACAAAGGCAGGTGGGGCAGGGGCATCACGAAGCAACTGTTCGAGCGTTACCCCATTCAACCGCTGTGTGTGCGGTTCCCCCACCGGCGAAGTGAGCGTCTGTCGCTCAGCCAGTTCACGGCGGCCCACCAACGTGACCGCAGCAACCGGCGAAAGCGAATGCGCCAATAAGCGGCCTATGGCACCCGGGCCGATAATCCAGTGAGAGCTCATAAGGTTACTTTTTGTTAAGTCTTTGGTATTAGGTAAGTACTTTGCAAAACCAAGATGGGCTAAGTAAAGTCAGTGAAAAGGTTTGCCCATTAGAAAGCAGAACGGGAAGCGAGGCAAACCCACCCAAGGACGGTCACAAGCGGAGCGCATAGCGCTACCCGATTGTGCAGTGGCGGTAGCGTGGTTTGCGGCCTCGAAGGAATTCAAACGTATTTAGGGCCTTTCTTACAAAACATAGCATCACTTCAAAACCGCATTCTTCCAGGCATTCGTCAAGGCGCTCCATTGCAAGCCTCCTCACCTGGATCTATTTCCTGTATCGCCAGTAAGGGTCTCTCTTTAGTGCGCAACCGATTGAATCGCTCCAAGGGTATAAAGGGGAATAAAGAATATTGCAGGACTGACCTGTATCAAGGCGCCACCTTTGGGTGGCAACTATGCTAGCCAGGACGGAGCCTCGAATTTGAGCCAATGGTGGAGATGAGTCATGTCGTATATAACTTCGGTTCGTTCAGCGTCCCCCCGTCGTGGTTGTGGCCGAGGTGCTTCCATTGTCCTTGGCATATTTTTAATGCTAGGTGTCAGTGCTACCAGCCTGGCTGCGGAACCCGTCAAGCCTGAGCTGACATCCAAGCTGCAGGGCTTGCTGAAGAAGGAAATGATTCAGATCGAGCTGGCAATGCAGGAGGTTTATAGCGCCATTATTCAGGGACAACATGCCGTGGTGGCCGAAAAGGGACAGTCGATTCATGACAGCTTTATTTTGGAGCAATCGCTGACCGATCAGGATCGTCAGGACCTGAAGGCCGCCGTATCGCCGGAATTCCTGCAGATGGACACCTACCTGCATGAGCTTTCGGCGTCACTGGCCGAGGCTGGCCGTGGGGAAGATACCCCACGGCAGGTGGAGATATTCGGTCGCATGACCGAATCCTGCGTGGCCTGTCACCGCACCTACGTGACCGATCGCTTTGAGGGGTTAAAAGGCTCGGATGTCCCTGCAGCTTGGGGGTTGGCCCCCAGAAATACCAAGTGAAAGACCTTAAGGTTCATCTGCCTTGAATTTTGCTACACAGCAGACGGTCTGCTGGCCCAAAGGCACGGTGGGCACCGTGCTGGCCAGGTCGTTCAGCACGGAGGCTAGACCAGTGCTGGATCGCTCAATCAGGGCCTGAGCAGCAGCGCCCAGGCGAAAGATGGCGTACAAGAAGGCAAGGCAACGCGCGAAAGCCCCGCGCCGCCATGTTCTCGTCAGCTTTCCACCCCAAACCACAACCGGGCTTGCCAGCGAGGCACGCGCGATTCGCGATGTGGATGTGATGGGGTTAAAACTGAGCGCCTTTAGCGTCCTAATACAGGACGAAAACCTGGATAGTTTTTATGAATTTTCGCCGAATATTTCAGCACTAAATTGCTACGTGAGCCCGCTGGTCGTCTACCGTGGCGACAGCTTTGCCTTACTGGCTGATGCTTGGCACAAAACCCGCCGAAAACATATCTACGCCGGAGACTTCGACGTAAAAGGCGTCACGTTAGCACTCGACAGCAGCGTCACTTACTTGCTCCTGCCCGCCATCGAATGGCTCACCCAAAATGCCACGCCGCTGCATGTGCCTGCTGAACAGTTTCCTTACCAGCGGAGGCTTCGTAAGAATCTTGCCGCGCTGCCAACAGCCCACCCGCTACGCGATTATCTGACGTTGCAACTGGAAGAGCAGCGAGGGTTAAAGCAGCAGTGGTTTGGTGGAGAGTTAGTGCGTGTGGCGCTTAGCTAGAATTTGGCGGATCAAAACACGCTGGCACACGAATTCTGGCTACATCACCGAAATTTACTTTGCAGGCAGAAGAATCAATGAGGTAGAGTTATTTTGGTGGCTACATAACCCCAATCAATGCGCCCGCACGTTCATTGAGGTTATGAAGCTGAATATATAATGACTGTTAGGCATCAGCGTGGTCATTAACCAGAGAGAATGTAATGGAAGGAAAAATAATATATTTTGATCAAAATATATTGTCTGAATATTTAGATGAGGGAGATATAGATTTAGTCAACGCTGTCAATTTATTAAAAGGTGGAAATAAAATCGTATATAGTCCTGCTCATATAGAGGAGTTTGCAGTTCCATATATGAATAATAGCAATGAAGAAATTAAATTCAGGGTTTTGTCGGAGTTGAATAAACTCTCTGAGCTTACTCGGAATATAGAGGTATCCCCGGGCTTTGATAAGCCAATGCATTTAAAGGAAGAACACCCTATTGAATGCTTTAAGAGAGTGGTTGATCATTACGATCTCAACCCAATTCTTGAAAAACAAGAAAGTGATCAACTAAAAAAATTTAAGGATACAGATAAAAAAGGAGAGGTCTCCAATGTTGTGTCAAACAATGATTCTTCTATTTTGTTGCAGGAAGAGCATTCTATGGTACTTAATGGGAGATTTCACTTAGATATTTTTGCTGCCATTTCTGCAAGAAAGGCTGGACTAAGAGAATTCAAATATCCAGATATACTCAGATCACACACCGCGTTCGAGCGCTGTATAGAGTTAACGTTTAACTATTTGGAAATAATTCGTTATAAACCAGAAACAGTTAAAAAGAGTAGATCTAGAATGCATGATGTCAGTCATGCAGTTTATGCGTCTACGGCAGATATAATAGTATCGGAAGATGCGAAATTCTGTAAAAAGCTCGAAGCTGTATATAAATATTGGGGGATAGATACTGTGATATACAGTAAAGAAAAATTAATTAGTGAAGTTGGAACAGTAGAGAATACCTAACAAGGGCCAGCAATGAACTGTCAAGCCAGTCACTTTTTGTGCGCTTCGCCGCACAAAAACCGCCAACTTTTCCAGCCGCTGTGGCCGGCGTTGAGGCTGTAGAAAAACTCCCTACGTATTTAAGGTTAGCGCTCGCGCACGAAATCTAGTCAAAATTTTGATGTAATATGACCCAGATTTTACGAGAGAGCCCTATTTTTAGGGCAAAAATTGATCAACTTGAGGGGGCTGGGGATAAGCCAGACTTTTCCTACAGCCTCGTTAGATTATAAGAAGGAAACAACGTGACAAGCCAAAAAGGCGTAATTATCGCAACAATCATTGCTGCTCTTATTACTGCTGGAGTTACGCTTTACGTGTACTTTGACGGCAAGGAAGACGGGCTTTTAGTAACTGAAACAGTTAATCATGAAAATCCCAAAGAAAATGACGAGAAACAACATGTTCCTACTCCGAGAATAACGTTCTCCGAGGTTTTTATTACACCAGTAGATACTAATATACCCTCGTCATTTTTCGCAGAAATCACCAATACCGGTTCCAAGTCAGCAAATGAATTTCTTGTTTCTGTTGATTTTGGCGAAGCCACACCTGAAAGCTGCGAAGTTGTATCTGCTGGAAGTGCTGTTATAGATAGTGGTGGATCTTCGGTTATAAAGAGGTGGGAAGTGAGCGAGCTCGCAATTAAACAATCTCTATATGTTGTTTGTAACCTTAATGCTCCGTTCTTTAAAGCTCTGTCCGTGGGTGAAGGAAACTTGGAAAATGATGCGCAACTTACGTTCTCATCATACAAAGAGCAACGAGAAGAAGAGTCAATTACTTTCTTAGAGGGGGTGCTGAGGTTTTGGCTTGTAGCGTTTTCAGGAATACTGTTGTTTTATTTCTTCTTGAGGCTTATGAAGTCTCTTGGATGATTAAATCTAACAAGGCCGTAAACTTGGCAGCATTTTTCATTCGCTTCGCTCACTACAAATGCACCGGTTACGGCTGGTGTTAGGCTTATAATGGAGGTAACGGTGTTTTCTCGAACAAGTGTTATTGAATTAGTGAAATCGCTAAAGTTGAAAACTCATAATGAGGTTGAGGAGTTGGCGATCAAGTTTGATTTTGAGTCTGCAATATCTGGGCAGTACATCAAGGAAAAAGAAACTTCTATCGTTAAGTATCTTCTTGCCAATCCGGGTTCACTTGGTCCGAATGGTTCAAATATCCAATACGAGCTTTTAGAGTTTTCTATTGCTAAATACAAGTCTGGTATTAATTTTGATTCATTCATTGGATCATTTCCTGAATTGGTAAACTCTTTAAAGAAAGATGGTTATGATGTAGTGAATGATCAAATTAGAGCCTTGCTGCCCTCACAATTACCGTTAGTGCAGCAGGAGAGTGAGTTAGAAAGTCTGCTTGTTAAACTTGGATTACAAACAGCAAAAGGTCATTATGAGCAAGCTATCGCGGCACACGCTAGAGGTGAGTGGGCTGCGGCAAATTCTCAGCTCCGCTCGTTCGTTGAAGATCTTTTCAATCAGATTCAAAATAAAGTCTGTCCAGGTGATTACCCATCTAGTCAACAAAAGAAACAAGCATTAGCGAATAGTGGCTTTTTCGTATCGGATTACAATGAGTTTTTGTCAAATGGTACAGGTTTTGTTGAAGGGTTTTGGAAACGGCTTCATTCATCGGGTTCCCATCCTGGGCTTTCAGATGAACTAGACTCAACGTTCAGATTGCACATGGTAATTTTGGTATCACATTGTTTTTTAGTTCGCTTGGACCAAAATTATTTGTAATTTCGGTAATATAATATTGAAATATAAAACTAAAAAACTGTTTAGAAGTGATTCAGAACGCGTGGCATTTTTACTCTGTGTTGTGTTTATTGATTAAGGTGGTTTGCAGTGGCATAGGTGTTGCTTTGCTCACGCCTTAACAGGGCTTGAGGTGCTTAGTGCTTTGGAAAATTGCGTCAACCATGCTTGGCGAATTTAGGTAGGCTTTACCTGTGCTGATGAGCGCCGAATCATGATCGAAAAGGCACTAATTTTTAAATTTAGCTGGCTGTAAATCCATTGCCTTTGTCCTAAAGCAAGTACATGAGTGAGAATACAGACGCGATATGAACCTACTCTTCCTCGGCACCTCCGCCGGTGTCCCCACCAAAACAAGAAACGTATCCGGGATTGCTTTGCGAGAGAGCAAGGGCAAGGGCTGGTACCTGATCGATTGTGGTGAGGGCACCCAGCATCAGGTCTTGCGCACGAGGCTGTCGTTCCATTCCTTGAAAGCCATCTTTATTACCCACGTGCACGGCGACCACTGCTATGGGCTGCCGGGCATACTGGCGACTGCGGGAATGGGTGGTCGGAAAGCGCCGCTGACCATTGTGGCACCTGCAGGCATCAAGGCATGGTTGGAGGCCACCTGTGAGGCCACGCAGCTATGTTTACCCTTCGCCTTGGAGTTTATCGCCTCGGACGACCTGCCAAGCGTTGAGTTTGAGAGCATCGCGGTTGCTACCTTCAGGCTTTCACACCGGGCGCCGTCCTATGCCTATGGATTCACGGAGACAAAGGTCGATGCTGCCTTGGACGTGGATAAACTAGCGCAAAAGGGGATTCCGAGAGGGCCGTTGTGGGGGCAGTTGAAGCAAGGGTTTGATGTTGAGTTTGAGGGTGAGCGGTTAAAAAGCCATGAGTTCTTGATCTTCAAGCACAAGCCGAGAAAAGTGGTGATCGCTGGAGACAATGACCAGCCTGACTTGTTGTTTGCGGCGTGCGCGGGGGCGCAGGTGCTGGTGCATGAAGCCACCTATACCGAAGAGATGGCCCAGAAGGCTGGTGATGTGGGACATAGCTACGCCAAACTTGTCGCCGCGTTTGCCGAAACGGTGCAGCTGCCCAATCTGGTACTGACGCACTTTAGCCCCCGTTACCAGCTCAGCCCCCAAGCGTCGCCTTCCATTGAGGACATCCGCAAAGAGGCCCAGCGCGTCTATTCGGGTTCGCTTTACTTAGCGCGGGATTTTTGCGAATACAGCTTGGATAAATCGGGCCACTTTTCTGAGGTGGCGTGTGAATAGCCTTTTTGTGTGTCGGCCATTCTTGCAAGCAAGCGGCTACTCGAAAATGTATAGCTCAGCTTAGCCAAAAGCTGTTTAACCAGTCTCAGCAGTACGCGGATGTTGGCCGCCGAGCTTCCTTAAATCAGCGGTCCAACAGGGAGGTGTGAATGAAAACAATAGGCTTGATTGGGGGCATGAGCTGGGAATCTACCCAGACCTATTACCGGCTGATAAACCAGAAAGTGAGGGATGAGCTCGGCGGGCTGCATTCGGCCAAGCTGGTGCTTTATAGCGTGGATTTTGCAGAGATTGAGTCCCTGCAACGCCAGGGTGATTGGCAGGCAACAGCGGAAATACTTGGCTCAGCCGGTCGGGCGGTTGAAGCGGCAGGGGCTGAATTTGTGGTGCTGTGTACGAATACGATGCACAAGGTCGCTGCTCAAATCGAGCAAGCCGTCAGCATTCCCCTTCTGCATATCGCAGATGCTACTGCCCGCGAGCTCCTAAATAACGGTGTTACCTGTGTGGGGCTGCTCGGCACCCAATTTACCATGGAGCAGGCGTTTTACCGTGAGCGTCTCGAAGCGCATGGTATCCGGGTGATGGTGCCGGATGTGCTCCAGCGCGAGCGGGTTCATTCGGTCATTTACCATGAGCTGTGCCGGGGTGTGGTCAGCCCTGCTTCAAAAGCCGCCTACTTGGACGTAATAGCATCACTGGCTGACCGTGGGGCTCAAGGCGTCATTTTGGGATGCACGGAGATAGGACTTTTGATCCAGGGGTCGGATACCGATGTTCCGCTTTATGACACCACGGAAATACACGCAGAGCAGGTAGTGCAGCTCGCTTTGGGAAGAGCATTTATATTGTTGAAGTAGAGGGGAATTGTGTAGAGAGTAATGTAATTTGCGATGACGTAACTGCTGTGGCGCAGTTTGGCGGGTGTTCTCGAATCGTATTCGTGACCGGACAGCATTGATGAGTCACACTGCGGCTTAACCCGCACCGGAAGAATGACTTTGACCAACGCCGCCTGGTTTGTATTGATCGGAACCCTGTTGATCATGATGGGTTTGCGTTCTCCCATTCTTCAACGCTTACGCCTGACACCCTCCCTTGTTTATTTGGCTATCGGGGTAATCCTTGGCCCGTCGGTTATTGGAGCCTTTCATTTCAATCCGCTAGAACAGGCGCATTTGCTGGAAATTCTCGCCGAAATCGCGGTTCTGGTCTCGCTATTTATTGCCGGCATGAAAATGCCCGTGCCGTTCAGATGGCGGGAATGGCATGCGCCAGTACGCCTGGCATTTCTTTCCATGACGATCAGTGTCGCTCTGACGGCTGTGTTTGGTTATTACATCCTGGCCCTGCCTCTGGGTGCGGCTATTGTGCTGGGCGCCATTCTGGCGCCCACTGACCCTGTGCTGGCCACGGATGTACAGGTTCGGCACATGGGCGATAAAGATCCTTTGCGGTTCACTCTGACCAGTGAAGCGGGCATGAATGACGGCAGCGCCTTCCCGTTTGTGATGCTGGGGCTGGCAATGCTCAGCGCTCCGTTCAGTTTTGAGTTGCTTGGAACCTGGATGCTGAAGGACGTTTTGTGGTCGACGTTAGTGGCGCTTGTGGTCGGGCTGGTGATGGGGCGCTTATTGGCCCAGCTTGTATGGAAGCAACGTTTTCTCAGTGGCGAAGGCCCGTTGCTGGATGACTTTCTTGGCCTGGGCTTGATCGGCGTGGTTTATGGCATCTGCCTGTTACTCGATGCTTGGGGGTTTTTGGCGGTTTTTGCCGCTGCCATTTCCCTTCGTCAATCGGAACGCAAGCTGGCGGGCCTTCACTCGCCCTCCAAAGACGCTGAAGTTGCCCTAGAAGTCCCGGTTTACCCTGAGGAATCGACGCCACAGCACAGCACCCGAATATCCGAAGGGTCGCTGTTTTTCAAGGAGTCTCTCGAGCGGCTCACCGAGCTGGTGCTTGTCCTACTGCTGGGCGGGATGTTGTTTCTGGATTCCTGGAGTTTAAGTGCCGTCGGCCTGGCGCTGTTTCTTTTTATGGTGGTTCGTCCTGTCAGCGTGTTCCTGGGCCTGCTTGGCTCTGGCACACCGGTTCGGCTGCAGATGCTGGTGGGCTGGTTCGGCGTGCGCGGCATCGGTTCGATCTATTACTTGATGTTCGCAATCGTCTTTGGCCTGCCGGAAGAGCTGGCCGTGGAGTTCATTCACATTACGCTGGTGGTTATCGTGCTTTCGATTATTATCCACGGGTTAACCGTTAAACCGATGATGTCAAAATGGTGGTCGTAGGAAGTTACCGGATTCCGGTTTGTCTATGCCGGCCTGAGCTTTGTGTTAGTCAACCAACTGGAATCAAGCGATGGAACAGATCGGCAATATCATTATCTCTGAGTTTTCGGATTTTAATGACTTAGGTGAATTAGTCGTTGTGGTCATTCGGTTACTGCTCGCTGCCCTGCTAGGTGGGCTGCTGGGTCTCGAACGGCAACAGAGCGGCAAGGCCGCCGGAGTACGTACTCATATGTTGGTTTGCATGGGTGCTGCTCTGTTCATATTGATCCCTCAGCAAGCAGGTATTTCCGATTCGGAGATGAGCCGGGTCATTCAGGGAGTTATTGCCGGCATTGGTTTTCTGTGTGCCGGAAGTATCATCACCGGCAAGGATGAACAAGGGGCTACAGGGCTTACCACGGCGGCTGGCATCTGGTTTACGGCAGCCATCGGCGTATCCGTTGGCCTGGGGCGCGAGCAGACGGCGGTCTTGTGCACGCTTCTGGCCTGGCTTGTGCTTTATGTGGTGCCTTTCTTTTCGCGCTCGATACGCAAGAAAAAACCGGCCAGCTCAGAGCCTAGGGGCTATTGACGTATGTGGCGCGTTTGCAAGCACGAGACACAATGAGCGGTAGGTACGACTACACACGTATATTCGGTCTCGTCAATCATGCCAGCGGCATCGGACCTCGATGGGCTATCCGCACGCCAATTCCCATAAGTTTCAACGAGCACAAAAGCTCTACGTCAACAACGGGGTATCTTGGCGTCGGTTCGACCTATTCGCCATCCTGCAGCATGCTCAGCAATCGTGGTGGTGGGACACCTCAGTAAAAAATAAACCGATGCAATAAATGCGTGTTATGCGCTCTGTGCTGGGCCGGTTTTCTCATGGTGGCTTGCTTGGCGGCAGAGCAACCCGTGATGAAACCGACCAGTGCAATTAAAGGAAAGGGCTGACGTGCTTAGCTATTCCTCTAGAAGACCTTGGTATCTTTCATAGTCGAAAGGCTGCATTTCGCCAATTTCATCTTCATCATATTGCAGATGGTAAGCGGGATAGCCTGGCGCCCAGCCATATCCATAACCATAAAAAGGATAAGCGTAAGGACCACGACCATAGGCTGTATCGGACTCGACGACTACGCCTTGAACCTCACCATCACGCGAGAACAGCATATTGTCGATATAACCATAGCCGACGCTTTCTCCAACCGTTGCATAGTCGTTAAGCAAGTCGGTGAGCTTCCAGATACCCGGGCCAGCGTCGATATCATCCTCAACTTGCTGGATCTGGCTGAGATTTTGCTTGGTAATGTAGTCGTCAGAAGCAAAGAGTCCGTACTCGTCGACATTGTCTTCTGTGACAGGAATCATTACGCCGTCTTCGTGAAGCTCAATTTCTTCCCAGGGAACCAGGACATGCGTATCGCCAATATCCCAGAACCCGCCTACCTGGGCGATGATGGCAACTATCTTATTATCTTGGGTAATAAGCACATTTTCGACGCTACCGATTTCTTCCTCATTATCCCCAAAGACTTCGGCATCCATTAAGTGATCAGCTCTTATACCACCAGCTTCATAAATATCTTCATAATTCCAGTCACTTAATGGCCTTACTACTTCCTCCTGCGCTTGGGCTTGAAGCCCGACAGTGGTAGCGGTGATGGCTAGCGTGGTGACACAAACATTGCGTTTGATTGACATGACAGAACTCCTTCCCTGTTAGCGTATTTTGCAAATTAGAAGAGGAAACTCTGGTTGTAAAGAAGACTTATTTGGCAGCAGCGGCAATGGTTTTTCAAACCTGTGGCAGGCAGCAAGGGCGCTTGCCGGGGCAGCTAACTTACCAGAAGCACATTTGTCCAGATCCTAGGTGTTTGGTCCCGAAGATTCATGGTCGGTTAGTGGCGCTATCAGCAGACCAGAAGCCGGGTTACGAAAATTTGAACAAAATCCTGCCGCATTCTGCGATTCGATTCTTTGAATGAATCGGCAGTTAAGGCAGGGCAAGGCGTTAGCCTTGCTTGTTCTTATAACTGGTTAGATATATAGTTTTCTTATGCCGATCATCCGTTCCGACTCCCTGGCGCTACACGTCACCAGTGCCGACCAACAGACCGCTCTGGCGGATACGCTGGCACTGTATCGGCGATTGGTGCGCGATCTCATGACCGTGGCGTACATGCACTGGCCGCAGGTCGGCGTCTGCGAAGGGAACGCGGTGGTCGAGGTAATAGAACGGCTGATACATCCCACCCAAA
>NZ_WTKP01000016.1 GCF_009793355.1 Vreelandella zhuhanensis
CGACAACCAGGAAGCTGTGCTATATGCCCACTGGCTTGTTGAAGTGCAAAGCGGCCATGTTCCTTCGCCTGAATAGGTATACAAGGTTTTGTTATCGTAAGCGCTTATTTACCTGACCATCCAGTTACCGTTCCCGAGGTCGCTGGTAACTGCAAGAGGAGCAATCCATTGACTCAATTACTCACCGATACCTTCCCCAGCCCGCCCTAGCGCATTTTCCTCCTTTGCAACCTGTTCGCCAGCATTTATTCAATATCGTTCTCTTGTGACGTTTCAACCATAGAAAGCTGATGTGATGATGCGCAACTTCCACCCAGCGCGTACAACATGGGTGCGGTGCTTCACGCAGGCCAGCGAAATTGGCGGCCAATCACTTGAAACTGCACGACACCACGGTCTGTTTTTTGGCAGCCATATCGCCAGCTCAATGGCGGATTCGTCCACACGATGGACTCGGGCAATAGCAGTGAGAGACTTATCAGGATGTCCGCTCCAATCGAGCTCTCTCAACCAGATAATAGATGACCCAGAGGTGGCGCCTGATAAGAGACCGAGGGGGAAGCCGTCCAACAGCATCCTGTACGTTTCAGTGAAAGCCAAAACCAAAGTATGGGCTGAAGTATGGGCTGACGAAACACCAGACACAAAAAAGCCGCTGAAATCAGCGGCTTAATTAGAATTCTTGGCGGAGGGGGAGGGACTATCCGATTCACCGTTTAGCCCGTTGAAATGCTTGATATACGGCGGTTTCCTGATATTTTGGGACAAATCTTTGGGACAAATTGGCGGGAACCACATGGCAGATAACCTACTTTTGAAGGGCTCGACTTGGCACGTTCGTCTAGAGATACCCGCAGACGTTCGCCATGCCTTTGGCAATCGTCGGAAGCTTACGAAATCATTGAAGACAGGCAACAAAGCAGAAGCACACATCAGAAAGCTACCAGTGCTAGCGGAGTGGAAAACGGTTATAAGCAAATCAAGGAATGGAATTGATGCTGAAGAACTTGAGAATGAGTTGCATCTTCAAAAAAGGGTTAGTGAAACCCTTAACGGTTTTTTTGAATCGACATTGTTGAAGCACGTTCGCGGTGAAAAGCTTTTTACAAAAGAAAATGCTCTTAGCTTTATTAAGATTTTCGATTCAGACATTTCGATAATTTTCAAAAACAAACCTGAAGAAGCGAAAGCTTGGAGACTCAGATTTTATGAAGCAGGTAGTCGATTTTATGACCAAGAAGGCAAACAGAATACAGATTTAGTTGCCGACTTCTTAAAAACCACAGAAGAATTTTTAGTCATAAAAAATAAGTTTTTTTCTAAAAAATCTGGTTATAGCGAAAAACAAGCAAAACAGATTACTGATGTTTTCATCGAGCCAAATAGCTACTCACCGAAGTCGCCCTTTACTTCAGCACGTCTCGATGCTTTCGCTAAACATCAAATAGAAGTTAAAGGGTTATCAAAAAAGACAGTTGATAGCTATGTTTCAAAGCTAAAGGTTTTAAAAAACTATCTAGAAAAAAACAATTTAGATCTATCTTTTGAAAACTATCAGCAATTTTTAGATAGCTTAGATGAAGTTCAGACAAAAACTAAGCAAAACCATATACATTCAGGATCTGGATTTCATAAATGGGCTTCAAAATACGATCAAGACTATAAAAACCGATTTGATTCAAGAGACAACCCCTTTCTGGGGCACGAATTACCAAATAACAATAAAAAAGGCAAGAAAAAGGAAGAAAAACGATTGGCTTTCAAGGCTGAGGAAGTAAAAAAGTTATATGATATCGCTATATCGAAGCAAAAACATCAAGTCGCTTATGCTATCAAAATCGCTGGTTTAACAGGATGTAGAATTGAAGAGATATGTAAACTCAAAAAAAATCATATCGTAGCTGAAAGTGGCATTTTGAGTTTTTATATTGAAGAAGGAAAGACAGATGCGAGCATTAGAAAAATACCCATCCATCATAATTTAAAACCACTTATTGAGCAGTTAGTTAAAAATGCAGATAAAGATGGCTATTTAATTTATAGCTCAGGTGGTAATAAATATGGTATTCGCTCAGATTCAATAAGTAAGGCTTTTGGACGTATCAAAAGAGAGCTTGGATATGATTCTCGCTATGTATTTCACAGCATCCGTAAAACGGTTATTACTGCACTGCAACACAATGATGTAAAACCTTTGGTAATCGCATCTATTGTTGGTCACGAAACAGGAACAGTCACGTTTGATATATACAGTGAGGGAGCAAGTGCAAAACAGAAATTAGAGGCAATCAAAACTCTTAAAAACATTTAAATATAATTATATGTTATAATGTAGTTTCAAAAGGTGGTATTAAGCCAGCATATTGTTCCGGGCCCTTCGGCCCCTACACAAGCTGGTAAAGGGGAAATTCCCCTTTAATCCCCTTTAATCCCCTTTGTTGATGACAACACGGAAGATCCAAAAATAAAAAGGAGTTTAAAATGGATATTGAAAACGAAAAAGAAAAAAACAACAGAACAAAACTTATAAAAGTTAGGGTTAATGAAAGCGAATATCAGAAGATGAAAGAGCTCTCCACGACATACGGAAAGCCAATGGCTACCATAATGCGAGAAACGACTTTTCAAGCCTTTAAAACATCTTCTAATGGTAAGCACTGGAATATCAGGCAATCAAAGCCTGATCCCGCTTTAATTCGTGCTTTCACTGGCATAGGCACTAATCTCAACCAGATAACTAGAAACATTAACACTATTGCGAAAGAAGGCGATTTTGGTGATGTGACCGCTGTTCACTGTGAAATTGTGAAAATCAGAGAAGCCATTGAAGCTCTAATAGCAGGATTTGAGGAAGTGGAGGTGATCGATGTTAGTTAATTTCAGAGGAAGCAGTCGAAAACCGCCAAAAAACCCGCTTAGAGCCGCGAAAGGAGCTACTGGCTACCTACTTGGCAATAAAGATCACAAAGGCCAGGAGCGAGCTTTTAAGCCCGTTCTGCTTGATGGTTCACCTGATGCTTTCGAACATATTGTTGGTTATGGCAATCAAGCAGGTAAATACACTAGCGGAGGTTTATATTTTGAGGAAAGCAGAGAGGATTTAATAAAGAAGTTTGGTAGTGAGAAAGCAGTTGAGGAAAAATTACAAGAAATTATGGATGGTTTTGAAGAAACACTTTTTCCTGGGTTAGATAAGGACCAATATTGTGGTGTTTGGATTTTACACGAAGATAAAAGCAACATAGAACTCAATTTTCTTTTTGCGAAAGAAGAAATTAGAAGCGGAAAAAGTTTAACTCCTTACTATCATAAAGCAGATTTAACACGAGTTAATACTTGGAAAGATATTGTTAATTTTGAAAATGGATTTTCAGACCCTAACTCACCTGATAAAAAAAGGGCTTTTATACCTGAGTTTTTTAATGAGTATAAACCCATTGACTTTAACAGCGAAGAAGCAAAAAGAAGAGATTTTAAAAAAGAATTAACCGAAGAAATAGAAGTAATGGCTCTAAACGGCAAACTCTCAGATAGAAACGAATTAATTGATTATTTAGAAAAAGAAAAAAGTTTAGAAGTTTCAAGGCAAACGAAAACAGCTATATCAGTTATAAATCCGCTGACAAATAAACCAGCACGATTAAAAGGTGCTCTTTTTGAAGAAAAGGCAGATTATAAGCAGTTTTCAAATGATGATTACAGAAAAGAGTTAATGGAAAGATACGAGAACGAAAGATTTAAAAAAATTGAAGCTCAAAGAGAAAAATATAAAGAGCATATGGAACACAAAAAAGAACAGTTGAAAAAACAGTATAATAAGGAGATTAACTATGGACAAGTATATGCAGGAAGCGATTTCAAACTTTATGAAAGAACAGAAGAAAAGGATGGAGAACATAGAGAAAGAAAACAAGATATTGAAAAGCGAAATGAAGGAATTGAAAGAAGAAAACCAGCAACTAAGGAAAAATCAAGAAATAGCAAAGTCAAGAAGAATAAAAATCTCGAACAGTGTAAAAGAAGTTATGAAGAAGCAAGAAAAGATAGAGAAAGAACTTTCAATAGATTTTTTGGAGAAAATGGAGTATTTGGAGAGATTGTTAACGAAGTTAATAAACGATTAAAAGGAAATTTATTGATGAGGATGGAGAATTTCGATAAATATAAAAAAATAGAAAAAGAGGTATCAATGGAGACTTCAAAATCAAAAACCAAGAAGAAAAGCCAAAAAAACGACCAAGGCTTTTCAATGTAAGAGGGGCATCATTCGCCCCCTATATTAAGCATTTCTTCTTTCAATAACTCATTTTTGCTTTCAAGAATGGCTTGCTTGTTATAATACACGAAGCCATCCCCTTCCACCTTCAATACAATACCACCCTCGATTACCCTGGTAGTATCACTTGGTTTTTCACTGAATAAATCGCAAAGCATATTTTCCATATCACCACCTTAAGCTGCTGTCTTAGCAGGTGGCTTTAAATAGTCTGGGTCAATTTCAAAAGGGTCATTTCTAAAATTAGGATTACCGCCCAAGTTATCTAGTTCCCCTATAGTTTTTCTGTGAATCTTAACGTCCATTTTCCATAAAATACGGGGTGAGATTTCAATTTTTTCAAAAGCTGATCCTGATTTCTTAAAATCTATTATATGTAATTCTTTTAGCTTTTTGAAAGATTTTGAAACCGCAGATTGCTCAAGTCCTAGCTCTTCTGCTATTGCCTTTTGTGTTTTCTTTACTCTATTCATATTAACTGTGTTTTGTCTGCTTACTCTATTCGTTAAGTAGTTGTATAAAGCATTATCAGTATTGTTTATGAGTTTTGTTTTTAAAAATAAAATCTCTTTTTCAATACTTTTTCTGTGTTCGTCATCTGTTGCATTTTTCTTTTCAGACTTTAGTTGAAGTATTTTTTTCCTGATTTTTGTTTCATATTTTTCCAGTCCCATAGTATAACTCCCCTTATTTTGACCGTGAAGAAAAAATCCACGATAAAAACCACCGATTTTATTTTCTTCATTGTTGCTATTTTCTTGTTTTGTGTTATAATCATCCATATAATCTATATCCTTATTTATCAGTAATTGAAATTAAAGCACTCTTGCCCGGAGTGCTTTTTTTATTATATCACAAAAAACTAAAACTTGTAAGTCTTACAAGTTAGTTTGTAAGACTTACAAGTCTTGATTTTCATATTTCCTGTAAGACTGCTTGAATAATGACTTTTTTCAAAAACGACCTATTTATATGGTCTTTTATGCTGTGGTAATCTTGTAAATCTTACAAGTTAACTTGTAAGTCTTACAAGTCTTGATTTTCATATTTCCTGTAAGACTGCTTGAATAATGAATTTTTTCAAAAACGACCTATTTATATGGTCTTCTATGACCCTTTTTTTATTGAAAACAAGCCACAGCCCGCCAGGGCGGGCATTTTTTTGTTTTCGATCCACTCCCGCCCTTCGGTTGGGGTTATTGAGCAAGGAGGAATTGGCTTTCTCTTATGTTAATCCTTTGGCTTTCGTAATGGGAAGCAGTCTAGACAGCCAGAAACCTCTCAGAAGCTCACCTGAGCGGTTTTGTGGGCGAAAGTAATAACGAGGCAGGGTTGGGTTACGAAATGGCTTAGAACCGCTTCCAGGAAGGGTAATTTTTGGGACAAAAGTTTGGGACAAATCGAAAAACAAAAATCCCCGCAATCTATTGATTTACGGGGATTTTTTAATTCTGGCGGAGGGGGAGGGATTCGAACCCTCGAAGCCTTGCGGCTTACACACTTTCCAGGCGTGCTCCTTCGACCACTCGGACACCCCTCCGCATTTTCGCTCCGCTTTTGAGCACTTGGCTTTCTCAACGGAACGGCGCATATCCTAACGACTAAGCTACGAAATGACAAGCCTTTTCTGGCTTATGCCGGGGGTTGAGGCAGGACGGCATAATTGCCGGACGCTTCCAGGCAAAGGGTTTCGCCGCAGTAGAGCTGCTGGGTGAGTTGAATGCGTCCTTTATCCCGTTCACGCAACTGCTTTTGGAGCTGCTGTGGCCCGTCAACCTCGCTGGGCTGGCAGCGCAGACGATAATCCTGGGTCACCGGCGCCAGGAAGCGCTGCGAGGCTTCAGCGACCACCACATCCCGGGCCAGGCCCTGTTGGCGCAGCCATAGCGTGACCCAGCACCAGCCAAGCAAGGTCGCCTGGGCGGTTAATGCGCCGCCGAAACCCGTGCCCTTGTCGTTGAGATTCGGTGCCAACGCCAGCTGCCATTCAAGCCCATCGTCTTGTTGATACATAGCTTGAATACCCAGCTGCGAGACCATGGGAATCGCCTCATTCAGCCAGCGCTGGAAGGCCTTCAGGTCTTCCGGGGCTTGAGTGCTAGGCAGCGCCAAGCGTGGGTGAGGAATGCCGGGTTGGCGGCTAGTCACTGTCATGCTTAATCCCAACGTTCGACAAAGTCACTGATCTGATGGGTGGGTATTGGCTTGTGCCGCCCCCCGAGCGTGCCCAGATAAATGAAGGCCACCACCTCGTCGTCTTCGTCCAGCCCCAGGCCCTTGCGCACCGTGGGGTCGAAGGCGTACTTGCCACTGCGCCACATGGCGCCCAGACCCAATGCATGGGTAGCCAGCAGAATACCGTGAGCGGCGCAGCCGGCGGAAATCACCTGCTCGATCTTGGGCACCTTGGGAATATCCGGCGTCACCTTGGCGATGACCGCGATCACCATGGGGGCACGCAGCGGTTTTTTGCGCGCCGAATCCAGGAGCTTATCGCTGGCATGCGGGTCCTCATGAAATTCGGCTTCGGCAAACAGCTCGCCCAGACGCTCGAGCCCTTCGCCGCTGAATTCTATGAACCGCCAAGGCCGCAACTCCTTGTGATCGGGGGCGCGTAGCGCGGCGCGGTAGATGGTCTCCAATTGCTCGGGCGATGGCGCCGGTGCCCTCAACTTGCCCATGGAACTGCGCTCATGCAACAGCGTTATCGCATCCATCCTGCCTCCAGCTTGAAAGGTGATCGCGGTGTGACTTTACCCTATCGAGTTACTGTCTCGCCAGGCGTAGCGGTTCAGGCGGTCGTTCGCCGGGCGTTGCCCGCCAGGGGCTGATATCCAGCCCGCCACGGCGAACGTAACGCGCCAACACCAGCAGCCGTTCCGGCTTCGCTCGCGACATCAGGTCACAGAAGATGTGCTCGACACAATGCTCATGGAAATCCTGATGCTGGCGGTAACCGATGATATAGCGCAGCAACCCTTCACGTTCGATTTTGGGGCCGCGATAGCGGATCAACACACTCCCCCAGTCGGGCTGGCCGGTTACCGGGCAGTTGGACTTGAGCAGGTGCGAATAAAGCGTTTCTTCGACGATGGTGTCGCCTACCTGCAAGTGCTCTGCGCTGGGCGTGTAGTCGCTGACTGCAATATCCAGCCCATCCAGACACTCCCCAGGCAGTGGGCGCGGCGTCAGCGTCTCGTCGTCCACATCGACTAACTCTACCCTCACCGGAGCGCGAGCGGCCACGCCAAGATCCTGCTCCAACATCTTGATGACCGCATTACGGTTTTCAAAACAGGTCTGGTTGAAGCTGTTCAGGTAGAGTTTCCAGGACTTGGACTCGATCAGATTGGGCGAGTCGGCCGATAACCGGAAGCGTGCCACCGCCACCAGCGGTTTGCCGCGAGCGTTGAGCCAGGACATCTCGAAGGCATGCCATTCATCCTCGCCCACGAAAGGCAAGTCGCCCTCTTCAATACCCAGTGGCGCGCGATTGGCAGCACGCGCAATGGGGTACAGCAAGGCGGGATTATAACGCTCCGGGTAGGCGGTATCACGGCCCAAAGGAGCATTCGCCAGTGTATCGGGACGCTCATGTGTCATGTTCAACTCCTGATGCCTTTGCCGCGCTCCAACATCCACAGGGCCACGCCGAACAGCACCGTAATGAAAGCAAAGATAGCAGTCAGCGCCCAGCCCACGGGGATATCCGAGACCCCCAGGAAGCCATAACGGAAGACGTTGACCATGTAGAGGATGGGGTTGAGCATCGACACGCCCTGCCAGAAATCCGGCAGCATGGAGATCGAGTAGAAAACCCCGCCCAGGTACGTCAATGGCGTCAAGATAAAGGTCGGCACGATGGAAATATCATCGAACTTATCAGCCAACAACGCATTAATGAACCCACCGATCGAAAACAGCGCGGAAGTCAGCACCACCACCAGCACGGTCAGCCAGGCATGCTCGACACTCAATCGGGTGAAAAACAGCGAGACCAGGGTAACGATCAGCCCCACCCCCAATCCTCGCGACATACCACCCAACACGAACCCCATCAAAATGGTCCAGTTAGGCATCGGTGAAACCATCATTTCTTCGATCGAGCGCTGAAACTTGTTGGAAAAGAACGACGAGGCCACATTGGAATAGCTGTTGGTGATCACCGCCATCATGATCAAGCCCGGAACGATGAAATCCATGTAGCTGAAGCCATCCATCTCACCAATGCGCGAACCGATCAGGTTGCCGAAGATAATGAAGTACATGGTCATGGTGATGGAAGGTGGAAGCAGCGTTTGCGGCCAGATTCGGGTAAAACGCTTGATCTCCTTGAGCACCAGCGTCCACAGGGCGATCAGTGTCTGACGGGCATTCATGAGCGCACCTCCGTGTTCTGACCGCCTTTGACCATCGACACAAACATCTCCTCAAGGCGGTTACTGCGGTTACGCATTGAAATTACCTGTATTCCCTCTTCACTAAGCACCTTGAACACATCATTCAAGCGCTGCCCACGATCGATCACGACGGCCAATTGCGTGGGCTCCACTTGGTGTATCTCGTAGCCTTTTACCTCAGGTAGCTTCTCAATGGGGTGGGCCAGATCCATCAGGAAGGTTTCGGTATTAAGCTCCGCCAATAGCTCGCGCACCCCGGTGTTACGGATGATATCGCCGTTATTGATGATCGCCACATTGCGACACAGGCTTTCGGCTTCTTCCAGATAGTGCGTGGTGAGAATGATGGTGGTGCCTTCCTCGCGGTTGATACGACGCATGTACTCCCACATGCTGCGGCGTAGTTCGATATCTACTCCGGCAGTCGGCTCGTCCAGAATCAACAGCTTGGGGCGGTGCATCAGGGCGCGAGCAATCATCAAACGTCGCTTCATGCCACCGGAAAGCATCCGGGCGCTGCCGTGGCGCTTGTCCCACAGGCTCAAATCCTTGAGCAACTGCTCGGCACGCGGCAAGGCTTCGGCACGTGACATGCCGTAGTAGCCGGCCTGAGCGTGCACGATGTCTTCGACCTTCTCGAATTGGTTGAAGTTGAATTCCTGCGGCACCACGCCAAGATGGTATTTGGCCTTGGCAAAGTCCTTGTCGATATCGATACCGAAGATCGTTACCCGGCCGGCGGTTTTCTGCACCAGTGAGCAAACCACTCCCAGCGTGGTCGATTTACCCGCGCCATTGGGGCCCAGTAGCGCAAAGAAATCGCCCTGCTCGACATCCAGGTCAATACCTTTGAGCGCGTGAAATCCATTACCGTAGACTTTGGTTAGCCCACGGATGGACAGTGCCGGTTCGGCCATGAACATGTCCTGTCAGCAAAAATTATCAGTCGGAATCCTGAATATCGGGGCATAACAGCCATTTTCAAGCCATGCCCGCCATGTTACTCGAATCGTAAATACGCGAAATGTCCCGCTAACCAGGGGGGTCAGCAAGAGAAAAAAGCAGGGAAAATGATAGGATACTGCAGAAGAACAAACGTTATATTTGGCGCCTGGAGCGGGAAAGGAGATTCGAACTCCCGACCCTCGCCTTGGCAAGGCGATGCTCTACCACTGAGCTATTCCCGCAACGCGAACTGCTTGTACTTACAAAGGGTACTTGCAAAGACGAGATGGCGTCCCATAGGGGGTTCGAACCCCTGTTACCGCCGTGAAAGGGCGGTGTCCTAGGCCACTAGACGAATGGGACATAATCAAGAAGAAACTGGAGCGGGAAAGGAGATTCGAACTCCCGACCCTCGCCTTGGCAAGGCGATGCTCTACCACTGAGCTATTCCCGCGCTGTTTCTACTGGGTATTGCAGTTTCTCGTAGCCGGAGTGGCGTCCCATAGGGGGTTCGAACCCCTGTTACCGCCGTGAAAGGGCGGTGTCCTGGACCACTAGACGAATGGGA
>NZ_WTKP01000017.1 GCF_009793355.1 Vreelandella zhuhanensis
GCGTTTTTTCATGGTTCCGTCCGTGTCAAAAATCCTGACATGGATATTACTCGAAAACTTTAGGCCAGGCACTTAGCAGAGCAGTACAAGAAACTTGCTGACAGTCAGATGGATGAACGAATGAGAATGACATTAACGTTCCTGGCTGATCGAGAGGCACGCATGAGTCGGTCGATGGCAAGTTATATCGAAGATGCCGAACCGAACTTGCTGAAGACTTGGCTAACCGATAGCCAGGAGTTCAATCATCCTGGCGCCTTGGCACGCATTCCAGAATGTCTTGGCTGCACCAATGTACAGGATATACATACTAACGTGCTGACAGCACACCAAACACTGATCGATATGTATCGCTTGCGTGCCGAACTGGCGGCGATTCCGGAAGAGTCGGCGCTGTTCGAAAGATTAGCGCAAAACCAGGAGACCGAAGCCAAACTGCAGTCTCGCGACATTGCCCGCTTGGAAATCTATTAACCACAGGGCGCACAATCAGTAGCACTTAGAATACTCCCTTTATTTGGGTACCCACATTTTACGGTTTATGAAACTCATGAGCCCAGCATGGTGGGGAAGACGGTTCACGGTCAGCCGCATCCTCTTCCGCCAAGGCTGTCAGCAGCATTTTTCGTAGTACCGGAAGGTGCGAGTGGTCGATGTTACGACTCGCAGTAAGAAGCGTAAGCTCTCCCTCGCGGGTTTATCTCATTAACGGCCACAATGTGTCAGGGCGTTCACACAGTTCAATGCGATAACAAGCATGAAAGGATGCCTCGCTAATTTGCTGACGATGGTATCGGCGACGCAGACTGGAAGAAGGCGCTGCGCCTGGGCACCATTCCGTCAATGCCAGCGCATCGCGTGTTGTACCCCGTGGCCATAGCCGCTCAACCAGCACACGAGCGCCATCATGCGCTTCCACTGGCGCATACACGCGCTTAAGCTTAATTTTCATAGAACATATTTATGGACTCCTTTAGTCTTTATGTTCCTGAATTCAAATAATGTTGAGCACAGTTTCCCCAGTCTGAAATCCGCAGCCCAATCGGGAGCAACAACGACATAGCGACGATCAAACTTTTGCGCAGCCTTGATCGCATTGACGCTCCAGCCAAGCAGGGCGATATAGCCCTTGTTTGGATCCTTGGGGTCTCGGTTCCTTTAACCAAGTCCATTTCCGGATCACGCCAGGCTGCTACCGCTTCGGGTAATTGCTTTTCTGATGTTATCGACATTCGATGTTCTCCTCTGCTGGTTAACCCAGACTGATTGCGCCGACATTGGAGCGCACCAGGTGAACTGAGCTGCAGTCAGCGTTATTCTTGTTCAGAGGCGTTTGAGTAAGCCAGCACTAGGGGCTGACGGATCCCGCTCGCCATCGCCTGGCACCGAGCGCCCTGGACCGAGTGCTGGCGACCATTCCCGGCATCGACAGCCGCCTGCAGGATGCTATCGCCGCTCGTGATGCCGATGATCCGCGGCGTCGCTTCCTCGAGGAAGAACTGCTCTTTCCCCTGCGTCAGCGCATCGTCGACCTCCAGCCGCAACTGGCGGTGAGCCAGCAGGGCGTGCTGGCGCTGGAAATCATCATCCGCAACAACCGGGAATTGATGCGCGGCATGGACAGGGCCATCAACGTCACCGTCTCGGCCCTCACCGTGGCGGTCACTGTGGCCATGGCCAACCAGCGCCTGGTGCTGGATCGCATCGAAGCCCTCAACTCCACCACGTCGCAGATGATCGGCGGGACTGCCAAGGCTCTGCGCCAGCAAGGCGTGGACATCCAGAAGCGGGCCTCCGGCGCGATGCTCGACATGCAGGTGCTCGAGGAGGCCTCCGGCGAGGTGATGGGCGCAATCGATGATCTCTCGACCTATCGTCAGGAGGCCCTGCCCCGGATGGATGAGCAGATCGACCGCCTGGCGACCCTGTCGCAGCAGGGCAATGCGTCCATCGAGCGTCTCCGAGAGTTTAACGAGGCACAACCGCGGAATGGCCGCTTCGATAAGCCTGCGCCGTGACTCGCGCGGTCTGAGCGCAGTTTCGCGTCGGCGGCAGGGATGTTCTACGCTTGGGAAGAACCCCATGACATGGCCGACCCGAGGAGACCCCGCCATGACCAGCCAGCCCTTTCTTACCGACATCAAGACGATTCGCGACCGTGCCCGCCAGCATATCGAAGACGGTGCTGTCACTGCCGGATACAACGCCGATCGCGAGACGGTGATCCGGTTGCTCAACGAAGTACTGGCCACCGAGATCGTCTGCACGCTGCGTTACAAGCGTCACCAGTACATGGCGACCGGCCTCAGCGCCAAGGTGGCGGCAGATGAGTTCCAGGAGCATGCCAGACAGGAACAACAACACGCCGACTGGGCGGCCGAGCGCATCGTCCAGTTGGGCGGTGAGCCTGATTTCTCGCCGGAAGGCCTGGTGTCGAGGGCACATGCAGAATACGTGCCCGGCGAGAACCTGCGGGACATGATCAAGGAAGACCTGATCGCCGAACGCATCGCCATCGACAGCTATCGTGAAATTGCCGCCTATCTCGGCGACCAGGACCCAACCACACGGCGCATCATCGAGGATATCCTCGCCCAAGAGGAAGAACACGCCGACGACATGCAAGGCCTGCTCGAGGGGCTCGACGCCCTGCAACGCAACAACGCCTGACCGCTGCACTGTATTCGACAGGAGATTGACGCTATGTCCAGCCCTGAGTACAAGCAGAAAATCGGAAACAGCCTTTAAAAATTCACGACAGGCGCGAATCTTGAATTCCAGGCAGGTGAGGCGAGGCTTTTCTTGATCTGAGTCATTTCAGAAAGACTTTGAATTTTTGAGCACTGCTAACTTAACTTAGATCAATTCACTCCTAGATTAGGGAAGTTACCTTGGCGACATGGGGTGACGAGCAAGGATACGCTCGATATGGCCAGGAGGCCTTGCCCCATACCTGTTTCCATTGCCCTGTTTTCTAGCCTGCCCGCAGGGCAATTTTTATTTCTAGCTCCTCTCAGCTATTTTCTCCCAACTCTAGAGAACGTTCATGATTGACCAATCCGTTCGCATTGACCTCGCTGATGGGTCTTCCTGGTACTTTCCTTCGGATACCACGTTGAAGGAAAGGGCCGGCCTGGTGCTTTCGCATATTCATGCCACGCTCAAAGATATTGAATTGAACTACGATAACGTCCGGCATATAACCGACGACCGACGGCGTCAGCTGCTCAAAAAACTTACCTATGAAATGGACTTTGCTACGGGACTGCTGGAAGAAGCAGCCTGATTCCTTTCTGTTTGTTCTTCTTGATTATCCACCTCAGTCAACCATCAGGCCGTTTCGGATGCTTCGGTGGCATCGCCAGTGACTGTCGCCATGCCTCATCCGCTTGAAATGTTGCGCTGCACAAAAATCCCTGTTATTGTGCACTGCAACAGAGCGGGAATCTCCCGTTCCATCGCATTCAGAACCCGGAGGTTCTCATCATGACCAACGCATTTGACACCAAGCAGATCACCAATCAATTCGAATCCATGTTCTCCGGTCCGGCTCGCGCCTACGCCGAGCTTTCCGTGAACTACACCGAGAAGCTGGTCAACGCCCAGCAGGACGCTGTCAAGGCTTATTCCGAGACTAGCCTGGCGCAGCTGCGCAACCTCATGAACGTCAAGGATGCCGAAGGCCTCCGCGAGTACATGGAAGGCCAGCAGCAAGTCGCCAAGGACCTGACCGAGCGCCTGAAGGGCGATGCCGAGAAGGTCGTGGCCCTGCAGCAGGACTTCGTCAAGGATAGCCAGAAGCTGACCGAAGAGAACGTCAAGCAGACCCAAAAGGCTGCTGAGAGCAACGTCAAGCAGGCGGCTGACACTATCAATACCACCGCCAAGACTGCCAAGTCTGCCTGATTCAGGCGCTGGCCATGCCGGCGCACTGAAAGGGTAATATCAAGGGCCGCCGATCACCGATCGGCGGCCCTTTTATGGGTGCGCCAGGCATGGCGCGCAGCGCCTTGACTGGCGCTGTTCCTGGGGGTGACCCCGGCCCTTACCCGATTCTGTATGTTTTTAACCCACACTTTTGCATTGGCTTCTGTTGAAACGCACAGGATGCCTTTGGACGAATCTCCCTTTTGGGACATCGCAGTCTGTGGCTTTTTCTGCCACCTGAATCTGCTACCAGCTCACTACAATCGCGTATTTGCTTATGTAGGAATGACAGAAGCCTTCGAGTCCGCTACTGTCGTTATAAGCGTTGCAAGCAAGCCTCTGACGCAGGACGTGGGCTTTTAAGCAATGCCAATTGTTTTCTTTGCATTTAGTTTTAATGGCATATGTAGCTAAACGACCCAAAGCGGCCATCTCGACAAAGGCATCGAGCATCTCGGTCCGTGTTATGCCGCATGCACTATAATTGGTGTTATATTGCCGAATTATACTTAGTATTATGGTTTTTCAGTAGATTTAGGTAGGAGGCGGCGTGCGGCTTAACATTGTTGAACGCGCGAGCGTGCTCATCCAATATCAGGGCGTGCTGTCTAATGCCTGTTAGCAGTAATATATGCCAGCAAATCAATTGGCGGATCGGAGCAAAGATGAATAAGGCGAAAAATATTTCTGATTGGATAGGGCGTGCTGTTTATGGGCTCATCAGCTTGAGCTTGGGGATTATAAGTCTCACAATGATGGGCGTTGCCTTATGGGATATATGGCTCTCGTTACACGAAAAGACCTTGCTTATTGCAGCCCTTCTTAATGCCATTGGCTTGATCGTGATTGGAATGGCTGTTTTCGATGTGTCCAAATTCTTGTTGGAAGAAGAAGTTTTCAGCAGCAGTGCTACGAAGTCGCCTGAAAAACAGAGGGAGGCTTTATTAAAGTTTCTCGTCATAATTGCCATTGCTATAAGCCTGGAATCCCTAGTGTTCATTTTTGACGCCGGGTCAAAAGACATTACTACGTTGATCTACCCCACTTTCTTGTTAATTGCAGCTATTTTGTTGGTAGTCGGTCTTGGTGTATATCAAAAGTTGACTCGTGATGAAGTCACATAGCCACTATACAAAACGTTATCACGGTTTCTGCTCGAATATTGCCGTAGCATGATTTATTGGTGATAGCACACGCATGGAGACCAAGAACAAATAGATGACAGCTAACAATTGGATCAAGTTGACGTATTCCGCGTTGCTCCATGCGCAATTTACCTGTGGCGTTACATAAGCTCTCGCTGAAATTCCGCTCATGGCCGAAAGCAAATAAAAATAACTCAGATGGAGCCATGGCGCTTCTCGAAAAAAGTGCCGTGGCTCTATGTTGTCGCGTCATATAATCACTTAGATACAGTGAAGTGGCTATAGTTTCCCGGACACACAGGCGCAGGTAAAATCTCCTGCCAATAGAGGTGTGTCATGAATCAGAAA
>NZ_WTKP01000018.1:0-3190 GCF_009793355.1 Vreelandella zhuhanensis
ATGACCTACTCTCGCATGGGGAGACCCCACACTACCATCGGCGCGGAACGGTTTCACGACTGAGTTCGGCAAGGGATCAGGTGGTTCCCGGACGCTATGGTCGTCAGGCAAAACTTTTAATGTCTATCATGCGGATGGCACGTCGCCTGGGCGACGGGCTGATTGTCTGTTGTCCTGCGATCAGACCCCTTGGGTGTTATAGGGTCAAGCCTCACGGGCCATTAGTACACGTTAGCTCAACGCCTTGCAGCGCTTCCACACCGTGCCTATCAACCAGCTGGTCTCGCTGGGCCCTTCAGGAGGCTCAAGGCCTCGGGGACGTCTCATCTTGAAGGGGGCTTCCCGCTTAGATGCTTTCAGCGGTTATCCCGTCCGACCATAGCTACCCGGCAATGCCACTGGCGTGACAACCGGAACACCAGAGGGTCGTCCACTCCGGTCCTCTCGTACTAGGAGCAGCCCTTCTCAAACGTCCAACGCCCACGGCAGATAGGGACCGAACTGTCTCACGACGTTCTAAACCCAGCTCGCGTACCACTTTAAATGGCGAACAGCCATACCCTTGGGACCGACTTCAGCCCCAGGATGTGATGAGCCGACATCGAGGTGCCAAACACCGCCGTCGATGTGAACTCTTGGGCGGTATCAGCCTGTTATCCCCGGAGTACCTTTTATCCGTTGAGCGATGGCCCTTCCATACAGAACCACCGGATCACTAGAACCTGCTTTCGCACCTGCTCGACGTGTCTGTCTCGCAGTCAAGCACCCTTATGCTCTTGCACTCAATGCACGATGTCCGACCGTGCTGAGGGTACCTTCGTGCTCCTCCGTTACGCTTTGGGAGGAGACCGCCCCAGTCAAACTACCCACCACACACTGTCCTCGATCCCGATAAGGGACCTGAGTGAGAACGCCAATGATGCCAGGCTGGTATTTCAAGGTTGGCTCCCCCCGAACTGGCGTCCGGGGTTCCTAGCCTCCCAGCTATCCTACACAGGCAACATCAGCGTCCAGTGTGAAGCTATAGTAAAGGTTCACGGGGTCTTTCCGTCTAGCCGCGGGTACACCGCATCTTCACGGCGATTTCAATTTCACTGAGTCTCGGGTGGAGACAGCGTGGCCATCATTACGCCATTCGTGCAGGTCGGAACTTACCCGACAAGGAATTTCGCTACCTTAGGACCGTTATAGTTACGGCCGCCGTTTACCGGGGCTTCAATCAAGAGCTTCGCCCGAGGGCTAACACCATCATTTAACCTTCCGGCACCGGGCAGGCGTCACACCCTATACGTCCGCTTGCGCGTTGGCAGAGTGCTGTGTTTTTAATAAACAGTTGCAGCCACCTGGTATCTTCGACCGGTTCGGGCTCGGGGAGCAAGTCCCGTCACCCTACGCCGGCGTGCCTTCTCCCGAAGTTACGGCACCATTTTGCCTAGTTCCTTCACCCGAGTTCTCTCAAGCGCCTTGGGATTCTCTCCCTGACCACCTGTGTCGGTTTGGGGTACGGTCGCACATGATCTGAAGCTTAGAGGCTTTTCCTGGAAGCGTGGCATCAGTGACTTCCTGACCGTGGTCAGTTCATCTCGTGTCTCGGCTTTAAGGTCCCGGATTTGCCTAGGACCTCGGCCTACTCACTTTCACCAGGACAACCAACGCCTGGCCCACCTAGCCTTCTCCGTCCCCCCATCGCAATCATGTCCGGTACGGGAATATTGACCCGTTTTCCATCGACTACGCCTTTCGGCCTCGCCTTAGGGGCCGACTCACTCTGCTCCGATTAGCGTCGAACAGAAACCCTTGGTCTTCCGGCGAGGGCGTTTTTCACGCCCTTTATCGTTACTCATGTCAGCATTCGCACTCGTGATACCTCCAGCAGACTTCTCAATCCACCTTCATCGGCGTACACGACGCTCCTCTACCGCGCATTCCTAAGAATGCACCCGTAGCTTCGGTACCTGGTTTAGCCCCGTTACATCTTCCGCGCAGGCCGACTCGACTAGTGAGCTATTACGCTTTCTTTAAAGGGTGGCTGCTTCTAAGCCAACCTCCTAGCTGTCTGAGCCTTCCCACATCGTTTCCCACTTAACCAGGATTTGGGGACCTTAGCTGACGGTCTGGGTTGTTTCCCTTTTCACAACGGACGTTAGCACCCGCTGTGTGTCTCCCACGCTGCACTCACCGGTATTCGGAGTTTGCCTCGGGTTGGTAAGTCGGGATGACCCCCTAGCCGAAACAGTGCTCTACCCCCGGTGGTGATACATGAGGCGCTACCTAAATAGCTTTCGAGGAGAACCAGCTATCTCCGGGCTTGATTAGCCTTTCACTCCGATCCACAAGTCATCCAAATCTTTTTCAACAGATCCTGGTTCGGGCCTCCAGTTGATGTTACTCAACCTTCACCCTGCTCATGGATAGATCGCCCGGTTTCGGGTCTATTTCCAGCGACTAGCGCGCCCAGTTAAGACTCGGTTTCCCTACGGCTCCCCTATGCGGTTAACCTCGCCACTGAAAATAAGTCGCTGACCCATTATACAAAAGGTACGCCGTCACCCAACAAGTGGGCTCCGACTGCTTGTACGCACACGGTTTCAGGATCTATTTCACTCCCCTCTCCGGGGTTCTTTTCGCCTTTCCCTCACGGTACTGGTTCACTATCGGTCAGCCAGGAGTATTTAGCCTTGGAGGATGGTCCCCCCATGTTCAGTCAAGGTTTCTCGTGCCCCGACCTACTCGATTTCACGTGATCAGATTTTCGACTACGGGGCTATCACCCGCTACGGCCAAGCTTCCCAGCTTGTTCGCCTAATCAGTCACACGCTTAAGGGCTGGTCCCCGTTCGCTCGCCGCTACTAGGGGAATCTCGGTTGATTTCTTTTCCTCAGGGTACTTAGATGTTTCAGTTCCCCTGGTTCGCCTCGTACACCTATGTATTCAGTGCACGATACTCATCTTGTGATGAGTGGGTTTCCCCATTCAGAAATGCCCGGGTCACAGGTTGTTTGCCACCTCGCCGAGCCTTATCGCAGGCTGCCACGTCTTTCATCGCCTCTGGCTGCCTAGGCATCCACCGTGTGCGCTTCATTGCTTGACCCTATAACCCGAAGGAGTCTGGGTCGCAATGACAACATGCAAAAGACTTGCGTCTTCTGCGTTCATCAGCATGATATACATTGTTAAAGAGCGACTGCTG
>NZ_WTKP01000018.1:3254-5035 GCF_009793355.1 Vreelandella zhuhanensis
TCTTGATCAGGTAATTCATTGTGAGCGCTTGCCGCAAGGGCTGACGTGTCGTTTAAGGAGGTGATCCAGCCGCAGGTTCCCCTACGGCTACCTTGTTACGACTTCACCCCAGTCATGAACCACACCGTGGTGATCGCCCTCTTGCGTTAGGCTAACCACTTCTGGTGCAGTCCACTCCCATGGTGTGACGGGCGGTGTGTACAAGGCCCGGGAACGTATTCACCGTGACATTCTGATTCACGATTACTAGCGATTCCGACTTCACGGAGTCGAGTTGCAGACTCCGATCCGGACTGAGACCGGCTTTCTGGGATTCGCTGACTCTCGCGAGCTCGCAACCCTTTGTACCGGCCATTGTAGCACGTGTGTAGCCCTACCCGTAAGGGCCATGATGACTTGACGTCGTCCCCACCTTCCTCCGGTTTGTCACCGGCAGTCTCCTTAGAGTTCCCGGCATGACCCGCTGGCAAATAAGGACAAGGGTTGCGCTCGTTACGGGACTTAACCCAACATTTCACAACACGAGCTGACGACAGCCATGCAGCACCTGTCTCTGCGCTCCCGAAGGCACACCAGAATCTCTTCCGGCTTCGCAGGATGTCAAGGGTAGGTAAGGTTCTTCGCGTTGCATCGAATTAAACCACATGCTCCACCGCTTGTGCGGGCCCCCGTCAATTCATTTGAGTTTTAACCTTGCGGCCGTACTCCCCAGGCGGTCGACTTATCGCGTTAACTTCGCCACAAAGTGCTCAAGGCACCCAACGGCTGGTCGACATCGTTTACGGCGTGGACTACCAGGGTATCTAATCCTGTTTGCTACCCACGCTTTCGCACCTCAGCGTCAGTGTCAGTCCAGAAGGCCGCCTTCGCCACTGGTATTCCTCCCGATCTCTACGCATTTCACCGCTACACCGGGAATTCTACCTTCCTCTCCTGCACTCTAGCCTGACAGTTCCGGATGCAGTTCCCAGGTTGAGCCCAGGGCTTTCACAACCGGCTTATCACGCCGCCTACGCGCGCTTTACGCCCAGTAATTCCGATTAACGCTCGCACCCTCCGTATTACCGCGGCTGCTGGCACGGAGTTAGCCGGTGCTTCTTCTGCGAGTGATGTCTTTCCTGGCGGGTATTAACCACCAGGCGTTCTTCCTCGCTGAAAGTGCTTTACAACCCGAAGGCCTTCTTCACACACGCGGCATGGCTGGATCAGGGTTGCCCCCATTGTCCAATATTCCCCACTGCTGCCTCCCGTAGGAGTTCGGGCCGTGTCTCAGTCCCGATGTGGCTGATCATCCTCTCAGACCAGCTACGGATCGTCGCCTTGGTGAGCCATTACCTCACCAACCAGCTAATCCGGCATAGGCTCATCCGATAGCGCAAGGCCAAAAGGCCCCTGCTTTCTCCCGTAGGACGTATGCGGTATTAGCCTGAGTTTCCCCAGGTTATCCCCCACTACCGGGTAGATTCCTATGCAGTACTCACCCGTCCGCCGCTCGTCAGCGCCCCGAAGGGCCTGTTACCGCTCGACTTGCATGTGTTAGGCCTGCCGCCAGCGTTCAATCTGAGCCATGATCAAACTCTTCAGTTTCAAATCATTGTGATCCTTGCCTGTCACTCGAAAGTAACAGAAGCGAATCAAACTTGGCTCAAGGTTCAAACGATTTCATTCAACACAGGTTTCGAAAAACCTGATTGCTTGAGTCGCTTGCCTTGATTTTCGGTGACATTGTCACCCTCATCGGCAAGCGCCCACATGAATTACCTGATCAATTGTTAAAGAGC
>NZ_WTKP01000019.1 GCF_009793355.1 Vreelandella zhuhanensis
TTGACCTCGGCTTACGGCCATTTCGGTCGCGAGCCGTTCGAATCCAGCTACGCCTGGATCGATGATCAAGGCAAGCAGCAAGTCGAAACCTTTACCGCCTTTCCTTGGGAAAAGACCGACAAGGCCGACGCTCTTCGCCAGGCAGCCGGCATCTAAACCGCCTAGAAATTCCAAAGCTTGAAACTCGAAACCGGCACTGGCGGCTACGCCGTGCCTCCTTTAGCCATAGAACCCCAAGGTAATCTCAATGACCGAGCAAAAAATGAATGTCGAAAGCTTCAACCTGGATCACACCAAGGTGAAGGCCCCCTACGTACGCCTGGCCGACATCAAGACAGGTGAGAACGGTGACCGCATCCATAAGTACGACCTGCGTATCTGCCAGCCTAACCGGGATCACATGGACATGCCCTCTCTGCACTCCTTGGAGCACCTGATGGCCGAGCTGTCGCGCAACCACTCCGACAAGGTTGTCGATATCAGCCCCATGGGCTGCCAGACCGGTTTCTACGTGGCAGTGATCAATCACGATGATTATGAGGGCGTGTTGGACCTGCTGGAGAACACTCTGAAGGACGTTCTCGTGGCTACCGAGGTACCGGCCTGCAACGAAATGCAATGTGGCTGGGCGGCCAGTCATAGCCTGGAGGGTGCCAAGGAACTCGCTCGCGGCTTACTGGCCAAGCGTGGTGAGTGGACCCAGGTGTTCGCATAACTCCCTACAAAGTCCTGAACAAAGCAGCTATCTTGGGTCTTTCGGTTGGGGAATCACCTGTCGGCCGTATTGCTGGCCTTCCTGGACCCACTGACGCGAAAGGTAAGGGGAAGCGATGAATCATCCAGATATCGATATAGAGAAAATCACCCGCCAGCTGGAAGACACCAAGGCATTGCTGATCGATCAGAGCTTCGAGAGCAAGGAGAGCCGCGCCACGGTGATGCTAGACCAGCAGTCAGTGGGCCGCCTATCGCGTATGGATGCCCTTCAGGGCCAAGCCATGGCCAAGGCTGGGGAGGAGCGCCGTCAAATGATGATTTGGCGTATCGACGCAGCTTTGGCACGCCTGGAGCGGAAAACGTTTGGTGAGTGTAGCGAGTGTGGTGAATGGATTGCCGCTAAGCGGCTGGAGTGGGATCCCACCGTGCTGAAATGCATCAATTGTGCCGAGTGAGGAGACATGCTGAAACTGACGCAGAACGACTTGACTATAGAGGTCAGAACACAACAAGACCTTGAGGCAGAGACTTTGGATGCCGTGGTAGTGCCAGCCACCGAAGATCAGCGACGCGACCTTGGCAAGGCGGCAGAGGGTCAAGCTTGGATGACTTGGTCACCTGGTGAGACGACCCCCAAGACGATCAAGTTCATGCCACCCACCAAGGTGTCGGAGAGCGGATGGGAGGAACTGCTCATGTGTTACCGTTTTGCCATGCGAGTTGCGGAAATCCACGAGATCGCGTCGCTAGCCTTACCGCTTCCGGAGCAAGTTGGGCTACCTCCCGTGGAAGATGCCCTAGCAGCAAGGCTTTCCTTGACGATCTGGAACGAATCCAAGGAGCACCGACACCTGAAGCACCTTCATCTAGTCGCCAACGACAACCAGGAAGCTGTGCTATATGCCCACTGGCTTGTTGAAGTGCAAAGCGGCCATGTTCCTTCGCCTGAATAGG